>NZ_RHLN01000009.1 GCF_004121075.1 Lutibacter sp. HS1-25
CAAAAGCAAAGAACAGCACATGCTCTCCCAAAGAGTTTAGCAACGGAGACACAAGAAAACAACTTTTGGCTAGAAGTAGATACTTGCTATACAAAGCCCCCTCAAATTGGACAGAAAGCCAATACTGTAGAAGCAAAATATTGTTCGATCAATATCCTGATATAAAAATCGCTTTTGATCTTACTCAAGGACTAAGGAACATATTCAATACAGCCAAAACTATAGAAGTAGCATATACAAAGCTAGCACATTGGTATAAAGATGTAGAAAATACAGGTTTTAAAGCGTTCAACACAATTGCAAATACGATAACACTCAATTATAGGTCAATCCTAAACTATTTTATAAATAGAAGCACTAATGCTTCAGCTGAATCATTCAATGCTAAAATAAAAGCGTTTAGAGCTCAATTTAGAGGAGTTAGAAACGTTGAGTTCTTCCTTTTTAGATTAACAACAATATTTGCATAAACACAACAATTGTTATTGATTCGTTATTTGAGTTGCTCATAATTCAAAAATAATAAAGATTCTTGAACTAATTCAGATTTGTTTAACCTATGTTTAACCTGTAAAAATAAAAAAGCCACTCAATTTCTTGAATGGCTTGTTATCACTAAGCTCCTCCTCTTGGGCTCGAACCAAGGACCCTCTGATTAACAGTCAGATGCTCTAACCAACTGAGCTAAGGAGGAATATTTCGCTTTAGCGAGTGCAAATATACAAGCTTTTCTTTTTATTCCAAGAGTTTTTTAAAAAAATTTATATTTTTTTATTCTTTTTTTTCAAACGGACTTATAAACTGCTGAAAATTATCATTTAAGGTTTTTACCAAACTTATCATTTTTTATTAGGTTTCTATAATTTCTTTTAAATAGCACCTCAAAACAACTTCATTATTAGCTTAAATCAACTAATTTTATTAATAATACAATAATTTCAAATATCCATCAATAAAAATGGTGGTTTTGGTAAAAGTTGTATTTTTGTGTCGCTAACTAAAACACAGACTATTAAATTAATTATGGATAAATTTTCATTTTTAAATGCTGTACACACCGGTTTTATTTCCGATTTATACGACCAGTATTTAATAAATCCTGATTCGGTTGAACCAAGTTGGAGAGGCTTTTTTCAAGGGTACGACTTTGCTAACGAAAAATATAGTTTAACCGATAACGAAACAGAAACAGAGATAAAATCTGACTATACCGTTCCCGAAAATGTATTAAAAGAATTTAAGGTAATTGACCTTATAAATGGCTACCGAACACGTGGCCACTTGTTTACCAAAACAAATCCTGTTAGAGAGCGACGTAAATACTCACCAACACTTGCACTCGAAAATTTTGGCTTATCTGAAAAAGATTTAGACACTGTGTTTGATGCTGGTCAAATAGTTGGAACTGGTACTGCAACTTTACGTGATATTATTAAACACTTAGAAACCATTTATTGCGATTCTATTGGTGTTGAATATATGTACATTAGAAATCCTCAAGAAATAAAGTGGTTTCAAAATCAACTCAACAAAAATTCTAACCACCCTAATTATTCAAAAGAAACTAAAATATATATTTTAAAAAAATTAAATCAGGCTGTTACGTTTGAAAATTTTTTACAAACTAAATATGTAGGTCAAAAACGTTTTTCTTTAGAAGGTGGAGAAGCTCTTATACCAGCAATTAGTGCTATTATTTGGAATGCTACTGAATATTTTGATGCCAAAGAATTTGTACTTGGTATGGCACATCGTGGCCGATTAAGTACCTTGGTTAATATTTTTAGAAAACCAATCTTAGATTTATTTAGCGAGTTTGAAGGTAAAGATTTTGAAGATGATTTTATTGATGGTGACGTAAAATACCACCTAGGTTTAACCACTAAAAAAACCTTAAAAAACAACAAGGAATTAACTATGAATTTAGTTCCAAACCCGTCGCATTTAGAAACGGTTGGTCCTATTGTTGAAGGAATTGCACGCGCAAAAATTGACAAAGATTACAACGGAGACAATTCAAAATTAATACCAATTATTGTACACGGTGATGCTGCCATTGCGGGTCAAGGATTGGTTTATGAAGTTACTCAAATGAGTAAATTAAACGGTTACTCTACTGGTGGAACCATTCATATTGTTGTAAACAACCAAATTGGCTTTACAACCAATTATTTAGATGCCAGATCTAGTACCTATTGTACCGATGTTGCTAAAGTAACCTTATCTCCTGTATTACACGTAAATGCCGATGATGTAGAAGCTGTAGTACACGCAATTGAAATGGCTTTGGCTTTTAGAATGGAGTTTAAACGCGATATTTTTATCGATTTATTAGGTTATAGAAAATACGGCCATAACGAAGGTGATGAACCTCGTTTTACCCAACCTAATTTATACAAAGCAATTGCAAAACACCCAAATCCAAGAGATATCTATGCCAAAAAATTAATTTCTGAGGGCACCATAGATACCACATTTTTAAATGGTATTATTGATGAATTTAAGAACTTATTGGAGGTTGAATACGAAAACGCAAAAGGAACTGAAACATCAAAGGTTAGAGAATTTATGGAAGAAACCTGGAACGGTTTTACCAGAAAAAAACTGGACACCATGTTACAGCCTACAAATACCACTTTTTCAAATTCAAAATTAAAAGAAA
This sequence comes from Lutibacter sp. HS1-25, assembly GCF_004121075.1. Classification (GTDB taxonomy): domain Bacteria; phylum Bacteroidota; class Bacteroidia; order Flavobacteriales; family Flavobacteriaceae; genus Lutibacter. Next base: position 2,663 of record NZ_RHLN01000009.1, read on the forward strand.
TTGCAAAAGTTGTTTCTACCGTTCCTAAAGGTGTAAAATTTTTACGCAAAGCCGAAAAAATATTAAACGATAGAAATGCCATGGTTTTTGAAACCAATCAAATAGATTGGGGAATGGCTGAAACTTTAGCTTACGGAACCTTATTACAAGAAGGTTTTGACGTTCGAATTTCAGGACAAGATGTTGAACGTGGTACTTTTAGTCATAGACACGCTATTTTACGCGATGAAATTTCAGAAGAACGCATCAACTTACTAAATACCATTGATGGTAACAAAGGTAAAATGAGCATTTACAACTCATTATTATCAGAATACGGTGTACTTGGTTTTGATTATGGCTACGCTATGGCACACCCAAATGCACTAACAATTTGGGAAGCTCAATTTGGAGATTTTAGCAACGGTGCACAAATTATTTTCGACCAATATCTATCTGCTGCTGAAGATAAATGGAAATTACAAAACGGATTGGTGGTATTGTTACCTCACGGTTACGAAGGTCAGGGATCGGAGCATTCATCAGCACGCATGGAACGTTTTTTACAATTATGTGCCATTGATAATATGATTATTGCAGACTGTACAACACCTGCAAATTTTTACCATTTATTGCGTCGTCAAATGAAACGCGATTACAGAAAACCATTGATTGTATTTACACCAAAAAGTTTGTTACGCCATCCATTAGTAGTTTCTCCTATTGAAGATTTTTCTGAAGGTAGTTTTCAAGAAGTAATTGACGATACTGTAAATCCAACAAATGTTACTAAATTGGTATTTTGTACTGGTAAATTTTATTACGATTTATTAGCCGAACGTACCGCATTAGAAAGAGAAGATATTGCTTTGGTTAGAATTGAACAATTGTTCCCATTACATTTAGATAAATTACAAGCCGTAATAGATAAATATCCTAACGTAAAAAAATACGTTTGGGCACAAGAAGAACCAGAAAATATGGGCGCTTGGAGTTTTATGCTGCAACGTTTTAGATTGGTTAACCTTGAAGTTGCTTCACAGCCTTTTAAAGCAGTTCCAGCAGCAGGTTCATCTACTCGTTTCAAAAGAAGACATCAACGTATTATTGATAAAGTATTTGATACAACAAAATAAATTAAAAAAACTAACTAATAAAAAATCTACAATTCCTTTTAAAAAAAGAATTAAGATTTAAAAAATATACAAAGATGATTTTAGAAATGAAAGTTCCTTCTCCGGGAGAATCTATTACAGAAGTAGAAATAGCAGCTTGGTTAGTTGCTGATGGAGACTATGTTGAAAAAGATCAACCAATTGCCGAAGTTGATTCAGACAAAGCAACTTTAGAATTACCTGCAGAAGAAAGTGGAATTATTACTTTAAAAGCTGAAGAAGGTGATGCTGTTGCTGTAGGTTCTGTTGTTTGTTTAATTGACATGGATGCTAAAAAACCTGAAGGTTCATCTTCTGTTGAAGAAGCTCCAAAAGTTATTGAAACTCCAAAAGTTGAAAGCAAACCAGTTGAAACTAAAACCTACGCTAGTGGCGCTCCTTCACCTGCTGCTAAAAAAATATTAGACGAAAAAAACATACAACCTACACAAATTAAAGGTTCTGGAAGAGACGGTAGAATAACAAAAGAAGATGCTGTAAAAGCAGTTCCAAGTATGGGAACACCTGCCGGTGGGGTTAGAAGTTCAGAAAGAACCAAAATGTCTATGTTGCGTAGAAAAGTTGCTGAGCGTTTGGTTACAGTTAAAAATGAAACTGCAATGCTTACTACTTTTAACGAAGTAGATATGAAACCAATTTTTGATTTACGCAACGAATTTAAAGATGAATTTAAAGCAAAACACAATGTTGGCTTAGGCTTTATGAGTTTCTTTACTTTGGCTGTGGTTCGTGCTTTAAAAATGTACCCAGACGTAAACTCTATGATTGATGGTGATTATAAAATTTCACACGATTTTCAAGATATTTCAATTGCAGTTTCTGGACCAAAAGGTTTAATGGTGCCTGTACTTAGAAATGCTGAAAACCTATCTTTTAGAGGTGTAGAAAATGAAATAAAACGTTTGGCAATAAGAGCTCGTGACGGACAAATAACCATTGATGAAATGACAGGTGGTACTTTTACCATTACCAATGGTGGTGTTTTTGGATCTATGCTGTCTACACCTATTATCAATCCTCCTCAAAGTGGTATTTTAGGAATGCACAACATTGTTGAAAGACCAATGGCTGTCAATGGCGAAGTGGTTATTAGACCAATTATGTACGTTGCTTTATCTTATGACCATAGAATTATTGACGGTCGCGAATCTGTTGGATTTTTAGTAGCTGTAAAAGAAGCTTTAGAAAACCCAATTGAAATTTTAATGGACAACAATCCTAAAAAAGCATTGGAATTATAAATTTCACTTTTACATTATAAACATAAAAAATCCGAAATATTCCTTATTTCGGATTTTTTTATGATATTTATTAATGCATTCTTTGTACCCATTCAATAAATCACCTCAACATTACCTCAACATTTAATAAAATTTTACAAAAATATTTCAGCTAATACACTTCATAATAGCTTTTTAAAAAGCAATTTACATCTTCACAATACTAGGTTTTACAATCTTTAACCCAAATTCAATCCATATAAATAACTATTTTTTTCAAACTGTATAGTTTGCATATACGTTAAAAACTAATTTTTTAAGTTTTTCATTCTAATTTACACTAAACTTAAAATATTTATATGATGAAAAAAACTACTTTATTATTTTTATTATTAATGGTATCAATTGGATACGCCCAAACCATCCCTGTTACTTTTGAAACAGACATTATAGTTGGTGCAAAAGATGGAGTTGTAACACCTTCAAACGCAAATTGGTTTAGTGATAGCGGTATGAGCTCTGTAGCCGTAGTAGATGCTCCAGTAGATTTTGCTGGACATGGAAAAGCAGGACAAATTAACTCTTCTTCTACAGGTGCTAAATGGCAAAATGCACAACTGTTAATGTCTACAAACTATATAGATTTAACAACTGCTACAGGTAGTAAGACAATCTCTATAGATGTTTACACTACTGCACCTCAAGATTTTCTATTTAAATTAGAGCAATCATTAAATGGAGGTGGAAATGTTGAAATTCCTTTTAGCACAAATGGATTAGGCTGGGAAACAATTCCAGTAGATTTTACATCTACAGGTGTTAATGACCAGTATAAACTTTTAGTGTTATTTCCTTGCTATTCTGCTGGATTTAGCGCACCTGCTTTTGATGGAACAACTTATGTAGACAATATTAGCGGTGTTGTTGGTGAAGCTGCTACTCCACCATCAATATTTAATTTACCTATTACTTTTGAAACAGTACCACTAACATCTGACTTTAATAATTTTGATGGTGGAACTGCAAAGATTATCAACAACCCAAAACAAGGTACTGCAAATAACAGTGCAAAAGTAGGAGAAATGATTAGAAATGGTGGTTCTGCTTGGGCAGGAACTTGGTTAGGCTTAGAAAATAATCTTAATTTTTCGACTTTAAATGCTATTAAAATGGATGTATGGACAATGGCTCCAATTGGAACAACAGTAGCTTTAAAAGTAGAAGGAACAGGCGGAGTTCACAAACAAGAACTTACAACCACAACTGTTACTGGCGCCTGGGAAACATTGTCTTGGGATTTTACAGGTCAACCTGCAGATTTTTACAAACTTGTATTGTTATTTGATCTTAATGTAATAGGAGATGGTAGTGCAACTTCAACTTTCTATTTCGATAATATTGTGCAATACAACACATCAACTGCAAGTATTAAAGATTTTGAAATTGATGGCTTAATGGCTTATCCAAACCCAACAAACGGAGAATGGAAGATTTCAACTAACAATCAAGAAATTGAAGCTATTAATATATTTAATGTAATTGGAACTAAAGTAATTTCATTAAACCCAAATGCAACGTCGGTTAATGTTGATGCTTCAAGCTTAACTCCAGGTGTATACCTTGCAACAATAACTACCGCACAAGGAACAAGCAGTAGAAAATTAATTAAAAATTAAAGAATCAAACATTATATTTTAAAAGCCAAACAAATAAGTTTGGCTTTTTTTATGAATAAAAATGACATAAATCATTTTTATTTAGACTAAATCTAAATAATTTTGTAACAATTTAAGGCCTAACAGTTTTAAAATTTCACACTACAATAGGTTTATTTTTTTGTAATAATAAATTATATTTAGACTTGTCTAAATTTTTATTTAGACTAAACTATACGTAGATTTGTCAATTAAATTATATAAGTTTTGAGATACAATTATTGCATAGTCTTATTTTGTTTATTTTGTTATTCAATTTCACATTCACAAATTGTAGAACCATCAGCAGGTATTGGTAAGCAAATGCTTCAAATTGAAATGGAAGGGCAATATGCTATTCAAAAAGAAGGTAAAACTAAACAAGTAGCTTGGAGTATACCAAGCTTACTTTTTAGATATGGTTTATCTAATGCTGTTGAATTACAATTAAATGCACCTTTAATTAGAGAGCATTTATATGAAAATGACCACTTAATCCATTCATTAAACAAATTTGACCATGTACAACTTGGTTTATCTGTTAATTTATGGAAACAAAAAAACATACTTCCTGCCGCTGCAATCATGGGGCGTATAATTTTACCTTTTGAAAACAACCTAAAAATAAATACGCTTGGTAAAATTGTGTCATTAAACTTTTCAAATACAATTAATGAGCATTTTTCATTAAACTACAACATTGGTTATGCTTATGAAACAGATGCTACAAAATCTGGCTATTACATCGCTAACCTGAGTTATAATTTAAACTCTAAGATTCACTTTTTTTTAGAAAACTTTGCAGATTTTAATAAAGAAATGATTGTATCTCAAAACTTAAATTTGGGTGGCGGATACAATATTAAAAACAATTTAAGTATTGATTATTCTATAGCAAAAGGTCTAAATCACAACCTGTTTTACACTTCATTGTTGGTTACTTGGCAAATAAACACTCAGAAAAAATAATTTTTAAACAAGTAGTTATTCTTTAGAAATATTAAATTCTTTTGCCTTTTCATCAACAACTTCAATAAAGTTAGGCAATAAAGTTGTTGCCAAATTTTTAATAGGCTTGTACAGTGCAGATTCTTCTTGTTGATTTTCGGGAATAAAAGGAATTGTATCGTTTAATTTCGATAAAATTAAAAAAACAATACTTAAAATCACCCCTATTTTTAACGCTCCAAAAATACCACCAAAAATTTTATTTAACATTCCCAACAAAGCAACATCAGCCATTTTGGTTAATAATTTACCCAAAAGTGCAATGGCTAAAACTATAATACCAAAGGTAATAGCAAATGAAACAATGGTAAGGGTTCGTTCATCCCAAGAAAAATAATTGGATAATAAATTCCCTGCATAAAAAGAAAAATGCATTGCGCCATAAATTCCGGCAATTAAACCTATTAACGAAGCAATTTCAACAAAAAAACCTCTCAAAAAACCTCTTACAAATCCATATACCAATATGGCGGCAATAACGATATCAAAAGTATTCATACACTAATTTTTGTAAATATACATGAATCGATTTGTATATTTGCAACCAAACTAAAAACTTCAAATGTCAAGAGATCAAAAATTAAAAGAAGAATGGGAGCTTATTTTACAAATTTTAGCTAAAAGATTTGGTGAAGGAGAGCAACTTAATTTAGATGCTATTATTTATTTAATTGGTGTTCAAGAGCTAGGAAAAGGGGTTATTGAATTTAAAAAAGACGATAAAGTAAACTTAATGCATATTGCCATTTGCAGGTTATTAGAACCTTTTGGTTATTATGAATTTGATTATTTTGATGAAGATGGCTGGCCACATTACAAAACCATTGAAGAACTACCGTTGTTAAAATCGGGAGAACAAACCGTTTTAATAAAAGAAGCCATTGTTTTGTATTTTAAAACACAAAAACTTATTTAAAATTTAAACACAAAATAGATGTTAAAAAAGCTACAAATATTAGTTTTACTTGTTACTATCACTGCTCAAAGTCAGCAAACTGTAACTGGCACAATAAACCCCATAAATACCGATTATACCTGGGCAGCTTTATACCAATTAAAAGGTGCAAAACAAATTTATGTAGACAATGTAAATTTTGAAAACGAAAAATTTTCGATTGTTTTTCCTGAAAATTCTCCAAGTGGTATGTACCGCTTGCGTTTTAAAATGGACAACCAAAGTACCATAGATATTATTTACAATCAAAAAAACATTGAACTTAAGTTAGACCCTTCAAAACCCTTTGAAACTGTAGATTTTATTACTTCAGAAGAAAATATAATTTACCATAAATATGTACAAAAAACCAATGCCATCAAACAAAATTTAGATGCAATTCAGTACACTTATTTTAAAATGAAAACGGAAGCTGAAAAAGCTGAGGCGCGTATTAGTTACCAAAATGTATTGCTTTATTACAAAGAAATTCAGCAAGAATTTGAAGTGAATTCTGAAGGCATGCTTGCCAGTCATTTTATAAAATCAAATGAAAAATACTATGCTGAAAAACTTTTTGAAAATCCGCAAGAATATTTAAATAGTGAGAAAACACATTTTTTTGAATACATAAATTTTACAGATCCTGTTATTATCAATTCAAATGTAATTACACAAGCGGTGTTAGATTACACTTTTTATTTAAATGCTTCTGATGATGTTGAAGTACAACAAAAACTGTATAAAAATGCCATAGATACTGTTTTAGCAAAAGTATCTGATAACAATCTGTTAAAAAGTGAAATCGTAAATACCTTATTATATGCTTTTTCTCAATCTGAAAATTTAACCATTACAGATTATCTGCAAGAAAATTACTACGAAAATTTGCCTGCTGAATATAAAAATGATGAAGATATTAACAATATTTTAGAAAATTTAAAAATAGCAATTGGTAGAACTGCACCAGATTTTACTTTTAATATAAATGGCGAAACAAACAGTTTACACAATTTAAACACAGCAAAAACGTATGTATTGGTTTTTTGGAGCACAGAATGTTCGCATTGTATAGATGAAGTTCCAAAATTATACGATTATATGCTTAACAAAACCAACGTTCAGGTAATTGATATTGGATTGGAAAATAGCAATGTTGAATTTGAAAAATATGCTGAAAAATTTGAAAAATGGATTTCTGTTTTAGGCTTGGGAAAATGGGAAAATTCAATTTCAAAAAATTACAATATTGTTAGTACGCCTACTTATTTTATTTTAAATGAAGCTAAAACAATTATTGAAAAACCCGAATATATTGAAGATGTAAAAGCTTATTTTGAAAATTAAAGTTGGTTTTTAATATGAAAACCAACTTTAATTTTTAATCTTAATTAATGATTGCATTGGTGGTCATGCTCATGTTCGTGATGTGCGCAAGTTATGCCACTATCTTTAATTTTTCCTTGTAAGTATAGATTTATTATTTCATTGGTATTTCCAGAACAACCTCTTACAACATCAATATTACAGGCATTTAAAACATGAATAGCTCCAGTACCAATACTGCCTGCAAGCATTAAAGACACACCATGTTCTACCAAAATACTTGCTATATTAGATTTACATCCACATCCTTGTTCTGCTGCTAAAGTTTCTACTTCAATAATTTTATTTTCATTTGAAATTGTATAAATTTCATAGAAGTTACATTGACCAAAATGATCTTCTAATTGATTATTACCATCTACAGGTATTGCTATTTTTTTCATTGTAAATTTGTTTTATTTAAAGTTATAAATTCATTTTTATTGCAATTATTACATTTCGTACTGGTGTTGTGTTTTTTTTCATGCCCTTCAACCAAGTCGTTACATTTTTTACACCTATACCAATCATTATCAAATTCGTAATTACCACCATCAATAACAATGGCTTTTCCTTCAACAAATGCTTTTGTAATATTTTTTAGTGCTTTGTTATAAATTCGGGTAAGTGTTGGTCTAGAGATATTCATTAAAACTGCCGCATCTTTTTGCTGAAGCATTTCATAATTAACCAATCTAATACTTTCGTATTCTTCAAAAGATAATTTTATAGTTTCTAAAGCACATCTAGGAATTCCAAACGGCTTAAACCCTTTCATTTTTGGTGGTTGAGCAACTTTTCTATTTTTTTCAGGTCTAGCCATTTCAATTATTAAAGCACAAATATAATGAACCTACGTTCATAATATTGTACCTTAAGTTACATTATGCATAAATAAATTAAAAATGCAAAAAAGCATCTTCTAAATGTTCAATATCAAAATGAGGATGGTTTTTTGTAATGGCAATAATATCAAAACGAACCTCAACATCTAAATCTCTAGAGATTACATATTCATTTACTGCTTCAACCAATAGCTGAATCTTTTTTTGATTTACAAAATCTTGAGGATTTCCAAAGTAATCACTAGAACGTGTTTTTACTTCAACAACAGCTAAAATGTTGTTTTTTAAAGCAATAATATCTATTTCTGCTTTTTTATAGCGCCAATTGCGCTCTATAATTTGATAGTTCTTTTTTTGAAGTAATTCTACAGCCAACTCCTCGCCTAACTCACCAAGTTCATTGTGCTTAGCCATCTTGTTTTTATAAATATCTACGTTCAATTATATTTAAAAGTCGCTCTTCATATTCTAATTTACCAGACCAATCGTAATCTGGCTTTACAAATTCTAATACAAAGGTTTTGGCTTCAGCTTCAGTATCAAAAGAATTTAATTGCGATAAAACGCGGTTAAAATCTTCCTGACTTCCATCAAATAAATGTTTAACAAACCCTATTCTATCATTTAAACCAATTTGCAGATTTTTAGAAAATAACGCGTCGTTCAACGATTTTGGTTTTGGTTCTGGATTGGTTTCAATTACAGGATTTTCTTTTGTGACTCTTTCAAAAAGATTGGTAGCAACATCGGCAGAAATAGCATCTTTAAACTCATCTTCTAAACTAAAATGCATTTGTTCAATGTCTCGCTTGTTGTTTTTTACGTTGCTTTTTTCTGTTTCAAAAATTTCTTCAACCTGCTCAATGCTTAATTTTGGTTTTTCTTCAACAACTTTTTCAATCGCTTTTTCAACTTCAACAGTGTTTGGCTTAATTGGCTCAACTACAATTTCTTCCTCTTCAATCAACTTCTCGACTATTGTTTTTGATACAACAGCAACAGGTTCTTCAATAAAATCTTCAATTTCAATTGCTTTTTCTTCAACCTTAGCTTTGACATCTTCAATTACAGATTCTTGCTCTTTTGCAGCTAACAAAGCATCTTCTTGTTGTTCTTTTAAAATTAAATCAGCCAAAACAGTTTCATCCAAAGTATCTTCATCTATCAAAAGATCTTTTTCATCAATAGCTGCAAACACAATTTCATCTTCAATTTCTTCAACAATAGCAACTTCCTTTTCAATAATTTCTTCCGAATAAAAATTAGACAAATTGCTTTCAACAAATTTTAATACACACAATTTTTCATAAATAATTTGTGCTTTTTTATGTAAATCAACCACATTACAAGTATCTTCCATTTCTAAAATACTGTTTGCCAGGTTTACTAAATCGGCTTTTAATTTTTTGTGCATAAGTTGAGATGTTAAATATTTTTTGATCTATAATTTTTAATAAATTTGTGTGATTTGAAAATGTACAGTATTACCTTTCAAAAATTAGTCAACTAAGGTAATTAAATATAACCATATATTTGTTGCATTTATTTTAAAAAAATACAATAACCTTTCAATTGTGAAATTACAAAATGTTTCTTGAAAATACCGTAAATCATAACGAACAATTTGGCTGGATTGAAGTAATTTGCGGCTCCATGTTTTCGGGTAAAACCGAAGAGTTGATCCGCAGGCTTAAAAGAGCACAATTTGCCAAACAAAAAGTAGAAATTTTTAAACCTACTATTGACAGAAGGTATGATGACGAAAATGTAGTTTCGCATGATGCTAATGAAATTAGGTCAACACCCGTACCATCTTCGGCAAACATTAGGCTTTTAGCCAATGATGTTGATGTGGTTGGTATTGATGAAGCACAGTTTTTTGACGATGAAATTGTTGCTGTTTGTAACGACCTTGCAAACCGAGGTATCCGCGTAATTGTTGCTGGTTTAGATATGGATTTTAAAGGCAATCCGTTTGGACCAATGCCTGCCTTAATGGCAACTGCAGAGTATGTTACAAAAGTACATGCCGTTTGCACTCGAACTGGAAATTTAGCACATTATAGCCATAGAACCGCACCTAGTGAAGCGCTTGTTTTATTAGGTGAAACACAAGAATATGAGCCTTTAAGCAGATCGGCCTATTTTAAAGCTATGCAAGAAGCAAAAATTAAAAAATCCGAACAAGCTAAGGATGGAAAATAACCACATTACCATATTAAATATTGATTTAAACGCTGTTGATTTTAACCTAAACTACTTTAAATCTAAACTTAAAACTACTACCAAAATTTTAGCGGTGGTAAAAGCATTTGGTTACGGAAGTAGTTCTTTTGAAATTGCCAAACACATAGCTTCAAAAGTTGACTATTTTGCTGTTGCTTATTTAGATGAAGGCATTGCACTTAGAAATGCAGGAATTAAAACACCTATTTTGGTGCTGCACCCACAAAAAGTGAATCTTCAAAAAATGATTGATTACAATTTAGAACCTACCATTTATTCTGTACAATTATTAAAAGATATTATTGAAATTGCACAAACAAATGAAGGACTAAAAAACTATCCTATTCATCTTAAATTCAACACCGGATTAAACCGTTTGGGATTTGCAAAAAAAGATTGTTTAGAAATTTCAACCCTTATAAATAATCAGGACGCTGTACAAATTACTTCTATATTTTCGCACATTGCAGCTAGTGAAGATTTAAATGAACGCGCATTTACTTTACAACAAATAAATAGTTTTAAAAATATTTCAAGTGAATTGATTCCAACGCTAAAAAACAAACCTTTTCAACATATGCTAAATACCTCGGGTATTATTAATTATGCTGAAGAAGCCCAGTTTGACATGGTACGTTTGGGTATTGGACTGTATGGTTTTGGAAATGCTACTGAAAAAACCAATCAGTTAAAAAATGTTTTCACTTTATCATCTGTAATATCTCAAATTCACACTATTGAAAAAGGAGATAGCGTGGGTTACAATCGCTCATTTATGGCGCAAAGTACTATCAAATCTGCTACCATTCCTATTGGTCATGCTGATGGAATTTCACGTCAGTTTGGAAAAGGAAAAGGCTACGTTTATATTAACAATAAAAAAGCGCCCATTTTAGGCAATGTTTGTATGGATGTTATTATGGTAAATGTTACTGATATTGACTGTAATGAAGGTGATGAAGTTTTTATTTACAAAAACCAACAACACATGGAAGATTTGGCAAAAAACATCAACTCAATTCCTTACGAATTACTCACCGCTATATCTCAACGAATAAAAAGAATTTTCACAAAATTTTAACATTAACAAAATTTTATTATATTAGCACCTCAATAATAAAAAAATTCAATTAAAATGGGAATGCTAAAAGAATTTAAAGATTTTGCTGTTAAAGGAAATCTAGTTGATATTGCTGTTGGTTTTGTTATGGGTGCTGCATTTAATAAAGTAGTAGCATCGTTTACAGGTGGTATTGTTTCTCCATTGGTTGGACTTGTATTTAAATCAGATTTTAAAGGTTTAAAATATGTTATTAATGAAGGTGTTATAGATGAAGCTGGAGCAGTAACTGGTGAAATTGCAGTTATGTATGGCGAATTTTTAACCAATTTAATAGATTTTACTATTGTAGCTTTTGTAATGTTTATGATGATAAAAGCAATTAACAAAACTAAAAAACAAGAAACGCCTGCACCTGCTGCACCAAAAGGACCTTCTCAAGAAGATTTATTAGTAGAAATTAGAGATTTACTAGCAAAAAAATAAACAAAGAAATAAACCAAACTTTCTTTTTATGAATGAGAAGGGTTTGCTTAAATGCAAACCCTTTTCTATTTAATTAAATACCGTGTTTAAGCTCAATTTCAACAACTCCACCACTGGCTCTAACACCCCAATGCCCAGCATCATTGCCAACCAAAACTTTTTAACAAATAAACTCAACAATCGTTATATAAAAATTTGGCTTCACACTTTCCAACTTTCAACTAAATTATTAAACATTAATTCACTATTTTTGTCAAACTAAAAAACTATCTATTATGACTAAAATGATTCACTCCTATTGGGCTTACATTGCATTAATTGTTTTAATTTTTGCAGTTGTAAATGCTATTATGGGTCTTAATTCAAAAAAAGATTTTACAGCAAAAGACTTACGAATTTCATTATTTGCTTTGATTGCTTCACATATTCAATTACTAATTGGGTTTGTTGCTTATTACACCTCTGATTATTACGTAATTATGCGTGAAGCAGGTATGGGAGAAGTTATGAAAAATAGCGATTTGAGAAAAATATTAGTAGAGCACCCTCTTGTAGGAATCATTGCTATTACTTTAATTACTATTGGATTTTCTAAACATAAAAAGAAAGCTACCAGCAACGGAAAATTTAAAACAATTGCAATATTTTACACCATTGCATCGCTTTTAATTTTAAGCAGAATTCCTTGGGCACAATGGTTTTCTAACTAAATAATTTCATTGAGCCTGTTAAATAATTTTCTTTAACAATTTTGTATTTTATACTAACAGGCTCAATTTAAAATATCTGTAACACCGCTTTTAAACATTCTATTTTCTGTTTACAATGAAAAAAATAGCTTCTTACATACTCTCTTCAATATTTTATTTTTTTTACGGAATTTACTTGCTTTTTTTCCATGTTGTACAATGGTTGGGTTTTAACCTTGGCGGTTACAAAGGACATAAATTTGCAGTTGATTTTATGAACTGCTCACTTACCAAATTATTATATATTTTAGGCTCTAAGGTCACATTTATAAGTAAGCATCCTATTCCAAAAAACGTTCCTTTAATTTTAGTTTCCAATCATCAAAGTATGCACGACATTTGTCCAATTTCGTGTTTTATGAAAGATTACCATCCTAAATTTGTTTCAAAAATTGAATTGGGAAAAGGCATCCCAAGTGTTTCTTACAATTTAACACATGGTGGATCTGTTTTAATAGACCGTAAAGATGCGCGTCAAGCACTTACAGCACTTAAAGACTTTGGAAAATATATTGAAGAAAATAAATACACTGCTGTTATTTTTCCTGAAGGAACAAGAAGCAAAGATGGTAAACCAAAGCGTTTTTCAGAAAATGGACTAAAAATGTTAACCAAATTTGCACCTTCAGCCTATGTAATTCCTGTAACAATTAACAATTGTTGGAAATTAAATAAAAACGGCTCTTTTCCCTTAGAAATTGGTGTACCTATTACCTTTGAATTTCACGAAGCTATTGAAGCAAAATCAATGAAATTTGAAGACTTGTTTGAAAAAGTTGAAGCGACAATAAAAAATTCCGTAATTTAGCAGTAACTACTACTAAAAAATTACACATGTCAACACACAATATCAGGTTAGAGGTAATGCTAACCCTGGAGAAGAATATCGATACTTTTGTCGAAAAATTCTTAATTACGCCAGAAAAAATCTGGCAACCAACCGATTTTTTACCCAACTCTCAAAGCGATTCTTTTATTGAAGAAATAAAAGAAATACGAGAATTATCAAAAGATTTAGATGATGATTTTTGGACCGTTTTGGTTGGTGATACAATTACTGAAGAGGCTTTACCAACTTATGAATCGTGGTTGCTAGACGTTGATGGCGTTTCGCAACACGGTGGGCAAAATGGAGGCACCGATAACGGTTGGGCAAAATGGCTACGCGCCTGGACTGGCGAAGAAAACAGACACGGAGATGTATTGAACAAATACATTTACTTATCGGGTCGTGTAAATATGCGCGAAGTTGAAATCACAACACAGCATTTAATTGCCGATGGTTTTGATATTGGTACAGCTCGTGATCCTTACAAAAACTTTGTATACACCAGTTTTCAAGAGTTAGCCACTTACATTTCACATAACAATGTTGCCAAAATAGCTCGTAAAAACGGACATAAATTATTGGCAAAAATGTCTAAAATAATTGCTGGAGACGAAATGCGTCATCATTTGGCTTATACAGAGTTTATCAAACAAATTTTTCAGCACGATCCAAGCGAAATGATGTTGGCCTACCAATATATGATGAAACATAAAATTGTTATGCCTGCAATGCATTTAAGACACTCGGGCGAAGCAAAAGGCAGTATTTTTGATCAATTTTCAACAGTTGCACAGCGAGCAGGCGTTTATACAGGTTTTGATTATGTTGATATTATTAGAAAATTAAATAGCGCTTGGGAAATAGATAAAATTTCCGGATTAACTTCTGAAGCTGAAAAAGCCAGAGATTATTTAATGAAACTACCTGAACGCATGCAACGTATTACCGAGCGTATTGTGGTACCTAAAACCAAATACAATTTTAAGTGGATCAATCCAGTAATTTAAAAATGCACTCATAATTAAGGTGTCATTTTTATAAACAAAAATTATTAAATATTGTTATTTTCAATAGTTAAAATACACTATTTTATAATCATTCTAAATTATATTTTAACACATTTTAATCTTTAATTGAAAAGATGAAAATGTTATCTTTGTACCTCTAAAAAAAAAATTTAAAAAATGAGCGGATTTTTATCTTCATCAATTGCAAGGAAAGTAGCGATGGCATTATCGGCACTTTTCCTTATCATTTTCTTAATTATTCATTTAGCAGTTAATTTAACTTCTGTATTTAGTGCAGACGTTTTTAATGAAGCTTCACATTTTATGGGAACAAATCCTTTAATTCAGTTTGCAATGCAGCCTGTTTTAATTTTTGGAGTTGTATTTCATTTTGTGATGGGGTTTGTTTTAGAGCTAAAGAATAAAAGCGCAAGAAATGTAAAGTATGCTAATTACAATGGCGCAGCAAACGCTTCTTGGATGTCAAGAAACATGGTTGTTAGTGGTGCTGTAATTTTAGCATTTATTGTTTTACACTTTATCGATTTTTGGATTCCAGAAATTAACACAAAGTATATCTTAGGTGATATGAGCGGTGTGTTACCAGGCGAAGAAGGATATCGTTATTTTGAAGAACTACAACACAAATTTGCAAATCCAGCAAGAGTAGGTGCTTATGTTATTGCATTTATTTTATTAGGATTGCATTTAGCACACGGTTTTCAATCGGCATTCCAATCAATTGGTTTTAATAACAAGTACACAAAATGTGTAAAAAGCTTTGGGACTTGGTATTCAATACTAATTCCATTTGGTTTTATTTTTGTTGCATTGTATCATTATTTTAACCATTAATCTTAAAGAAATATGACGACTTTAAATTCAAGAATACCAGAAGGTCCAATAAAAGATAAATGGACATTATATAAAGATCACATTGATTTAGTTAACCCTGCAAACAAACGTAATATAGATATTATTGTTGTTGGTACAGGTTTAGCAGGAGGTTCTGCCGCTGCTACTTTGGCTGAATTAGGATATAACGTAAAAGCATTTGCTTACCAAGATTCTCCACGTAGAGCGCATTCAATTGCAGCACAAGGAGGTATCAACGCAGCAAAAAATTATATGGGTGATGGTGACTCAAACTATCGCTTATTTTATGACACTGTAAAAGGTGGTGATTACCGTTCACGTGAGGCAAACGTACACCGTTTGGCTGAAGTTTCTGGTGCAATTATCGACCAATGTGTGGCTCAAGGTGTTCCTTTTGCACGTGATTATGGTGGATTGTTAGACAACCGTTCTTTTGGTGGTGTATTGGTTTCAAGAACTTTTTACGCAAAAGGACAAACAGGACAACAATTATTATTAGGAGCATATTCAGCAATGAACCGTCAAATTGCTCGTGGAAAGATTGACATGTACAATCGTCACGAAATGTTAGACGTTGTAAAAATTGATGGAAAAGCAAGAGGTATTATTGCTCGTGATTTAGTTACAGGTAAAATTGAGCGTCATTCTGCTCACGCTGTTGTAATTGCAACTGGTGGTTACGGAAACGTATATTTCCTTTCAACAAATGCAATGGGTTCAAACGCTACTGCTGCTTGGAAAATTCATAAAAAAGGTGCTTTCTTCGCAAACCCTTGTTTTACACAAATTCACCCAACTTGTATTCCTCGTTCTGGAGAATACCAATCTAAATTAACGTTAATGTCTGAATCATTACGTAATGATGGTAGAATTTGGGTTCCTAAAAAAATTGAAGATGCAAAAGCAATTCAACAAGGAAAATTAAAACCTACTGCAATTGCTGAAGAAGATAGAGATTATTACTTAGAAAGAAGATATCCTGCATTTGGTAACTTAGTACCTCGTGATGTTGCATCAAGAGCTGCAAAAGAGCGTTGCGATGCTGGTTATGGTGTAAATGCAACTGGTGAAGCTGTTTATTTAGATTTTGCTGATGCCATTAAACGTTACGGAACTCAACAAGCAAAAATTCACGGTATTGCAAACCCTACTGCTGAAAAAATATACGAATTAGGGCAAGCTATTGTTGAAGAAAAATACGGAAACTTATTTCAAATGTATGAGAAAATTGTTGATGAAAATCCATACAAAACACCAATGATGATTTATCCTGCAACACACTACACAATGGGTGGTGTTTGGGTTGATTATAACTTAATGACTACAGTTGACGGATTGTATTGTATTGGTGAAGCAAACTTCTCTGATCACGGGGCTAACCGTTTAGGAGCTTCTGCATTAATGCAAGGTTTGGCTGATGGTTATTTTGTATTACCTTATACTATTGGCGATTACTTGGCTGCTGACATTAGAACAGGAAAAATTCCAACGGATACTCCTGAGTTTGATGCTGCTGAAAAAGAAGTTCAATCTAAATTAGAATTCTTTGTTAACAATAAAGGAACACATTCTGTAGATTATTACCACAAAAAACTTGGAAAAATTATGTGGGATAAAGTAGGAATGGCTCGTAATGCTAAAGGATTAACTGAAGCGATTAAAGAAATTCACGATCTTCGTGAAGATTTCTGGAAAAACGTTAAAGTTCCTGGAGAATTAAATGAGTTAAACCCTGAATTAGAAAAAGCAGGAAGAGTAGCTGATTTCTTAGAATTAGGAGAATTATTTGCGAAAGATGCTTTAAACCGTGAAGAATCTTGTGGAGGTCATTTCCGTGAAGAACATGTAACTGAAGATGGTGAAGCTAAACGTGATGACGTTAACTTTGCTTATGTTGCAGCTTGGGAATATACAGGTAAGCCTAGCGAAGCCATTTTACATAAAGAGCAATTAGAATTTAAAGATATCGAATTAAAAACTCGTTCATACAAATAAGAAGACATTATGAATTTAACGTTAAAAATTTGGAGACAAAAAGGACCTCAAGATAAGGGTCAAATGGTCGAATATAAAGTAACTGATATTTCAGAGCATATGTCATTTTTAGAAATGATGGATGTGTTAAACGAAAGTTTGGTTGCAAAAGATGAAGTGCCAATTGCATTTGATCACGATTGTAGAGAAGGTATTTGCGGTATGTGTTCATTACATATTAATGGTGAACCACACGGACCAGATAGAGGTATTACTACATGTCAGTTGCATATGCGTACTTTTAAAGATGGTGATACAATTTACATTGAACCTTGGAGAGCAAAAGCTTTTCCTGTAATTAAAGATTTAATTGTAGATCGTATGGCTTTTGAAAGAATTCAACAAGCTGGTGGATATATTTCTGTAAACACTTCAGGAAATACACAAGATGCTAACGCTACACCTATTTCTAAAATAGATGCAGATTTATCTATGGATGCTGCAGCTTGTATTGGTTGTGGAGCTTGTGTTGCTAGTTGTAAAAACTCTTCAGCAATGTTGTTTGTTGCTGCAAAAGTATCTCAATATGCTTTATTACCTCAAGGTAGAGTTGAAGCTGCTGATCGTGTAAGAAACATGGTTGCTCAAATGGATTTAGAAGGTTTTGGTAACTGTACCAATACTGGAGCTTGTGAAGTTGAATGCCCTAAAGGAATTTCATTAGAAAACATTGCTCGTATGAACCGTGAATATTTAAAAGCTACTATTATTTAGTTTTAAATAATTTAAATATAAAAAAGCCTATTTCTTTTAGAAATAGGCTTTTTGCTTTTATATAGACTTTTAAAATTCAATTTTTTTTAGATTGAATTGATGCCGTTTTTGAGATTAATGAAGGTTGCTTTTAGATTTTTACGTTCTAAAATTTCAATAGCCATTTTACTTCTAACACCTGCTTTACAATAAACTACAATAGATTTATCTGTTGGAATTTCAACATATCTATTGTCTAATTCATGCAATGGAATATGTAACCCCCCAATATGATAATGTTCTCTTTCCAAATTATTTCGAACATCTAATAAGGTGTAATTTTCAAGTGAATTTTGTAATTCGTTATATGTGATTTCTTGTTGAAGTTTTTTTGAAATGCCACAAAAAGAAATGTAATCATTTTCTAAACCAGTAATTTTAATCGCATTGTTTTTTTTGAAGTTTAACTTGTATTGCTCCATTGTTAAAGCATTTAATGTGAATAATTTTCCAGACAATACATCTCCTAGTTCACAAATTATTTTCAACACTTCATTGGCTTGAATCGTGCCAATAATACCCGGTAATACGCCTAAAACACCTATTTCAGAACAGTTTGGAACCGCATTGGCTTGTGGCGGATTTGGGTATAAACAACGGTAGGTTGGTCCGTTTTGGTAATTAAAAACAGTCACTTGTCCCTCAAACTTAAAAATAGATCCAAAAACTAGTGGTTTGTTTGTTAAAATAGCGGCATCATTTGCCAAGTAACGTGTTGGAAAATTATCACTTCCATCAACAATAATATCATAACAACTAAATAAATTCAAAGCATTTTGCGTGGTTAATTTTTCAACATACACATTGAAATTTATAAAAGGATTTAATTCAGACAATCTATTTGCCGCAACCTCAGCTTTAAACTTACCAATGTCGTTATGTGTATATAAAATCTGACGTTGCAAATTGGATTGATCTACCGTGTCATTATCTATAATTCCGATTGTCCCTACACCTGCAGCGGTTAAATATTGTAAAATAGGACAGCCTAAACCACCAGCACCAATAACCAACACTTTTGAAGCTTTTAATTTTTCTTGTCCAATTGCACCAATTTCATCTAAAATAAGATGTCGGCTATATTGTTTGTTTTCATCTAGTGATAATGCCATTGCAATTAAAATGTATTGTTTGTGATTACTGCCAATTGTTTTCCCAATCTTTCCAAACAACTTCCATTGCATTGGCCTTTAACATTTGGGTAATTTCCTCAGTACTACGTTCATCAGAAATTTCAAATTGCTCTAAAGATTGTGGTTCCACAACATAACCTCCCGGATTTGTTTTAGATTCTGCACTCATAGACGTAATGCCAAAACGCACAATATTGTCACGAAACAGCTCATTTTCTCGGGTTGAAATGGACAATTCTACATCTTCATCTAATAAGCGGAAAGCACAAATTAACTGTACCAAATCAGCATCGGTCATTTCAACTTTAGGTTCTAAACCGCCTGAATGTGGTCGTAACCTTGGAAAAGAAATAGAATATTTAGTTTTCCAGTAGGTTTTTTGCAAATATTTTAAATGCAAAGCTGTAAAAAAACTATCAGCGCGCCAATCTTCTAAACCAAACAATGCACCCAAACCAATTTTATGGATGCCAGCTTTTCCCAAACGATCAGGTGTTTCTAAACGATGGTAAAAGTTTGATTTTTTTCCTTTAGGATGGTGTTTTTTATAGGCTTCTTGATGATAGGTTTCCTGATACACCAAAACAGCATACAAACCACTTTCGGTTAAACGGTAATATTCATTTTCAGATAAGGGTTGCACTTCAATAGAAATATTGGCAAATTGAGATCGAATAAGTTGAATGGCGTTTTCAATATAATCCACACCAACAGTTTTGTTAGCTTCACCAGTAACCAATAAAATATGATCGTATCCCTTCGATTTTAAAAATGCAACTTCTTTTAAAATCTCCTCATTTGTAAGTGTTCTTCTTGGTATTTTATTGGAAGCACTAAATCCGCAATAGGTACAAATATTGTTGCATTCGTTACTTAAATACAATGGCGCATACATTTGTATGGTGTTACCAAAACGTTTTTTGGTGAGCACACTACTTAATTGAGCCATTTGTTCTAAATAAGGTTTTGCAGCAGGAGAAATCAACGCTTTAAAATCTTCTAAATCGCGTTTTGAATTTCCCAATGCCCTTAAAACATCACTTTCGGTTTTTTCAAAAATACTTTTTAGCGTTTGCTCCCAATTATAAGCATCAAATGTGTCTTTAAAACTTGCCATATTATGCGTTTAAAAAACTAGTTAGCGGACTACTTGCTTCAGCGTGGTGTTTTACGGGCGCTAATTTTGCATTGTATGCCATTCTACCTGCTTCAACAGCTAATTTAAACGCTTTTGCCATTTCAATTGGATTTTTTGAAACAGCAATAGCAGTATTTACCAAAACTGCATCAGCACCCAATTCCATTGCGTAAGCTGCGTGCGATGGAGCGCCAATACCAGCATCAACAATAACAGGAACCGTACTTTGATCTATTATAATTTCTAAAAATTCTTGCGTTTTTAATCCTTTATTGCTGCCTATTGGCGCACCTAAAGGCATTACACATTGTGCTCCAACTTCTTCTAAACGTTTGCATAAAACCGGATCTGCATGAATGTAAGGCATTACAACAAAACCTAATTTAACCAACGCTTCAGCAGCTTTTAACGTTTCTATAGGATCGGGTAATAAGTATTTTGGATCTGGATGAATTTCTAATTTAATCCAATTGGTTTCTAATGCTTCTCTAGATAATTGTGCTGCAAAAATGGCTTCTTTATAATTTCTTACGCCTGATGTGTTTGGTAATAAATTTATTCGGGGATGATTTAAATGTACTAAAATATCATCGTTTTCATCTTTTACATCTACACGTTTTAAAGCAACTGTAATCAGTTCACTTTCTGAAGCCAATAAAGCTTCTTTCATTACTGTTGAAGAGCTAAACTTTCCTGTTCCTGTAAACAATCTTGAGTGAAACTCTTTATCTGCAATTTTTAAAATATCGTTCATAATCTTGTTTTGTAACTACTCTTTATTTAATTTATAAACTTGTTCTTGGTCTAGGCTGCCTAATGCTTTTCTAATGGTGTGTACTGTATTAAAATTTTGTGTAATTTCTTTAGACATTGCAACACCATAAACACCTGTATCCATAATTTCTGGAATGTCGTTTAGCTTTATACCTCCAATGGCAATAACTGGAATTTCAGATTTTAATTCTTCTATAATTAATTGATAGCCCAATACACCTAATACCGGACTTAAATTCTTTTTGGTTTCTGTAAATCTAAAAGGACCTAAACCTATATAATCCACTTTTTTATCGACTAAAAGTTTGCAATCTTGTAAGGTGTTTGCGGTTCCGCCAATGGTGTATAATTTTCCTAAATAGGCACGGACTTCTAATGGGCAGCTATCCGTTTTTCCTAAATGAACACCGTCGGCTTTTACTTTTTTTGCTATTTTGTAATGATCGTTTATAATTAAACGTGTTTGAAAATGCGCTGTTATTTCTCGGGCTTGTTGGGCCGTTTTTAACAGCGTTTCATCATCTAAATATTTTAAGCGAAGTTGCACCCATTCTACGCCAGATGCACATGCTTTTTGAATATTTTCTAAATGCTCATTTGGTGTTGCACCTTGCGATATATACTGTAATTTACCAATCATTTGTTGTGTAATTATGAATTCCCAGTAAGGAATCTGTTGAATTTAAAAATTGTTCGGTGTACCTTTTTGCGTTTCTACAAGCATCTTCTAAAGCAATATCTTTTGCCAAGTTTGAAGCTAACGCCGCAGCTAAAACACAACCGCTTCCGTGCTTTTCAAATACCGATTCAACGCCAGGTTGAAGATTGATTTGAACAATACCGCTATGGTAAATTTCATCCAATCCTTTGGTATCGTTTCTATGTCCGCCTTTTAAATAAATATTTGTTTTTTCTGAAATAAATTCAATGGTTTCTTCCATATTTTTAGTTGGAAACAAGCCTTGTATTTCATTGTAATTTGGGGTGATGAAATAACATTTTTCCAATACGTTTTCCAGTATTTTTAAGTTTGAAGCCGTATGAAAATCGAATCCTGCACTGGCTTTTAAAATAGGATCTACTATAATTTTGATGTTTGGATTTAACGCCAATAATTTGTCAACTACCACCAACAACGTTTCCCAAGATTGAATGATGCCAATTTTTACTACAGCAATAGGAAAGCGCTCAAATAAGGTTTCAATTTGATGTATAATAATAGCTTCATCTATCCAAACACAATTTTTAAATGAAATGTCATTTTGAACTGTTACGGCGGTACAAACAGACAAACCGTACAAGCCGTGTGCTTCAAAAGTTTTGATGTCTGAAGTAATTCCTGCGCCGCTTGAAGGATCAAATCCGGCAATGCTTACTATGTGTGTTTTATTTTTCATTTATTGATGAAGTATATTGTTGATGAATTTCTAAAAAACGCTCTAAACAATTTTCACTATTCCAAACACCACCCAAAACTCCAATGCCTTTAAACCCTAATTTTAATGTATCTTTTATGGTTGAAATGTTGATGCCACCCATTCCAATAATTTTTTTTGAACTGTTGGTAACATCAAAACCGCGCCCTGCATAACCTTGCTTTGAAATTGAAGAAAACACCGGACTTAATAAATAATAATCGAATTCGATGTCGCAATTTTCTAGTTCTTGAAATTCATGAAAAGAACTGCTCATTGTTTTTCCAGCCATATTTAAATTGTTAAAATAACCTTTGCCGTTTTCTAAAACATCGCATCTTTTTTGTTCCTGAAAATGAATGCCTTTTAAATTAAATTCATTGATCAATTCGTGAAAATAATGCACTACAATACGGTTGTGATATTTTGTATCAATTTGGTTTAAATACGCAACATGTTCCTGATAGTTTTTAAACGGTTTTCTAAAATGATAATACTGTAAACCAGCTTCAAATAGTTGATGCAATAGTTCAATTTCATTCGGAATATCTTGTTCAGGAGCTATAAGTACAATCATTTTAAGTTGGGTTTTAAGACTTCTCGATACTATTTTTTCATTCTTCAAAAATCACTCGAAGTGACGTTTTACGTACTATTGTTAATAAAACTTTATTGGAAACCTTTTTTGAGTTAGGGATTGCAGTGGCATCCTTTTGCTGTTGGTTCGAGTGAATTTATGCAGTGCAACGGCATAAATTTGTATCGAGAACCAGCAAAAGATATAACGGAAAGCCCGCCTACGCCTTTTTTTTAAAGGCGTAGGAACTTCCAAATTATTTTACAAATACACTTCAGATCCTTTTTCTTTAAACTCTTTTGATTTTTCTTCCATTCCTTTGGCAAAAACTTCATCGCCTTTTACTTCGTTCACCGCGGCAAAATCACGCACCTCCTGAGAGATTTTCATAGAGCAAAATTTTGGGCCACACATAGAACAAAAATGAGCAATTTTAGCACCTTCGGCAGGCAAAGTTTCATCGTGGTACTCTTTTGCCAATTCAGGATCCAAGCCTAAATTAAACTGATCTTCCCAACGGAATTCGAAACGCGCCTTACTCAACGCATCATCTCTATGCTGCGCACCAGGATGTCCTTTTGCCAAATCGGCCGCATGCGCCGCCAATTTGTAAGTGACAACACCCGTGCGAACATCGTTTTTATTAGGCAAGCCCAAGTGCTCTTTTGGGGTTACGTAGCACAACATAGCGCAACCAAACCAACCAATCATAGCCGCTCCAATACCCGAAGTAATGTGATCGTAACCCGGTGCAATGTCTGTAGTTAAAGGGCCTAAGGTATAAAAAGGCGCTTCGTCACAAACTTCCAATTGCTTGTCCATATTTGCTTTAATCATGTGCATTGGCACGTGACCAGGACCTTCAATAAAGGTTTGCACATTGTGTTTCCAAGCAACTTTTGTAAGCTCACCCAAGGTTTCTAACTCTGCAAATTGAGCTTCGTCGTTGGCATCGGCAATAGAACCCGGACGCAATCCGTCTCCAAGTGAAAACGCCACATCATAGGCTTTCATAATTTCACAAATTTCTTCAAAATGCGTGTAAATAAAACTCTCGGTATGGTGCGCCAAACACCATTTTGCCATAATAGAACCACCACGCGAAACAATACCAGTAATACGTTTTGCAGTCATAGGAATGTAGCGTAAACGTACACCTGCGTGAATGGTAAAATAATCTACACCTTGTTCGGCCTGTTCAATTAACGTATCCCTAAAAATTTCCCAAGTTAAATCTTCGGCTTTTCCGTTTACCTTTTCTAAAGCCTGATAAATTGGCACTGTACCTACAGGAACAGGCGAATTACGAACAATCCACTCTCTGGTTTCGTGAATATTTTCTCCAGTAGATAAATCCATAATATTATCAGCGCCCCAACGGCAAGCCCAAACAGCTTTTTCTACTTCTTCTTCAATGGTTGAGGTGGTAGCAGAATTACCAATATTGGCATTTATTTTTACCAAGAAATTACGACCAATAATCATTGGTTCACTTTCTGGATGGTTGATGTTTGAAGGCAATACAGCACGACCACGGGCAATTTCATCGCGTACAAATTCGGGTGTAATTTTTGCTGGAACACTAGCTCCAAAATTTTGTCCGGGATGTTGGGTAGCTAAACGGGTGATTTCATCTATTCGCTGATTTTCACGAATGGCAACATATTCCATTTCAGGCGTAATAATACCCTGTTTTGCATAATACATTTGCGAAACATTTTTCCCTTTTTTTGCACGCATTGGCTTTTTTAACAACGAAAATCGTAAATGATCTAGGCTTTTATCGTTTAAGCGTTGGTTGCTGTATTCTGAAGAAAATGCATCCAATTGTTCAACATCGCCACGGTCTAAAACCCAAGATTCTTTAATGCGTTCTATTCCTTGGTGAATGTCTATATTTTTGTTTGGATCGGTGTAAGGTCCCGAAGTATCATAAACAGTTACAGGTTCATTTTTGGTGCGCGTTCCGTTAAGCGAGTCTACGGTATCACTTAATGAAATTTCGCGCATTGCCACCTTTAATTGTGGATGAATTTTTCCGGAAACGTATATTTTTTTGGAGTTTGGAAATGGATTTCTTGTAATTTCACCTTGTTTTGGTGCGGTGTCTGTTTTTTTCATAATCTGCTTAATTTTTTAGAATTATTGATCTAAATATGAGTTAATATTTCAGTTTTTGTTTGTTAACCGCCTTGTGTAGCTTTAATTATTAAAACAGCATCGTTTTGGTTTAACGTAGTTGTTAACCAATCGGATTTTGTAATAATGTTTTGATTTACGGCTACAGCAATGCCATTTGTAGAAATTTGAAGTTGTTCCAAAATTTCTTGAAGCGAAATGGATGCTAAAAATTGATGTTCTTTATTGTTTACTTTAATTGTAATCATAAAAATAATTTTGAGCCTAACCAGCTAAACTAGTTGGGTGTTAATTAAAATTTTGTAAACTAAAAAAGTGCAGTGAAATATAATTGTGCAGATAATGCTTTTTCTTTTTCCTACGTTGGTATCAGCCAAATCAGGTTCAAAGGATATTTCTCAAACTATTGCTAGTTACTCCTAAAGTTATGCTACAAATGTATATGATTAAAAATAAAATAAACCTATAATGTGTGTTAATTATTTTTTTTAATTTAAAAATGAAAGAAATCATTTTATGAAATGGGGTTTGTTATTTTTGTTTTTTAAAAAGAAGAATTCGTAAATTTAAAATCTAATTCAGAAATTTAATGCCAACATATAATTCTCATTTTCAATCAAAACTACCAAATGTACCAACATCCATATTTTCGGTGATGAGCGCGTTGGCAGCTGAGCACAATGCTTTGAATTTATCACAAGGTTTTCCAGATTTTAAGAGCGATACAACATTAATTGAGTTGGTGAATAAGGCAATGTTGAATGGAAAAAATCAATATGCGCCAATGCCAGGTATTTTGGATTTGCGTACTGAAATTTCGAAAAAAGTGGCATCTTTATATGGAGTTTCTTACCATCCAGAAACTGAAATTACCATTACGGCAGGCGCAACACAAGCTATTTTTACAGCCATTGCAACTTGTATAAAACCAGCTGATGAAGTGATTATTTTTAAACCTGCGTACGATAGTTACGAACCAAGCATTGAAGTTTTTGGTGGAAAAGTAATTCCGTATCAAATAGATCCTGAAACTTTTGAAATAGATTGGAATGAAGTTAAAAAGCTAATCACTTCAAAAACAAAAATGGTGATTATAAACACACCTCACAATCCTTCTGGGCAGATTCTGTCTAAAAATGATATGCAACAGTTAGCAGCTATTTTAAAAGATACAAATATTGTGTTGTTAAGCGATGAGGTGTATGAACATATTATTTTTGATGAAGCACAACACCAATCTGCTTGTTTGTTTCCTGAATTAGCAGAACGTAGTTTTATTATTGCTTCCTTCGGAAAAACATTTCACAATACAGGTTGGAAAGTTGGTTATTGTTTGGCGCCTTCAGCATTGATGGAGGAGTTTAGAAAAGTCCACCAATTTAATGTGTTTAGTGTAAATCATCCAACACAAGTTGCCTTGGCAGCCTATTTAAAAACACCAAATAATTATTTAGAATTGGGGAATTTTTATCAGCAAAAAAGAGATTTATTTTTGTCGTTGATCAAAGATTCAAAATTTGAATTTACCCCTTCAAAAGGTACTTATTTTCAGTTGTTAAATTTCAAAAAAATGACTTCTGAAGGTGATTTTGATTTTGCAAAAAGATTGACCAAAGAACACAAAATAGCATCAATTCCTATATCGGTTTTTAACCAACACAATTTAGACACCAAAGTGTTGCGTTTTTGTTTTGCTAAAACCGATGAAACATTAAAAAAAGCCGCAGAAATACTATGCAAGATTTAAAAATAGCGTTGATTCAAACCGATATTGTTTGGCAAAACGCAGCCGAAAACCGCAGTCGATATTCAGAAAAAATAAATAATATTCAAGAACAGGTTGATGTATTTGTTTTACCCGAAATGTTTACCACAGGTTTTAGTATGCATCCTGAAGGAATTTCAGAAACTATGCAAGGAAAAACTGTTGCATGGATGAAAAATCTGGCTTCAAAAAAAAATGCAGCTATTTGTGGAAGTGTAATTATTTCCGAAGAAAACAACTATTACAACAGACTTATTTTTGCACATCCAAATGGTAAAATTGAGTATTATAACAAACGCCATTTATTTACTTTAGCAGGCGAAGAAAAAGTATATGCTGCAGGTTCTAAAAAGTTGATAGTTGACTACAAAGGGTGGAAAATTTGTCCGCTAGTTTGTTACGATTTACGCTTTCCGGTTTGGTCTAGAAACAAAGAAAATTACGATGTTTTATTGTATGTTGCCAACTGGCCAAAACCACGAATTGCTGCTTGGGATATTTTGCTAAAAGCCCGTTCTGTAGAAAACCTTTGCTATACAATTGGCGTAAACAGGGTTGGTTTAGATGCCAGTAATTACGAGTATAACGGTCATTCTGAAGCCTACGATTGTTTGGGTAAAAAGTTAACAAACATTCCGTCTGACAAAGAATTTATTGAAATTATTACATTGCAAAAAGAGCATCTTAATAAAATTAGAACCCGACTTAATTTTTTAAATGACCAGGATTGTTTTGAGATTTTAGATTGATTAAGTTACAAAACAGTATCGTAACCTTTGAAAAACTTCTCGATACTGTTTTGCATACTATTATTTCTTTCAAATTTTAGTTCTCCTCCGCAAAACAACTCGAAGAGACTAGCAATCATCAATAAGCTTTCTTTTAATTGATATTAATACGTCTTTGTCATTTTAGTTGGAACCACAATAATAAAATCTGCCAAAGATAGGTTGTCTTTGCTAATTTTTTTGATTTCATCTTGTTCTACAATACTCACTGTGGTGATTTTTAAATTCGGATTTCCCTGCTTTAAATACCAGTAAATGCCTTCAAAATTATCGGAATGATACGAGCCATTGTAATGTACAAGCAACTGACCTCCACTCCTGTTTTTTAAAATAAAATAAGCCATTGTAGCATCTTTTATGGCTTGAGCTTTTGGTAAATTATCGCCACCATGACCACCCATCATTTCTTTCATTTTTACATAACCCGGTAAGTTTGCATCATATTTTACAGGCAAAGGCGCCATCCATTTTTTTTCTTCAACAGAAAGTGAGTCCAAAACTTCAAAACCACCTCTATAAACCAAACTTGCATAAGTTCTAGGCACATTGGTTGCCACAAATTTTAGCTTATTTTCTTTAGCAAAATCTACCAAAGGTTTGTAATCTGTTTTGTAATTTCCCCATAAACGAGCCAATGTATCCAAGGCTACTTCATTAATTTCGCCGCTTAAATATTTATTTAATTGTGTTTGATTATCAGCTTCAAACATTTCGGCACCCAACACCAAATCACGCTTTTTATTTAAATCTATTGTAGCTTCTAATTGCAGCCAATGCACAATAGGATTGTTGTGATATTCGCCAAACAAAACCACATCTGATTGCTCCATTTTTTGAATCATTTTTTTATATGAAACCTTTTTCCCTTTAGCATTTACCAATAAATAAGCTGGTTTGTGTTGCGCATAAATAAGGGTTGAAAATACAATTAGAAGCAGAGATACTATTAATTTTTGCATAAATAATATTAGATTAAAAAGGGTTGGTTTGTAACAAATTTATAACTTTGTTACTAAATAAAACAATAAAATCTTCTGAAGGAAATACATTGCTAATAATCTGTTTATTGTAAGCCTTTTTTTCTTCATAATTTTATACCATAAAACCTTTTCATTATGAAATATCATCCTATTAATAATAAACTTTTTATTAAAAACAGGGCTAAATTTATGGCTCAAATGAAACCAAAATCATTGGCAGTTTTTAATTCGAACGACGTATTTACCACAGGTGCAGATAGCACATTGCCTTTTGAACAAAACCGTGATTTATTTTATTTGTCTGGAGCAGATCAAGAAGAAAGTATATTGGTACTTTTTCCTGATGCTATTGATCCAAATCATCGTGAAGTTTTATTTTTAACCGAAACCAACAAACATATTGAAATTTGGTACGGTGCAAAATATTCAAAAAAAGAAGCTACAGAAGTTTCGGGTATTAAAACCATTTATTGGCTTTCAGAATTTAAAAAAGTTTTTTACGATTTAATGACTGAAGCTGAAACTATTTACTTTAACACCAACGAACATTACCGCCAATCGGTTGAAATTGAAACACGAGAAGACCGTTTTATAAAACAATGTAAAGCCGATTTTCCTGCGCATAAATGGGAAAAAAGCAATCAAATTTTACAACAACTTCGCGGTGTAAAAGAATCGGAAGAAATTGAACTTATTCAAACAGGCTGCAACATTACCAACAAAGGTTTCCGCAGAATTTTACCTTTTGTAAAACCTGGTGTTATGGAATATGAAATTGAAGCTGAATTTATGCACGAATTTTTAAGAAATCGTTCAAAAGGTTTTGCTTATACACCTATTATTGCTTCTGGTTATAGCGCTTGTGTGTTGCATTATATTGAAAATAATAAAGAATGTAAAGATGGTGATATGTTGTTGCTTGATGTTGGTGCCGAATACGCAAACTACTCAAGTGATATGACGCGTACTATACCGGTAAACGGACGATTTAATGACCGTCAGAAAGCAGTTTACAGTGCTGTATTAAGAGTAAAAAATGAAGCTACAAAAATGTTGGCTCCAGGCATACTTTGGGCTGAATATCAAAAAGAAGTTGGTAAAATAATGAGTTCTGAATTGTTAGGTTTGGGCTTAATTGACAAAGCCGATGTGCAAAATGAAGACCCAAACTGGCCTGCTTATAAAAAATATTTTATGCACGGAACTTCACATCATATGGGCTTAGACACGCACGATTATGGCGCTTTAAAAACACCTATGAAAGCAGGAATGGTATTTACGGTTGAACCTGGTATTTATATTCCTGAAGAAAAAATGGGGATTAGAATTGAAGATGATGTTGTTGTAAACCAATCTGGAGCTCCATTTAATTTAATGAGAGATATTCCTATTGAAATTGATGAAATTGAAACATTGATGAATAGCTAAATCTTAAATATTTTAAAAACAAAAAAGGGTAATATATATAAATTACCCTTTTTTGTTGGTCTTTAAAAATCAAATATTATTGTTTATTTTCTTCCTCTTTTTTCTCTAAAGCCTTTATTATACCTGTGTAACTCATCATACTTCTATAATTTCCACTTACAGATACAGAAGCATTTAAATTCTCGTAAACAGTTATTAAAACGTCAAAATTTTCGTTCGTTTTTCCTTTTATATCAAATTTAATAATAGCTCTCTGCTTTTTGTCGTTAAAAACCAAACTATAATCTTGAACTTCGCCATTAAATTCAATTGCTCCACCTTGCCCGTATCCTGCAACCTGTGCAGTACCAAAAAAAGGCAAATAACCATCTGTATTTTTAGCGTCCATTTTTATAAATGTTGGATTGGAAATTAAATTGATTCGCATTCCTCGTTGGCTAGTAGCCCATTCGCCAACAAACTCAAAAGCACCTGTGTTTATTAAAACTTTCATGGCTTCATATCTTTTTTCAGCCTCCGCTTTTTTTTCTTCTTTAGTTTGAGAAATAACAGGATTTACAACAAAAATAACCAGTGTAATTAAAAAAAATAATCTCTTCATAATTTTATATTTAGTGTACTAAATATAACAAAAAATATGCCATTAATTTTGTGTATTAAGCAGAAATACTAGTTCAAATTTTTTTCAGCATAATAATCATAAACAAGTGTAATGTTAGGTGAAACAGCCATACCGTTTGGATTTAAACCAAGCTCTCCTTCAGGTATTTTAGTATTTAATTGTGCATAATAATTTTTCCAAAACGGAAGCGTTTCGTTGGTATCAGCATCTTTAAAAGTCATAGGATTTAACTTAAAAGGCATTAAATTAGGATTTGCCTTATAAAACATTTCATACAATAGTTCTGAACAATAATAGGAGTTGTCTCCAATTATATAAACATTGTCATAAGCATTTCCTATAAGTGTTTTACCATGCTTTATAGCTTCATTTAAGTATGGTAAAAACTTCGCATTTAACTTTCCAACAATTACTTTTGGTTTTCCATTTTTTAAATTTCTATTTAAAAAAGTAGCAATAGAAGTTTCTTGTACTCCTGTTGAAATAGCTTCTAAAACAACCAATTCCTGCTGTTGCTTTACAACAATTCCTACATGCGTAAAATTGTATTTTAAATATGTTTTGGTCACTTTTTCAATCGCATTGTCAATGCTATCTTTATCTAAATCTTGAAAAAGAATATCGCCCTCTTTTAATTGATACTGTTCCTTTTTACAAGAAACCATCAGTGTAATTAAAAGTAAAAATTTTAAAAAAAGGGTGCGTTTATTTTTTAAACACATTGTTTAGCAAATTTTAAAAGTGCTTCAATAAGTTCATTTTTATTTTCAATATGGCTCATATGACCATCAGGAAATTCAACCACTTTTACTTTGGTATTTTTAGCTTGACCTATTAATGTTGCATATTCTAATGCTGGATCTTGCTTACCAATTACCAATAGAACAGGAAATAAATCGTTGTTTAAAATAGCAGTGTGATCTTGTCTAATTTTCATACCTTCTAAAGCTGCAATAATACCTTGTGGTGAAGTTTTTAAAGCTTCGTTGGTAATTTCAGCTATTTCTGAAGTAAAAACAGTACGATTTTTTTCAGAAAAAAGCATAGGAATTGCAATTCTAACAAATGTTTTATGGTTTTGTTTTACAGCAACAATACCTCTATCCCTGTTTGTTTTTTTCTCTTCTGAATCGGGTAAAGCAGTAGAATTCATCAAACACAAACCCTTTACATTATTTGGATATAGCTTTGCAAAAGCCAATGCTATATAACCACCCATACTATGCCCAATAAGTATGTATTTTCTAAGGCGAAGATGATCTAAAACAGCTTTTACCATTTCAGCCTGATCTTCCATAGTATGAATATATCCACAATTTTCTGTGGCTCCATGTCCCAATAAATCAATGCAAACAACACGGTTCTTTTTAGAAATCTGTTCAGAAATTTGATTCCACATTGAACTATTTTCTAAAAAACCATGTAACAAAACTACAGCTGGTCCAGAACCTATAGAAGTAAAAGAAACCCTGGTATTTTTATATAAAATGTGCATTAGTTTTTTAAACCTTTGATTGCCGAAAATGCCTTATCTACTACATCGTCTTCAACTAAAATTGTAAATTCGTTGGTGGTTGAAACAACTTCGTATAACGAAATTCCTTCCCATGCTAAACGTTTAAAAAACTGGTAATACAAACCTGCTATTTTGGTATTGTCTTTTGGCAAGCCAATAGTTATTGCCGACAAATTATCTTGTACCGATGTACAATCTTCTTTTTTATAAAACGTTTCAATTTTTTCTTTTAAAGCAGTTGTAATCAACACATTACTTTCGTGAACACCTCTTGTAAAAGTGTAAAAAATATGAGGATCACTTTTAATTATATCCAATGTTTTTAAATGAGACTGAATTAAACTTGGAGAATTTTTAAAGGTATAATCCGATAAATCTGAACGCACCGTAATGTCTCCCAAGTTTTTTAGAACATTCTCTAACCTAACTTTGTTAGCCATTTCTTTAGGCGGACTGTAGCGTCGCAATGCCATCATAATTGCACCTGCTTTTACATGTTTGCGCAGCATTTTTGAAATAGGCTCCATCAACTCTTCAGACAAAGCACTGTAATTTAGAATATTACGCGTTAAAGCATCTTCTAAAAATGGTTGTGAAACTAAAATTTCTTCAACACAAGTTGCGATTGTTTTCATTTGTTAAATAGTTAACATTTTGTGCAAAATTAGTGCAAGTTTTTGAAATAATCACAATTGATTGAAAAAAAAATTAAATTTGCAGTTCTAAAATTCAAATAGATGAAAGTTTTAAAATTTGGAGGTACCTCTGTAGGTTCAATAAAAAATATAAAAAGTGTAAAAGAAATCATTACCGATGGTGATAAAAAAATAGTTGTATTGTCTGCAATGTCAGGTACTACAAACGCTTTGGTTGAAATTTCTGATTATATAAAAGCAAAAGATATAGATGCTGCCTTAAATTGCATCGAAGTTTTAAGTCAAAAATATATAGTTGTAATTGATGAATTGTTTGAAAATTCGCAATTAAAACAAGAAGTTGGTAATTATATTGATGCTATTTTTGAGTACTTAACATCTTTAACTTCAGAAAAACATACTGAACTTTTATACAATAAAATTGTATCGCAAGGTGAGTTAATGTCTACATATATGTTCACTAAATTTTTAAATCAGGAAGGTGTAAATGCACGTTTATTGCCTGCTTTAGAATTTATGAGAATAGACAAAACAAATGATCCTGATGTTTTTTATATCAAACAAAATTTACAAAGAATTATTGACGAAGCATTACCAGCAGATATTTATATTACACAAGGATTTATTTGCCTAGATGCTTATGGAAATGTTGCCAATTTACAACGTGGCGGTAGTGATTATACAGCTACAATTATTGGTGGTGTAATTGAAGCCGATGAAGTTCAAATTTGGACAGATATTGATGGAATGCACAACAACGACCCTCGTTTTGTAAAAAACACACACGCAATTTCTAATTTATCATTTGATGAAGCAGCTGAGTTGGCTTATTTTGGAGCAAAAATATTACATCCGCAAACTGTTATGCCTGCACAAGAAGCAAACATTCCGGTACGATTAAAAAATACCGAAGATCCAGAATCTTACGGTACTTTAATTTCGCAAGAAACTCATGGCGATGGCATTAAAGCAATTGCTGCAAAAGACAATATTACAGCCATTAAAATTAAATCGGCTCGTATGTTATTGGCTCACGGATTTTTGAAAAAAGTTTTTGAAATTTTTGAAAAATACGAAACTTCAATAGATATGATTACCACATCAGAAATTGCAGTTTCTTTAACCATTGACAACGACAAAAATTTAGCTGCTATTATTGAAGAATTGGAAAAATTCTCGTTGGTTGAAGTTGACAATCAGCAAAGTATTATTTGTTTGGTTGGACATTCAGTAGTAAAACACCACGAAACACACCGCTTGTTTAAAGTATTGCAAGATATTTCGGTTCGTATGATTTCTTATGGAGGAAGCAACAACAATATTTCATTGTTGGTAAATACCAACGATAAAATTGCAACATTACAACATTTAAACAAATATGTTTTTGAAGATGTTGAAGCTTTATAAAAACAATTAAATTTAATTACTCAAAAAGCCCTAGAATTTTTTAATTCTAGGGCTTTTTTTATGTTTTAATTTTAAAATAAACCTTACTTAATCTCTCAAAGCGTTCCAACCTTGGGCAGTTAAAGTAATTTGCTGACCAGCTCTGGTAATTAAATTGGCTCCAACGCTTTCATCAGCAATATGACCAATTACAGTTAAATGCGGATTGCCTTTAATTTTTGGAAAATCTTCTTGCGAAATGGTAAACAACAATTCGTAATCTTCGCCCCCACTTAAAGCAATGGTTGTGCTATTTAAATCAAATTCTTCACAAGTTGAAATTACCTGAGGATCTAACGGAATTTTTTCTTCATATAAATTACAACCCACTTTTGACTGGGTACAAATATGTAAAATTTCAGAAGAAAGTCCGTCTGATATATCAATCATAGCCGTTGGTTTTACGTCTAAATCTTTCAATATTTTTACAATATCTTTTCTAGCTTCAGGTTTTAATTGTCGTTCTACCAAATAAGAATAATCGGTTAAATCGGGTTGCGAATTTGGATTTACTTCAAAAACACGTTTTTCACGCTCAAGCACTTGCAAACCTAAATAAGCTGCACCTAAATCACCTGTAACAACCAATAAATCGTTCGGTTTTGCGGTATTTCTATAAACAATATCTTCTTTTTTTGCTTCGCCAATAGCAGTTATACTAATTAGCAAACCTGTTGTTGAAGAAGTTGTATCTCCACCAACCAAATCAACATTATACGCATTGCAAGCCAAATGAATTCCTTCATACAATTCCTCAATAGCTTCCAAAGTAAAACGGTTAGAAACGGCAATAGAAACGGTAATTTGAGAAGCTATTCCATTCATAGCATAAATGTCAGACAAATTTACCATTACAGCCTTGTAACCTAAGTGTTTTAAGGGCATATAGCTTAAATCAAAATGCACGCCTTCAACCAACAAATCGGTAGTTACCAACAATTGTTTGTTCTTAATTTCTAAAACAGCAGCATCGTCGCCAACACCTTTGATAGTGGTTTTATGCTGAATTTTAAAATTTTGTGTTAAGTGATTGATCAATCCGAATTCACCTAATTCAGATAAACTTGTACGAGATTGGTTTTTGTTTTCTATCATTTGGCAAAGATAAATGTTTATAAAGAACAACTATAGTAGTATCGATATTATTCATATCAAAAATACAATAAATCGTTTTTTGTGCTTATATTTGCTGTTATTTAGAATTAATCTATTTAAGCAATATGATAAAAGTTTCAGACATCGCAAAAAAGAAAGTAGTTGAATTGATGCAAGATGACGGTTTTGATCCTACAAATGACTTTGTAAGAGTTGGGGTTAAAAGCGGTGGATGCTCAGGACTTTCTTATGATTTAAAATTTGACAAAGAAAACCAAGATGGTGATAAAGTTTTTGAAGACAATGGCATAAAAATTATTGTCGACAAAAAAAGTTTTTTATACCTAGTTGGTACCACTTTAGAATATTCGGGTGGTTTAAACGGTACAGGATTTGTTTTTAACAATCCTAATGCTGCACGTACTTGTGGTTGCGGAGAAAGTTTTTCGCTATAGTAACACATAAGTTGGTTAATATAGGTATCAATTATTTTTTAGTTTTTACTTAAATTAGCTTTCAAACAAAGAATTTAAAAATATATCATTTAAAATAAATGAATTTTTAAAGTTAGTAGGCTGTTTTTAATAGATTTTAAAAACAACTTTATAAATTTACAACTTTGAAATTTCAACATTAAAACTTATGAACAAGTTTACAGAAGACGATTTAAAAAAAGAACTTGAAACCAAAGAATACGAATACGGTTTTTATACAGATATTGAGGCTGACAAGTTTCCTGTAGGTTTGAATGAAGAAGTTGTAATCGCAATTTCTAAAAAGAAAAACGAACCTGAATGGATGACTTTATGGCGTTTGGAAGCTTTTAAAGTTTGGAAAGAAATGAAAGAGCCTGA
Organism: Lutibacter sp. HS1-25; assembly: GCF_004121075.1. Taxonomy (GTDB): domain Bacteria; phylum Bacteroidota; class Bacteroidia; order Flavobacteriales; family Flavobacteriaceae; genus Lutibacter. The sequence goes on from NZ_RHLN01000009.1 coordinate 39,229, forward strand.
ATGGGCAAACGTACGTTACGAAAAACCAAAATTTCAAGATATTAGCTACTATTCTGCTCCTGTTCAAAAAAAACAATTGGATAGCTTAGACCAAGTTGATCCTGAATTGTTAAAAACTTTTGCAAAATTAGGTATTTCTATTGATGAGCAAAAACGTTTGTCAAATGTAGCTGTAGATATTGTTATAGACTCTGTTTCAGTTGCAACTACCTTCAAAAAAACCTTGAATGAAAAAGGTATTATTTTTATGCCAATTTCTGAAGCAATTCAAGAACATCCAGAGTTGGTTAAAAAATATTTAGGTACTGTTGTTCCTACTACCGATAATTTTTACGCAGCTTTAAATTCGGCTGTATTTTCTGATGGTTCATTTTGTTATATTCCAAAAGGCGTTACTTGCCCAATGGAATTATCAACTTATTTTAGAATAAATGAAGGCGGAACAGGTCAGTTTGAACGTACTTTGGTAATTGCAGACGAAGGTAGTTTTGTAAGTTACCTAGAAGGTTGTACGGCTCCTGCCCGTGACGAAAATCAATTACACGCCGCAGTTGTTGAATTAATTGCACTAGATGATGCCGAAATAAAATACTCAACTGTACAAAACTGGTTTCCTGGTGACAAAGAAGGAAAAGGTGGTGTTTACAATTTTGTAACCAAACGTGGTTTGTGCGAAAAAAATGCAAAAATTTCTTGGACTCAGGTTGAAACAGGTAGTGCTGTAACTTGGAAATATCCAAGTTGTATTTTAAAAGGTGATAACTCTGTAGGTGAATTTTACTCTATTGCCGTTACCAACAATTTTCAACAAGCAGATACAGGTACCAAAATGATTCATTTGGGTAAAAACACCAAGAGTACCATTATTTCAAAAGGAATTTCAGCAGGACACTCACAAAACTCTTATAGAGGTTTAGTTCAAATTGGAACAAGAGCAAAAAATGCACGAAATTTCTCACAATGTGATTCGCTTTTAATGGGCGATTTATGTGGAGCTCATACGTTTCCTTACATTGAAGTAAAAAATAAAAGTGCCCAAGTAGAACACGAAGCAACAACAAGTAAAATTGGAGAAGATCAGTTGTTTTACTGTAACCAGCGAGGTATAAATACCGAAAAAGCCATTGCATTAATTGTAAACGGATTTAGCAAAGAGGTATTGAATAAATTACCAATGGAATTTGCCGTTGAAGCACAAAAATTATTAGAAATAAGTTTAGAGGGATCGGTAGGATAGTAAAAAAGTTGAAAGTTAAAAGTTCATAGAGTTTAAAGTTTTTGTGGTTATTATAATAGCTTTAAAACTTAAAACATTCAAATTATAAAAAATGTTAGAAGTAAAAAATTTACACGCAAGTATTAACAATAAAGAGATTTTAAAAGGTATTAATCTCGAAATAAAAGCAGGTGAAGTTCACGCAATAATGGGTCCTAATGGTTCTGGAAAAAGTACCTTATCGGCTGTAATTGCTGGAAAAGAAGATTATGAAGTTACAGCAGGCTCCATAATTTTAAATGGTGAAGATCTAGAAGATTTGGCACCTGAAGAAAGAGCGCATAAAGGTGTGTTTTTATCTTTTCAATATCCTGTTGAAATTCCAGGTGTTACCGTTACTAACTTTATTAAAACTGCTATTAACGAATCTCGTAAAGCAAAAGGTTTAGAAGAATTACCAGCAAAAGATATGTTGAAGTTAATTCGTGAAAAAGCCGATTTACTAGAAATTGACCGCAAGTTTTTATCTCGTTCATTAAACGAAGGTTTTTCGGGTGGTGAAAAAAAACGTAACGAGATTTTTCAAATGGCAATGTTAGAACCTAAATTGGCAATTTTAGATGAAACCGATTCTGGATTAGATATTGACGCTTTAAAAGTAGTTGCAAACGGTGTTAACAAATTAAAAAGTAAAGACAATGCTGTAATTGTAATTACACACTACCAACGTTTGTTAGATTATATTGTTCCAGATTTTGTACACGTTTTATACAACGGTAAAATTGTAAAATCTGGCGGAAAAGAATTGGCTTTGGAATTAGAAGCAAAAGGTTACGACTGGTTAAAATAAATTTAGTCTATAGTTGTAAAGCTAAAAGTCTAAAGTCTCAATGATTTTTGACATTAAAACTTGCAACTTATCGACTTTAAAACTTACAAATGTAAAAGTTACAGTAAACAGTTAAAACTGACTACTGAAAACTGAGACTGAAAACTCAAAAACAATGGATTTAAAAGAAAAATTAGTTTCTTCATTTTTAGCTTTTGAAAATAAAGGTGGCCTAGATATGGATTCGAATGTACATTCGATTAGATTGAATGCCATTCAAAATTTTGAAAAAGAAGGTTTTCCAACTAGAAAAGATGAAGAATGGAAATATACTAGCTTAAGACCTTTATTAAAACACGATTTTAGCTTGTTTCCTTCAAACGAAGAAGCAATTGAATTTAAGAATATTGAAAAATATTTAATCAATGAGATTGAATCGTATACCTTAATTTTTGTTGATGGTGTATTTAGCTCACATTTATCTAGCACAACACACGATGAATGTGATGTTTGCGTACTTTCTTCGGCTTTAACTCGTCCAAAATATAAAATGATTGTTGACAATTATTTTAACACAATTGCAAAAAACAACAACAGTTTATCTGAGTTAAATACCGCTTTTACAAAAGAAGGTGTGTTTATCAACATTCCTAAAAACACTGTTCTTGCTAAACCTATTCAAATTATTAATTTTTCAACAGGAAGCGAAAACGAAATTTTATTACAGCCAAGAAATTTAATTGTGGTAGGCGAAAATTCGCACGTTCAAATTATTGAGCGTCATCAAAATCTATCAAAAAACACCACACTTACCAATGCTGTAACTGAAATATTTGTAAACAAAAGAGCCATTGTAGACTATTATAAAATTCAGAATGATACTGAAAACTCATCGTTAATAGACAGTACTTTTGTATCGCAAAAACAACAAAGTGTTGCCTCAGTTAACACCTACTCTTTTGGTGGAAATATTACCAGAAATAACTTAGAATTTTACCACGAAGGTGAGCATATTACTTCTAATTTAAATGGTATTTCTATTTTAAATGGCAAACAACATGTAGACAATCATACTTTGGTAAATCATAAATTTCCTAATTGTGAAAGCCACGAATTGTATAAAGGAATTTATGCTGAAAAATCTACAGGCGTTTTTAACGGAAAGGTAATTGTACAGCAGGCTGCTCAAAAAACCAATGCTTTTCAACAAAATAACAATATTATAATTGATGATGGTGCAACTATCAATGCAAAACCACAATTGGAAATTTTTGCCGATGACGTAAAATGTTCACATGGTTGTACTATTGGCCAGTTAGATGAAAGCGCTTTGTTTTACATGCAATCTCGTGGAATTCCTAAAAAAGAAGCACAAGCACTATTGCTATTTGCTTTTGGAAACGACGTAGTTGAAAAAATTAAAATTCCGCAATTAAAAACACGAATTACCAAATTAATTGCCAAAAATCTAGGTGTTAATTTAGGTTTTGAATTATAAAATACATCAAATTAAATCATAAAAAATGTCGCTAATTAGCGACATTTTTTATGATTTAATACTTTAAAACTTCAGGGTTTACAATTACAAATTCTGTTCTTCTATTTAATTTATGTTCATTTTCTGTGCATTCTACACCATTTGAACATTTATTTACCAATTGAGTTTCGCCATAACCTTTTCCAAATACTCTTGAAGGGTCAATACCTTTATTAACAAACCAAGCTATGGATGCTTTCGCTCTGTTATCAGACAATTCTAAATTATATGCATCACTGGCTCTGGAGTCTGTATGCGAACCTATTTCAATAATTAATTTTGGATATTTATTTAACAATTCAAGCACCTTGTTTAAAGCTACTTCAGCATCATTTCTAATCTCAAACTTATCTTTGTCAAAGTAAATTGGCTGGGTGTTTACCATTAGCAAATTTCTTTCCTTTTTAAATTCGCTAGGTTCTTTACTTGGTGGCAACGTATCATACTTATAAATATTACGCACAAAGTCCTTACACTTCACCAATAAAGGATTTGTAATAGGATAATCATCATTCAAATCAAAATCCTTTAAATAACCATCATTTGCATAATTATCTAATTGAACTACCGATACATTATCAAACTCGAACATAACCCTACTAGTTGGCCCTTCGTTCTCTTCAACAGCACCAACAGCAATAATATTTGGCGGCATATTTACAACAATTAAATGTGTAGGATCTGCAGTTCCTAAAAACTTTAAATTATCATTACAATTGGTGGCAAGCGCTTCATTGTTTGGCCCATCAATATCGTTAATTCCAAATCTAAAACTTGCAGGTTTTATTGGTGTTATTCTATCTGATTTTAAAAATGTAAATCTAATTTGACTTAGATTAGCTGGAATACCTTCATCCTTTGAAATAGCAGTATATCTAATATTGTCTCCATTTTGTGTAAATATGCCGTTTTGAGGTCCATTTACTCTTTGCGCTCTTATATACTCTAATTCTGGAATTGTTTCAGAATAAGCTTTAAACAATGTATTGTTGGTTTCATTTCCAGAAATAACACCTGTGATAGTTACCAAATCATAGTCTTGCGCAGCTAATTTATTTCCGTAAAAAAATAAAGCAATACTTAAATAAAATATTTTAGATATAAATTTCAAATGAAACTTTTTGGGTCATTAAATTATGATACAATTTACAAAAAAATACTCACTTAAAAACCGATAATTTTTAATTAATCTAGCTGGTTACAATAGGTGAAATTTTGATAAAATAAACAACCATCTACTTAAAAACAGCTAAAATAGCTTTTAACAACCTGTTATAGCCTATATTATTCAATTCAAATTCAACCACATCTTTATTTTCTTCTGGTTGAATTTCTCGTGATTTTAATTGTTCATCTAACTGACTATAGCTAACCCCCAGGCGTACGATAACCAAATCTTTTGAAGGAATAACAATCACACGTTGTCCTTGATAACCATCAGCAAAAAACATGTCTTTTGGAACATCGGGCATTTTACCTCCAGCATTTAACCAAAATTGCGCGCCATAAACACCCTGCGACCCATTGGTTGGTGTTGCAGTATATGTTACCCAATCTTCACTAAAAATTTGTTCGCCATTCCAGTTTCCTTTATTTAAATACAACAAGCCAAATTTTGCCCAATCTCTTGTATTTGCCCAACCGTATGATGAAGCAACATAATTACCCGCCAAATCGGTTTCAAAAATCATAGAATGCATACCAATTTTATCAAATAAATCAGTGTACCAAAAATCAAGATACTCTTGATGTGTTTTAAATTTACTCCTAATAATTCCACTTAATAAATTAGAGGTTCCAGACGAATAATTCCAAGTTTCATTTGGCTTTCCTACCAAAGGTTTATTTATTTGAGATTTGGTCATATCTGTATCCAAATACAACATTTTTGTCACGTCTGATATTTTAGTATAATCCTCTTCCCACTCCAAACCACTATTCATTTGCAACAAATTATTGATGGTTATTTTTGAACGTTCATCGTTTTTCCAAGCATCAATAGGTGCAGGTTCATCAACATTTAATTGACCTTTAAAATTCAACACACCACAAACTGCACTCATCAAACTTTTACCCATAGACCAACCAAGCATTAAAGATTTTTCGTCAAAACCTTCAGCATATTTTTCAGCAATTATTTGGTTTTTATAAATTACCAAAAAAGATCTTGTTGTATTTGTTGCTGTGTTTTCATTAAAATAAGCATCAACAATTTCATTTAACTTTTTATAATCAACATTTGCAAAAACGGTGTCTTTTTGAGGTAAATCTCCATACGGAAAAGGTAAATTTTTAGAAGTTATATTTCTTTTAGGCACCAAATAAGGTGCATTTTCATCATAATCTTCATTAATTACAACGGCACCTAAACCTTCTCTATAAACTGCAGTTCTGCTTTTAAAACCAAAAACATTGGTTGTAACCATTTTATTTTCAAAATCTACTTTGTTTGTTGCTAATGAAACCGGAGAAAAACCATTGTCTGAAGTTTCAACCATTTCTTGAGATCTTTTTGCAATAAAAACACTGGAAGCAAGGTTTTTTGCTGAATGACCTGATATCAAAACCAGTTTTTGAAAATTTGTATAACCAAAGTAAATAACGACTATTACTAAGATTGAAAGTGAAATTTTTAGCGCTTTTTTCATTTTTTTGAATTTTGGTTGTTGGTTTTAAGTACAGCTACTGAATACTGTTACTGTAAACTATAACTGAATACTGCTTACTGATACTGAATACTGTAAACTAATAATGCAACTCAAAAGTACCAAATATTTTGTTAGTTTAAAAAAAGTATTTACATTTGTTAACCATATGGTTAAACCTTTTAGTTAAAATGAATTCAAAAAAAACACAAACATCTGCTGAAACCGATATTTTAGAAGCTGCAAAACGCATTTTTCAGCTAAAAGGAATGGAAGGAGCTCGTATGCAAGAGATTGCAGATGAAGCCGGAATTAACAAAGCTTTGCTACACTATTATTACCGCAGTAAACAATTGCTTTTTGAAGCTGTTTTTAAAAATGCATTTATGCTGTTGGCCCCACAATTAAACAAGGTTTTAAACGACGATTCTTCTTTATTTGATAAAATCACCAACTTTTCACATAATTACATTTCGTTTGTGGTAAAACATCCATATTTACCAAATTTCATCATTCAGGAATTGAATAGAAATCCAGAATTCATTTTAAAATTAACGTCAGACAAACATTTTCCGAGCATTGGTAAATTTAAAAAACAGGTCGAAGAAAACGTGGTTGCTAAAATTATAAGACCCATTAAACCCGAACAATTATTTATAAATCTATTTGCTTTAAATATTTTTCCTTTTATAGCATCTCCATTGTTAAAAGGTTTTTTAGGTATTAATAATTGCGATTTTAACGACTTAATTGAAGAACGAAAAACCGAAGTTGCATCATTTATTATCAATGCTATAAAAGTTTAAACCAATGAAAAAATTACTATTTTACACTTTTATTTTTTTAACGATTGGTGTTTTTTCACAAGAACAATTAAGTTTAGAAACTTGTTATACGCTGGTTCAAAAAAATTATCCGTTAGCAAAACAAAACGATTTATTGACGCAACAAAACAACCTTGATTTAAAGGTTATTAAAACAAAAAAACTACCTCAATTTGATTTTTTAATTCAGGCTACATACCAGTCTGATGTTACACAAATGCCAATAGACATTCCGGGATCAGGTTTTGAAGCACCAAATTTAGACCAATACAAATCAACCCTTTCAGTAAATCAGTTAATTTATGGAGGTGGAAAAATTGATGCAGTTGCTAATTTGAAATCTGCCGAATTAAAAACACATCAAAAACAAATAGAAGTAAGCTTGTACCAACTAAAAAAACAAGTCAACCAATTGTATTTTTCAATTTTAAATTTACAGGAAAAAAATACTTTATTAAATGCTAAAAAAAATCAATTAACAACCCAACTTAAAGAAGTAAAAGCAGGCATTGAATTTGGCACTATTTTACCTAATGCAGATGCTGCTTTAGAAGTCGAATTGTTAAAAATTGACCAACAGCTGGTCGAAATTGCTGTTAATAAAAATACCATGATTGAAACGCTTTCAAAGTTGATTGGAAATGAAATTAGCACAACAATTACTTTTGAAAACCCTACCATTATATCAAATACAGCAACAGAAATTAACAGACCCGAATTGGATTTATTTCAACTTCAAAAAGAACAAATTGAAACATCAGAAAATTTAATTTCAAAACAAAACACACCACAAATTGCAGGTTTTGCGACTGGTGGTTTTGGAAATCCTGGTTTAAATATGCTAGACAATGCTTTTAAAACGTACTATTGGGTTGGGGTTAGAATGAATTGGGATGTTTTTAACTGGAATGCAACTAAAAACGAACGTCAGTCATTACTTATCAATAAAGATATTGTTGATAGTGAAGCCGAAGTTTTTAACCTCAACACTCAAATTGAACTGAATCAGCAACAAGCGGAAATTTCAAAAATTGAATCTTTTATAAAAACAGATGCTGAAATTATTGAATTGCGTAAAAAGATAGTAAAAACTGCCGCTTCGCAATTACAAAATGGAGTCATCACTTCATCTGCCTATATAACAGAGTTTACCAATTTATTTGAAGCAGAAAACAATATAAATGTGCACAATATTCAGTTGTTATTGGCCAAAGCAAATTACAATGTAACAATAGGAAACTAATCCCAAAAGGGAAAATTTAATTAAAAAGTAAAAATGAATACTTAAAAGTTGAAAACAATTACACCCTTAAACTATTCAACCTTTAAACAAAATAAAGCCTTATGAAAAATTATAAACGCATCATCGGATTGCTGATTGCCATCAGTATTATTTCATGCAAAAACAACGAAAAAGCCGATGGGTATGGCAATTTTGAAGCAACAGAAATAACTGTTTCTGCAGAGAATAATGGAAAATTAATTCAGTTTACCATTGAAGAAGGTCAAGACTTAATAAGCAATCAAATTGTAGGTTTTATAGACACCATTCCTTTGAACCTAAAAAAAGAACAATTGTTGGTTTCAAAAAATGTAATTACATCAAAATCTAAAGGTGTTTTATCTCAAATTGATGTTTTAAACGCACAGTTAAAAACAGCTAAAATTTCAAAAAACAGGATTGAAAATTTATTGAAAGAAAACGCAGCCACCCAACAACAATTAGATGATATTGATGGTAAAATTGATGTAATAAAAAATCAAATAAAAAGTATTGAAATTCAAAATGCACCTGTTGTAAACGAATTAAAAAGTATTGATGTTCAAATTCAACAAATTGAAGATCAAATAACAAAAAGTATTGTTAAAAATCCAATTAACGGTACTGTTTTAGCCAAATATACCGAACCAAATGAAATTACTTCTTTTGGAAAACCTTTGTATAAAATTGCCGATTTAACCACACTTCAATTAAGGGTTTATATTAGTGAAACGCAACTTTCTAGTATTAAAATCGGACAAGAAGTTACGGTGAAAATTGATGGTGAAAAAGGCTTAAAAAGTTACTCTGGAACTATTTCATGGATTGCTTCGGAAGCTGAATTTACACCTAAAATAATTCAAACAAAAGAAGAGCGTGTAAACTTGGTTTATGCGGTTAAAATTGATGTGAAAAACGATGGAAGTTTAAAAATAGGAATGCCTGCGGAGATGATCCTATCCCCGCCCCTTTCCAAAGAAAAGGGAGCGTAAATTTTAGTTAAACAATATTTAAAACACAATCAAAAAAAAGTCCTTCCCTTGGGGAAGGATTTAGGATGGGATAAAAAATGAGTATAACAGTAACAAATATCAGCAAATCCTTCAAAAAAATTGAAGCCTTAAAAAACATTTCTTTCGATGTTAAAGAAGGCGAATTGTTTGGCTTAATTGGTCCAGATGGCGCTGGAAAAACCACTTTATTTAGGGTATTAACCACGTTGTTATTTGCTAATGAAGGAACCGCAACTGTTGCTGGTTTTGATATTGTAAAAGACTATAAAAATATTCGAAATTGTGTGGGCTATATGCCCGGTAAATTTTCGTTGTATCACGATTTAACTGTTGAAGAAAATCTGGAATTTTTTGCAACTATTTTTGGTACAACCATCGAAGAAAATTACGATTTAATAAAAGATATTTACATTCAAATTGAACCTTTTAAAAACCGTAGAGCAGGTAAATTATCGGGTGGTATGAAACAAAAATTAGCTTTGTGCTGTGCGTTAATTCACAAACCTAAAGTGTTGTTTTTAGACGAGCCAACTACGGGTGTTGACCCAGTTTCTCGAAAAGAATTTTGGGAAATGCTAAAACGCTTGCAACAAAAAGGAATTACCATGTTGGTTTCAACACCATATATGGATGAAGCCGAATTGTGCGATCGTATTGCACTGATCCAAAATGGACAAATTTTAGAAATTGACACACCTCAAAAAATTGTAAAACATTACCCTAAAACCATCTACAATATTAGTGCAGATAATATGTATTTATTAATTAAAAGCTTAAAAGCATTTAAACATAATTATAGTGTATATCCTTTTGGTGAGTTTGTACATTATACCGATAAAAGAAATGATTTTACACCTGCCGAATTGGCAAATTATTTAAAAAATAAAGGTTTACAAAATATACAAATAAACAAAACAAAAGCAACCATTGAAGATACTTTTATGGAGCTGGCTAAATAAGTAAGCAGAAGCAGCAAGCAAAAAACGGAATATCACCTCGAGCGCAGTCGAGAGGTTTTTAATTATACATAAATAGTTCTCGACTGCGCTCGAACTGACAAAGTAAATATGAAAAAAGAAAATGTTATAATAGTTGAAAATTTAACTAAAAAATTTGGTGACTTTACGGCTGTTAATGCCATTTCTTTTGAAGTGAAAAAAGGTGAAATTTTTGGATTTTTAGGTGCGAACGGAGCAGGAAAAACAACCGCAATGAAAATGTTAATTGGCATCTCAAAACCATCAGTCGGAAATGCTAGCGTTGCAGGTTTTGATGTTTATAAAAATCCGGATGCTATTAAAAAAAATATTGGTTATATGAGTCAGAAATTTGCTTTGTACGACGATTTAACTGTGAAAGAAAATATTACTTTTTTTGGTGGAATTTATGGTTTATCAAGAGCTGAAATCAAAGAAAAAACAGCCGTGCTAATTAACGAATTAAACCTGCAAGAAGTAAGCAACAAATTGGTAGGTTCTTTGCCTTTGGGTTGGAAACAAAAAATTTCATTTTCAGTGGCGCTTTTACATCAGCCAAAAATTGTTTTTTTAGATGAACCAACTGGTGGTGTTGACCCAATAACTAGACGTCAGTTTTGGGAAATGATTTACAAAACAGCCAACGAAGGAACTACCATTTTTGTAACCACACATTATATGGACGAGGCTGAATATTGCGACAGAGTTTCTATTATGGTTGATGGAAAAATTGAGGCTTTAGACACCCCAAAAAAATTAAAAGAAAAGTACAATTCACAAAATATGAATGATGTGTTTTTGAAATTGGCTAGAAGCCCAATGAATAATTAAAAATTAAAAATGAATAATTAAAAAGTTTGAGTATTGATATATTAGAATTTAACCCGTTGGGTGCAAATATTAAAAACGTCAGTTCGAGTGTTTTTTGTGTAGTAAAACGGAACAAAAAATGTATCGAGAACCTTTTTTAATAATAATTTTTCGCTTCTCGATACGATTTTCTATTGAAAATCACTCGAACTGACGAAAAATTTATCGTCAAAAATTAATTGCACCCAACAGGTTAGAATTTAGATATTAAATAGTAAAACTGTCATTGCAGGATGGAGGGTTTAGAAAATGTTCGGTGAACATTTTTACCGAACAGGTCAGCTGGCGCAAGGAAAAAAAATTGTGGCAATCTCTCCATAAAAATGAGATAACCACGTCGCTATCGCTCCTCGTTATGACAAAGTATTGAGATATGCTGGTCGTTGAGCGGAGCCGAAGCAACAGTTTGAAAACAACAATTAATAATTCGTAATTGACAATTCGTAATTAAAATGAATAGATTTATAGGCTTTGTAAAAAAAGAATTTTATCACATATATAGAGATAAACGCTCATTGTTTATACTTTTTGGAATGCCTATTGTTCAAATTATGCTGTTTGGTTTTGCCATTACCAATGAAATTAACAATGTAAATATTGCTATTTTAGATCATTCAAAAGATGCAACAACACAAGAAATTATCAATAAAATAGCAGCTTCAAAATATTTTAGCGTGCAGGATTATATTCAAAATGAAGCCGAAATTGAAAATTCTTTTAAAAAAGGAACCCTTAAAGCTGTACTTATTTTTGAAAAAGATTTTAGCAAAAAATTAATCACCCAAAACAATGCTACAGTTCAAATTATTACCGATGCAACAGACCCCAATACAGCAAATACTATAAGCAATTACACCAATGCCATTTTACAAAATTATCAGCAAGAATTAAATAAAACAACTAAAATTCCTTATCAAATTATACCAAAAACACGGATGGTTTTTAACCCCGAATTGAAAAGTGTTTTTATGTTTGTACCTGGAGTTATGACCATTATTTTGATGTTGGTTTCGGCAATGATGACCTCTATTTCTATAACTCGCGAAAAAGAATTAGGCACTATGGAGGTACTTTTAGTTTCGCCTTTAAAACCAATTTTGGTTATTGTTGGCAAAGTAGTTCCGTATATATTTTTATCGGTTATCAATGCAACTATTATTATTTTACTCAGCCTTTTTGTTTTTAAAATGCCCGTTCAAGGAAGCTTGTTTTTACTTGGTTTAGAAAGTGTTTTATTTATTATTACATCCCTTTCTTTAGGTATTTTAATTTCAACCATATCTGTAACGCAGCAAACAGCCATGATGATCTCTTTAATGGCATTAATGCTACCAACAATATTGCTATCGGGCTTTATATTTCCAATAAGTAGTATGCCGCTGCCTTTGCAAATAATAAGTAATATCATTCCTGCCAAATGGTTTATAATAATTATTAAAGGCATAATGCTTAAAGGTGTTGGCATTTTATTTATTTGGAAAGAAACCCTTATTTTATTAGGTATGACACTGTTTTTTATTGCAGTAAGTGTGAAAAAATATAAGATTAGATTGGAGTAATCCCCCTAACCCCCAAAGGGGGAATTGTTATAAATTATATTAAAAATGAAATATTAAATAGTAGAAGTTAAAAAAACAAGACACTGAATACCCAATACTGAATACTAGATACCAAAAAATGAAAACAATAGGATACATCATTCAAAAAGAATTCAAGCAAATTTTTAGAAATAAAGGAATGTTGCCTATTATTTTCATTATGCCATTAATTCAGTTGGTTATACTTTCCAATGCCGCAACTTTCGAAATTAAAAACATCAAGTTTTCATATGTAGACCATAATAAAACTTCAGTTTCAAGATCGCTTATCCAAAAATTTGATGCTTCAACTTATTTCAATGTTTTAACCAATTTCACTTCAAACAAAATAGCAACCGAAGCTATGTTAAAAGGCGAAGTAGATGTTATTTTAGAAATTCCTTTAGATTTTGAACAAAATTTAGTTTCAAAAAAACAAACCGATTTATTAGTAATCATCAATGCTATAGATGGTGCTGCGGCAGGTGTAGAAAATGGCTACATCAACCAAATTATTCAAAATTTCAACAAAAATATACGTCTACAATTAATACAAACAAACCAGGTGAAAAACCTACCCAAAACCTTAACAAGTATTCCTGCTTTTTGGTTCAACCAAACGCTCAATTACAAAACCTTTATGGTACCCGGAATCCTAGTTTTATTGGTTACTATGATTACACTTTTCTTATCGGGAATGAACATTGTTCGCGAAAAAGAAATAGGCACTTTAGAGCAAATTAACGTTACACCCATTAAAAAACACGAGTTTATTATTGGCAAATTATTTCCGTTTTGGATTATTGGAATTGGCTTATTAACTATTGGACTTATCATTGCAAAACTGCTATTTAACATTCCAATTGTAGGCAGTATTGGTTTGCTGTATTTTTATACTTCCATATATATTTTAGTGGTTTTAGGTATTGGTTTATTTATTTCAAATTTTACCGAAACCCAACAACAAGCTATGTTTATAGCCTGGTTTTTTATGGTCATATTTATTTTAATGAGCGGACTTTTCACCCCTATTGAAAGTATGCCTTCTTGGGCGCAATTTATAACACAGTTTAATCCTATTCGTTATTTTGTTGAAGTCATGCGAATGGTCATGCTAAAAGGTGCTAGTTTAACCGATATTGCTCCTCAATTAACCAAGACCTTTTTATACGCCCTTATTATGAATGGTTTGGCGGTAATTAGTTATAAAAAAACCACTTAAATAGCATCAAATTTGTATTTTTGTATTTAGAATGATTCTAAAAAGAGCATATGATAGATATTGAAAAAATCAGAGCCGATTTCCCTATTTTAAAAGAAAAAGTAAACGGAAAGCCACTTGTATATTTAGACAACGCAGCAACAAGTCAAAAACCACAGGTTGTAATTGACAGTATTGTAAACTATTACACAACTATAAATTCAAATATCCACAGAGGAGTACATACCTTAAGTCAAAAAGCCACAGATGCTTATGAAGAGGCGCGCATTAAATTACAGCACCATTTTAATGCTAAAAAAAGTCACGAAATTATATTAACAGCTGGTTCTACTCACAGTATCAATATTGTTGCAACAGGTTTTACTACCTTGTTAAATAAAGGAGATGAGTTAATAGTTTCAACAATGGAACACCATTCAAACATTGTACCTTGGCAAATGTTATGCGAACGTACAGGCGCGATTTTAAAAGTAATTCCAATGAATGTTGAAGGTGAATTGTTAATGGATATTTACACCGAATTACTTTCCAATAAAACAAAATTAGTTTTTGTAAACCACGTTTCAAATGCCTTAGGAACCATCAATCCTATCCAAGAAATTATTGATAAAGCACACGCGGTTGGTGCTGCCGTTTTAATTGATGGCGCTCAAAGTTGCCCGCATATAAAACCAGATGTTCAAGCTTTAGATGTCGATTTTTACGTAACCTCTGCCCACAAATTATGTGGTCCAACAGGTGTTGGTATTTTATATGGTAAAGAAGAATGGTTAAATAGACTACCGCCTTACCAAGGTGGTGGTGAAATGATTAAGCAAGTTACTTTTGAAAAAACTACCTATGCCGATTTACCTCATAAATTTGAAGCAGGCACACCAAATATAGCTGGCGGAATTGCCTTTGGAACTGCTATTGACTATATGAACAGCATTGGTTTTGATAACATTGCAGCTTATGAAAACGAATTGTTAACATATGCCACCAAAAAATTATTGGAAATAGATGGCTTAAAAATTTACGGAACCGCAAAACACAAAACATCTGTAATTTCATTCAATATTGGCAATTTACACCCGTTTGATGTAGGGTCTATTATCGATAAATTAGGAATTGCAGTTCGTACTGGCCACCATTGCGCTCAACCTGTTATGGCTTTTTACAACATTCCAGGAACCATAAGAGCCTCATTTTCATTCTACAACACTTTTGAAGAAATTGATATTTTATACAATGCCTTGATAAGGGCAAAAAACATGCTTTCTTAACATAAAATCTTAAAGTTAAAAGTCTAAAATCGCAAAATTTAAAAAGTTCACATACAACTTTCACACTTGCGACTTTGGACTTTGGACTTTGGACTTTGGACTTTGGACTTTTTAACCAATTCTTAGGCGGTTACCCAAAGGGTCGGGCTTTCCGCTATATCTTTATTACAATTCCACTGCGTTACATTGTAATAAAGGATGCCGCTGCAATCCCTAACCGATTTTATGTACTCTTTCAAATCCCAATCTATTTGTTTTATAAACACCTATTTCTTGTCTAAATTAAATTTGTAAAGTAGCCCTCAAATAGCTAAATGTATAAGCGTTCTGTAAAAACAACCAAATCACAACTTAAAATCCATCAGCATCTACCTTGTTTCAATAGACTTTAATTAGCCAAAAATCAAAACTACGAAAGCTTAAATACATAAAAACCTTTCAGGTATATATTTGTTATCCTCCAAAAAAATAAGTGCACTTTCAAAAGCATTGTTTTTTTATTCCTAAGTTTATTTATAATTTGGTAGCATATAGTTACCAAAAAAATGTATTATTTAAAAATTATCAACTTTAGTGGATTGACCAGCATACCCTATCTCCATAAATTTGTCATATATAAAAAAATAAATAATAAAATTAATAATATTTAAAAACAAAAAATTATGAAAAGTAACAACAAAACACAAACAGTATTAGCAGACAAAAGCATTTCTGAAAAAATTGAAAAAATTTCAAATGGCCTTGTTGGTCGTATCGGTGCAGCTGCACAAGATCTTAGTACTGGATTGACTGTATCCATTAACGGAGATGAACCTTTTGTTATGGCAAGTACTTACAAAGTGGCCATTGCAGTAACCATATTTCGTCAAGTAGATGAAGGTAAACTTAAATTAACAGATTTAGTTGATTGCCCTTCAGAAAAAATGGTTCCAGGACCAAATCCATTGGTTACCTATTTGTTTCATCCTGGGGTAAAGTTATCAATAGCCAATTTACTAGAGCCTATGATAACGGATAGCGATAATTCTGCAACAGACTTTTTACTTGAAGTAGCTGGAGGTCCTCAAGTGGTAACAGATATGTTACGTAGCATTGGCATTACAGATTTTAGAGTGGATCGTTATGTATCTGAAATATTAAGAGATTTCTATGGTTTAGAGGAGAAAGCTTATCTGCCATACACTTTAAAAGCTTATGCTAAAGACCCAACACTTTTAACAAGACAAGGTGATCGTAACCTAAAGTTCGAACAAGAAGACCCTCGTGACCATACCACACCAAATGCTATGCTGCAATTGCTTTTGGCCATAGACAATGGAACGGCCTTAAGTGAAAAAAGCCGTGAAGTCTTACTTGGCATGATGTCTCGTACCACTACAGGTTTTCATAGATTAAGAGGTCTTTTACCAAAAGGAACACCAGTTGCTGACAAAACAGGTACAATTGGTGGTGTAGCAAACGATGTAGGTTTTATTACACTACCTGATGGCAGACGTATTGCTATTGCAGTTTACACTAAAAGTAGTACTACATCTGAAGCAGATCGAGAAAAAGCCATTGCAGAAGTGACTCGTTCTATATATGACTTCTTTTATTTACAGTCATAAAAAATATATAACATTTGCAATTACCAGTCAATTGGTTGCAACTGCGGTAAAATACACCGCCAGTTGCAACCAATTGTTATATTCCTTGTGAATTGACTAGAAAAATCGCAAACTTAAATCAGCAAGTAATTTAAAACTAACAACTTACTTCCTCCCAAAATCGGCAGGAATTTCACCCCAAGCTTTGGTTTCCCATTTTAAAATTTGTGTAGTGTAAGTGTTTTCTTTCAACCATTTTTCAGCACGTTTTACCAAATCAAATAACGTTTTGTTTGCAGCTGTGATTTTTAAGTTGGTTCTACATTGCCCTGATTTCACCCAACTTATTGCAATTTTAGAGTCTGAATAAATTGGATGCGCTAAATTGTGTTGTTTTAAATACCCCAAACCATGTACCAATGCTAAAAACTCTCCAACATTGTTAGTGCCTTGCTCAAATGGACCTTGAATAAACAACTGTTTTTTTGAAGCAGTAATTACACCTCTATATTCCATTTTACCAGGATTTCCAGCGCAAGCTGCATCAACAGACAGCGAAGGAACAATTGGTTTGCCATATTTTTTCAATTCTTCAGCAGAAAGCACCACAGTTTTTGTGTCTTTTCCTACATAATCTTCATACCTGCCTTTAAAAGCTTTTTCAGCAGCATCTTTAGAAGCGAAGGATTTATATTGTGCACCTTTAAAATCTTTTATGTGTTTTTTACAAACATCCCAAGAGGCAAAAACTCCTTTTTGATGCCCATTCCATATTACATAAAACTTTTTCTTAGCCATTTTCTAACATTACTTTTTCAATAACTTTTGGAAAATTCTTATATTCTAAGGTATGAATTTTATTTGCAACATCTTCAGCAGTATCAGTTGGCAAAACCTCAAAGCTTTCCTGAAAAATAATAGCACCTTCATCGTAATTTTCATTTACATAATGAATGGTAATCCCCGATTCTTTCTCATTATTTGCAACAACAGCTTCGTGCACATGCATACCATACATGCCTTTTCCACCATATTTTGGTAATAAAGCAGGATGAATATTTATTATTTTATTAGGAAAAGCATTAACAATAGCTTCTGGAAGTTTCCATAAAAATCCAGCTAAAATTACATAATCAGCGTTTTCTTTTAAAATATTTAAAACTGTATCCGAAGAAGAAAAATCAACTCGGTTAAAACTACCATTACTTACGCCCAATCTATTTGCTCTATCTAAGACTTTTGCATCTTTTTTGTTAGACAAGACCAAAACCACTTTAAAAACAGCACTATTTTTAAAATAATTGATAATATTTTCTGCATTTGAGCCCGAACCAGAGGCAAGTATTACAATTCGCTTCATTAGAATTTAATTATTTAGAATTTTCAAACCTAAATTCGACTGATAATCAATACATTTTGAATGAATGAATTAAATGCGACAATTTTAAGAATTTGAAATTGATGTTCAGCAAATAAAATAAATTATTGGTAATTTTAGCCCAATAAATGGTGAAATTTTAATTTTTTGTGATTAAAATTTCATCTTTTATAAACTAAATCATTTTGATTTAAATAAAGTTTCATATTTTTGCCGAGTAATTAAATTTAAAATTAAAAAATTATGTCAGATATTGCATCAAGAGTAAAAGCCATTATCGTAGATAAATTAGGCGTTGACGAAAATGAAGTGACAACAGAAGCAAGCTTCACTAACGATTTAGGAGCTGATTCACTTGACACTGTAGAGTTAATCATGGAATTCGAAAAAGAATTCGATATTCAAATTCCAGACGATCAAGCAGAGAACATTGGTACTGTAGGTCAAGCAATTAGCTATATAGAAGACGCCAAAAAGTAATTTTTATATGGAATTGAAACGAGTAGTAGTAACTGGGCTTGGTGCATTAACACCTATAGGTAATAATATAGAACAATATTGGAATGGTCTTGTTAACGGCGTTAGCGGAGCCGCTCCAATAACGCATTTTGATGCTTCCAAGTTCAAAACTCGTTTTGCATGCGAAATCAAAGATTTCGATGTTACTAAATTTATAGATCGAAAAGAAGCTCGAAAAATGGATAAATTCACACAATATGCTATGGTAGCAAGTGAGGAAGCCATTTTAGATACTCAAATTGATTTAGAAAAAATTGATAAAGATAGAGTTGGTGTTATTTGGGGTGCAGGAATTGGCGGTTTAGAAACATTTCAAAACGAAGTGATTAGCTATGCTGGCGGTGATGGAACTCCAAGATTCAACCCATTTTTTATACCAAAAATGATTGCTGATATTGCAGCTGGTCACATATCTATTAAATATGGATTTAGAGGACCAAACTTTGCTACTGTATCAGCTTGTGCATCTTCTTCAAATGCTATAATTGATGCTTTTAACTACATTCGTTTAGGACATGCAGATGTAATAGTATCTGGTGGTTCTGAAGCTACTGTTGCAATTGCAGGAATTGGTGGTTTTAATGCTTTACAAGCACTTTCAACAAGAAATGACGATCCTACAACTGCATCGAGACCTTTCGATAAAGATCGTGATGGTTTTGTTTCGGGTGAAGGAGCAGGAGCACTTGTTTTAGAAGAATATGAACACGCCATAGCTAGAGGCGCAAAAATTTATGCTGAAGTAGGCGGTGGCGGATTATCTGCTGATGCTTATCACATTACAGCACCGCATCCTGATGGTTTAGGAGCTAGAAATGTGATGTTAAACTGCTTAAGAGACGCTGGTTTAAAACCAGAAGATGTTGATGCTATAAATATGCACGGAACTTCAACTCCGCTTGGAGACATTGCAGAATCTAAAGCAATACTAGAAGTATTTGGTGAACATGCGTATACCATTAACTTAAATTCAACCAAGTCAATGACAGGTCATTTATTAGGTGCAGCCGGAGCTGTTGAAGCAATCGCTTCTATATTAGCTATAAAACACGGTATGGTACCTCCTACAATTAATCATTTTACAGATGATGACCAAATTGACAGTAAATTAAACTTTACGTTTAACAAAGCACAAAAACGTAATGTAAAAGTTGCAATGAGTAACACTTTTGGCTTTGGGGGTCACAATGCTTGTGTTCTCTTTAAAAAAATTGATTAACGTAATAATTGAATGAACTTCATTCGTAAAATTATTGAAAATCTCTCCAAAGAGGACGAGCTTTTTTTTAACGAATTAAAAAAAATTATAGGCTTTTCTCCAAGTAATTTAAGTTACTATAAAAAAGCTTTTATACATAGATCAATTAAACAAGTTGATAAGGAAACAGGTTTGCCTCTAAACTATGAACGTTTAGAGTTTTTAGGCGATGCTATGTTAAGTGCCGTAATTGCAGCATTCTTATTTAAAGAAGTCCCTAGTGGAGACGAAGGTTATTTAACTCAAATGCGCTCAAAAATTGTTAGTCGAGAACATTTAAATGAACTAGGACGCGATTTAGATTTGTTGAAGTTTGTTAAAAGTACAGTTGCCAAATCTAAATTTGGCGAAAATATTCATGGAAATATTTTTGAAGCTTTGGTTGGTGCTATTTATTTAGACAAAGGATACAAACAGTGCAATAAATTTATTGAAAAAAAAGTTATTGAACCTTATATTGATGTTCCTAAATTAGAAGGAAAAATTACCAGTTACAAAAGTCTTTTTATTGAATGGTGCCAAAAACATAAAAAAGAATTTGTATTTGAGGTATATGCAGACACTGGAAATGACGCTATTAAGCACTTTAGTGTAAAACTTTTTTTAGATGGAAAACAAATTTCAAAAGGAAGGGCAACATCTAAGAAAAAAGCAGAAGAAACAGCTTCTAAAAGAGCATATTTTGCATTTCAGAACGAAATTTCGAATATTTAAGAGTGAATTGTCCGAATACGTTTTCGTAAAAATATTAGTTACTGTACCTAAACAATAGTATTTTTGCACTTATTGTTTTCATCATTTGTATGCAACCATTAACATTTAATTTAGAAGAAGAAGACTACTCTTTAATTGGAATTCATTCAACCGAAGAAGATTATAGATTGGCTTATTTTTTAAATAAAATTTTAAAAACAAAGTTAAAAAGATCTAAATACAACTTAGACTTTCAAAATTCAGATGCTGAATTTTCTTTGTTTGAATTTAAAGATGAAACCAGTTTTACAAATTATTATTTAATAAATAACAAATTTAAATCATTCGTACAAAATAAAAATAACAACGGATTATTTGATGGAAATTTTAGTTCAATTTCATATTTAATACCAGAAAAAAATAAAATAGATTTCTTTCTAAAAATTGAAGGATGCTATTGTCAAAATTCTGTAAATAATTTAATTGAAAAATTAAATACAATAAATCAAGTAATTACCTCATATTCAATAGAACCAGAAACATTAAAATCAAAAGATCACCTAATATTTTAACTATGGCATTAAATAGAAAACGCACAAAAATAGTTGCAACACTTGGACCTGCAACCGACACAAAAGAAACCATTGAAACAATGATGGATTGTGGTGTAAACGTTTTTAGAATTAACTTTTCACACGCTGATTATTCGGAAGTTGAAAAACGTGTAAATATCATTAGAAACGCAAACAAAGAAAAAAACTTTCACGTAGCAATTTTAGCAGACTTACAAGGTCCTAAATTACGTGTTGGTGTAATGGCTGAAGACGTAATTTTAAACGTTGGAGACACTTTTACTTTTACAACAAACAAATGTGAAGGTACGCAAGAATTGGCTTATATGACTTACCAAAACTTCCCAATGGATGTTCAAGTTGGTGAGCATATTTTAGTTGACGATGGTAAATTGCTTTTTGAAGTAACTGCAACAGACAGAGACTCTAAAGTAACTACAAAAGTATTGCGTGGTGGACCTTTAAGATCTAAAAAAGGGGTTAACTTACCAAATACTAAAATTTCATTACCTGCTTTAACTGAAAAAGATAAAGAAGATGCTGAATTTGCAATTAAATTAGAAGTAGACTGGATTGCTTTATCATTTGTTAGAACTGCTGAAGATTTAACTGAATTAAGAGATTTTATTGATGCTCGTACTGATTATAAAATTCCAATCGTTGCAAAAATAGAAAAGCCAGAAGCAATTAAAAATATTGATGAAATTACAGCTCATTGTGATGCTTTAATGTGTGCTCGTGGAGATCTTGGTGTTGAAGTTCCTATGGAAACTGTGCCATTATTACAAAAGAACTTGGTATTAAAAGCTAAAAAAGCGCATATTCCAATTATTATTGCTACACAAATGATGGAAACTATGATTACAAATCAGGTTCCAACAAGAGCAGAAGTAAACGACGTTGCAAACTCTATTATGGATGGTGCTGATGCTGTGATGCTTTCTGGAGAAACTGCTATGGGAGATTATCCTGTTGAAGTAATTAAACAAATGAGAAGAATTATTGAAAGTGTTGAAAATTCTCCATTAATTTCTCCTCCAAGTGAATTTATTCAAGATCGTAGCGATGACCGTTTTATTTCTAAAACACTTTGTCATCAATCTGCTTTATTAGCTAAAAATATTGGTGCAGAAGTAATTACTACTTTAACTGCAACTGGATTTACAGCTTTCCATATTTCATCTTGGAGACCACAATCTCATATCTTAGTTTTCTCTTCAAACAGAAGAATTTTAGCTATGCTAAACTTACTTTGGGGTGTTAAAGGTGTTTACTATGATAAATTTGTAAGTACAGATCAAACAATTGAAGACATCAATGCATTGGCACACGAGCGTGGTTACTTAAAAGAAGGTGATTATGCAATTAACATTACTTCTATGCCTGTAAAAGCAAGAGGTAGAGCTAATACAATTCGTGTTACTCGATTTGAAAAATAATAAATACTATTGTATTTTATAACAAAAGGGATGCTTACTTAAATGTGAGCATCCTTTTTTTATTTAGAGCTGTATTGATTTGAATGATGCGTTTTTTACTTAAAATAATTCATAAATTTTAGCTTACTAAATTTTTATTTTATAAATATAACCCGCGTTAGGGATAGCAGCGGCATCCTTTTTTACAATGCAACGCAGTGAAATTGTAAAAAAGATATAGCGTATAGCCCGACCCCTTGTGGGTAACGCCCAAATTTACAAAGTGGCAAAAAAATTGTAAGTTGATTGCTTTTTTAATTTGTAATTGATTATTAATCACTTTTTTTCTTAAAAATTAACACAATGTAAGGTTAATGTTAGCTTAATGTTATACTTTTAATGTGTTTAAAATACCGATGCATTTTATGTTTACTTTTGTGAGTATTTATTAAATTATAGAATGAAAAACGCTGATATTAAAATATTACTTGTTGATGATGAACCAGATATTTTAGAAATTGTAGGTTACAATTTAAAAAATGAAGGTTATCAAATTACGACTGCAAAAAACGGACTTGAAGCTGTTGAATTGGCAAAAAAAATTGAACCTCATTTAATTATTTTAGACATTATGATGCCTGAAATGGATGGGATTGAGGCTTGTGAAAAAATTAGAGCAACTGCTGGTTTAGAAGATGTTATTATTTCGTTTTTTACCGCACGTAGCGAAGATTACTCACAAGTGGCTGGTTTTAATGTTGGTGCCGATGATTATATTACAAAACCAATTAAGCCAAAAGTATTGGTTAGCAAGGTAAAAGCTTTACTTAGACGTGTTAAAAATACTGCTGAAACTTCTAATTCAGAATCATCTGAACAGGTAAATGTTGGTGAAATTATTATTGACAGAGAAGAATATGTAATTATTAAAGATGGCGAAAAGCTTTCTTTACCAAGAAAAGAATTTGAATTATTTTCATTATTGGCTTCAAAACCTGATAAAGTTTTTAAACGTGATGATATTTTAGACCAAGTTTGGGGTAATGAAGTTGTGGTTGGTGGTAGAACCATTGATGTTCATATTAGAAAATTGCGTGAAAAAATTGGTGATGAGTATTTTAAAACTGTTAAAGGCGTAGGGTACAAATTTACTTTAGATGAAGATTAAAAAAACATACCAATTTGCATTTTGGACTTCACTTTATATTACACTTATTACAAGTATCTTATTTTATTTTAGCATTGCCTATTTGCTAAACAATTGGTTGTACTATTTATATATTGTTTTATTTTGTGTTATTGTTTTTACCGTTACTTTTTTTGTTACACAATACCGAGTTGAAAAATTTATTTATCCTCGAATTAAAAAAATATTAGAAAGTGTAGCTTTATTTGACTCGACCGACTTATCTAAAACTCCTATTTCGTCTAATTTTGATGATTTATCTAAAGAGGTTCAAAAGTTTGCAAAAATAAAGCAGCAACAAATTAAAAAATTAACACTTCAAGAAAATTATCGCCGAGAATATTTAGGCAATATTTCACACGAATTAAAAACACCTTTATTTACCGTTCAAGGCTATTTACTAACCTTGGAAGATGGTGCTATTGACGATAAAAAAATTAGGTATAACTATTTAAAAAGAGCCAATAAAGGCGTTGAACGTTTGATTGCGATTGTAAAAGATTTGGATTTAATTTCGAAATTAGAAACAGCCGATTTAAAATTAAACAAACAGTCTTTTAACATTGTTGAATTGATTAAAGATATTTTTGATTTGTTGGAAATGGAAGCGAAAAAGAGAAATATTTCGTTGCTTTTTGACAAAAATTACGATTTTCCAATTAAAGTTATTGCCGATGAGGAACGCATTGAGCAAGTACTTACCAATTTAATTGTAAACTCTATTAAATATGGTAAAATAAATGGAACCACCATTATTAGTATTGAATCTTTTAATACTGAAAAGGTTTTGGTGAAGGTAAAAGACAATGGCGAAGGTATTAAAGAAGAACATTTAGGTCGTATTTTTGAACGTTTTTACAGAGTAGATCAAAGTAGATCAAGAGATCAAGGAGGTTCTGGCTTGGGACTTTCTATTGTAAAACACATTGTTGAAGCGCATGATGAAGAAATTTTTGTAAAAAGCAAATATATGCGCGGTTCTGAATTTTCATTTACCTTAGAAAAGGCTGAAAAGATTTAAATCAATTGCAGTTTTACAACTTGTAAAACCGGTATAATTTTCAACTTCATTTAAATTTGCTAACTTAAAATTGGCTTGTTCTGAAAAAGGAGCAATTCTTTTTTCTTGTAAGCTTTCAGCCAAATATACTTGCTCAAACTGTCCGGGAGTTGGAATAAAAAATGCTTTTTTTCCCAACACAGCCAAATCCATAATTGTTGAATAACCCGATCGTGCCAACACCAACCTACTTTGATTGATTGCTTTTTCTAAAACTTCGGTTTCTAAATAATCTACAATTTCAATATTTTTATTAAAATTTACGCTTGTTGAAGTGTTGGGAACTCCTTGCACAAACAAAACAGCTCCTTTATAGCTTTTAAGCTCAAATAAGAGCTTTTTTTCTAAAATCGTTCTCTGAGGCTCTGGACCAGATAACAACACCAGTAAATCGTATTTAATTGCTGTTTTAAACTGTTTTAAACGACTTAAAACGCCTACATACTTAATATTGGGAAAATCTGTTTTTAAATGAGTTAAGATTCCTGAATAATTGGAATTACCTTCAAAATCAGGCACCCAACATTGGGTATATTTAGAAATTACTTTTTGATGAATTTTTGAAGTTAAAAATGAAGTTGCACCAGATAAAACCTGCAATTGGTGTGTGATATAAACTGTTGGGATTTTAGCATTAAACAATCCAAACCTATTGTCGGAAATAACACCACAAATGCCCTCACTTGCAATCAAATTAGTAACAAATTGTTGTTCCTTTTTAACTGCAGCGTAAATAAAAGGCACACTCAAAAGCAGTTTAAATTTTAAATTTTTACCGCTTTTGGTGTACTTAATATTGTATGAAGGAAGTGTATAACTTTTTAATGTTGGAAATTCTTTTTGAAGCACCAACAAAGCATTGCCATCGCTTGCTAAAATAGGTTCAAACCCGCTGTTTATAAGCGCGTAAATAATGGGCACGCAACGTGTAGCGTGACCCAATCCCCAATTTAACGGAGCGACAAGAATTTTTTTTTATAAGTCAAAACCAATATCTGTTCTAAAATTCATTCCTTCGAAACAAATTTTATCAATGTTTTCATATGATGTTTTTAAAGCTTCTGGAAAACTTTCACCATAAGAAGTAATTGCAATTACACGACCACCATTGGTTACAACTTTACCATCTTTGGTTGTTGTACCAGCGTGAAAAGCAATAGAACCATCAACTTTATCAAGTCCATGCATTTCTTTTCCTTTTTCATAAGCTTCTGGATAACCACCCGACACCAACATAACTGTACAGGCAGTCTCATCTTTAAACTCGATCGTTTTGGTATGTAACTCATTGTTTCCTGTAGCGATTAATAATTCTAAGAAATCGCTTTTAATTCGCGGAATTACAACTTCAGTTTCAGGATCTCCCATACGGCAATTGTATTCAATTACTTTAGGTTCGTCTCCTACTTTAATAATTCCGAAGAAAATAAAACCTTTGTAAGGAATATTGTCTTTTTGCAAACCTTCAACAGTAGGTTTTACAATGCGTTCTTCAATTTTTTGCATAAATGCAGCATTGGCAAATGGCACTGGAGATACGGCACCCATTCCACCAGTATTTAAACCTTTATCTCCTTCACCAATACGTTTATAATCTTTTGCATTTGGCAGGTTTACATAGCTTTTACCATCTGTAAGTGTAAAACAACTTAACTCAATACCATCTAAAAACTCTTCAATAACAACTTTGCTACTTGCAGCACCAAACTTTTTATTAGCCAACATTTCTGTTAGTTCGTCTTTAGCTTCCTGTAAATCGTTTAAAATTAACACCCCTTTTCCGGCAGCTAAACCATCGGCTTTTAAAACATAAGGAGGTGTTAAGGTTTCTAAAAATTGATGACCTGCAGGTATATTTTCAGCAGTAAAACTTTCGTAAGCAGCTGTAGGAATGTTATGACGTACCATAAATTCTTTGGCAAATTCTTTACTACCTTCTAATTGTGCTGCGTATTTTTGAGGTCCAATAACAGGAATTGTAACCAATTCAGCATCATTTAAAAAGAAATCGTGCACACCTTTTACCAAAGGATCTTCTGGTCCAACAATTACCAATTTAATATCATTTTCTAAAACCGCTTTTTTAACTGCTTCAAAATCTGTTTGACTAATATCTAAATTAGTTCCTACTTCTTTTGTACCTGCATTTCCAGGAGCAATAAATAACTTAGTTAATAAATTACTTTGGGCTATTTTCCAAGCCATTGCGTGTTCTCTTCCTCCTGATCCTAAAATTAATACATTCATATAATATTGCTTTCTGTTTTATCTACCTTTTCCTTGAAATACAATTATAATTGTACCCAAAATTACTTTAATATCTGTCCAAAATGTTAGATTATCCAAATAAATTAAATCGTAACGCGCACGTTTTAACATTTGTTCTAAATTATCGGCATAACCATATTTTATTTGTCCTAATGATGTGATTCCTGGCTTTAAATTTATCATTTTTTTGTATTTTGGAATGTATGAAGTAATATCATTCAAAAAAAATAAGCGTTCAGGTCTAGGCCCAACAATACTCATTTCTCCTTTAAATACATTGATAAACTGAGGAAATTCATCTATTCTATATTTTCGCATGATTCTTCCAAATGTTGTAATTCTTCCTTCTTCATCTTTAGATAATAAAGGATCATTTACAGGCGGAAAACCAACCATACTTTTAAATTTATAAATATAAAAAGGTTTCCAATTTTTACCGATACGCTCTTGTTTAAAAAAAGTTTTTTCACCCGATTCAAAAAAAATTATAATAGCAACCAAAGGTGTTAACCAAGTTAAAACGGCTAAAATAACGAATGATGAAAACGCAATATCAAAAATTCTCTTAGGAAATATGTACCTCTTTTTATGCAATAGAAATCAACTAAAATATTTGTTCTAAAATTTTTTGTGTTATTACATATGTTGGTAAAACACCATTGGTTCCCAATCCGCCTGAAGCCAAAGTGCTACCTGTTTCTAAAGGATTATCAGATGCATAATAAGCGTAACGCACTTTTACTTTTTTGGTGATATTTCCTCTAATTTTTGAAGCTGCTTGTATTGCTTTTTGATAGTGAGCTCCTTCCATTTCCAATCCGGTAACTTTCCATGTTGAATCGTGAAAGAAATTTAAAATATCTTTATTTTGAAGTGAAGTTCCTAAGACAGTTACCATTGCACCTGTATAAACATCGACTCCACAACCTTCAAACATTTTTTTCTTCAATTGGTTTTTAAATGGATAATTGTCGGCTGTACCTTCAAAAATATGAGAAGATGGAATCATAATATCTCCTTTTCCACCTTCTAAAATACCAGCTTTTCCCATGATTGAAACCGACTCAACATTTAAGTGCTGTTTCTTTTCTTTTCCGTATTTATAAGGTTTCAACAGCTCGTCCATAGTTTCATAAGCCTGTTCACCAAAAGCATAATCCATTACAATTAATACAGGTTTTTCTATACTATCCAGGCTATTTTTAATTTCAAAATTTGTTTTATCAATGTCAATTTTAGCAGTATCTATTATTTGAACATCAATATTGGTACCTGAAGTATTTTTGATAAATGTTAAGCCGTTTTTTGCGGCATATTCCATGACTTGTTTGCGTAAATCTTCATTATCATCTTTACTTAACATTTTAAACAATGAAATGGTATCATTGTCTTCTATTTGATTTGGTAAAACTACAGGCGCATAAATAGAGTTCATAACACTGTGCATATTGGCACTGATAATATGAATTGGGCGCTCTAACAAACCTTTATCGTGTAATATTTTTTTAATATTATCTGCCCACATTTCACCATAAATATGGTGACCAATACGTTCACGTAAAACCGGACTAAAAGTGATGGTTCTTTTTAAGTCTTTTACTTTTTCTTCAATTGCAAAATAACCCAACCAAAATATAATTTGAAAAAAACGGTCTGGGTTATTTTTTTCTGCTAAAACCCCATGTACATAATGAATTTCTTCAAAAGTTCTTCCTAAAATACTTGCTACGTGAGCAAACATAATATCGCGTTCATCTTTTGACAATTCTTTGTGATGAATTACAACTTCTTCCAGTTTTTTCCATTCTCTAATGGTTGTATTTTCATCTTCAATAAAAACCTTATTTGCTATTTTATGAGATTCAACAAACAAAAAAGTTAAGTGCGTGAGAATATCGTAGATTTCAGACCTTCCTCTGGTCACCTCAATATTCATTTGATCTTTGTCTATTCTATAGCAATTTCTTCTACGTTTAGGTGGAACAATGGCTTTAAAGTGTGAATTTGAATAACCTTCATCTGCAGTTAAATTGATAAATCGGCATTCTTCTATACCAACAGGAAGCCTTTCAATTACATAAATTAAGCCGTTTAATTCAACTTTTTCATCGGCAATTGAACCATAAATTTCTGGTCGAAGTTGTAGCAATGCCTGACGTAGAGCGTCTCCTGAAACACCCATAGGTTTATAAAAACCACGGCTAAACAAATGACGCATAGATATATACAAACGCTCAATGGCGTTTGATGACTCTTGTGCGCGAGTTCTTTCTCTTAATTTTGACTGTTGCATAATTTACAGTTTGGTTTACAAAGATACTTTATATTGTGGAAATGGTTTTAAGTTTTAAGCTTTAAGTTTAAGGCTAAAGCTAATGGTTAAAAAAACATTTCATCTTATCTAATCTTGAGCTTCACTTAAAGACTTATCGACCAGTTTTATTTTTTAAAAAACACTCCTAAAATCCCCTCAAAGAGATATTTGGAATATTGATAATGAAGAAGTAAAAACTTCTAACATCTAATATTTAACTTAATTTTTTAATATTTTTTCATATGCTGAAGTGTTGCTTAAAACAGAAACTGCTTTTAAAATAGTGGTATCAAAAACTGCTTTTTGCTGATAAACACCCTCTTCATAATAATAACGTTTTACAATTTCATCGGTCAAATTAAATAAAATTTCATCTTTATTTTTATCCAACTCTTTTAATTTTTCTGAATAAATAGTCGCTAAAAGATCGTTGTAATTTTTAGTCAAATTATTGGATAACTGATCTTCATTAGCCATTTTATTGGCTTTTTTAAATTCTATTTCTGTTTTTGTTTCAAAATCGGCTTGATGAGAAGCTAAATAAGACCTTAAATTATCGTAATCTGCATCATTCAATTTAAATTTTGAAGGCTGTGCAATGGTTGCATTTTTATAAAAATAGTTGGTCGCATAATTAAAAAATGCGTTTGAATTTAACAACACTTCGGTTGTTTTGGTTGTTGCTGGTTTTTCAATTTCAAGGTCTGGTAAAATTCCGCCACCACCATAAACAATTCTTCCGTTTTCAGTTTTGTATTCCTCTCTTCCAACATCAGAAAACTTTGGAACGTTGCCTTTATCATCTCTATTGGTATAATCTAACTCTTGAATACAGCGTCCGCTTGGCGTATAATATTTAGAAATGGTTAGTTTTAATTGTGTGCCATACGACAGTGATAAATATCTTTGCACCAAACCCTTACCAAAAGAACGACTCCCAATTATTACAGCTCTATCATAATCTTGCAAAGAACCGGCTAAAATTTCGGATGCTGATGCTGAATACCCATCAATTAAAATAGAAATAGGAATGTTTAAATCTAATGGCGCATCTTTTGTTTTAAAAGTATCGCTCCATTTATCGACTTTGGCTTTTGTGGTAACCACAATTTTATCTTTTGGTATAAAAAAATTGGTAATTTTTACGGCTTCATTTAACAAACCGCCTGGGTTGCCCCTTACATCAATAATCAATTTTTTCATCCCTTCATCTTTCAAAGCTAAAAATGCTTCTTTTACTTGTGCTGAAGCTTTTTCGTTGAAGGTGGTAAATGAAATATACCCCACTTCACTATTAAGCATTGTATAAAAAGGGACAGGATTTATCTCAATTTTTTCGCGAACTACTTCAATATTTAACAATTGATTTTGACGTTTAATTTGAAGTTTAACAGTGGTATTAGGAATCCCGTTTATCAAAGTTGCTATACCTTCATCATCAAAATCTGAAACTAAAATATCACCTACTTTTACAATTTCATCACCCGGTTTTATACCTGCTTTTTCAGCGGGTGCATCTTTTAGTACTGCTCTAATAGTTAAAACTTTATCTTTATATCTAGAGATTGCCCCAATACCTCCATAATCTCCAGTTGCTCTAATTTTGGCATCTTCTACACCTTGTTCATCAAAATAATTGGTGTAAGGATCCAGTTCTTTTAGCATATTTTTAATGGCCGTATTGGTCAATTGGGCAGGATTTATAGGGTCTACATAATACATATTCAACTCTTTAAACAAGGTTGTATAAATATCGATTTGTTTTGCAATTTCAAAAAAATCGGACTGAAATGCTGCAGAAACGCCAACAGAAATCACTATAAAAATGCCTAAAAACCATTTCTTAATTTTGCTCATCTTCTTTTATTTTATCTAAAAATTTGATGGTAATTTTTTCAAAAGTACGCTCTAATTCGGCATAATTTATTTCTTCTTTAGCCATATAAATCAGCATAAAAATATACTGTTCATTTAAATTGTCAACAATAGCATATTTATTTTTTCTATAAACTTCGCGCATTACACGCTTAATTCTATTGCGATTTACAGCTAATTTAACATTGCGTTTTGGCACTGAAAACCCTACCCTAACCGGAAATTCTGAATAGTGATTTACTTTTAAATAAATCAACCTAAAAGGAAACGATTTTACATGTTTTCCTTCTGCAAATAATTGATCAATTAAAGTTTTACTTTTTAATTTTTGCTCTTTTCCTAGGGTATATCTCATTATTAATTTTCAACTTTAAGTACTTAAATTTTAGCACTATTGAGGTATTGTATCAACCACAAATGTAAGGAATAAAAGATTTTAATAAATGAAATTGCTAGTACTTTAATTATTAACTTTGTGTAAAACCGAAAATTTTGAACCTATGTCACAAGATTTATTTCAAGCACCAGATTATTATCAAGTAGATGATTTACTAAGTGAAGAACACAAATTAGTTCGTGATACAGCAAGAGAATGGGTAAAACGTGCTGTTTCTCCTATTATTGAAGAAGCTGCACAACAGGCCAAATTTCCAACCTCAATTGTTAGTGGTTTGGCTGAAATTGGCGCTTTTGGACCTTACATTCCTGAAGCATATGGTGGCGCAGGTTTAGACCAAATATCTTATGGTTTAATTATGCAAGAATTAGAGCGAGGAGATTCAGGCATACGTTCAACAGCATCGGTACAATCATCATTGGTAATGTACCCAATTTACCAATATGGCAATGAAGCGCAACGACAAAAATATTTACCAAAACTAGCCAGTGGCGAATTATTGGGTTGTTTTGGTTTAACAGAACCAGACTACGGTTCTAATCCTGCTGCATTGGTTACCAATATTAAAGATATGGGCGATTATTATTTGTTGAATGGTGCTAAAATGTGGATATCGAATGCGCCGTTTGCTGATATTGCTGTTGTTTGGGCAAAAAATGAAGAAGGACGTATAAAAGGGTTGATTGTTGAACGCGGTATGGAAGGTTTTACTACACCCGAAACACACAACAAATGGAGTTTAAGAACTTCGGCAACAGGAGAATTGATTTTTGACAATGTGAAAATTCCGAAAGAAAATATTTTACCAAATAAAGACGGTTTGGGGGCACCACTTGGCTGTTTAGATTCTGCTCGTTACGGTATTGCCTGGGGTGCTATTGGCGCAGCTATGGATTGTTATGATACTGCTTTGCGTTACGCCAAACAACGCATTCAATTTGGAAAACCGATTGCAGGTACGCAATTGCAACAAAAAAAATTAGCTGAAATGATTACTGAAATCACCAAAGCGCAATTATTAACTTGGCGTTTGGGGGTTTTAAAAAATGAAAATAGGGCAACTACAGCTCAAATATCTATGGCTAAAAGAAACAATGTTGAAATGGCATTAAAAATAGCCAGAGAAGCGCGTCAGGTTTTAGGTGCTATGGGAATTACTGGTGAATACGCTATTATGCGCCATATGATGAATTTAGAAAGTGTTGTTACTTATGAAGGAACACACGATATACATTTGTTAATTACCGGAATGGATATTACAGGAATTTCAGCTTTTAAATAATTAAAAAGCCCATTTTATTGAATAAAATGGGCTTTTTTAATTTTAATACTTATTTTAAAAATTACTCTACAGTAACAGATTTTGCTAAATTTCTTGGCTGATCTACATTACAACCTCTCATTACCGCAATATAATACGATAATAATTGCAAAGGAATTGTAGTTAATAATGGTGATAATGCTTCTGAAATTTCAGGAATTTCAATTACGTGATCTGCAATATCTCTAACTTGCGTATCTCCTTTGGTAACAATAGCAATTATTTTACCTTTTCTAGATTTTATTTCCTGAATATTACTTACTACTTTTTCGTAATGACCCTTTTTAGTTGCAATTACAACAACTGGCATAGATTCATCAATTAAAGCAATAGGTCCGTGTTTCATTTCTGCAGCAGGATAACCTTCAGCGTGGATGTATGAAATTTCTTTAAGCTTTAAAGCACCTTCTAATGCAACTGGAAAATTAAAACCTCTTCCTAAGTATAAGCAATTTGGAGCGTCTTTGTAAATAGCTGCAATTTTTTCAATATCTTCACTAACTTTTAATAATTCTTGAACTTTTGAAGGTATTAAACTTAATTCTTGAATGTAATTATGCAACTCAGAATTTGAAAGTTCACCTTTTAAACTTCCTAATTTTAAAGCAATTAAAGTAAGTACTGTTATTTGTGTTGTAAATGCTTTTGTTGAAGCCACACCAATTTCTGGCCCAGCATGTGTATAAGCACCCGAATCAGTTTCTCTTGCAATTGAAGAACCTACTACATTACAAATACCAAATACAAATGCACCTTTAGATTTTGCCAATTTAATAGCAGCCAAAGTATCGGCAGTTTCACCAGATTGAGAGATTGCAATAACAATATCTCCTTTATTAATAATTGGATTTCTATATCTAAATTCTGAAGCATATTCAACTTCAACAGGGATACGAGCCAATTCTTCTATTAAATATTCTCCAACCAAACCTGCGTGCCAAGATGTACCACAAGCAACAATAACAATGCGCTTGGCATTTAAAAATTTAGCAATATGATTGTCAACACTACCCATTTTAATAACGTCAGTTTCAGGCAATAACCTTCCTCTGTAAGTATCTAAAATTGCACTAGGTTGTTCATGAATTTCTTTCAACATAAAATGGTCAAAACCACCTTTTTCAATTTGCTCCAAATTCATTTTTAGCTCTTGAACATTTGGCTCAACAATATCATTATTTAGAATTTTACGAACTCTAATCTCTCTTCCTAATTTGATAATTGCCATTTCTTCATCATCTAAATATACTGCATCTTTTGTATATTCTAAAAATGGAGAAGCATCAGAAGCAATAAAAAATTCTGAATTATTTTCACCAATTCCAATGGCAATTGGACTTCCTAAACGAGCAACAATAATTTCGTTTGGTTTTGTAATGTCAAATACTGCAATGGCATAAGCACCTACCACATTATTTAAAGCCAATTGAACAGCTTGACCTAATTTACAGTTATTTTTGGTTTTCATCTCTTCAATTAAATTGATTAAAACCTCTGTATCTGTATCACTAGAAAACGTATAACCTCTTGTTAACAATTCTTTTTTAATTGAATTGTAATTTTCAATAATTCCGTTGTGAACAATTACCAAATTGCCCGAATTAGATACGTGTGGATGAGAATTCTCATTGTTTGGCACACCGTGTGTTGCCCAACGAGTATGACCTAAACCTAAATTTCCAGCTGTATTTTTATTTTCGGTAATTTGCTGTAAATCAGATACTTTTCCTTTTGTTTTATACAATCCAGAAACACTTCCATTTGCCAAAATTATTCCTGCACTATCGTACCCTCTGTATTCTAATCGTTGTAATCCGTTAATTACAATTGGGTAAGCCTCTCTGTAACCTAAATAACCTACAATTCCACACATAAAAAATTAGTTTTCGTTAGTTTTTAATATTGTATATTTTATATCAAATGTTGCCTTGAAATTTCCTGCATTGTCCCCATTTTGGTTGTACAATACAACTCCTTTTGGTGTCCAACTATATTCTGGAATTTCAACAACGCTAACTGGTTTATCAGTTGGATTGTAAACTTTAATGGCTAAAGTTGATATATCTAAAGGATCTGTTGCTGTTAATACTCTTGAAATATAGTCTGTAATTTTAAAAGTATATTTATATGGTTTACCATCATCATCTCTTTCTAAAATACCACCTACAGTTGTTATACCTTCAGTTAAAACATCGGTAATTTGAGTATTCTCTTGATAATTATAAATAAATAGCTGTTCTGGTACAATATCACTTGAAGCATTTTGATCTACATAAAAAGTCAAACTAGCATCGTTAATTAACCATCCGCCAATATTTCGAATTTCTTCAATTTCTCCATCAGCAAATAAATCAATAGTAGCTATTGAACCTGCGGCTCCTTGAACGTACAATCTGTCTGGACCACTTTCGTGAGGTGTTGGATAATCTCTTTCTAAAACATTAGACTTGATATCTCCAAACAAAAATGTAAAACTCTTTTGTACTCTAACTCCTTGCTCTCCACTTATACCGTTTCCGTTTAAATCAGATGTTTCTGTTTCGTCCTGATCATTTGAATAATAAATAACCATTTTAGCCGATTTCATATCCAGAGAAACCAAATGCGATTTGTTTGTCAAATCTTCAGTAGCTTCAATATAAAAACCTCTAAAATAACGTGTAAAAGCATCTAAAGAAGAAAACTGAGAACCAGAAGCATTGTCTATAAATATTTGCTGAATTTTAGCCTCATCTAATGGCAATATAATACTTGGTACTGTGTTAGTTTGTTTTATAGTATCTGTGTTATATACTGTTACCCCATCGGCTAAATATCGTTTAATATAAGCAACCGTATCGTTGGGATTTATTTTAAAATTTTGAGCGTAAAATGGCGCATTTGATTTAGCAAAAACTTTATCAGAGTAATACACAATGCCCTTTGTTGGATCGTTAGGATCCAAATTATTTAAATAAGTTTCTAACTCGTAAACAGACAATTTAAATTCAACGTCTTTGTTTCCTATAACAGAATCGACTTGAAATAAAGGTTTTCCATCTTCGGCATCATCTAATTTTGTAGATTGATAAGGAATAAAAATAAGAACCGAATCTATACCTGCATTAACACCAAAGTTATAATCACTACCTGTTACATAACCGCCAGCAGAACTTAGTGGTAACAATAATTGAGAAACTATAGAACCTTTTAAAGATCCAAATTCATTGTCATAGTAAGACCCTAATAAATATTGTTCAATTTTATTTGCAGGAACACTATCAACATTTTTATTATTGGCAATGGCAGTAGAATTATAAGTACCAGTAGAAAATTTTGAATTATCTATAATTCCAACTCCAATTCCTTCAATTTCTTTTTCGCATGAAATTATTGTAAAAAACACAATGGAAAACAAACCAAAATATTTTAAAATAGTTACAACTCTTGTTGTCATATGTAATTTTTGATTTTTTAAGATAAAACTTTAGTTGTGTAAAACTCTGTATAGGCACTTTCAAATTCTTCAACCGGAAAATAGTCTAACACAGGTTTTCCTGATGCGTCTATAAATTCAGACAACTCAGTTGGTAACTTTTCACTTGCTTTGATAACTGCATCAGAATTATTAACAGCATTGATAAGTATATTTGTGTGGTTTGGTGTAGCAATTGGATGAATTTTATCTTCACTTATGTTGTCAAACATAATTTTATTGTGAAAATCTAAATCCAAATTACCTTCATAACTATCATTATAAACAGATGTAATTATTTTACTAGTTGCAAACAATGGATCATTTTTATAATACTCTTTAATGTACAAAGGCAACAAAGAAGCCATCCAACCGTGCACATGAATTACATCAGGTGACCAGTTTAATTTTTTTACAGTTTCAACAACTCCTTTTGCAAAAAATATAGCTCTTTCATCATTATCAGTAAATAATTTATTGTCTTCATCAGTAAACAAAGCTTTACGCTTAAAATACTCATCATTGTCAATAAAATAAACCTGCATTCTTTCTTTTGGAATAGAGGCAACTTTAAGAATTAAAGGCATATCCATATCATTAATTACCAAATTCATCCCAGATAGACGAATTACTTCGTGTAGTTGATGTCTTCGCTCATTAATTAAACCATATCTTGGCATAAAAATACGTGTTTGACCTCCCTTTCCATGAATCATTCTTGCCGTCTCAAAAGAAGACGTTGATAATTCATTTTCAGGCAAATACGGTACTACTTCCGAAGAAACAATCAATACTCTCTTATCTTTCATAATTCAACTCTTAATTTTAAAGATTGTGCAAAATTACGAAAATTTATATTGAATTTAGCTTTAATCATGTAAGTTTGCACGCTTTTAACGTTTATTAACACCTGATTATGTTAGTTTTTGCTAAAATTAAATCCGTACAAGAAAAATTAAAGTCGTTAAAAAAAGAGACTTCAATAGGCTTTGTCCCAACAATGGGGGCACTTCACAAAGGTCATTTATCACTTATTGAACAAGCAAAAAAAGAAAATGATTTTGTAGTTGTAAGTATTTTTATAAATCCAACACAATTTGACAAACAAGAAGATTTGATAAATTATCCTAAAACCATTGAAAATGATTTGGATCTTTTAAAATCTGTGTCATGTGATTTGGTTTTT
This sequence comes from Lutibacter sp. HS1-25, assembly GCF_004121075.1. GTDB lineage: Bacteria > Bacteroidota > Bacteroidia > Flavobacteriales > Flavobacteriaceae > Lutibacter. Next base: position 76,950 of record NZ_RHLN01000009.1, read on the forward strand.
ATACCTACTGCTGAAGAAATTTACGCTAACAACATTACCTCTAGTTCTTTTGATTTTAATGGTCTAGAATACCAAATGGAAGGCAAGTTTAGAGACGGCCATTTTAACGGTGTTGGCACAATTGTAAAGCGTTTGTTTGAAATTGTAATGCCACACAATGCTTATTTTGGCGAAAAAGATTTTCAGCAACTTCAAATTATTAAAAATCTTGTTGCACAAAATCAAATGCCAATTAATATTATTGGTTGTCCTATTTTTAGAGAAAATGACGGGTTGGCTATGAGTTCTCGCAACGAAAGACTGACAACAGCGCACAGAGCTGCTGCACCTTTTATTTACAAAACACTTCAAAAAGCAAAAGTTGAGTTTGGCACAAAAAATGCTGATGAATTGAAGATTTGGGTTGAAAATGAGTTTAAAAATCAACCTTTATTAGATTTAGAATATTTTGAAATTGCTGATGAAGACACACTTATTTCAATTCAAGATATAAAAACATCGCAAAAACAAAGAGCTTTTATAGCCGTTTTTGCTGGAAAAATTAGACTTATAGATAATATAAGTCTATAAATTTAAATACATTAACACAAAATTATTAATTTTGCACTATGCAAATACAAGTAGTAAAATCTAAAATTCACAGAGTTAAAGTTACCGGTGCTGACTTACAGTACATTGGAAGTATAACTATTGATGAGGATCTAATGGATGCTGCAAATATTATTCAAGGCGAAAAAGTTCAAATTGTAAATATAAACAATGGTGAGCGCCTTGAAACGTATGCCATTCCTGGTCCTAGAAAAAGTGGAGAAATTACCCTTAACGGTCCTGCTGCCCGAAAAGTTGCCAAAGGTGATATTATTATTATTTTATCATATGGCATTTTAGAGTTCGAAGAAGCTAAATCGTTTAAACCTATGTTAATTTTTCCTAATGAAAACGACAATTCGTTAACATAAGTTTGGTAAAAAAAATAAAAAAATTAAGTTTTATAATACTCCCAATAGCCTTGGGAGTATTTTTTATTTGGTACTCTATCTCCAAACTTTCACCTTCCGACATTCAATCTATAAAGCTATCTTTTCAAACTGCCAATTATTGGTGGGTTGCATTGTCTTTGCTTTTCGGAATTTTAAGTCATTTTTCACGCGCTTATCGTTGGCAATTTTTGTTAGAGCCAATGGGCTACAAACCCAGATTTGCAAACAGTGTAATGGCTGTACTAATTGCTTATTTATTAAACTTATTTATTCCCCGTTCAGGTGAATTTGCCAGAGCTGGAAGCATCAAAAAATACGATAAAATTCCGTTCGATAAAGCTTTTGGAACTATTGTTGCCGAGCGTGTTGCAGATGCTATTATGCTGCTTTCTATAATTGGAATCGCCTTTTTTTTACAAACAGATTTAATAGGAAGTTACCTATTTAAAGACAAAGAAGAAAGCACCTTAATTTCAAAAATATTTTTCTTTATTATATTGCCATTGGCAGGTTTTTTTATTTATCGAAAATTAAAAAAATCGCACAACCCATTTGTAATAAAACTAATTGCATTTATAAATGGATTGGCCGTTGGAGCCATCAGTATTTTTAAAATGAAAAAGAAATGGGCATTTATTTTTCATACGCTTTTTATATGGTTAATGTATGTATTGATGTTTTACGCAGTAACCTTTGCTTTACCCGAAACAACCAACCTGCCTTTTGAAGCTATTGTTGTTGGTTTTGTAGTTGGCGGTTTAAGTATGGCGCTTACAAATGGCGGCTTAGGAACTTACCCTGTTTTGGTGGCTGGTGCTTTGGCATTGTACAATGTACCTCACAACCCTGCACTTGCTTTTGGTTGGATTATGTGGACAGCACAAACCATTATGGTAATTTTATTTGGTTGCTTATCTTTATTTTTAATGCCTATTTACAATAAATATAAAAAATAGTTGGGTTTTCTTTATATATTTATTGCTTTCAAATAATAAAAAATGGCCAAAACAAAAACTACCTTTTTTTGTCAAAATTGTGGTGCTCAATATGCAAAATGGTTGGGACAATGCAAATCTTGTAACGAATGGAATACCATTGTTGAAGAGGTAATTCAAAAAGAAGAAAAAAGAAACTGGCAACAATCTTCTACTTCAAAAAAAACAAATAAAGCCTTAAAAATAAACGAAATTTCTTCAGAAAAAGAAGATCGTATTTCAACAAAAAACAACGAATTAAACAGGGTACTTGGTGGTGGCATTGTAAAAGGCTCAATGACTTTATTAGGCGGAGAACCTGGTATTGGAAAATCTACTTTACTATTACAAATTGCACTTACAATTCCTAAAAAAGTATTGTATGTTTCGGGCGAAGAAAGTCAATCGCAAATAAAAATGCGTGCTGAACGACTTAAAATTGCAAATACAAATTGCTTAATTTTAACCGAAACCAACACACAACATATTTTTAGAGCTATTGAAGAAGTGCAACCCGAAGTGGTTGTAATAGACTCTATACAAACCCTGTTTACAGATTATATTGAAGCCTCACCCGGATCCATTTCTCAAATTAGAGAAACAACAGCCGAGCTGATAAAATTTGCCAAAGAAACCGCAACACCAGTACTTTTAATTGGACATATTACCAAAGATGGTAACATTGCTGGTCCAAAAATATTAGAGCATATGGTTGATGTTGTTTTGCAATTTGAAGGCGATAGAAATCATACCTACCGTATTTTAAGAGCCAATAAAAACCGATTTGGTTCAACTGCTGAAATTGGTATTTACGAAATGCAAAATGTTGGCTTGCGTGAAGTTGAAAATCCTTCAGAAATATTAATTTCTCAAAAAGACGACGACTTAAGTGGTACTGCAATTGCTGCTACTTTAGAAGGTATTAGACCATTAATGATTGAAGTTCAGGCATTGGTAAGCACAGCAGTTTATGGCACACCTCAACGATCATCAACAGGTTACGATATAAAACGATTAAATATGCTTTTGGCTGTACTAGAAAAACGTGCAGGTTTTAGATTGGGCGCAAAAGATGTGTTTTTAAACATTGCAGGTGGTATTAAAGTAGATGATCCTGCTATAGATTTGGCGGTAATTTCTGCTATTTTATCATCAAATGAAGACGAAGCAATACCACAGGATTACTGTTTTGCTGCAGAAATTGGTTTGGCTGGTGAAATTAGACCTGTTAACCGCGTAGAACAACGTATTTTAGAGGCTGAAAAATTAGGATTTCACAAAATATTTATATCAAAATTCAATAAAATTAACACTGGAAATTACACCATAAAAGTGGTAAAAGTTTCAAAAGTTGAAGACATATTTGCTAACTTATTTGCATAAAAAAACCGAGAAAAATCTCGGTTTCTTTTATAAAATATGTCTTGTTATTTTTTATTAACTTCCATAATGTACTTTTCCAAAGCCATTGTCATTGATGGTGTTTCAGGCGTTGGAGCAGGAATATTACAATTTAAACCAGCATCAGTTGCTGCTTTAATTGTTGAAGTTCCAAATGCTGCAATTCTTGTGTTATTTTGTTTAAAATCTGGGAAATTCTTAAATAAAGAATCAATTCCAGAAGGAGAAAAGAACACTAAAATATCATAAAACACATCAGACAAGTCTGATAAGTCACTCATAACTGTTCTATAAAAAATACCTCTAGACCAGTTAACACCTAATTCATTTAAAGTTTCAGGAACAATATCTTTCAACTTATCTGAAGATGGTAATAAAAACTTTTCGTCTTTGTATTTTTTAATAATTTTTCCTAATTCAGGAAAAGTACGTTCGCCAACATAAATTTTACGTTTACGATATACAACATACTTTTGCAAATAAAAAGCAACAGCTTCAGACTCACAAAAATATTTCATGTCATCTGGCACTGTAAATCTCATTTCTTCTGCAATTCTAAAAAAGTGATCAACAGCATTTCTGCTAGTTAAAATAATTGCAGTAAAATTTTTCAAATCAATTTTTTGAGCGCGAACCTCTTTTGCAGTAACGCCCTCAACATGTATAAAAGGTCTGAAGTCAATTTTAACTTTTTGCTTTTCTGACAGTTCTAAATAAGGTGAATGATCGGCTTTTGGGGCTGGTTGAGAAACCAAAATTGTTTTCACTTTCATAAACTTCAATTTTGTCTTTAAATGGTTAATTTTAAAATAATCACCAAAGGTGCTATTTCAAGTGCGCAAAGGTATAAAATAAAATAAAACAAGTTCTGAAAAAGAAAAGATTTATTATTTTTCAACAATAAAATGTAACGAACTGTTAATAACCCAACAAACATAACAAGGGTTATCCACAAAAATAATTCATAATAATTTTTAGAATAAACCAAGAAAAGAATAGGTACTATAACCCACAATATCAATGAATTAGTGTAATTTGATTTTTCAAAAAGCACTTTTCTATAAATGTTTTTTAAGTTAAAAACAGACGATAATAAATATCCAGAAACAAATCGAAAACAATAATACAAACTTACAACACCAAGCGAAATTAAATACATATTTAGAGAAATATCGTAAAGAGAAGCTTGAAAAAACCCATACAAAACACTTAAAAACAACGAAATAACCAATATTTGAATTACAAAAAATAAACCCTGAAACAAATTTAGCATCCCAATTTTATCTTTATTATAATAAATAGAAACATATTTTTTTGAAAACAACAACACGCTTGTATGGTACAAACGCTCTTTAAACATTGTTTTTAAAACAACTAGAATTATTAAAATAATAAAAAACACCAAGGCAATCCAATCGGTATTTTGAGGTACTATTTCTTTTGCTTCAAACATGAAGTTCGTCTTAATTTAATAGCAAAATTAGTAATAATTTGTTTTATCTTTGCGTCTTAATAATTTTATATGTCAAATACGGTTGTAATAATACCTACTTATAATGAAAAGGAAAATATTGAGGCTATTATAAGAGCTGTTTTTTCTCAAGAAAAACAATTTGATATATTGGTAATAGACGACAGTTCACCAGATGGTACTGCTGAAATTGTTCAAAATTTACAACAACATTTTTCTAATTTATTTATTGAAATTCGAAAAGAAAAAACTGGTTTAGGCACAGCTTATATCCATGGTTTTAAATGGGCTTTAAAAAAAGAATACAAATATATTATTGAAATGGATGCCGATTTTTCTCACAATCCATTAGATTTAATTAGATTGTACAATGCTTGTGAAAATGATGGTGCAGATTTTTCAATTGGTTCAAGATATTTAAATAATAAAATAAATGTTGTTAATTGGGATTTTAAACGCCTATTTCTATCGTACTTTGCTTCAAAATATGTTCGTGTTATTACACAAATACCTATATTTGACACCACTGCCGGATTTGTATGCTACAACCGAAAAGTGCTAGAACGTATTCAATTAAATAAAATAAATTTTGTGGGTTATGCGTTTCAAATTGAAATGAAATTTAAAGCATGGAAACACAATTTTAAACATAAAGAAGTTTCGGTTATTTTTACCGACAGAAAAAAAGGAATATCAAAAATGAGCGGATCTATTATTTCTGAAGCTGTTTTTGGTGTTATTAAAATGAAATTACAGGGATTGCCAAAATAAAGAAAAAGACTATGGGGTTAACACTTATTAAAAATGCAAAAATTGTAAATGAAGGAACAATTTTTGAAGGAGATATTTTAATTGACGGAGAATATATTGTTGATATTGATACATCTATAAGTTCAAAATCAGCAACAACCAAAGTTATTGATGCTGAAGGAAAATACTTAATTCCTGGAGCTATAGACGATCAGGTTCATTTTCGCGAACCAGGATTAACACACAAAGCAACTATTGAAACCGAAAGTAGAGCTGCTGTTGCTGGCGGAATTACTTCGTTTATTGAAATGCCTAATACATCACCTCAGGCAACAACACAAGAATTATTAGAGGATAAATTTACAATTGCTTCAAAAACATCTTACGCTAATTATTCGTTTATGTTTGGTGGCACAAATGACAATTTAGAAGAGTTGTTAAAAACAAATCCTAAAAATGTTGCTGGTATCAAATTGTTTTTAGGGTCTTCAACAGGAAATATGTTGGTGGATAATGAAGAAGTTTTAGAAAAAATATTTTCTTCAACAAAAATGTTAATTGCAGTTCATTGTGAAGATGAAACTACTATTAAAAATAATTTAGACAATTATTTAAAAGAGTACGGAGAAGATATTCCGGTTGAAATGCATCCAAAAATTAGAAGTGAAGAAGCTTGTTACTTATCATCTTCAAAAGCAATAGAATTGGCAAAAAAAACAGGTGCACGTTTACACGTTTTTCATTTATCTACTGCTAAAGAAACTGCATTATTTTCAAATAAAATTCCGGTTGAAAAAAAGCAAATTACTGCTGAAGTTTGTATACATCACTTGTGGTTTGATGAAAGTGACTACAAAAAGAAAGGTACTTTTATTAAATGGAATCCGGCGGTAAAATCGGAAGAAGATAAAGATGGTCTTTGGAAAGCGTTATTAGACGATAGAATTGATGTAATTGCTACGGATCATGCTCCACACACCAAAGAAGAAAAAAAACAAATATACACCAAAGCTCCAAGTGGCGGACCACTGGTTCAGCACGCAATTTCGGCTATGTTTACAGCACATCGTCACGGCAAAATTTCACTTGAAAAAATTGTCGAAAAAATGTGTCATAATCCAGCTAAAATTTTCAAAATTGAAAAAAGAGGTTTTATTAAAAAAGGCTATTATGCAGATTTAGCACTGGTTGATATTGCTTCGCCTTGGACAGTAAATAAAAGTAATATTTTATACAAATGTGGCTGGTCTCCTTTTGAAGGAACAACTTTTTACTCAAAAGTAACACACACTTTTGTAAATGGAAATTTAATTTACAACAACGGTAAATTTAATGATACTATAAAAGGAAAACGCTTAGAATTTAACAGAACAGATGCGTAATTTTTTTTACATAGCCGCTTTAATTTTGCTGCTAACAAATTGTACAAGTAATACAATTATTAGCAAGCCTAAAAATTTAATACCCAAAGACAAAATGGTAGATGTTATTACAGACATGCTTTTGGCTTCGGGTGGCGAAAATATTAAAAATATACACATGCAACGTAAAGTAGATTACTTTCCGTTGGTTTATGAAAAATATCAGATAGATAGCACCCAATTTAAAGAAAGTAATTTTTATTATGTTTCGAGAATAGATGACTTTGAGGAAATTCTTGAAAAAGTTGACAAACGTTTAAGTAAATTGAGATTGGAAAACGAAACGGCACAAAACATAAAAGATTCCATCAAAAATATTGATCCTGAATTAAAAAAATTGGACTAATACTATTAATTTTTTAGGATTTAAATTATTGAATTTTGTAAAGGTTAAAAACTAAATCTTGCCAAATTAATTTCCAACAATACCTTTAGGAATGGCATCAATTAGCTTTTTGGTGTAGTCTTTATTTGGGTTGGCATAAATGGCATCGGCATCCCCAATTTCTTCAATTTTACCCTTATTCATAACAACCAATTGGTCTGCCATATATTTTACAACCGCCAAATCGTGTGAAATAAAAATATAGGTAAAACCAAAATCTTTTTTAAGCTGATTTAATAGATTTAAAACTTGTGCTTGCACCGAAACATCTAATGCCGAAACCGACTCGTCGCAAATAATTAATTTAGGTTTTAAAGCTATGGTACGCGCAATTCCAATTCGCTGTCTTTGCCCACCCGAAAATTCGTGCGGATACCTATAAAAATGCTCCTTTGTTAAGCCCACACAGTTTAAAATATCAAAAACATATTGTTTTCTTTCTTCAGCAGAAGCTAAAATTCCATGAACTTTCATCGGTTCCATAATGGCTTCACCAACAGGAATTCGAGGATTTAATGACGAAAACGGATCTTGAAATATAATTTGAACCTCTTTTCTAAAACTTTTCAATTCGCTTTTTGAAAGATTTGTAATGTCTTTTTTACGATAAAAAATAGTGCCTTTTGTAGCTTTTTCAAGATGAAGAATGGTGCGTCCCAAAGTTGTTTTTCCGCAACCAGATTCGCCTACCAAACCCAAAGTTTCACCTTCAAAAAGTTGAAAAGAAACATTGTCAACCGCCTTCACTTCACTTTTTTTACCAAAAAAGAAACTATTATCCGAATTAAAATAAGTCGCTAAATTGTTAACTTCTAACAACGGTTTTTTACTGTAAATTTTTTGATGAAAATCGGTACGTTCCTCAGTAGTATAAACCTTATTATCAATAGTTTGATCTATAAAATCTTTTACCGTAGGTAATTTTTTTAAACGTTGCGTTAAACTAGGTTTAGAATTAATAAGCGCTTTTGTGTAATTGTTTTTTGGCGATATAAATAGCTGCTTTGCATTGCCTTGCTCTACAATTTTACCTTGATACATAACCACAACAGTATCTGCAATTTCAGATACCAAAGCCAAATCGTGCGTAATAAAAATAATGCTCATTTTGGTTTCTTGTTGCAACTCTTTTAACAACTCAATTATTTCTTTTTGCACCGTAACATCTAAGGCTGTTGTAGGCTCATCGGCTATTAAAATTTGCGGCTTACAGGCAATTGCCATCGCAATCATAACACGTTGTTTTTGTCCGCCTGAAATTTGATGAGGATATTGGTTAAATATCACTTCAGCCCTTGGCAACTTAACTTTGTTAAACAAGTTTATTACTTCATTTTTTGCTGCTGATTTTGAAATATTTTTATGCTGTAATAAAATTTCAAGCACCTGAAAACCACAAGTTAAACTAGGATTTAAAGAACTCATAGGTTCTTGAAAAATCATTGAAATTTGATTGCCTCTAATTTTTTGAAATGCTTTTTCTGAAAGATTTGTAAGCTCACTTTTATTAAAAAGAATAGAACCTTCAACTTGAGCATTTTTTGAAAGTAGCCCTAAAATAGCTAAAGAAGTAACCGATTTTCCGCTACCAGATTCGCCAACAATTCCTAAAATTTGTTGCTCTTTTAATTCAAAAGAAATGTGATCAACAACGGTTGTAATTTTGTTGTTTGATTTAAAAGAAATAACTAAATCTTGGACTTTTAACATTGTTTTATTTTGATTGATAAAAATACGTTTTTAATGTTAAAAATTTAAGACTCACTTGAGCGCAATTGATTATTAATAGTGGTTTTTCGTCAATTCGAATGATTTTTGATAGAAAATTATCATCAAAAACAGTTCTCGATACATTTTTTGTTCCGTTTTACTACACAAAAAACACTCGAACTAACGCTTTTAACAATTATTGATATTGGCACAAATAAGAAGTTTGCCCAACAGATTTTACTTTGAATTTGGTATTTGCTTCCACTTCAAATTTTTCACCGTTTTTGTAACTTTTCCAAATAGTTTCATTTGGTAATTGCGCAATTAATTCGCCTTCAATTACAATCATTGTTTCGTGGGTCGAAGTTCCAAATTCGTACTCACCTTCTTCCATAACACCTACAGTAGATTTTCCTGTTGCTGAAGTATATCCTAAAGATTTTACTGTAGCATTAAAATATTCGTTTGCTGAAATCATATTATTTTTTTGAATTTTACGCAAATATATGATTTCAAAAATAAATTAATGAATAATTTTTAATGACGAATTTTCAATAAAAAATGAATAATAAAAATACAATAACAAGCACTGTTACAAAAACCAAAATTTTTAATTGTTTTATTTTTTCTTTTTTAACCTCATTTTGAACTTTTAATTTAAAAATTTCGAGTTCATCTTTTGAAAATTTTGGAAAACTATATGCTGTTTTTATGTTTTTTGTTTTAGCATAATCGTTACCACCTTTAAATTTATTACGACGTGCATTTTTTAGAGCTGCATTTTGCTTAACTCTATTTATCATATCATTTACATGACCTCCAAAACTCATTATCGTAAAATTGAAGTTAAAATAAAAATGAGATGCTTTAAAAAGTATAGAAAAACATTATTCTGAACTTTTTTAAACACCTCATTACTTTAATACAGAACAGTTATTTTATATCAGAATCTTTGGTATTCTCATCAGATATTTCATGTTCAGAAGTCACATTTTCAATATTTTTACCTTTTAAATATTCTGGCAATTCCATACCTGCCATATTAAACATTTCTTGTAAAGGTGGTACTGCTTTGTACATTCCTGAAATAAAGTTTGATGTAGATGTTTTACCGTCTTTTCCGTTGCCACCATTTTCCCAAACAGTAACTTTGTCTATTTTAATATTTTTAATGGCTTCAGCTTGTGTTTTAACCAATTCAGGTAATTTATCTGCAATTAATAACAATGCTGCATTTTGTGCATTGTCTCCAGCAGCTTTTACAATTTGATCTAAACCTTGAGCTTGTTTTGTTAAAATTTCAAAAATACCTTTTGCTTCAGCTTCTTTTTTCATAAAGATAGCGTCGGCTTCACCTTTTGCAATACGTCTAATTTGCTCAGCTTGTGCTTCGGCATCAATTTCAACTTTTTGCTTGTCTATTTTTGCAGGTACAACAATATCAGCTAATTGTTCAGCTTCTTTGCGTTTTGCTCTAGCTTCTTCAGCTAATTTTTCTGCCGCATATGCCTCCTCTAATGCTTTTGCTGCTTGCACTTTTTCTGAAGCAATGGCACGTTTTGAAGCCTCAGCTTCACGCTCACGTCTTAAAGCGTCAGATTCTGCAATTTCTATTTTCGAAAGGTTTTCACCTTCTATGGCTTTTGCGTTTGCAGTTGCAGTTTTTATACGTTCAATTTGCAAGGCTTCAGCCTCCCCAATTTTTGCTTTTGCGCGTGCATCAGCCGTTAACACTCTTTCTTTTTGATTTGCATTTGCTTCACCAATCATTGCAGTCGCTATTTTATCTGCCACTTGTACACGCTCTGTTTGGTTGGCCTCAGCTTCACCAATTTTTGCTTTTGCCAATGCATCTGCAACTTTAACACGCTGATCTTGATGCGCTTCCGCTTCACCAATAGATCCATCTCTTACTTTTTGAGCTACAGAAATTTTAGCATCATTAATTGCTTTTGCAGCAGCTTCTTTTCCTAAAGCTTCAATATAACCAGATTCATCGTGAATATCGGTAATATTTACGTTGATTAATTTTAAACCTACTTTTTTTAATTCGGCTTCAACACTATGTGTAATATGTGATAAAAATTGATCTCTATCTGAGTTAATTTCTTCAATATCCATAGATGCAACTACCAAACGCAACTGACCAAAAATAATTTCTTGGGCTAAATCTTGAACAGCATCTAAGCTTAAACCTAATAAACGTTCAGCAGCGTTTTGCATAACGCTTGGCTCTGTTGAAATACCAATGGTAAAGCGCGATGGAACATTAACACGAATATTTTGCTTACTTAATGCATTTGTTAGGTTTACTTCAATAGACATTGGTGTTAAATCTAAAAACTCATAATCTTGGATAATTGGCCAAATAAATGAAGCCCCACCGTGAATACATTTAGCAGATTGACCTCCGCCTGTTTTACCGTAAACAACTAAAATTCTGTCAGACGGACAGCGTTTGTATCTCCTTATCATAGAAAAGAAGAATACAACAATAATAAAAATGACAGCACCAACTAAGTAAACTAATGTAGGAGCCGATTGAAGTGGCAATAAAAGGGATAATAAATTCATAGTTATTTTTATTTAGATAATTTTTCAACAAGTAATATTTCGGCACTAACAATTTCTGTTACTTTTACCATTGAGCCAGTTTTTAAATCTTCGTCTTCATCAGTTATTGCTTCTAATTCACGCAAGCTACCTTGCACTTTTATTTGCACTTTCCCCATTTTAGAGCGTTTAGCACCAATTGGCAAATAAACTTCGCAAATAACACCTACTGCATTTTTTACTTTTAAAGTACCCGATTCGGCTAATTTATGCATCCAATAAAAAAGTAGTGATGTTAAAAACATCATTATTAAACCTGCAATTACAGAAATTATTATTGTTACGGTTGTAGATAAATTGCTATCTAAACAAGTAATACCTGTCCACCCAAAAATGGTAAAAAAAGCAACAATTCCTTTAAAAGTAAAAAACTGAAATCCAACACCGCCATCATCGGCTTCAAAATCATTTGCATCAGCTTCCATATCTGTATCACCGCCGCCAATAAAAGTAACTATAAAAATGATTAAAAAAATGAAAGACCCAATAAGGGCTATAATCCAATACGTTTGTTCTAAAGTTGACATCTCGTCAAAAAATTCCATCATAATTGCAATTATTAAATGAAGATACCGAAGATACTAATTCTTAAAAAAATATAAGATAAAATTATCATTAATTTTTAGTTTCATAACAACCAACAATCAACTTTTAGTATTAGGTTTTTTATTTCTGAAAAATATTACGTTAATACCGTTAAAAAACTTTTAAATTTGTTTTTGAAAAAATTATAAGATTATGACAAATAAGATAGAATTAAGTTGGAAAGGACAAATGTTATTTGAATCTGTTGCTCCAGAAGGCAATGTAATGATTGATGCTGCTCCAGAAGTTGGCGGACAAGGAAAAGGATTGCGTCCAAAAGCATTAATGTTAACTTCATTGGCAGGTTGTTCTGCAATGGATGTTGCTTCTTTGTTAAAAAAAATGCGTGCTGAAGTTGAAGATTTTAAAATTGAAGTTCAGGCTAATTTAACTGAAGAACATCCAAAAATTTACGATAAAGTACACGTTATTTACCGTTTTTACGGAAATGATTTTAAAAAAGATAAAATTGAAAAAGCTGTAAAATTATCGGTTGATACTTATTGTGGTGTTATGGAAATGTTTAGAAAATTTGCAACCGTTACTACAGAAATTGTGTATGTAGAACAGTAAATTTTAAACAAAAGTAATACGTATTGGGCACAAATATTTCTAGTTATTAGCTAAAAAATATCAAATACAATACAAATAAAATCCTTCTTATTTAAATTAACTTGAGAAGCGATTCAAAAAAAAGCAATGCTATGCGATGGAAATTAAAACCCGAAACAAATCCTGAGGTTACTGCAAATCTTGCTTCAGCATTAGGAATAGAATATACATTGGCTAAATTATTGGTTCAGCGAGGTATAGAAACTTTTGATGAAGCCAAAGCCTTTTTTAGGCCCGATTTAAGCAACTTACACGATCCGTATTTAATGAAAGATATGGACAAAGCTGTTGCGCGTATTGAACTGGCAATTGCAAACAACGAAAATATTTTGGTGTATGGCGATTATGATGTAGACGGAACTACTTCGGTTTCATTAATGAGTTCGTATTTAAAAACCTTACACCCAAACATAGCTACTTATATTCCAGATCGTTATGTTGAAGGCTATGGAATTTCATATCAAGGAATTGATTTTGCCGATGACAATAATATCACTTTAATTATTGCGCTAGATTGTGGTATAAAAGCCATTGATAAAGTAGATTATGCTACCAAAAAAGGCATCGATTTTATTATTTGCGACCACCACAGACCGGGAACTGAAATTCCGAATGCAGTAGCTGTTTTAGATCCAAAACGTGAAGATTGTGAATATCCTTACAAAGAATTGTGTGGTTGCGGTGTGGGTTTTAAACTAATACAAGCCTTGGCAAATAAAAAAGGCGAAACCATTGAAGATTTAATGCCTTATTTAGATTTGGTTTCTATTGCTATTGCAGCAGATATTGTGCCTATTACTGGTGAAAACCGTATTTTAGCCTATTACGGCTTACAGGTAATAAATACCAATCCACGAAATGGGATTAAAGCCATGATTCATCAGCTTAATAAAAACGAATTAACCATTACCGATGTGGTGTTTATTATTGCACCAAGAATCAATGCTGCTGGCAGAATTAAACATGGTAATTATGCTGTTGAATTGTTAACTGAATTAGATTTTGATGCTGCAGTAAAATTTGCTTCAGAAATAGAAATAAACAACAACGATAGAAAAGATTTAGATAAAACCATTACTTATGAAGCTTTACAACAAATTACAGACCATCATGAAGAACAAAAATTTTCAACGGTTGTTTATGCTGAAACTTGGCATAAAGGTGTTATTGGCATTGTGGCTTCTAGACTGATAGAAACTTATTACCGCCCAACTTTGGTGTTTACAAAAAGTGGCGACAAATTGGCTGCATCGGCACGATCTGTTAAAGGTTTTGATGTATACAATGCACTTGAAGAATGTGCTGAATTTATTGAACAATTTGGTGGACATAAATATGCAGCTGGTTTAACTTTGAAGGCTGAAAACTATGAAAACTTTAAAAATAAGTTTGAAGAAGTTGTAAAAAATACTTTACCAGAAGAATTGCGCACACCTGAAATTACCATTGATGCTGAAATTAATTTGACCGAAATTACACCAAAATTTTTCAGAATTATGAATCAGTTAGCGCCTTTTGGACCTCAAAATATGCGACCTGTTTTTATGGCTTCGGGCTTGCGAGACAATGGTTATGGTAAAAAAGTAGGTGATGATGAAACGCACTTAAGACTCAATATTTTTGAAGGTTCTAATAAAGCTACTTACAATGCAATTGGTTTTGGTATGGGTGATCAGTTTGAATTAATTCAAAATGGAAAAGCTTTTAAAGCTGTTTTTAATATTGATGAAAACCATTGGAATGGCTACACATCTCTTCAATTGTTGCTAAAAGATTTGAAAGAGGAATAAAATTTAGTCTAAAGTTGGAAAGTTTTTTAGGGTAATGGTGACAGAGCTTAACTGAAGTATTTATGTTTTTAGCAACTGTTTTCAACTTTTTTTAACGCAACAAATAACACGCGTTAGGGATTGCAGCGGCATCCTTTTTTACAATGTAACGCAGTGAAATTGTAAAAAAGATATAGCGAAAAGCCCGACCCCTTACGGGGAACGCCCAAACTACATTAGTCGAAAGTCTGAAAGTTGAAGAAATCTGAAAGTTTTTAACTATTATAAGCTTTAAACACAATTAAACTTTTTATCAAATACCAAAATTCCCCTTTGGGGTTAGGGGACTTAAACATGAACAATGCTCAAATCATCAATCAACGGCTGATTGTTAAAACGCAATAACAACTGGGCAATGGCAATGGTGTCTTTTTCGCAATAAACAACTATACGCTTGATATTTTTTTCTTTGTAAAAAACGTCGCCAACCTCGCTGCCACTAATATCGTCTTTTGGTGACGGAATTCCCAAAATAGCTGTTAGTAATTTTAATGAAGTGTAATGCTTATAATCGCCAAAACGCCATAAATCCATGGTGTCTAAATGCGCTATTTCCCAAGGTTTTTTACCAAATAAATTTAATTTTTCGGGCAAAGAAACCTGGTTGATAATCATTCTACGCGCAATGTAAGGAAAGTCAAATTCTTTGCCATTATGAGCGCATAAAACGTGGTCTGGTTTGTTAAAATGTTTGTCTAATAAAGTTTTAAAATCGGTTAAAATTTTAGGCTCTTCACCATAAAATGAAGTTACCCTAAATTTACGTTCATTAGAATTGAAATTGATAAAATAACCTACAGAAATACAGACAATTTTACCAAATTCGGCCCAAATTCCGGCGCGTTCGTTAAAAGCTTCAGCCGAAACTTCATCTTTGCGTTGGTATTGGGTTTTTGCGGCAAATAATTCTTGTTTTTCTTGGGTTAGATCTGCAAAATTTTCAAATTCTGGCACAGTTTCTATATCCAAAAAAAGGATTTTCTCAAAGTTAAGTTTCCCGTTCATTGCTTTTTTTTAAATAAAAGTAATGAAAAATAATTTTTAAAGTTTCTTCAATTTATTTAAAATCCATTTTTTTAATAAAAAATGTACCGAAAAGTATTTTAAAAACTTATCGATACATTTTTGCAATTCAATTTCTCTTTCAAATGGCTAGTCCTTATTTATCAATAAATAATAGTCGTTTTCAAGGTGTAAATACCCCTGATTGTAAATATAATAATATGTGTTACCCGTTTTTGTGGTATAAATTGATGTAAAATAATTAAAGTCAAAATTGCCATCTAATAGCCTGGTTCTTGACACTTTTGTTTTGCCTGTGGTATTTAACTCCGTTAGCAATCGGTGATTTTTTCGCAATCTATTATTTATATTTCTAACTAAATTTTTATTGTCTTTGTCAATTTTGTTATTGTAAGCGTTTCGGCAATAATCTGAGCAAAATTTTTTATCTACTCTTCCGTTAAGAGGCTCACCGCACTCCAGGCATTTTTTTTTCATAGTAATTTTTAATTGTTAATCTTCTAATTTCACATGCCCCCAATTCTCACCCGATTTAATTCTGTACAGTTGCATTTCTGAAATTCCAAATTGTTTTGCAATTAAACGCATTCTGGTTTTTCTGTTAGGATCAAATATTTTCTTTTTAATTAATCGCACTCTTCCTTCGGTTAATTTTGAATATGTTACCTGACCTATTCTTGCAATTTTCTTCGGATTTTTTTTATGGTGTAAAAACATTTCTGCTTTATTCACCCATTTTAAATTTGAAGCCTTGTTATTTTCTTTATCAAAATCTAAATGAATTACATACTTTTCGTTGTTTGGGCGTTCGCAAAACACAGAAGCCACAACTCTATGCACATAATAGGAAGACGTTGATTTACTTTTTTTTCTTCTTATCCAAAAAGTAACATAGCCACCAATTAAGGATGTTTTAGAAAGTTCCCAATTGTCTTCAAAGGTTTTTTTCCGTTGAATTCTCCCAAAATTAGAAACTAAATATTCATCATCATCGCTCCAAAGTTCGTTGGCATATGGAGCCCAAACCTCGTTCTTGTAATCTCGTATCATCGTAAAATTTATTAGTAGTACTAACAAATATACAACAATTTATCCGATTACAAACGACTACAAACATTTACATCCGAAAGTAATTATATTTTAACCGAATAAAATTTTAAAAGCATCCAATATTTGCAGTGTTGAATAGAACAAATGACATTCGACTTATATAAAACCTTATCTTATGAATACGTTAAGAAACAAAGTACAGTTAATTGGAAACTTAGGAAACAAACCTGAAATTATAACTTTAGACTCAGGAAAAAAATTGGCAAAACTATCAATCGCTACCAACGAAAGCTACAAAAATGCACAAGGCGAAAAAATAACAGAAACTTACTGGCACAATTGTGTTGCCTGGAATAAAACTGCTGAAATTGCTGAAAAATATTTAGAAAAAGGAAAAGAAATTGCCATTGAAGGCAAATTAACTACCAGAAGTTATGAAGACAAAGACGGTACAAAGCGCTACATAACAGAAATTATTATAAACGAATTGTTATTGCTAGGTAACAAATAGAGGGAAAATAGTTATGAAAAAGAGAAAAGCGGAGACAATTTAGTTTACGCTTTTTTTTTGTTTTACTAATTTATGAACCCTATAAATTAAATGAATTCAACATTTTAGCTTAAATCTAAATCAATTACTTATTTTTACTTTTTACAAAATAATTTTACATTTATAAATGTTGACAAAGAACATATTACTCAGATTATTTTTTTTATTTTTTATAGTTATTTCAAATAAAAATTGGGCACAAACACCACCAGTATTAACTGCTTTGGGTAATCAAGCATATTGTCCGTTAAGTAATATTCCTATTGTTACCGATTTTACTTTAACAAGTGGTACAAATCAAGTTGATGCTATTTTTATTCAAATTTCAACAGGATATGTAAATGGCCAAGACAGATTACAATTATTAGGAAATCATCCAAACATTACTGAACAACCATTTAATACTTTAGAAGGAAAATTAGAACTAAAGTGGACTGGCTCTGGAATTGCAAACGATGCCGAGTTAATTGCTGCAGTAAAAGAGGTGGTTTATAGAAGTACTGCCCTAAACCCTGCAAACGATAAAACATTTTCTATAACTGTTGGCGAAGCAAATTACCTGCCTTCAACAGGCCATTATTACGAATATGTGCCTTCTTTAGGTATAACTTGGACTAGTGCAAAAACAGCTGCAGAAGGGCGAAAATATTATGGTTTACTACAGGGTTATTTGGCAACAATAACCTCTGCCGATGAAGCAAAACTAAGTGGAGCACAGGCAGCAGGTGCGGGCTGGATAGGTGGTAGTGATGCTGCCGTTGAAGGAACTTGGCGATGGGTAACTGGACCTGAAAATGGAAAATCTTTTTGGATTGGCAATGGAAGTGGTTCTACTGTAGGAACAGATATTCCTTTTGCTTTTTGGAACAGCGCCAATGGCGAACCAAACAATTTAGGAAATGAAGATTATGCACATGTAACTGCACCCGGAATTGGTCAGGCTGGTTCTTGGAATGATTTAAGTAATACCGGAGGTGCATCTGGAGATTATCAACCCAAAGGCTATATTGTTGAATATGGCGGAATGCCTGGTGATCCTGTTTTAAACCTTTCAGCATATACCCAAATTACTATGCCACAAATACTTACAACCTCAGCAAACACACCTCTTTGCGGTTCGGGTATTGCCACCATTACTGCCAACTCAAATACTGGTTATGTTATTTGGTACGATAGCCCTACAGGTGGCACAAAATTAGGAACAGGATCTACTTACAACTCTCCTTTGCCTATCAATACAACTACAAGTTACTATGCTTTAGCTTCTGCAGATGGCATTTGCGAAACAGGAACCAGAGTTAAAATTGATATTGTTGTAAATAGCATACCAACCATTATCTCGGCTCCACCATCAACAATTTGTGGCGCAGGAATAGGGATTTTAAACGCATCAGCTTCTGCAGGAACAATTAATTGGTACAACTCGCCTACTGGCGGTACTTTATTAGGAACAGGAAATAGTTTTACTTCACAAGTTATTACAAACACAACAACTTATTATATTGATGCAACTGATAAAAATTGTACAACTTTAACCAGAACACCCATTGTTTTAAATGTTGAATATACGCCTGAACCAACCGCACCTTTAACACAAAGTTTTTGCGATATAGCAAATGCAACTTTGGCTAATTTGTCTATTACAGGCACTAACGTTTTATGGTATGCAACAGCAACAGGCGGTGTGGCTTTACCAATTTCAACAGTACTGGTAAATAATACTACCTATTATGCCAGTCAAACTTTAAATACCTGTGAAAGCGCTACAAGATTTGCTGTAAATGTAAAAGTTTACGAAACTGTTGTTGCGCTACCTCCTGCCAATATACCTGTTATTTCAACGTGTGACAATGCTTCAGATGGAGATGACACAAACGGGTTTTCAACCTTCGATTTAACAGTAAATAATTCTATTTTACTAAATAATAAAAATGCTTCGGATTTTACATTTTCGTATTTTGAAGATCCATCTTATAGCCTAACTAGTGAAATTTTAACACCTTCAAATTTTGTAAATACCATAAAAGACGGACAACCTATTTATGTGAAAATTTCGAACAATTTAGATTCAACTTGTTTAACTGAAACTAAATTTAACATTCAAGTAAATTCATTGCCAGTAATTACCTCAACTGCTACACTTTTAAATTGTGATGAAGATGGAAATTACGATGGTTATACCGATTTTAATTTAACTGAAGCCAATAATGAAATTACAAATGGCGACAATTCATTAATCGTAAACTATTATTTGACCTTAGCTGAAGCCAATTCGGGCATAACTCCACCAATAAATCCTTCGCCTTTTAACAATGCAACGGCAAGCACCGTATATGCACGTGTTGAGAATGCAAATGGCTGTTATAGAGTTGCTACTGTAAATTTAAAAGTTTCAACAACTCATTTTCCAATAGGCTATATGGCAAATTTATCAACTTGTGATTCAGATGCTACAATAGATGGCTATGAAACATTTGACCTTACGCTAGCTTCACAAGAAATTATAGATCAATTTCCAACAGGTCAAAATTTAAGTGTGCATTATTATCGAAATTTAACTGATGCTCAATTAGAAGAAAATGAAATTTTACCACAAAATGCGTACAAAAACCAAAATCCTTTTTCTCAAATTTTATATGTTAGGGTTGAAAGTGAAGACAATGGAGATTGTTTTGGAATTGGACCACATTTAACTTTAACGGTATTTCCTCGTCCGCAATTTGAAGTAAATCCAACTGAAATTGTATGTTTAAATTTACCTCCTATAACCTTAGCGCCCAACAATGCTCAAGGCACATATACATACCAATGGTTCAACGAAAATGGCGATATAATTAGCAACCAACCAATAGTATCTGTTTCAAAAGGAGGTATTTATACGGTAATTGCAACTTCAGGTGCCAACTGTAAATCGTTTCCTCAAACAGTAACCGTAACTGAATCTGTAATTGCAAATATTACTCAAAAAGACGTTACAATAACCGATGATTCTTCAGAAAATGCGATTTCAATAAACAACGAAAATAACAATTTAGGTATTGGAGATTACGAATTTGCTTTGGATAACTCCTACGGTCCATATCAGGATAGCCCTATTTTTAACTCGGTACCTGCCGGAATTCACACCATTTATGTACAAGATAAAAATAATTGTGGTATTGCCAGTATTGAAGTTTCAGTAATTGGATTTCCTAAATTTTTTACGCCAAACAACGATGGTTTTAATGATACTTGGCATATTGATGGTGTAAATGCCCAATTTTACCCAACGGCTACAATTTATATTTTTGACCGTTTTGGAAAACTACTTACTCAGCTAAATGCCTCAAGCAATGGTTGGGACGGTAATTATAACGGAGAATCACTTCCACCAACCGATTATTGGTTTTCAGCCCAATTAATTGACAACGATGGAAATATTAGAGAAAAGAAAAGTCATTTTAGTTTGATAAGAAAATAGTTTTTTAACTACAGATCCATTTTGTTAATATATTTAAAATGAGTACTTTTAAAGTAATTTCATTTTAAAAATGAAAGCATCTTTCAACCAATAATAATTAAAAAAAATGAACTTTATTGATTATTATAAAATATTAGGAATTGATCAAAAAGCCACTGAAAGCGATATTAAAAAAGCGTATCGGAAATTAGCGCGCAAATACCACCCAGATTTAAATCCAAACGACAAAGAGGCTGAAAAAAAATTCAAAGAAATTAATGAAGCCAATGAAGTTTTAAGTCATCCTGAAAATCGTAAAAAATACGACAAGTACGGTAAAGACTGGCAACATGCCGAACAATTTGAAAAAGCCAATCAACAGCAACAATACCAACAACGTTCGCAACAAAGTAGTTCGGGAAATTTTGGTGAAGAAGATTTTTCAGATTTTTTTAGTGCTATGTTTGGCGGAAGAAGTGGTTCTGCAAGATCTGGCAACCGAAATGTTAAATTTAAAGGACAAGATTTTAATGCCGAATTGCAGCTGGATTTAAAAGATGTTTATAAAACCGACAAAAGAACTTTAACCATTAATGGCAAAAACATTCGCTTAACAATACCTGCTGGGGTTGAAAACGGACAAACAATTAAAATTAAAGGATATGGTGGCGAAGGCATAAACAATGGCCCTAAAGGAGATTTATACCTAAAATTCAACATTTCCAATCATACCAATTTTAAACGCGACAAAGATAATTTATATACTAACGTTGACCTTGATTTGTACACGGCTCTTTTAGGAGGCGAAACAGTAGTTGATACTTTTGACGGAAAAGTAAAATTAAAAGTAAAACCCGAAACTCAAAACGGAACTCAGGTAAAACTAAAAGGAAAAGGTTTTCCTGTTTACAAAAAAGAAGGTTCATTTGGCGACTTATATATTTCTTATCAAATAAAGATGCCAACAAATCTTTCTGAAAAAGAAAAAAAACTATTTGAAGAATTGGCAAAACTACGATAGACATGGATGCAACAAATTACATTTCACTAACTCAGTTATGCGAACACTACCAAGTAGAATTTTCGTTTTTTAATCAACTTCACGAAGTTGGATTGATAAAAGTAACAACCATAAAACAAACATTGTACTTGCACCAAGATACTTTAAATGATCTTGAAAAAATGATTAGAATTCATCAGGATTTAAATATCAATATTGAAGGAATTGATGCTGTTTTTAACTTACTTCAAAAAATGGAAAACCTACAAAGAGAGTTGAATTCGCTTCAAAACAGGTTAAAATTGTACGAAAAAAATTAAAATCCACTTTCAATTAAAAGAAATGAAAAGAAAAACAATTTTACTGTCAATTATTTTTCTAACAATTTCTTGCAATACAACTATGAAACAAGACGATTTAACTAAGTGGAAAAACGAAATTATTGAAACCGAAAAAGATTTTGCCGAAACTGTTTTAAAAGAAGGCGTTGCTTCAGCATTTTTAAAATATGCTGCAGAAGATGCTGTTTTAATGAGAAACAACAATTTAATTATTGGTAAAAACTCCTTAAAAGATTTTTATAAAAATTCAAATTCAGACCAAGGAAGTCTAACCTGGAAACCCGATTTTGTTGATGTTTCTAATTCGGGAGATTTGGGTTATACTTACGGAAAATACCAATATACCGCTACAGATTCTTTAGGAAACACAAATACTTCTGAAGGTGTTTTTCACACAGTTTGGAAAAAACAAAGCGATGGAAAATGGAAATTTGTTTGGGATTAAAACCTCATTTCAAAAAAAATTGGCTGTAAACTTTTAAAAATCTACATTATTTAAAATTAATATTCACAAGAAAAAAAGGTATTTTAGCTTTATAAGACAATTGTATGAAATTAAAATTATACTTAGTATTTCTTTTTGGAATAATAGCTATATCTCATTCACAAAACAAGTTTGATACTGAAACCGTTTCACTTTCTGAACGCTGGAATTTAATAAAACCAGGCGATAAAAAACAGCTATTTAAATTTGAACCTTACAAGCCTGTTTATATTTTATTTGCAAATTATACAAATAATATAAACCTACAACCAACAAGCGAAAATCCAAACAATACCGTCCCTTTCCCTTTAGATTTAAACCCAGTTGAGTTAAAATTTCAACTTAGTTTTAAAACAAAGATTTTACAAAATGTTTTTGGCGAAAAAACAGGTGGCGATTTTTGGATTGGCTATACACAATCCTCACGATGGCAAATCTACAATGCTAAACAATCTCGACCTTTTAGAGAAACCAATTACGAGCCTGAAATGATTTTTATATTACCTACAAAATATAAACTTTTTGGATTAAATGGCGTTTACACGGGTGTTGCTTTAACACATCAAAGCAATGGTAGAGCAAACCCACTTTCACGAAGTTGGAATCGTGTTATTTTTCATGTAGGTTTAGAAGCTCAAAATTGGTCTGTTATTTTTAAACCTTGGATTCGTATTTCAGAAGATTTGGCTGAAGATGACAATCCGAATATTGAAAATTATATTGGTAGAGCTGAACTATTGGTTGCGTACAAACACAACAGACACCAAGTGAGTTTTAGAGGACGACACTCCCTAAATGGCGGCGATAATAACCGTGGAAGTGTGCAATTTGATTATGCGGCTCAACTATATAATAATCTAAAAATATATACACAATTTTTTCACGGTTACGGAGAAAGTTTGATTGACTTCAATCACAAACAAACCACAATTGGCATTGGATTGTCATTGGTTAACTGGATGTAATTATGTTAGATTGTTAAAAAATTACAGCAAACAATACTACAATAGTTTTATCGCTTAAATTTGATTAATTTTGCCGCTATGGTAAAAGAAATTCAAATACGGGTTCAACTTCAAGAAGAAAAAGTAGCAGGTTTTTTGGCTAAAAAAGCTGCTCGTAATTTGGGTATTTCAGCAAATGAAATTACCGCCATAAAAGTACTTAGAAAATCTATTGACGCTCGAAAAGCAATCATATTTTTTAACTATAAATTAGCCGTTTATATCAACGAAAACATTCCTGAAACACCCGATTATATTTTTGATTATAAAGATGTTTCAAAAGCAAAAGAAATTCATATTATTGGCTTTGGTCCTGCCGGAATGTACGCCGCATTGCGTTGTATAGAACTTGGTTTTAAACCCATTGTTTTAGAACGTGGTAAAAATGTGCAAGATAGAAGGCGCGATTTACGTGCTATCAATCAGTTTCATTTGGTTGATGAAGATTCAAATTATTGTTTTGGTGAAGGTGGTGCAGGAACATATTCAGACGGAAAATTGTACACCCGAAGTTTAAAACGTGGTGATGTTCGCCGTATTTTTGAAAACTTGGTTTATCATGGTGCAACAGACCAAATTTTGGTAGATGCTCACCCGCATATTGGTACTAATAAATTGCCAAAAGTGGTTAAAAATATTCGTGAAACCATTTTAAAATATGGTGGCGAAATTCATTTTGAAAGTCGTGTTACCGATTTCATTATAAAAAACAACAAACTGCAAGCCATACAATTACAAAATGGCAAAGAAATGCCTGTTGAAGCTGTAATTTTAGCAACTGGGCATTCGGCACGAGATATTTATTATTTATTACATCGTAAAAATATTGCCTTAAAATCCAAATCATTCGCTATGGGCGTTCGTGTTGAACATCCGCAGGAAATTATTGATTCTATTCAATACCATTGCAAAGGCGAACGAGACGAATTGCTACCTGCAGCATCGTATAGCTTGGTGCATCAGGTTCAAAACAGAGGCGTTTATTCGTTTTGTATGTGTCCGGGCGGATTTATAGTACCTGCAGCAACAGCCAATGGCGAAGTTGTTGTAAATGGTATGTCGCCTTCAAAAAGAAATAATTTATACGCCAATTCTGGTATTGTTGTTGAAATTAATGCCGAACAAGATTTGCGTAAATACGAACAATTTGGCGTGTTAAAAGGCTTAGAATTTCAAAAAGATCTGGAAAAATTAGCCTGGGTTGCCGGTGGAAAAACACAAGCTGCTCCTGCACAACGTTTAACAGATTTTGTTGAAGGAAATTTATCAAACACACTCAATCCAACTTCATACCAACCAGGCTTAAAATCGGCATCATTACACTCCATTTTACCAAAACAAATTGGCGGAAGATTGCGCAAAGGTTTTGAAGAATTTGGCAGAAAAATGCATGGTTTTTATACTGCGGAAGCCAATGTTATTGGGGTTGAATCCAGAACCTCATCTCCGGTAAATATTCCAAGAAACGAACAATTGGAACATCCTGAATTAGAAGGTTTATTTCCTTGTGGTGAAGGTGGTGGTTATGCTGGCGGAATTGTTTCAGCAGCAATGGATGGCGAACGCTGTGCAGAAGCGGCTGTTAATAGGGTTTTAGGTGTAAATCAATAGACTGTTTAGTTTTTAGTTGCAGTGTTCAGTTCTCAGTTGCAGTTTTCAGTCTTTGTCTTTGTCTTTGTTCTTTGTTCTTTGCTCTGTTAATAATAGATGATTAAAATTCATAAAAAGAAGCCGTCTCAAAATTAAATTGGGGCGGTTTTTTTTATTTTTAATTTCTACCGATAATTTTAGGATGTTTTAATTTTTGGCATGAAGTTGCCATTTATTAGGCACATTTCTTTCTTATATTATGTGCTAATGCGTGTAATCCGAACTCTAATTCAGCTTTTTCTATTCCTTTATGGGTAAATCGTTTAAAATTTCGATTGGATTTTATGTGTGCAAAAACAGGTTCTACATCGGCAGTACGCTGTTTGCGTTTTAGTTCACCTATTTCGCTAAGCAAATTCCTTCTTGCTTTTTCCTTGTATGCCTCTAGTTTGTGATTCCGCTCTACAATTCTATTTCCTTTTGCCTTAAAACAAGCGCCTCGCAATTGACAATCTTGACAGTTTTGTGCGCTATATATACTACTAGTTTGTGCATAACCTGTTTTAGTTCACCTATTTCGCTAAGCAAATTCCTTCTTGCTTTTTCCTTGTATGCCTCTAGTTTGTGATTCCGCTCTACAATTCTATTTCCTTTTGCCTTAAAACAAGCGCCTCGCAATTGACAATCTTGACAGTTTTGTGCGCTATATATACTACTAGTTTGTGCATAACCTGATTTGGTTTTTCTCTTTCGCTCACCTATTTTTTTCATAGTTTGACCCATTGGACAGATATAGTGGTCTTGATCTTGGTTGTAATATAGTTTATCCCTGTTGAAGTCCTCGTTTTTCTTTTTTAGCTTTGACTTTAAAATACCTTGTTCTTTATCAAAAGTGTTGTATTTCACATAGGTGTTTATCTTTTTTTGCTCTAAAAACTCATAATTTTCTTCGCTTCCATAACCTGCATCAGCGGTCAATTGTTCTGGTAAAAATTCATATAAATATTCAAAAGTATTAAGGTGTGGTTT
>NZ_RHLN01000010.1 GCF_004121075.1 Lutibacter sp. HS1-25
AATGCACAAAGTGATTTTTCTTCAGCAAATCAATTTTTAACCGAAGGCGAAGGTGTTACCAATCACTTACCATTTTCACCAGATTTAATTGCGCCAGAACTTGATGGTATTATAGATGGAACAAGTACAAGTTTAAGATGGTCTGCAAGCGATGTGGACAATGATTCATTAACATTTGATGTGTATTTAGATACAGCTAGCACCCCTTTAACAAAAGTGTCTGAAAACCAAACAGCAACCACTTACAATGCTTCAAATTTAATTGCAGCAACTACCTACTATTTTAAAGTAGTTGTAAAAGATGGAAAAGGAGGAGAAACGATAGGTCAAGTTTGGAGTTTTAGTACAAAATAACTTAAAATAAACCTGTTAGGTGTAATTGCTAATAATAATTACACCTAATAGGTAATAAATTAATAATTCAATAATCGAATAAAAAATCATGCGAATTCTACTTTTAGGAGTGTTGTTATTATGTGTTCAATGCAAGTCAATCAATGAAAATGTTGAAATAAAAAAAAACCAGTCAGGCTCTGATTTTCAAAAGTTAAGTGAAGGATTTAAATCACCAGAAATGGTATATCACCCTGAAACTTGGTTTCATTTTAATGGTAATAATATTAGTAAAGAAGGGATAACGCTTGATCTTGAAGCAATAAAATATGCAGGAATTCAAGGGATTCATTTGTTTAGTAAAAACGGACGAACTTTTCCTGGAGTTAAGCATACCAAATTAGATTAAGTTGGTTTAATTGGATCGGTTACTATAAGAACAAATTCATATAAATAATTTTATTTTTTGAAATTCTTTTTAAATAAAGAAAAACACAGATAGTCAAATAATAAAAAAAACAATAAATTTTTTAATAAAATTAGAAAGTATTAAAAACATTACAATTAGCAAAATTATTATTAATACAATTATAGTTTAAATATAAAAAACACAAATGATCACAATAAGTAAAAAAACAACAAAATTCATTGCTTCTTTAGGTTTGATTTTATTAACATCATTCAGTTTTGCTCAAACTCCAAATTGGCAAGGCGCACAATGGATATGGCAGCAAGAAGATGGGCCATCCAATACATGGATGAGCTTTAGAAAAACAGTAACATTAAATGAAGTACCCAAACAGGTAGAAGCGTTGGTTTCTGTAGATAGTAAATTTTGGTTGTGGATTAATGGCGAAATGGTACTATTTGAAGGAGGCTTGTCAAGAGGTCCAAGTCAAGCAGGTGAATGGGACAGAAAGAATAATATAACACCTGCAAATTCTTGGTACGAGACTGTAAATATTCAACCTTATTTAAAAAAAGGTGAAAATACCATTGCAATTTTGGTATGGTACTGGGGACGCGAAACGCACAAAGGAACTCATATCGACAGTAAAAAAGGTGGTCTTTTGTTTTTAGCGAATATTGGTGGTCAGAAAGTGGTTTCAGATGCTTCATGGAAAGCGATACAACATGCCGGATATGACAATACCATTGAGCCAGCTAGTAAAGCCACAGTTCAGTACAGTGTAAAATATGATGCGCAAAACGCCATGAACGATTGGTCTGATAAGGCGTGGTACAAAGCAGATTTTTCTGATGCTACCTGGCCTTCAGCAATAGAAAAAGGTATAGCCGGAACTGCTCCTTGGTATAATTTAGAACCTAATATTGTTCCTCATTTAATCAATCACGGATTGGAAGATTATACCAATGTTACAGATTTAAAATTACCATATGTTAGTGAAGGTGAAACTATTATTTGTAAGTTGCCTTTTAACAAACAAATTACCCCTTATTTAGAAATTGAAGCCAAAGCGGGTGACACTATTTTTATCACTACAGATAACCGATTGAATAGAATCAACGCTACTTATATTACCAAAGAAGGAGCACAATCTTTCGAGAGTTTTTCATGGATGAACGGACACGAAGTGCGCTATACAATTCCAAAAGGTGTTAAGGTGAAAGCTTTAAAATATCGTTGGATGACTGTTGGTGAAATGGTTGGTGAATTTGAAGTGAGCGACCCATTTTACAGTCGTTTGTGGTCGATGGGTAACAACACCTTATTTGTTTGTGCTCGTGATAATTTTATGGATTGTCCTGATAGAGAACGTGCTTTGTGGATTGGTGATGTAGCCGATCAAACGGGATATATCTTTTATTCTATGGACAATGCTGGTCGTCAATTGTTAAAAAAAGCCATTTTGCAAACGATGTCGTTTAACGAAAATGGTGTTATTGGCGCATTAGGACCACTTAGAGTTCGTGAACTGGTAGCACAAAGTTTGCAGTTTATTGCACAGTGTGTTTGGCCTTATTATTTAAATACTGGAGATAAAGAAACCTTGGAAAAAGTGTATCCATATATGTATGGTTATTTAGCGCTATTTCCAATGCAAGAAAACGGATTGCCTGAATACCGTAAAGGGAAAAGTCCAGACTCTTGGGATTGGGTAGATTGGGGAGTGAAAAATACCATCGATAGCGAGCCTATTCAAGCTGCTTTTTATTATTTGGCCTTAAATGAAGCCAAAAAAATGGCAGAAGTCTTAGGTAAAAATGAAGATATAAAATGGTATTCAAATAGAATGGAAACAATGAAACCAGCCTTTGATAAAGCTTATTGGAAAAATGGTTTTTACAGTTCCAATCCTGAAAGTTTAAAGGACGATAGAGCCAATGCTATCGCCATAGTTTCGGGTATTGCAAAGCCAGAATATTACAATCAAATTGTAGACAATGTATTAATTCCAAATCGCTTTTCAAGTCCGCATTTTGAATGGATTGCTGAAGAGGCCATGTGTATGGCAGGAAGATCAAAGGAATCGTTGGAACGTATGAAAGATCAGTATCAAAGTCAGGTTGATAAGAAGGATATGACAACTTTATACGAGATGTTTCCTAATGGCGGAAGTTATAACCACGCTTGGAATGCGCCTAATACTATTTTATCAAAATACATTGCCGGTGTAGCACCTACTAAATTGGCTTGGAGTGAATATGAAATTATGCCAACATTGCTTCATTTTAGCACTTTAAAAAAAACCATTCCAACAGTAAAAGGAAATATAGTTATAGATATTGAAGTTAAGGAGTCTGTATATGCAATGAATCTAGTTTCTCCAGAGAATACAGTAGCCATTATCGGAATTCCTAAAACAGGTAAAAAAGTTGAAAAAGTATTTGTAAATGGAAAAAGTATATGGGAAAATGGTAAATCGAAAAAACAACTAAAAGGAATTGAATTTGATAGTGAAGATTCAAAATATTTGAAATTCAGGGTTCAAGCTGGTACATGGAAAGTTCAAGCAGATTATAAGTAACTAAAAATAATCAAGGTTTATTAAATACTTCAGTTTGTGATTAATTTTTTATGCTAATAAACTAATTGTGAAGTGTTTAAAACTTATTTTGATATAAAATACAAAAAGAAATGAAATTACCAATAAAGCTAAGTTGCGTTTTTATAATGCTTTTTTTAATGGTTTCCTGTAAAAGTTGGAGCCAAATTAGCAAAGAAAACTTTGAACAAGTAACATCAAATTTTACCACACTTGCTGATACCAACACTATTTGGTGTTATTGGTATTGGATTAATGATGATATTTCTAAAGATGGTATTACCAAAGATTTGGAAGCCATGAAAAAAGCTGGTATTGGTGGTGCTTTAATTGGAAATATAAATCCGGCTCACGAAGATGGAAAAGTACCCATGCTAAGTGAAGATTGGTGGTCGCATATGGTACATGCGGTGGTTGAAGGGAAGCGTATTGGGGTTGATATTGGTGTGTTCAACTGTCCGGGATGGAGTCAAAGTGGTGGTCCTTGGGTAGATTATACCAAAGCTATGCGTTACCTTACTTATAGTGAAACAAAAGTTTCAGGAGGTAAAAAACTTAGCATACAGCTTGAAAAACCAAAGGATGAATTTCAAGACACCCACACCTTTGCATTCAAATCTTCAGCTATTGAAAAAAGAAGTACACAGTTTATTTCCACTAAAATAACAGCAAATTGGAACGATGTTGACGTGGCTGTGTTAAACGATGGCAATAAAGAAGCAGATACGAGCTTTGAACCAAAGAAGGGAGAATTTTTAGAAATTAGTTTTGAACTTTCTGAAGCAATAACAGCACGTTCTATTGCCATTACACCAAGTCAGGCTTTTAAATGTAATATGACTTTAATGGCTGTGGTTAATGGTGAAGAAAAAATTGTAAAAGAATTTAATTTTGATCGTTTTAAAATAGCTCCTAATGTAGCGTCCATTAAAACAGGCGCTTATGCTACAGATTTACCCGATGTTAAAGCTGAAAAGTTTATATTAAAATGTTCCGATTTTCGAACCAAAGGTGGAGGTTATGGTTTTGCTGAAATTACTATTTCTGAAGCGCCTGTATTGGATAAATACATTGAGAAA
The DNA here is from genome assembly GCF_004121075.1 of Lutibacter sp. HS1-25. Taxonomy (GTDB): domain Bacteria; phylum Bacteroidota; class Bacteroidia; order Flavobacteriales; family Flavobacteriaceae; genus Lutibacter. The sequence goes on from NZ_RHLN01000010.1 coordinate 4,421, forward strand.
CAACTGGGTAAAATGAATTCTACGCCAGGTATTCAATGGGATTCGTACATCTATGGAAAACAAGAAGCGCTGAAAGATAAAAGCCTATGTGTAAATCCAAATGAGGTGATTGATATTAGCAATAAGCTTGATAAAAATGGTGTGCTAAACTGGGATGCACCTGCAGGTGAATGGACCATTATGCGAATGGGAATGACACCTACAGGTACTAAAAATGCACCAGCAGCGCCACAGGGTGTTGGCTATGAGATTGATAAAATGAGTAGTGCCTTGGCGCAGTATCATTTCGATAATTTTGTGGGGGAACTACTAAAACGTATACCTGAAGAAAGCAAGTCGGCTTTTAAATATGTGGTGGCCGATAGTTACGAGCAAGGTTCTCAAAATTGGACCGATGGTTATGAAATTAAATTCAAAGAAAAATATGGCTATGATCCTATACCATTCTTGCCGGTGCTTTCGGGGCGTATTGTGGGTAGTGTAGAATTGTCTGAACGTTTTTTATGGGATTTACGCCGTGCTATTGCCGATGATATTGCTTACCAATATGTGGGAGGCTTAAGAAAAGCAAGTAATAAGTACAACCTTAAAGTTTGGTTAGAAAATTATGGTCACTGGGGGTTTCCGGGTGAGTTTATGATGTATGGCGGACAGTCGGATTTGATAGGTGGCGAGTTTTGGAATGAAGGTACCCTTGGTAATATTGAATGTAAAGCTTCTTCTTCTACATCACATACGTATGGTAAACCTATTACTTCAGCAGAGGCTTTTACCTCATCGCGCAAAGCTTATCTTCGTCATCCTGCCATGCTTAAAAAACGTGGAGATTGGGCATTAACTGAGGGGATCAATCATTTTGTTTTGCATTTGTATATTCAACAACCTGACGATAATCGCAAGCCTGGAATGAACGCTTGGTTTGGTACTGAGTTCAACCGACACAATACTTGGTTTGGTCAAGCTGATACGTATTTCGACTATCTACGCCGTTGTCAGCATTTGTTGCAACAAGGTAAATATGTTGCCGATGTGTGCTATTATATTGGTGAAGATGCACCTGTAATGACGGGTGTTCGTAATCCGGAAATTCCACAAGGTAATTCTTACGATTACATCAATGCTGAGGTGATTTTGAACCGCTTAACGGTTAAAGATGGCAGATTTGTATTACCTGATGGTATGTCATATAAAGTGATGGTTTTACCTCCATTTACTACGATGCGTCCTGAATTACTAAAGAAGATTGAAGCGTTGGTACAGCAAGGAGGTGTTATTTTAGGTCCAAAACCATTAGAATCTCCAAGTTTGCAGAATTTCCCAGCCTGCGATGAGCAAGTGAAAGCATTGGCTAGCAAACTGTGGAATGGAACATACAATCAAGGTAAAATGGCGGTGCAATATGGCGAAGGAAAAGTGATGGATGGTTTCCAATTGTCAGAAGTATTTGAGACTATTAATCTGTCAAAAGATTTGGAGCTTTCTGCTGATGCACCAGTACTGTGGATTCACAGAACGATGCCTGGTATGGATATCTATTTTATAAGTAATCAAAGTGATGAGACCATTGATTTATCTCCAGTTTTTAGAGTGAATCAAAAGCTAAAACCACAATTGTGGGATGCGGTAAGTGGCGAAATAAGAGCTTTAGCCAACTATGAAATAACAAGCACAGGTATCAAAGTACCATTAACAATGGAAGCTGCTCAAAGTTGGTTTGTGGTATTTGCTAATGAAGCCAATAATATCGAAGTGAAACCTGCTTATGCTGCTAATTTTCCTGTGTACGAAAAGGTGAGTACTATTGAAGCGCCTTTTAAAGTAGATTTTATAAACAAAGATATTGCACCTAAAGATCCTGTAGTATTTGATAAATTAATTGATTGGAGAAATTCAGAGGATGAGCAACTAAAGTACTATTCAGGAACAGCAGTTTATTCATCAACTTTTAATATAGATAAACTTCCAAAAAACCAAGATCTATTCCTTAATCTAGGGAAAGTTTCGGTAATGGCAAAAGTGAAACTAAACGGAAAATACATCGGTGGTGTGTGGATGGCACCTTATCGATTGAATATAACTGATGCCATTAAAAAAGGAAAAAACAAACTGGAAATTGAGGTGGTTAATTTATGGCGAAACCAGTTAATAAAAGACAAACAACGATCAGAAGATGAGAAATATACTTGGTTAGTAACCGATGATATTAAGTCTGATAGTGAAATACAATCTTCTGGTTTGTTAGGTCCAGTAATTATTGAAACGATCAAATAATAAGAATTAGCTAATAAAAATAAAAATATAAATAAAATGAAAAATATATTGTTACTCGCAGGTTTACTTCTAATTGTTTCTTGTAAATCAAAAAAAGAATTAGAGAAACCCATTAAAGCACCCAATGTAGTATTTGTACTAACCGATCAATGGAGAGCACAGGATATTGGTTTTGTTGGGAATGAACAAGTCATTACTCCAGCAATTGATGAATTGGCAAAAGAATCAGTGGTGTTTACCAATGCCATCTCAAATATTCCTGTTTGTACACCTGCACGAGCTTCATTAATGACAGGTAAATACCCGCTTAGTCACGGACTTTTTTACAATGATAAGCCTTTGCGAACTGATGAAAATTGCATTGCTGAAGTGTATAAAGAAAACGGTTATCAAACGGGCTATATTGGTAAATGGCACATCAATGGTCATCCCCAAGGAATGACAAATATGCAAGGGAGAGGATTACCTATAACAGCTGATCGTCGACAAGGTTTTGATTTTTGGAAAGTGTGTGAGACTACTCATAATTACAATAATTCCATTTATTTTGACGAAAACAACGTAAAGCACAAATGGGAAGGTTATGATGCCATTGCTCAAACAAAAGAGGCTGTTAAATACATGCAGGCTAATAAAGAGAATCCTTTTGTTTTATTTGTAGCTTATGGACCACCGCATGCGCCTTATAATACAGCGCCTCAAAAGTATCAGGACATGTATAAAGATATGGATATTAAACTACGTCCTAATGTGCCAGAAGATAAAGCCGAAAAAGCAAAAGAAGAAATCAGAGGTTATTATGCTCATATGACAGCACTTGATGATTGTGTAGCTGAATTACAAAAAGAAATTAAGAATTTAGGCCTAGAAGAAAACACCATTTTTGTTTTCACTTCAGACCATGGTGATATGCTATATTCTCATTCTGAAGTTAAAAAACAAAAACCTTGGGAAGAGTCTATTCACATTCCTTTTATATTAAAATATCCGGCTAAATTAAAAGCAGGTACACAAATGACCAAAATGTTTTCATTTCCAGATATAATGCCAACATTATTGGGAATGTCTAATTTACCTATTCCAGAATCGGTAGAAGGACTTAATTATACAGGACAATTATTAGGTACACAAGAATTGGATGTGGATGCAGCTTTAATTACTTGTCCGGTTCCTTTTCACCAATGGAAATATAAAAATGGTGGTCGTGAGTACAGAGGTGTTAGAACCGAAAAATACACTTATGTAAAGGATCTTAACGGACCTTGGTTGTTGTATGATAATTTGAATGACCCATATCAAATGAACAATGTAGTAGGCAACGAAGCGTTTAAAAATATCCAAGCTGATTTAGAAGTTAAGTTGAAAGCCATACTTGATAAGCAAGGAGATCAATTTTTACCTGGTGAAGAGTATATGAAAAAATGGAATTACCATTGGGATAGTAATGACAGTATTAAATAAGTATTTAATCAGATTTTCAAATTAAGAATAATAATATTTTGTTTCGGGGTGCAAACAATTTTATTTAAAAATGAACCTTTGGGCGCTTTTATTTTTTTATAAAAGGCGTAAAATTATAGTAAAAGAATTCATTTAAATAGAACATTCATTTATCATTGTGAAACATACTAAGTATTTAAATGTTAGTGAATTATTTTGATGTTGTTGATTGTAAAATTAAAAATAGAACTATGAAACAATTCTCATTAACAGTACTCACATTTTTTTACGTCGCTTGTCTATCGGCACAAGTACAAGCTGTAAGCTTAAAATGTGAATACTTGACCAATCCCGAAGGGGTCGATATGCAGGATCCGCGTTTCTTTTGGAAATTGGACAGTGAGGAAGAGGGACAATGTCAAACGTATTATCAAGTTTTGGTGGCGACGTCTAAAGCTAATTTGGATAATAATATTGGCGATGCCTTCGACTCTAAAAAGGTGAAAAGTGCGAAAAGCACACAAATCGTTTACAAGGGAAAGATGCTTGAAGCTGCCTCTCAGTATTATTGGAAAGTAAGAGTGTGGGATAAAAATAAAACCGCATCCCCGTGGAGTGAAATAGCAACTTTTTCTACGGGGCTTTTTGCTGATGTCGATTGGAAAGGGGCACAGTGGATTGCTTGGCGCGATCAGGACGAATGGGCTACTGAATGGTGGCGCAAGAAGGCTATCGAAGAACAATGTACCGAGTTTCATTTGCCAAGCTATTTTGGTGCACGCATGAATATGTGGGAGCGTTATCATTTTCATAATGAGAAACCCTATGATGCTTCGCCGCTATTGCGCAAAGGTTTTGACGTTGAGAAGAAAGTAATAAGTGCCAAAGCCTTTATTAGTGGTCTTGGTTACTACGAACTGTTTATTAATGGTGAAAGAATAGGGACTTCGGTATTGGATCCTGGATGGACGGACTACCGCAAAACGATTCTATACGCTACGCACGATATTACTGAAAATATTAAAGATGGAGAGAATGTAGCGGGTGTAATGCTAGGTCGTGGATTTTATGGTATGATGGCGTATGATCATTGGGGATTTTACAAAAAGAATGGCTTCACTGGTCAACCAAAACTAAAGTGCCGTATTCATATAAAGTATAACGACGGTACTTCAAAGGATATCATCAGTGATTTAAGTTGGAAAATAACAGGAGGTCCTATTGTGTATGATGGCCCGCACATGGGCGAAATATACGATGCTACAAAAGAAATTAAAGGGTGGAGCGAAATTGGTCTTGACGATTCAGCATGGGAAACGGTAAAACCTGCACCTGATCCTGAGGGTAAAATGTTCTCACAATTGTGCCAACCCATACGTGTAACAAAAACTTTTCATCCAGTTGCTACTGCAAACAAGGGTAATTATGGCCAATGGTTTGATGTAGGAACAAACATGTCAGGGTGGGTACGTGTACGCATAAAAAATGCAGAACCAGGTCAACGGGTTACCATTTACTATGGCGAACATATAGACCCAACTTCATCTGGTCAGCCAGGACGTTTACAACAAATGGCTTATAGGTGTAAAGGCGGTGCTGAGGAATTTGCCGAATGTCACTTCTCGTACAAAGGCTTCCGTTATGTACAAATCAAAGGTTTAAAGAAAAACGCTTTGTCGTTAGATGATGTTGAGGTAATGTATGTTCACTCTGATGTGCCTCGTGTTGGATATTTTGAGTCTTCGGACAAAACGGTGAATGCCGTTCACGATATCTGTCGTAAATCACTCATCTTTAATTTGCACAGTATTCCTACCGATTGCCCTAACCGTGAGAAAAACGGTTGGCTAGGTGATGCCGTTACAGGGATGGAATTTGGTATGGCTAATTATGATTTAGCGGCTTTAATGACCAAATTTACGCGTGATATTTTTGACACACAGAATGAACAAGGTGCTTTAGGATCTATTGCTCCTGGCAATTATTATGGACTCGGGGGCTCTACACTATGGTCGTCAGCAGGTGTGCATATTCCTTGGTATATGTATAACTACTATGGCGATACACGTTTGTTTGAGCTGTATTGGGACAAGATGATGCTGTGGGTTGATTTTTCTTGGGAGCATAATAACATTGCCGAAAAGGATGGTATGTTTACTGAACGTTTTAATGATTGGGTAACTCCTTATGACAAAACCTATAAAGGTGGTGGAAAACCGGGAGGTAACGAGGTGATTGCTTCTATGAATTTTTATTTGGTATTAAAACGTCTTGAAAAAATGGCGGGAATTATTGGGAAAAGCGAGGATCAAAAACGTTTGAAAAAACAAGTTGAACGTATTTATGCAGGTATTCAAAAATGGGCTTTTGACGAAGAAAAAATAGAGTATGTGGGGCTAAAACCGTTTGATGAATTTTTACCTGTTGTTAATATTTTGGCACTAAATTATGGTATTGTTCCCGAAAAATACCGTGCCCAATTAGAAATGAAAGTGGTGGATAATATTGCCATTTCAAAAGATTTTCATTTATGGGGTGGCGTATTCACCGTGCACTCGGCTTATGAGTATTTGCCAAATCACGGTTATGCCGATTTGATGCACAAGGTGGTGGTTAACGAAGATTGGCCATCGTTCGGATGGTTGATTAAAGAAGGAGCTACTACCTTGCCCGAAGGTTATGAGTTTGAATCGTCAGATATTCATCACTTTATGGGGGCTGTAGATAACTTTTTTTACCGTCATATGGCTGGTATAAATTCAGATTCAAACGCTCCCGGGTTTCAGAATATTGTGTTTAAGCCTAATTTTATTAAAACAATGGATTTTGCGAAAGCAAGCTACAACTCTATCTATGGCGAAGTAAAAGCCCAATGGACTAAACTGGAAAATGACAACTATGAGTACAAAGTGGTAGTGCCTGCCAATTGTGAAGCACAAGTTGTGTTGCCAGGCAAGACAGAGAAAGTGAAAGCAGGTACGCATACATTTGTTATTAATAGCCTATTATAGTGGTTAGGCAATATGAAATATGTATCAAGTAAAGATATCTCAATTATCAAGTGAATAAAAAGTAAAATAAAAAAAATGAAACACAAGTGTTTAAATGTATGCCAACATTATTGGGAATGTCTAATTTACCTATTCCAGAATCGGTAGAAGGACTTAATTATACAGGACAATTATTAGGTACACAAGAATTGAATGTGGATGCAGCTTTAATTACTTGTCCGGTTCCTTTTCATCAATGGAAATATAAAAATGGTGGTCGTGAGTACAGAGGTGTTAGAACCGAAAAATACACTTATGTAAAGGATCTTAACGGACCTTGGTTGTTGTATGATAATTTGAATGACCCATATCAAATGAACAATGTAGTAGGCAACGAAGCGTTTAAAAATATCCAAGCTGATTTAGAAGTTAAGTTGAAAGCCATACTTGATAAGCAAGGAGATCAATTTTTACCTGGTGAAGAGTATATGAAAAAATGGAATTACCATTGGGATAGTAATGACAGTATTAAATAAGTAATGACCTAAATTTAGAAATGTTAAGGTAAAACTACGTTGGTAAATGTGAATATTGAGTTAGTGATAAAGTTTTAAAATTTGCTAAAAACAGAATTAAAAATAAATAAATGAATATAAAATATCAAAATAGAATAAAACTTACGAGTCTTTTGATCATAGTTTTAACCTTAACAACATCTTTAAGTTATGCTCAAACTCCAATTTGGGGAAATGCACAATGGATGTGGCAAGAAGAGGCAGGACCTGCAAATACCTGGGTTGCTTTTCGTAAAACTTTTGACCTTAAAAATATTCCTTCTGAAGCTTTGGCGCATCTAGCCGTCGATACCAAATATTGGCTGTGGGTAAATGGAAAAATGATTTTGTTTGAAGGTGGTTTGGCTCGTGGTGCAGCTCCAGAAACCAATTATTATGATGAAGTAGATTTAAAATCGTATTTAAAAGAAGGTGAAAATACCATTGCCGTTTTGGTTTGGTATTGGGGAAGAACCCGAAAAGTTCACGATGATAGTGGAAAAGGTGGACTCTTATTTTATGCTGATTTAGGTGGGCAGATTTTAGAATCAAATGCGGATTGGAAAATGAAAGTACATCCTGCATACGATCCAAACAGTGGTGGTGGAGGCGATTCTGCAAACCGTGTAAACGCTTACAATGTAAAGTTTGATGCTAATTTGGCTATGGGAGATTGGTCTGATAACGCTTGGTATACTCAAAATTATGATGATAGTAATTGGGGTAGCCCTATAGTTAAAGGACTTGCAAACAGTTTGCCTTGGGGTAATTTAGTGAAAAGAGCTATTCCGCAATGGAATGATAGAGGTTTAACCAATTATGAGTCGCTTAAAATTAAATCAAATTCAGACAAAATTGAAATACAACTTCCGTTTAAGAATGATACAGATTCTACAGTAGTTATTCACGCTAAATTACCGTTCAATAAACAAATTACGCCTTATTTAAAAGTAAATAGTACTGCGGGTAAAACCATTATTGCAGATACCGACAATCCATTTAATATGTTAAATGGAACTTATATTACTAAAGATGGTGAGCAAGCTTTTGAGAGCTATTCTTGGATAAATGGTCATGTGGTAACCTACAGTATTCCTTCGGGTGTTGAGGTTGTGGAATTAAAATACAGATGGACAGGTGTTGGAGAAATGACTGGAAATTTTGAATGTAACGATGATTATTTTACGCGTCTTTGGTGGATGGCTCGTAATACCTTATATATATGTGCTCGTGATGGATATATGGATTGTCCGGATAGAGAGCGTGGATTATGGATTGGTGATGTAGCCGATCAAACAGGTGCTATTTTTTATACCTTGGACGAGGCAGGACGACAGTTATTAAAAAAAGGAATTGACAATACCATTGCTTATCGTGATGGTGATATTATTCAAGGGTTGGCGCCTGGTTTTGGTGCTTATCGTGGAAAAAGTAGTGAACTTACTTGTCAAAGTTTACAATTTATCGATCAAGTAGTTTGGCAGTATTATTACAATACTGGAGATAAAGAAACGTTGGCAAATGCATATCCGGCCATTTATAATTATCTAAATATTTGGAAAATGAAACCAGATGGCTTGCCAGAACACCGCAAAGGTTATGCCAATTGGGTAGATTGGGGTGTAGATACAGATTCAACTCCTACGAATGTTTGTTGGTACTATATGGCTTTAAAAGCAGCTAAAAAAATGGCAATAACCTTAAAAAAAGAAAACGATATTAATTGGTATAATGAACGCATAATAAGTATTGAAAAAAACTTTGCAACAGTGTATTGGCAAGGAACACACTATGGTACAAAAGGCAAACCAATAGAAGAACGTGTTACTTCCTTGGCTGTTATAAGTGGTTTGGCAAACAAGGCTTATTATAACACTTTAGTAGATAATATTTTAGTTCCGGTTCAAAAAGCAAGTCCTCATATGGAATGGATTGCTCAAGAGGCTATCATGTTAACGGGTCAATACGATAAAGGACTGTTACGAATGAAACAACGATATGAATCTCAAGTTAATAATAAAGATCTAACTACGCTCTATGAAAAATTTGACGATAAAAAACCAGGTACACCAAATCATGCATGGAATGCGCCTAATTATGTATTGTCTCGTTATATTGCAGGAATAAAGGCAACTGACGTGGCTTGGAAATCTTATGAAGTGAAACCTAACCTAGCTCACTTAACTTATGTTAAGCAAATTGTTCCTTCTGTAAAAGGAGATATTTCCGTAGAAGTCAATAAAACAAAAGATACTTATTCAATTGATTTAATTTCACCAAAACAAACAACAGCTACAATTTATGTGCCTAAAGTAGGTAAAAAGGTTAGTCAGCTATTGGTAAATGGAAAAAATGTTTGGAAAAATAATAAATACAAAAATCAGGTAAAAGGTTTTAATTACGAAAGTGAAGATTCAAATTATCTCATATTTAAAGCAGTTCCAGGGAAATGGTCAATTGTTTCTGAATATAAATAATACTATATAGAATATATTGAAAAAACACTTAGTATTGGATAATAAATCTCTAATTTTTAGATATGAAGATTTAAGTTGATACTTGGTAAACTATTAAATTTAAAAGTGATTATAAATTGTTAGTTGCGATTTTTGTGTATTGTAATCTGATGTTTTTGAAGTCTTTTTTTAAATAATAAATTGATAAATAAAAAGTTGATTAATGGTTTAAATAATTGTTCTTTTATAAGCATGATAGAACAGGATAGGAAAATTAAATTGATAGGTTAAGTTTACAACTTAAATTAAAAAATAATTAAATTAAAATAAAATTATGCAAGCATTATTAGGTGTATTATTTCATTCATTAGGAGGTGTGGCCTCAGGTAGTTTTTACATGCCATATAATAAAGTAAAAGGATGGTCATGGGAAAGTTATTGGATGGTTGGTGGTGTCATGTCTTGGTTAATTGCTCCTCCAGTTGCCGCTTATTTAACCATACCAAATTTTATGGAGATAATAATGTCGGGATCTAGTACTATTTTATTCTTCACATTCTTAATGGGGTTGTTTTGGGGTATAGGAGGATTATCGTACGGACTTGGTGTACGTTATTTAGGTATGTCTTTAGGTAACTCTGTAGTATTGGGTTTTTGTGCTGCTTTTGGAGCTATTGTACCTTCTATATATTACAATATTGTTCCTACTGAAGGAAAGGTTTCTTTTACTGAAATGATTTCTACAACAGGTGGACAGGTAGTGTTTTTAGGTGTTATAGTTTGTTTGTTAGGTATTGCACTTTCTGGTAAAGCAGGTATCATGAAAGAAAAGGAATTATCTGATGAAGAAAAGAAAAAAACAGTTGCTGAATTTAACTTGGCAAAAGGATTGGTAGTGGCTATTCTTTCAGGTATATTAAGCTCATTTTTCAATTTTGGGATTGAAGCAGGAAAGCCTTTGGCTGATGCAGCTGTTGAATCAGGAAACAATCCTTTATATCAAAACAATGTTATTTTTGTTGTGATTTTGTGGGGTGGTTTAACAACCAATTTTATTTGGACAACTATTTTAAGTATTAAAAACAAAGCTTACAAAGATTTTACAAATAAGAAAACACCAATTTCAAAAAACATTATGTTTTCAGCATTGGCAGGTTTCATCTGGTTTTTACAATTCTTTTTCTACGGAATGGGTGAAAGTAAATTAGGAAACGGTGCAAGTTCTTGGATTTTACACATGTCAACAATTATTTTAACTGCGAATTTCTGGGGTATTTACCGTAAAGAATGGAATGGTGTTGCTGCTAAAACAAAATGGACTATTACCGCAGGGATTGTTGTAATTCTGTTATCGGTAGTTTTAGTTGGAATAGGTAACTCTATTTAGTAAGTTAAAAGCATTAAAAAACTGCTTATAAAATAAAATTATTAAAGGGTAAAACCTTTGTAAAGATGTTAATTTTTAAGGAAAAATTCCCATAAAAATTAACATCTTTTTTCTTTTTAAAATTATTCTCTAATTGGTTTGTTTTAAGTTGGTTATTTTAATTATAGCACAAAACAGTATAGTGCAGGACAATTAAAATATAAACTAAAACTAACTTTGGGTTTTTGCTATAATTTAATATTAAAAAATGAAAAGAATTCAATTTTTCCTAGTGCTTTTATCAATAACATTTTTAAGCACATCTTGTAATCATAAAGAGTTAATGTCAGTTTCAAATGAAAATGAATTGGTATTTGAATCTTTAACCTGTAATTCAAAAGTCAATCCAACGGTTGTTGAAAGTGAACAACCTGTTTTTTCTTGGGTTGTAAAAGCGCAAGGATATAATAAATCACAGTCGGCTTATCAAGTTTTAGTTGCTTCAACTTTAGATAAATTAGATGAAAACAATGCAGATTTATGGGATTCAGGAAAAATTGCGGATTCAAAATCTGTTTATGTAAAATATGCGGGAAGTAAACTAAATGCGACTCAAACCTATTATTGGAAAGTTAAAATTTGGGATGAAAAAGAGCAAGCTTCTAATTGGTCTTCAGTTCAAACTTTTCAAATGGGATTGTTAGATGAAACCAATTGGGGTGCTGCAAAATGGATTAGTTTAAGTAATGATAATAGATCTTCAGAGCATCGTTTTCGCGAATATAAAATCGGTAAAATGGATGAGCCTATAATGGTTGAAGGGCAGGCAGCATCTTATTTTAGAGAAGTTATCAATATTGAAAAAGAAGTGACTAGTGCGCAAGCTTATATTTGCGGTTTGGGATATTATGAATTGTACTTAAATGGAGCAAAAGTTGGAGACCATGTGTTGGATCCTGCACCTTCAAATTATGACAAGCAAGCATATTATGTAGATTATAATATTTCAGAAGAAATTAAAAAAGGTAAAAATGCCATTGGTATTATTTTGGGTAATGGGTTTTATGGGCAAGATATTTCATGGAAAAACAACCCTGAAGCCGATAAAAGCTTATCGTATGGAGCACCTGCAGTTAAACTTATAATTAAGTTAACCTATGCCGATGGAAGTCAGGAAGATTTTTATACCAACGAAAATTGGAAAGATGCAACAGGACCTGTTGTTTTTAACAATATTTATGGAGGTGATACTTATGATGCGCGTTTTGAAATGAATGGTTGGAACACCGTTGACTATGATGATGCTAGCTGGGGAAATACAAAAGTGATTTCACCTAAAGTTACTAAAATTAGTGCACAACAATTACCAGCTATTAAGAAGTTAAAAGAGTTTGAGCCAGTAAAAGTTTTTAAATCTTCAAACGGAAATTGGATTGTAGATTTTGGGCAAAACATTGCGGGTTGGGTAAAAATTAAGGTTCAGGAAAAAGAAGGACAATTAATAGAAATAACCACTACTGAAGCTTTAACCCAAGACGGAACCGCTATTTATCCAGGTTCAACAGGCGGAGGAGCAAATGGTATGCCTCAAATTTATAAATATATTTGTAAAGGTGATGGTATAGAAACTTGGGAGCCTCAATTTAGTTATCATGGTTTTAGATATGCTGAAATAAAAGGTATTTCAAATGAGCCAGATAGCGATATGATAAAAGCTGTCTTAGTTGCTACTGATATTAAAGAGAAAGGGGGTTTTTCTTCTTCAGATGCTTTGTTAAATAAAATGCATACTATTAGTAAATGGACTATTGTAGACAATGTTCATGGTATTCCAGAAGATTGTCCGCACCGCGAAAAATGTGGTTGGTTGGGTGATGCTCACGCGTTTTGTGAGTATGCTTTGTATAATTATGATATGGAAGATTTCTATAAAAAATTTATGGAAGATATTCGTACACAAATGCGACCAACAAAAGGGCATAACAATCCTGAAATTCAATTTCAAGTGCCAACTATGATTGCTCCAGGTAAACGTACTTCAACATATGCCAAGTTAGATTGGGGTGTAGCAACTATGTATTTGCCTTGGTATAATTATTTATATTATGGTGATGACGCTATTGTTAAAGAATATTACAAAGACATGAAAGAATTAACACAATTCTATTTGTCATTTAAAGATGAAAACGGAATTATTCAAGATGGTATGGGAGATTGGTGTCCGCCTAATTGGGACAGAAGAACAAATCCAAGTGCCATGGAGTGCGATCCAATTATCTCAGCCAATGCTTATTTTTATGATGTTTTAGGTATTATGGAAAAATTTGCTAAAATGAATAATGATGAAGCTTATGAGGCACAAATGAAAAAAGAAAAGCAGGATTTAAAAATTGCATTTAATGCTTCATTTTTAAAAGAAATTCCAAATACTCAAAACAAATGGTATGGTAGTCAAACTGCAACAGTTCAGGCTTTACAGTTTGGGATGGTTCCAGAAACTGAAATAATCAATGTTGTTAATGGTTTGGCATATGATATTAATGAAATTAAAGGAGGTCATCATTCCACAGGTATTCATGGTAATAGATACATTTACACCGTATTAAATAAATATGGTAAAGCAGATTTGGCACATCAAATTTTAACAACACCAGATTTTCCAAGTCAAACGTATATCATGAATTACGGTTTTACAACTTGGCCAGAGCGTCAGTTTGAATGGGATAAAATGGAAGGTTTATCTAACTCGTTAAATCATCCAATGCACAGTGGTTTTGCAGCTTATTTTTTCGAATCTCTTGGAGGTGTTAAATCAACTTTTGAAGCTCCGGGCTATAAAGAATTTACTGTAAATCCAATATTTCCAAAGGGTATGACAGAAACTACCATTGATGTACCTTCACCATATGGAAATATTCATAATAGTTGGAAGTTGGAAGGTTCAAATTTTTCTACAAATTTAGAAGTGCCTTTCAATACAAAAGCTAAAGTTATGTTAACTTCAAGCGAATTAGCATCTTTAAAAATAAATGGTACAGATTTTGAAACTTTTCAAAAAAATAATTCAATAGAAGTAATTGATCATTCAACAGTAATACTAGGCTCTGGAAAGTATTTGTTAGAATATTTAAAATATCAATAATGAAAAATAGGAATGAAAAATAAGCTATACATATGGTGCCTTTTTTCGTTGTTTGCTGTATCTCTAAATGCACAAGTTAAAATCAAACAAAAAAGCATTTCAACAGTAGATTCTAAAGCACTAACTATTGATGGTAAATATGGAAATGCTATAAATGGGCGAACATATCAAAAAGATGCACTTGCTTCGTACAACGGTTATCAATACATAGCTTATTATAACAGCGATAGACGAGTTTGTATTTCTAGAAGAAAATTGCCTTCTGGCGATTGGAAAACCATTCAATTTTTAGATTACGATTTTAAAAGTGACGATTCTCATAATGTCGTTTCATTCGGTATTTGCCCCAATGACGGAACCATTCACCTAGCATTTGATCATCATGTACATCCATTACATTATCGTGTTTCAAAAAAAGGCTTGGCAACCAATCCTGAAACTATGGAGTGGAGTGCAGCTTCATTCGGTCCAATTATAGGTGAATTAGAAGAAAATAAACCAGTTAAAATAACCTACCCTAAATTTTGGCAAACTCCTGAAGGCAATCTTCAAATGAACTACCGTGTAAGAGGTTCTGGTAATGGTGACCGTATGTTGGTTGATTACAATGCTAAAACAGGAAAATGGGAAAATACCCGTCAAATTGATTCGGCATTGGGAATGTTTGAAGATCAATTAGGTAAAAGCGAAACACGTTGCTCTTATCCAAATGGTTACGATTATGATGCAAACGGAAGACTGCATGAAACCTTTGTTTGGCGAGAAAATAGTCAAGGAGCTAACCACGATTTAATGTATGTTTATAGTGATGATCGTGGGTTTACATGGAAAAATAATAATGGAGATTTGTTAACTGAAATTATAAACGTTAACTCGCCAGGTATTGTGGTGCAATCTATTCCACGCGTATTTGGTTTAATGAACGATCACGGACAAGTTATTGATTCAAAAGGGCGAGTACATGTAGTTATGTTTCATGGTACTAAAGAAACAATTGAAGCAGCAGGAAGTACATTAGGAGCAACCCGTTGGGGACCTTTAGCGGCACAGCGGTATTTTCATTATTGGCGCAATGAGCAAGGTAAATGGAGCAGTGTTCAATTACCAATGGCAGTTGGCAATCGTCCTAAAATTTTCACCGATAAAAATGACAACCTAATTCTAATTTATTGTGGTACAACAGATAAAACAATAAAAGGAAAAAGTAGGCAAACAGATGGTGAAGACTTAATTATAGCAGTAGCAACTGCAAAAAACAATTGGCAAGATTGGCAAATAGCACATTCAGTAAAAGGATCTTTTATGAATGATATGTTGGCAGATATTTATCGTTGGAAAAAAGAAGGGGTTTTATCTATAATGCTTCAGGAAGAGCCTGTTGGAGTTAGACAACCAAGTGTATTAAAGGTTGTTGATTTATCAATAAATTTTAGTAATAATTAAATATATATTTTTATGAGTAAAAGCAAAATAAGCAAAGTCATAATTTCAATGGTTGTACTTTTAGTATTTCTAGCGTGTTCTGATGATACTGTAGAAGATATTATTGATGAGCCTATTGTGGAAGTGCCAGAAACTCCAGAAATAATTGATCCTAACAAAATTGTAGCTATCAATACAGGTTCGGTAGTAGGTCAAATGTATAACTTTTGGTCAACTAGACCTATGATTAATCAAACACGATTTTCGAGTACTGGCTTTACAAATAGTTTAGGTATTATAAAGCCTTATGTAAAAAGTTATAATTTAGTGAGAGTCTTAGGTGGTAGAACCGATGATTTAAATAATTTTTACAAAGGTGTAGATGCATCTGGAAATATAATCACTGATTTTAGTGGATTAATTGGTGATATGCGTGGCTTTATGCAAACGGGTTTTAAACCTAGAATTGTATTGGATAATGTGCCTTGGGATATGAGTGGAGAAAGGATAGTTGATACCTACGGAAATTCAAAACCCCCTTTAGATTATGGTATTTGGAGGCAGTATATAAATGCCTTTTTAAAAGCTCTTATTAATGAATTTGGTATGAACGAAGTTAAAACTTGGCGTTTTAGAGTTGCTACTGAACCAAATTATACACCTAGTCATTGGCGAGGAACTAGAGATGAATATTTTAAACATTATGATATTACTGTAGATGAAGTTTTAAAAGTAATTCCTGATGCTATTGTTGGACCAGGAAACTTACTTACAGAAGGTGTGGCTACTTGGCGCACTGAAATTATCGATCACTGTGCTACAGGTACAAACTTTGCAACTGGTGAAATTGGAACAAGAATGAATTTTTTCTGTCTTTCTTACTATGAAAAAATTGATCAAAATACCGTGAATTTTCAAGAAACAGTAGAGCCTTATAGAGCTAAATTAAATAGTTATGCTCAATTTCGTGATATTCCTTTTGATATTCAAGAGTTTGGAATTTTAAGAGATGAAAATAAAAAAAGAGGTTTGAGCTTAAGTGATGCAACTGAGTTTGGTGCAAGTTGGTATGCTGCAATTGCCGACATGGCATATGAATATAATGTAGCTGAAATTTATGATTGGGGTCAAGAATCTACAGACGATTTAGCTACTGGTCGAAGAAATGTCACATCTATGTTCTTAAAAATGGAAGGAGGAAACAGACTTCAAACTGTAGACAATCTTAATGGGTTTTCAGGGGTTATTCCAGTTACTAAAAACGGTAAGATTTACTTATTGGTTTATAACCACAATACCACAAGAAATAGTACTTCAAGTAAAACTATTTATCCTAAAATTGAAGGGGGTCTTATAACTGCTACAACTAAATGGAAAATGAATGAATGGACTGTTGATGAAAATAATGGTATTTTTATGCACGAATTGTATAAAGATGTAAGAGCGGCAGGAGTTGCAAACAAAACAACCAGTAGTGCGCGTATTTATGGAAATAGACCTGATGATTATTTTGAAGATGGATGGAAAGCTGTGTTTGATGCCAACAAATCTAAATATGAGAAGTTAGCAGAGTTGCCTCAAACAATTAAAGATGCTGCAGTTGAAGCCAAAGATGGTAATATTACCATTAAAGTAGATTTAGAACCACATAGTGTTAAATTAATAGAGTTAATTCCGCAGTAAACAAATTAATACGATCTGTATTTTTACTAATTTACTATTAAAGTGGATTAAAATAATTACCTAATTGGCAATTGTTTTAATCCATTTTTTTTTGAAATAAAAATCAATATTTCATATAAGCTTTGTAATAAATAGGCATAGCTATATGTATGGAAAGTAGTGCTTATTTTATCAAATAATAGAGTACCTAGTTAGTTTTATTGTTTGAGGGCCTTTTCTTTTTATCGTAAAGTGTCATAATATATATTTTTTTATTGATCTAAATTCCTTTATTTTTTTCTCTATTGAAGTTGTGCTTAAAGTAGGGTGTTAACTTACAGTTTATCAGTCTTTTGAGTTTTGGTTTTATTGCTGTTTTTATTGTGAAATAGGTTGTAAATTAAGTTTAACAGATAGTACAGGATACTTTCTTTTAACGTATTTTATAATATTGTTAAC
Organism: Lutibacter sp. HS1-25; assembly: GCF_004121075.1. GTDB lineage: Bacteria > Bacteroidota > Bacteroidia > Flavobacteriales > Flavobacteriaceae > Lutibacter. The sequence continues at coordinate 22,183 of NZ_RHLN01000010.1, forward strand.
ATATTATTATGATTTGGCTTAATTGTGTCAAAGCGTAATAATTAAAATTAACTTAAACTAATATGATTAATTAAAACTAATTTATGTTAAACTTTAAACTAAATATGAAACAAAAATTAAAAAAACAATTTCCTGTTTCCAGATTAGCGCTAATGTTGGCAATGGTGTTGTCCAGTTTTGCCGCAATTAATTTAGAGGCCCAAAACAAGATTTCGGGCGTTGTAAAAGATGCTGGTGGAATGCCACTACCAGGTGTAAGTGTGGTACAAAAAGGAACTAGCAGAGGGGCGTCAACAGATTTTGACGGTAACTATGTTATAGAGTTAACTTCAGGTGAAAAAACTTTGGTGTTTTCTTATCTGGGTTTTAAAACAGCTCAAATTGCAGTTGGCGGTAAAACAACCGTTAATGTAACTTTAGAAGGTGATGTAGAAAGTTTACAAGAGGTAGTACTAGTTGGTTATGGTACTCAAAAGAAAGAGAGTGTCGTGGGTGCTATTACTCAAGTAAAGGGTGATGACTTACAGGCAGTAAACGGTGGTATTACCAATGTAGAGGAGGCTTTACAAGGTAATTTACCGGGTGTTGTTGCTATTAATGGTAGTGGTGTTCCGGGTAGAAATGATATGCAAATTTTCATTCGTGGTCAGGCTTCTTGGAATGGTTCTGGTCAGCCTTTGATACTTGTAGATGGTGCGCCAAGATCTATTGATAATATTGATTTTAATGATATTGAAAATCTTTCAGTTCTTAAAGATGCTTCTGCGACAGCAGTTTTTGGTGTTCAGGGTGCTAATGGTGTAATCTTAATAACTACCAAGCGTGGTCAAAAAGGTAAGGCACAATTGTCTTTACAGGCTAATACTACTACTAAATTTGTTTCTAAGTTGCCAGAAAAGTTAGGTGTTTTTGATGCAATTATGGAGGCAAATTCTTCTATTATGCGAGAGCTTCCATATAATGAAAGTTCTTGGAATAAAATTCGTCCTATAGCTATTGCTGATAGATACCTTAATCCTGCGAATGAGGCAGAGAGTTTAATATATCCTAATGTAGACTGGAAAGATGTTCTTTTAAAAGATTTTGCTCAAGATTACCGTGTTAATTTATCTGTTCGTGGAGGAGGAAATAGTGCTAGGTATTTTGGAAGTTTAGCATATCAAAAAGTTTCTGATATTTTCGATGGTGATAGTTTTGACAATGGAAAAGGATATGATAGTGGTTTTGGATATGATAGATTTAGCTTTCGTAGTAATATTGATTTCGATATCACTAAAACTACAGAGTTTTCTGTAAATCTTGGTGGATTTTATGGAATTCAAAAAAACCCTGGTAACTTAAATTTGGTAACCAATGCTATTTATGAACTAGCGCCTAATGCTTATACACCTGTTTTTCCTGATGGTGCATTTGGTAGAGATGATGCTGATATTTTTGCAAATACAAACCCTCTTGTTACTTTAACAAATACTGGGTATACTAGTACCAATACCTTTAATATAAATACTGATTTTGTTTTAAAGCAAAAATTAGACGTTATTACAGATGGCTTATCATTTCAAGCACGTTTTTCTTTAGATAATATATCTGAAAGTAGACAGCGTTTATTAGATCCAGGTGCTGATGGTCAAGAAAATGTTAGATATCGTATATATAATGATTTATTTGAGGAGCGAATTGAGTCTCCAAATGGTGTAAATGATTTTGGTTTTGTGCCATTCGCGTGGACACTTGAGCCTACAAATATTCAAGATAATACTATTGGTCGTCGTATATTATATGACTTTTCATTTAATTATGATAGAGTGTTTGGTAAAAAGCATTCGGTTACAGCATTGGCATTGCTAAGACGTAACGAGAGCGGTACAGGTAATGGTTTTCTTAGATACCGTGAAGATTGGGTTGGAAGGGTTACTTACGATTATGATAAGAGATATTTCTTGGACTTAAGTGGTGCTTACAACGGATCAGAAAAATACGGTCCAGGTTACCGTTTTGATCTTTTCCCTTCTTTGGCAGCAGGTTGGACAGTATCTAACGAGGCTTTCATGAGTGAGGTTGATTGGATTAATAAATTAAAATTCAGAGGTTCTTATGGTTTAATTGGTGATGACAGTGGAGGACTGAGATTCGAATATCAAAAAACTTGGAATATTGGTGGGGGTGCTTATATAAACCCTAATGGTTCAAATACCACTTCTCCATATGTGTTTTACTCTGAGGCAAATGTTGGTAATCCTGATCTTCGATGGGAAACAGCTGTAAAGTATAATATTGGTGCAGAATTAGGCTTTCTAAATAACCAAATTACTGCAGAGTTAGACTATTTTGGGGAAAATCGTAGCGATGTTTTAATACCAAGTGATCAAAGAGCAGTGCCTGAGTGGTTTGGTGCAAGTCCTCCTTCCTTTAATAGAGGTGAGGTTGAAGTGCGTGGATTTGAAGTTGTAGTAGGTGCCAATCATACGTTTGCAAACGGAATAAATGTTTTTGGTAATTTTAATTTTACCCAAGCTAAAGATTTGATAATTGATAGAGAAGATCCAGAGTTTCGTCCGTTTTACCAAAAAGCAGCAGGTTACCCAATTGGTCAACCAAGATCTGCTATTCCTGCTGGGATTTTAGGTAGTTTAGACGATTTGTATAGTTCAACACCAAGAGTTGATGGACAAGGATTTATACGTACAGGATATTATAATTTAGTTGATTATGATGGAGATGGAACTTATAATGGTGCTTTTGATAATATACCATATGGTTACCCTACACGTCCACAAAGAACTTGGGCTGCTACACTAGGAGCTAAATATAAAGAATGGAAGCTATCTGTTCAGTTCTATGGTACTCAAAATTCAACTAGAAATTATAGCAGTAGAACTTTTTCAAATCAAATAGATACGTTTTTTGAACATGAGTTAGGATATTGGACTAAAAATAACCCAACTGGAGTAAGAACTCAACCAACCTTTGCATTTAACCAAGGAGCTAGCGATCCAAGACAAAACTTGTTTGATGGGTCTTTAACAAGATTAAGATCTATAGCTTTAAGCTATAGTATTCCTCAAGCCACATGCGATAAAATTGGTTTTGAAGGGATAAGTGTTTTTGCTAATGGTAATAACTTATTTTTATGGACAGATTTACCAGATGATAGGGAGTTTAACAGTAGTCAAACACAAGATTCTTCTTATAGAGGAGATTATCCTACTATGGCGCGTGTTAATTTTGGTTTTAATTTAAATTTTTAAAATAAAAAATCATGAAAAATTTTAAAACAACAATATTATTATTTATGGGTTTACTTTTATCGTATTCCTGTGAAGATTATTTAGATATAGCTCCGGAAGCGGAACTTGACATTACAGATGTATTTGCTACTTTCCAATCTTCTCAAGGTTTTGTGGAAGAAATGTATAATTTAGTAGTTGAATATGGTACTTCTGGTCATTCATTTCAGGATTATATTTTTGGAGATGATACATTTAGAAGCGCTCAATTCAGTGAAGCTGTAGATAGAGGTCAATTGAACAATTGGGTGAGTCAAAAATATGCTTATCTTGGTAAGGATACACACGTAGGTCAAGATGGGAACACAAGTGATGATGAGGCTAGGAAAAGACCAAGAATATGGAGAGGTAGTATGATAGGTATTCGTAAGGCTAACTTAGTGATTGCCAATGAAGATTTAATGAAAGGTTTAACCCAAGATGAAAAAAATGTTATATTGGGGCAAGCTTACTTTTTTAGAGCTTTCTTTCACAATGAGATTATGAAATTTTGGGGACGTTTCCCACATATAAAAGAAGTATATGACGGAGCTATTACCACACCTCGTCCAGAAACTTACAAAGAGGTTGCTTTGTCAATTAACGAAGATTACAAAAAAGCCATTGAATTATTACCTGTGAATTGGGATTATGAAAGTTATGGTCAAAGAACATTAGGTAACAATGCTGGTAGAGTAACTAAAGGTGCAGCTTATGCTTTTCAAGGTAAAAACCTACTTTTTGCAGCTAGTCCATTAATGCATTTTAACAATCAAGCAGGAATCAATACTTACACCTACGATACAGAACTTGCTGCCATGGCTGCTGATGCCTTTGCTGAAGTGCTTAAACTAGAGCAAGCTGGTGAATATTCGTTGGCAAAAAACATGGAAGATTATAAAAAGGTACTTTGGGAAACACCAGCAAATACTTGGCCTGGTTTAGTTCCTGAAGCTCATGAATTAATTTTTGCTGGTTCAGGAGGCTCACATATTGGTTCTACAATTGCTTTTATGGCAAATGGTATTCCAAGATCAATTGGTCAATCTTCATCAGGTAATGATAGCGCAACTCATAATTTTATTTACAATAATTTTGGAATGGCCAATGGACTATCTATTGAAGATGATTTAAAAACAGCTTCGCCATTGTACAATCCTAACAGACCATTTGATAACCGTGATCCTCGCTTTTACGCATGGGTTTTTGCTGATAGAGATGTTATTTCAAATAGAGGAGGAGTACCTGCTGCAAATAAAACAGCGCAGTTGTATGATGATGGTCAAGGGAATACTGGTTCGCACCGTGGTGCAAACAATGTTTCACGTACAGGGTATATGTATAAGAAGTTTTATCCAGAGATTGATGGTCAATATCATGTACAAAGTGGAAACAATATTATTAGAAGATTTACAGGAATGCGAATTCACATGAGGTTAACAGACGTTTACTTAATGTATGCAGAAGCACTTCATGTTGCTAAAGGAGCAACTGCAGGATCAAGTTCATTTGCATTAACTGCAGAACAAGCAATCAATATATTAAGAGATAGAGCAGGTGTACCTCATGTAAATGCTAACATTGTTGCAGATAACAATAAATTCTTGGACGAATTAAGACGTGAAAGAGCTGTGGAGTTATCTTACGAGGGTCACAGATGGATGGATATACGCCGTTGGGGTGTTGCCCATGAGGATAAATACAGATTGAAAACAGGATTGTATTTTGATAAAGATTGGACTTTCTTTAATGAATTTCTACTTGTAGAAAGAGTTTGCGAGTATCCAAAACATTATTGGTTACCATTTGAAGCAAATCAAACACAGTTTTATGAAGGTTTCCCTCAAAACCCAGGTTGGTAAAACTTGAAAAATTTGTTTTAATTAATACTAAAAACTATAGAAAAAAATGAAGATAAATAAATTATATAGGTTATACATCCTCGTATGCTTCACCATATTATGTTTTAGTGGTGTGGTGTCAGCACAGTCTAAAGGCGCAGAGGTGTCAGGAACCGTAATCGATCAACAAGGAAACCCATTAAGTGAGGTTAATATTTATGGCCCACTAGGTTCTCGCGCATCTACAAATGCCAAAGGACTTTTTAACATTAAATTGTCTAATGATGAATCAATAGTTGTAGAAAAGAAGGGCTACGAGTCACAACTTATTAGCTTGTCAGCTATTTCTGGTACTATTACGTTAGTGAAGTCAGATTTCTTGGCTTCAGAAGATGACGTAATTGAAATGGGTGTTAAAACAAAAAAAAGACGTGATATTGTAGGTTCAGTGTCTTCAATTAATACAGAAGACCGTGTAACTTATGATAACACACAGTATGTTAGAGACTATATTACTGGTTTAACTTTAGGGGTTAGCGGCTCATCTAATATTAGAGGTTTAGGAAATGCATTGTTTGTAATTGATGGTGTTTTTGGACGTGACCCAAATCTTTTAAATATGGAGGAGGTTGAACAAATAACTGTACTTAAAGATGCTAATGCCGTGGCTTTATATGGTAGTCAAGGTAGAAATGGAGTAATTATCATAAATACAAAACGTGGTAAAATAAATAAAAAAGAGGTAAATGTAAATGTACGCTCTGGTTTTGGAGTACCTTTGGCTTTACCAAAATATTTGGATGCTGCTACTTTTATGGAATTTCGTAATGAGGCTTTTGTTAATGATGGTTTAGACCTGAATGTAGTAGGTTTTTCTCAAGAACAAATTCAAAATACAAGAAGTGGTTTATATCCTATCGAATATCCAGATGTAGATATTTATGAGCTTGTAAAACCATTTGTAAATACAAATAATATTATTACTGAATTTTCTGGAGGTAATGATAAATCTCAATTTTATGTTAATTTAGGATGGTTAAATACTGGAGATTGGATTAATATTAATGATGATATTAACGCAGGATCTAATCGTTTTAACGTGAGAGGTAATATAGATTTTAAGGTAAACGATTGGATTACTAGTAGTATTGATGGGGTTGCTATTATGAGCAACTCAAAAAGTGCTAGAGCAAACCTATTAAGTGCTGCTCCTACATTTATTCCTTATGATTATGCGCCTTTCCTTCCTTTAAGTTCTATTGATGTTGAAAACAACACAGATCTTAAAACTTTATTAGCTGGAGCTTCTGTTTATGATGGTAATTTATTAGGTACTGCACAACAACTTGGTGTTAATACGCCATTTGCAAGATCTATAGCAGGTGGTTATCAAAATAGGGTATTTCGTGTAACTCAGTTTAATAATGCCATTAATTTTGATCTTTCTAAAATAACAGATGGTTTATCGGCAAAAACTTATTTAAGTTTCGACTTTTACGATGCTTATACAACATCTATATCAAATCAGTATAAAGTTTATGCTCCTACTTGGCAAGATGGTAAAATAGTAGCTTTGCAAGAGTTTGGGCAAGATAGAAGAGATTTATCAGAAAATGTTAGTTCTAATGGATTTGAATTACGAATCGGTGCTTACGCATTGGTGAATTATACCAATACTTTTGCTGAAAATCATTCAATTAATACAACGCTTTTGGGGTATTATAATTCAGAAAAAAGAGATGGTGCAGTTCAAACAGACAAAGATTCTCATGTAGGATTTCAGGTTACTTACGATTTTAAGAAAAAACTATATGTTGATTTCTCTGGTGCTTATGTGCATTCTCTTAAATTACCAGAGGGTAATAGAGGTGGTTTTTCGCCAACAGTTGGATTGGGTTATATTTTAAGTGAAGAGGCATTTTTAAAAGATAGCGATATTGTAAACTACTTGAAGTTAAGAGCTTCTGGAGGAATTGTTAAAACTGATAGAGGTATTGATGGGTATTATTTATATGATGAAAACTATTCTGATGGATCAAATTTTACTTGGGCAGATGGTGTGTACTCTAACAGAAAACAAAACATTTCGCAAGGTACTAATCCTAATATGGGCTTTGAAGAGCGTATAGACTTTAATGTTGGTTTTGAAAGTTACTTAGTGAATTCACTTTGGATAGAAGCTAATTATTTTAGAACAGAACTTGATAAGCAATTGGTGTTTTTAGCCGATCAGTATCCATCTTATTATAATACATTTAGACCTTACAATAATTTTAACGCCAATTTATACACTGGTTTTGAATTAGGTTTAAATTTTAATAAAACAATTAAAGACTTTTCAGTTGGTATTGGTGCAAACGTGTTGTATAGCCAAACAGAAGCTTCAAAGCGTTCTGAAACTAACGAGTTTGATTACCAAAACAGACAAGGATTAGAGTTATCAACTATTTTTGGATTTGAAGACTTAGGTTTTTATTCAGAATCTGATTTTACAACTGATTCTAATGGTGATTTGGTATTAAATCCAGGTTTACCTGAACAAAGTTTTGGTGGTGCAGTTAAGCCAGGAGATCTTAGATATGCTGACCAAAATGGTGATAATATTATAGATCAAAATGATCAAGTTGCTATTGGGCAAAATGCAAGTCCATGGACTTATGGTGTAAATCTTAATCTAAAATACAAAAGCTTTAATTTATTTGTTTTAGGTACTGGGCAAACAGGAGGAAATGGTAATAAGTTAACAGGTTTTGACAATTACTACAGTCCAAATGGAAATGATAAATATTCAGAAGAAGTATTGGGTCGTTGGACACCAGAAACTGCTAATACAGCAACTTTCCCAAGATTATCTTCTGCAGAGAATCAAAATAACTTTAGAACATCATCGTTCTGGTTGTATGATAATAGCTTTTTTAGAATCAATCGTGCACAGTTAACATTTGATTTTGATAAAGATGTTTGTAAAAGTGTTGGGATGAGAGAACTTAGCATGAACTTTTCTGGAACCAATCTTTTTGAAGTAGGTGAAAATAAAGATATCCGTCAGTTAAATATTGGTGGAAATCCTCAGGCTAGAACTTATACTTTTGGTTTAAGAATGTCATTTTAATTAAAATAAAAATATAGATAGATAAAATGAAAAATTTAATAAAATATATAGTAATTATATTGGTTTTTACCGGTATAATTGCCTGTGACCCTATCGATGAAAACCGATTGGACTTCGACTTTATTACTAACGATCCAGCAACTGCAGAAGGTGTATTATTAAATGGCTATTCGCGTTTAATAGATCAGTTTACTTTCATAGAAGCTGCAACAGATGATGCTGTAAATAACCAATTAGCTAATAGTTTTAAGCGTATGGCTCTTGGTGAGTTAAATGCGCAGTTTAACCCAACTTCACGCTGGAATAATTATGAAAGTGTTTTATGGGTAAACAAATTTTTAAAAATTATCAAAACAGGTGATATTGTATGGTCTCCAAACGAAGAGATAAACGAAATGTTTTATCTACGTATGGAAGGTGAGGCTCTTGCATTGAGAGGTTTACACCATTTTTACACTTTACAAGCCCATGCGGGTGTAGGTGCTTCTGGAGAATTATTAGGTGTACCTTACATATCAGATTTTATAGAGTCTGATGGTAATTTTAACACACCTCGTTTATCATTCGAAGCAACAGTACAAGCTATTATGGCAGATTTTGATGCGGCACTTGCTTTGTTACCATCAGATTACGGATTAAGTCAGGGAGAGTTGGATCCATTGTATGAAAATTATGATTTTAATAATTACCAAGTAGTTAATGGCTCTCGATATAATTTACGAATTTCTGGTAAAATTGTAAAAGCACTTAAAGCACGTTTAGCCTTATTTGCTGCAAGTCCATCATTTTTAAATGATCAAGGTTATTACAATATGGCTGCTGCAGATGCAAGTGAATTATTAAATACTATTGGAGGTGTTTCTGGTCTTGCTAGTAATGGACTTGATTATTACAAAAAATACGACGAAAATAATGATGTTGAAATGATTTGGAGAGGTACTATAGGTGGTATAAGTTCAGGAATAGAGAGTCGTATGTTTCCGCCTTCTGTTAATGGATCCGGTGAAATTAATCCAACACAAAATTTTGTGGATGCATTCCCTATGAAAAATGGATTCCCAGCAACAGTAGCTAATGGTTACGATCCTCAAAATCCTTATGCTAATAGAGATCCAAGGTTGGCTGAGTTTGTAGTGTTTAATGGAAGTTCTTTTGGAGGTGGAACAATTAACACAGGTGTTGGAGGTAAAATTGACAGGTTAGATTCTATCCCTGAATTTTCAACCAAAACAGGTTATTACCTTAAAAAGTTATTACGTCCTGATGTAAGATTGAATAATGATGGTTCTACAGTTGGTCAAAGACACTACGATGTTTATTTTAGATATACAGAATTATTTTTGATATTTGCTGAAGCAGCTAATGAAATTGGTGGTCCAGACAATATCATAAATGGAATGAGTGCTCGTGATGTTATTGCAGCAATACGTAAAAGAGCTGGAATAACACAGCCTGATGCTTATTTAGCATCTATTAACTCTAAAGAAGCTATGCGTCAACTTATTAGAAATGAACGTCGTTTAGAATTGAGTTTTGAAGGTCATAGATTTTGGGATCTTAGAAGATGGGGATTGTCTTTAAATGAAACTGCAAAAGGTTACTTTTACGATGGTAATAACTATGTAGAACTACCTTCTGTTGAAGCAAGAAATTATCAAGCATTTGCTACCTATATGCCAATACCTAATGATGAAGTTTTGAAGTTTCCTGAGATAGAACAAAATTCAGGATGGTAAAAGCATAATTTTAAAGATATTTAAAGAAATTAAAAGAAATTTAACATGAAAATAAAATTAATTGTAATAATAGCCTTAGTCTTTAGTCTAATGGCTTGTGAAAATCAAGAAATTGAACAGGAAAATTTTGGTTCAACTTCTGTCTTTTTCCCTTATCAAAGACCTGCTAGAACTTTAGTTTTAGGTAAATATGATTTGGGTTTTAATGATAATGACAACAACGGCCGTTTTGAAATAGGTGTTGTAATGTCTGGAGTTTTTGAAAATAATAAAGACCGAAAAGTGTTTTTTGAAGTTGCTCCAGATTTAATAGATGCAAATATTTTAGGTGTAGATTCTGTAAATGTACAAATTTTACCTGCCTCTTATTATACTATTGAACAACAAAGCCCTGTTACAATTCCGGCAGGATCTATAAATGGTCGTATTCCTATTCAACTTAACGATGCTTTTTTTGATGATCCACTTTCTTTTGCTGAAAAAAACAAAACACATTATGTAATTCCTTTAAGAATTACTATGATTGAGGCTTTAGATTCTTTATTAACGGGAGTGCCTATTATAGATAATGCACATAAAATAGTAGATGCCGATTGGAGTACTTTACCTAAAGATTATACGCTTTTTGGTATTAAATTTATGAACAAGTATCAAGGTAAATATTTACGTCGTGGTGAAGATGTTATGACAAATGCTTTGGGAGAAGTAACTACTTCAACATATAGATCAGAATTTGTTGAAAAAGATGAAGTAATTGATTTATTAACGAGTGGTAGATTAAAAGTTGGATATGTTAATCGTGTAAGAAGAGGGGATCTTGATAGTCCTGGAGATGTGAATATTGAATTGTCTTTTAATACTAATGAGACATGTGCAATCTCTGGTCAAGGAGACGATCCTTACAATGTATCTGGTTCAGGAACATTTGTTGAAAATGGTGATGAATGGGGTGGTGAAAAGCGGGATGTGATATATTTAGATTATGAATATACAGATGCAGTTAATAACGAAACGCATAAGGTAAAAGACACTTTAGTGATTAGAAACAGAGACGTTATATTTGAAGAATTCGCAATTGAATTAATAGAAAAATAATTTTACTGATATCACAGTAGTATCACATAATTAGGTTTTAAAAATAGCGAAGCATATGCCTTCGCTATTTTTTTTATACAATATTTTTTTTCATCTTAATCAAAATAATGCTTGGTAAGACTTAATTTAAATACTTAGGATAACTTCAAATAATGGCTGTTTTTGATGCTGTCTAACCTACATATAAAGTATTATCAATGTTGTTTCAAACAATTAAAGGTGTTATTGTTGAGGCAACCAATGTAAATATCACGTCAACAGTAGATTTAGCACTAAATAATATTAAATTAACAGCATTAATTCGGCAGTAAATGATCTAAAAAATCATTTTTTTTTCTAATTTACTGTTATAATGGATTAAAATAATTACTTAATTGCAATTGTTTTAATCCATTTTTTTTTGAATATAAGAAAGAATTCTTGTGTAGAAGGAGTAATGTATTTTGACGATTTTTTAGCAATTTAAATAGTGGTTTAATTAGTCTTTTTTTGATCATTAAAAGAGAATTCACTCCTAGTTTAAAAAACGAAAATATTAAATTCTAAATTATTGTTTAATAATATTATATTCAGTTGGTTATGTAATGTCTTGTTAAAAGAAGTGATATTTGTAGTTTATTAAATTTCAGGATGCTGAAATTGTGTAAAATTATTTGTTTAACTTGTTTTGTAAGTTTAAAATTTATCACTTTTTGTCTTAATAAATATGTGCTAAATTACCATTTCTCATGAAGTGTTTTCTTTATTTTTATTCTTGTTGTATTTGTTATATTCTCAATATTTGCAGGATAGTGCAGGGTAGTTTTCAAAATATTAATATATAGTTTAACAATATATTAACTAATAAACTATTTTACTATGAATTTAAAACCAACATTAAGTGTTTTTCTAAGTTTTAGAAAAACTTGGATGTGTGTTATTTTGATCTTGTCTTTTGTGGCAATATCAAATGCTCAAACTGTTTCGGGAACAGTAACGGCAGATGGTCAACCCCTTTCTGGAGCAACAGTTCTTATTAAGGGAACCTCAAATGGTACAACTACCGATTTTGACGGTAATTTTACAATTGGAGCAAATGCTCAAAGTACGCTTGTTGTATCATACATTGGGTATGGTACAAAACAAATTTTGGTAGGCAATCAAACAAAATTTGAGATTGTGCTAGCAACAGACAATACTTTAGATGAAGTTGTTGTTATAGGGTATGGTACGCAACGTAAATCAGATTTAACAGGATCTGTTTCTTCTGTAAGTTCTGAAGATATAACAGCAGCACCTAATTCTAGGGTAGATCAAGCCTTGCAGGGTAGGGCAGCTGGTGTGCAGGTAACGCAAGTTAGTGGTGCGCCTGGTGCTGGTACAGTAATTAGGGTAAGAGGTGGAAATTCTATTACAGGTAGTAATGAACCACTTTGGGTTATTGATGGTATTGTTGTTGGTACTAATTTTAACTTAAACAACATCAACTCTAGTGATATTAAGTCTATAGAAATTTTAAAAGATGCATCGTCTATCGCTATTTATGGTTCAAGAGGTGCTAATGGTGTAGTTTTGGTTACTACCAAAAATGGTGCGCGTGTAGGTGGTGGAAAACCTGAGATAAGCGTTAATCTTTATGCAAGTACGCAACTTGTGCCAAAACAACCAGAAATGCTTTCTCAAGCTGAACAAATTGATTTTACAAACGAAAGTGCAAGATTTAGAGGTGCTGCAGAGCCATTTCCTGATGATCCATCTACTTATCCAGACAATGATTGGTATGATTTGTTAATGGATCCGGCTGCAATTTACAATGCAGATATATCTGTTGCTGGGTCATCAGACAATGTTAATTATTACAACTCTTTAAACTATTTTAAACAAGATGGTATTATCATTAGCTCTGGTATTGAAAAATATATTTTTAGATCTAACTTAGATTTAAAGTTAAGTGAAAAAGTAAAAGCAGGGTTTAGAATAAATTATTCTAGAATAGAACAAGATAACGGAGTTGTTGGTTTTGGTAATATCTTTTCTACACTACCTACACAACCTATCTATAATGAAGATGGTACATTTAATGGTTTTGATGATGTTGTTGGAGCTCCTTGGTCAAATCCTATAGCAAATGCACAGTTAAATACCAATGAGACATTTACCAATAATTTTCTTGGAACTTTGTATTTAGAATACAGTCCTATTGAAAATTTAATAATTAAAACAACTTTTAGTCCTGAATTTAACAATACAAAACAAAATAGATTTACGTCTAGCCAAAGTCCGGATTTGTTAGTGGTAGATGATTTAGGTCGTGCAAGTGTAAGAACATTGGCAAGTACAGGTTGGAACAATGAAAATACAGTACAATATCAATTTGAAATTAATAAAGATCATAATTTTACAGCACTTGCTGGTGCTTCATTTCAAAAAGTATATACTGAAATTGCTGAATCAGAAGCGTTTGGTATTACCAGTGACGCTACAGGTTTTAATAATTTAGGTTTTTCAGATCCAACTAGATCAGTGGTTAGTAGCGATTATAGCGGATTTCAAATTGCATCGTTTTTTGGAAGAATAAATTATACCTATAAAGACAAATACCTTTTAACTTTAGTAGGTAGATCAGATGGTAGTTCTGTTTTTGCACCAGGAAATAAATATGAGTTTTATCCTTCAATAGCTGGAGCTTGGAAAATTACAGAAGAATCATTTATGCAAAATCAAAGCACTTTTAAAGATTTAAAATTAAGAGCTAGTTATGGTAAATCTGGAAATCAGGCAATAGATCCTTATAGAACTTTAGGTATTTTAACTGAAGCAAACACATCTCTTAATGGCTTGGAAGTGCCAGGTTTAACCCTAGGAAGACCAGCAAATCCAAATTTGAAATGGGAAACTACCAATTCATTCGATTTAGCATTAGAAGCATCAATGTTTAATGGTAGACTTTTTGCCGAAATAAACTATTACTATAAAAAAACAAATGATTTGTTGTTAGATGTTACTATTCCAAGACAAACAGGTTTTACAAGTCAATTACAAAATGTTGGATCTTTAGAAAATAAAGGATGGGAATTTCTTGTAAATTCAACCAATATTACCAATGAAAATTTCAATTGGAAAACAACATTAACCTTATCTGCTAATAAAAATAAAATTTTAGATCTTGGTGGTGTAGATTTTATTGATGTTACTGTTGATGAAATTTTAGGTTCTGGAAATACACGTCTAATTGTAGGTGAGTCTGTCCCTGTATTTACAGGTGTTAGATTTTTAGGTACTTGGAAAAGTCAAGAAGAAATTGATGCTTCAGGTTTAACTTCACCTCAAGTTGTTGGTGGAGCAAGATTTGAAGATTTAAATGAAGACGGTATTATTTCAACCGAAGACAATGTGGTATTAGGTGATCCAACACCAGATTTAATATTTGGAATGGAAAATTCGTTCTCATATAAAAATTGGGATTTTTCATTTTACTTTCAAGGAACTGTTGGAAATGAAGTGTTTAACTTAAGAATGCGTAACCATTATTTTAACCGTGGTGAAACTACAAAATTTGCAGATTTAGCAGATCGTTGGACTCCAGAAAATCCTACATCTAATATTCCAAGAGCAGGAGGAGATTCAGTAACAAATACTCCTAGTAACTCTGAGTATGTTGAGGATGGTTCACATTTACGTCTTAAAACTGCGAGATTGGCATATAATTTTCCTGTTGAAAAATACGGATGGAATGGTGTAAAAAATGCAACGCTATATTTTTCAGGGTCTAACTTATTGTTGTTTTCTAAATTCAGATTAATAGATCCAGAAACAAGTAAATTTGGGAGAAGTGGCTTAGGTAATATCGCACAAGGTTATTCAGATGGAGAGTATCCAACTCCAAGAATTTTAACACTTGGTCTAAACATAACTTTTTAAAAAAACACATACATGAAAACAAAAAATATATTTTTATACGTTTTAATAATTTTCTCATTTTTTAGTTGTGAGAATTTTTTAGAAGAAGATCCAAGAGCGCTTATTGCTCCAGAAACCTTTTATGCTTCAGAAAATGATGCAAGGCAGGCTATGAATGGTGTGTATGCCATTTTAAAAAATAATTCTATTTATGGACAAGTTGGACTTGATCATTTTTATGACAATGGGGCCGATATTATTGAGCCAAACAGATCTGCAAATTTTGTTGAACCTATTGGTAATTATTCAATGAACGAAGCTTTAGCAGATGTTTCTATCCAGAGAATGAGTGTTTCAGATACTTGGAAAGACCTTTATAGAGTTATATACAATGTTAATATAATTATTGAAAGAGTAACAGGTAACGATGCAATAACCGAAGATGCTCAAACAGATATTATTGCCGATGCATTATTTGTACGTGGCTTGTGTTATTGGCATATTACCAACCTTTGGGGTGATGCACCTTACTATACTGATGCACTTACTATTGATGAGATTAAAACTTTAGGTAGAACAGATAAAGAAACTATCATAAGCGGTATTTTAGCAGATTTAAAATTTGCTGAAGATAATTTACAAAATTCTTATACTGGCAATGATAGTGGTAGAGCTTCAAAATGGGCAGCAGCTATAATTACTGCAAAAATTTATATGCAGCAAAAAGAATGGGGACTAGGCTTAAATAAATGTAAAGATATTATGACTTTATCTGGTCTTCAAATATTGCCAACTTATGCTGAAGTTTTTGATCCTTTAAATGAGTATAATGCAGAAATTATTTGGTCTTTAGATTTTGCTAAAGATATTAGAAGTCAGTTTGAAGAAGGTACAGTAAAGGCAGATGGTACATTGGCTAGTGCTTTTGGTAATGGTAACTGGAGACCTAGTATGTTTAACCCTCGTTTAAGAGACGAACCTAAAAAATCTTCAGAAAGAGCTGCTTTAAGTGCTGCTTTAACTGCCAGAGGAGAATCTTTTAATGGCACAGGACTACAAGTTGCTTCAAAAGATTTTGCCGAAAAATTCCCTTTAAATGATTTAAGAAGACCATTAAATGTTTTAGATAATTATTTAGGTTTTGAGCTAAACTACCCTTACATGCCTAAATTTATGAATTTAGCAATTGATACTTCGCCACGTTTTAACCACTCTGATAATAGAATGGTGTTTCGTTTAGCAGATGTCTATTTAATGGCTGCTGAATGTGAAAATGAGTTAAATGGTCCAGCCAATGCATATCAGTATATTGAGCCAATAAGAAAACGTGCTTATGCAACTGAAGCTGAATGGAAATTGTCAGGTCTTACGCAACAACAATTTAGAGAAGCTATTTACGATGAGCGTAAATGGGAATTAGCAGGGGAAGCTCTAAGAAGATATGATTTAATTAGATGGGGAATTTTGTTAGATGTAGTTCAAAATTTAGAATATCGTTTTTGGACACCTAATACAAATATAAAACCATACCATGTTTTATTGCCAATTCCTTTACAAGAACTGGAATTAAACCCTAATTTGTTAGCGTCAGATCCTACAAATAACGGATATAGATAATTTTTTGAGTTAATTATTTTAAGTTTGAAAAAGGTCGGAATAATTTTATTTCGGCCTTTTTTTTATGAAAACCCTTTTTTAAATATTCAATAATATGGCAGAACAGTGCAGGATACATATTGGTTTTATAATGTTTAATTTGCACATCAATTGTATTAAAATAACTGCAATAAAATTTTAACTAGTTAGTAATAAATCAAATAATAAATCAAACAATGAAGAAATTAATAATAGCGTGTTTTGTAATAACAACATTTATAAGTTGTGATTCTAAAAAAACTACAACAAGTCAAATGAGTCAGGAAGACTTGGAGATTGCAAAAAAAGTAGAAAATTTGATAAGTCAAATGACTTTAGATGAAAAGATTGCAGAATTAACACAAGATGCCCCAGCCAATGATAGGTTAGGTATTCCTTTTATGAAATTTGGAGAAGGTCTTCATGGTTTATGGTACGATGGAGTTACTGTATATCCTCAAGCTATTGCTTGTGGTTCTACTTGGGATCCAGAATTAATCAAAAAAATGGCAGAACAAACAGCTTTGGAAGCACGTGCATTAAATATTACACATTGTTATTCTCCTAATTTAGATGTTATTTCTGGTGATCCTAGATATGGAAGAGTTGAAGAGTCTTATGGTGAAGATCCTTATTTGGTATCACGTATGGGGGTCGCTTTTATTCAAGGAATGCAAGGTATGGGAGACGAACGATTGGATGAAAATCACATTATAACTACTGCAAAGCATTTTATAGGATACCCAGAAAATAGAAGAGGTATCAATGGTGGTTTTAGCGATATGTCTGAACGTCGTTTAAGAGAAATATATTTACCGCCATTTGAAGCTGCAGTAAAAGAAGCCAAAGTAGCATGTATTATGCCAGGACATCAAGATTTTAACGGTGTGCCTTGCCATATGAATAATTGGTTGCTAAATGATGTTTTAAGAGGAGAGTTGGGTTTTGATGGTTTTTTAGTTTCAGATAATAATGATGTTGGTAGATTGCAAACAATGCATTTTATACCAGAAACAAGAACAGAAGCAGCTATTTTAGGTTTAAAAGCAGGTGTTGATATGGATTTGGTTCTTGGAAAACATTTACCACTTTATACGTATCATTCAACAATATTAAAAGATACTTTAGAAAAAAATCCTGATCTTGTTAAGTATGTAGATCAATCTGCAGCTAGAATTTTAACTGCAAAATACAAATTAGGTTTGTTTGGTTCAAAATTAAAAGAAGCTAAAACAGATACGGTAGTTAGTACAAAAGAGCACCAAGAGTACGCTTATGAAATGGCTAAAAAAGCCATCGTTTTATTAAAAAATGACAATAACTTATTGCCTCTTAATCTAGATAAAATTAAATCATTGGCAGTTATTGGTCCAAATGCTCATGAAGAAAGACCTGCAAAAGGAACTTATTCTTTATTGGGTGGTTATTCAGGGTTACCTCCTTATTATGTATCTGTATTAGATGGTTTAAAAAATAAGGTAGAAGGAAAAATTAAAATCAATTATGCGCAAGGATGTCAATTAATGAATAATTCAAAAGAAGGTTTTTCTGATGCTGTTGCAGCGGCAAAAAAATCTGATGCTGTTGTTTTAGTTGTTGGAGGTTCACGTAGAACTGGTGGAGAAGGTGTTGATCGTGATGATCTTGATTTATATGGAGTTCAAAATGAATTGGTTGAAGCGATAAATAAAACAGGAAAACCTGTAATTGTTGTATTGATTAATGGTCGTCCGTTGTCTATAAATTACATTGCTCAAAATATTCCTTCAATACTAGAAACTTGGTATTTAGGTATGCGTTCTGGAGATGCTATTGCCGATGCTATTTTTGGTGATGTAAATCCTGGAGGAAAACTAACAGTATCTTTTCCAAGATCTGTAGGGCAAATTCCTGTAACCTATTTAGAACGTCCAGATTTTATTGGAACAGGTAAAGGTCAATATGGATTTTCAGATAAATCACCATTGTTTCCTTTTGGTTATGGATTGAGTTATACAACATTTGAATACGGTTCACCAAAATTAGAAAGTGCAACTATAAATGTTGATGGTACAACTTCTATATCTGTTGACGTTACCAATACTGGTAATTTTATTGGTGATGAAGTGGTGCAAATGTATGTTCGTGACGATTATGCTTCTGTTGGTCGTTACCTTAAAATGTTAAAAGGATTTGAGCGTATTACATTAAAACCAGGTGGAACAAAAACAGTAACTTTTAATTTAGGTTTTAACGAACTAAATGTTTTAAATCAAGATATGAAAAAGGTTGTTGAGCCAGGTACATTTACAATATCTGTAGGAACTTCTTCTTTAGAAAAAGATTTACATACGGCAATTCTTACAGTTAAGTAATTACCAACAATTTTAAATTATAATTTAATAAGCTCCCATATCTAACATGAGAATTTCAATAGTATTTTTTTTGTTTTGTTTAACATTAATAAGTTGTAAAACAAAAAGTCAGGATAATCAAAATGAAACTGAAATTTCTTCAGCATTGCAATTGCCAAAAAAACCAAATATTTTATGGCTGGTAACTGAAGATATGGGCGCTTATATTCCGCCTTTTGGAGATTTAACTGTTGAAACACCAAACTTAACGCGTTTGGCAAATGAAGGTGTAATTTACCCAAACCTATATTCAACCTCAGGTGTATGTGCTCCAAGTAGAGCTGCAATTGCTACGGGTATGTATCCTTCAGGTATTGGAGCAAATCATATGAGAGTTAATTCTTATATGAAGGAAACTGGCTTAAAAGCTTATGAAGCTATTCCGCCTTCAGAAGTAAAAATGATTAGTGAGTTGCTTCGCGAAAATGGCTATTATTGTACCAATAATTATAAAGAAGATTATCAGTTTAAAGCACCTGAAACTGCCTGGGATGAAAGCAGTAAGTATGCACATTGGAGAAACAGAGCAGCAGAGCAGCCATTTTATGCTGTATTTAATTTTACCGAAACCCACGAATCTGGTTTGTTTGAACCTTATGGTTTTAGAGAAATTGAAACAAGGCATTACCATGAAGGTGATACAAGTTATGTTTGGAAAAACAATGAGTTGCCTGATGCAAAAAATAGAATGACAGAAGCCGAAACACCTGTGCATTTGCCTAAAAACACCAAATTTAACATACCTCCTTATTTACCAGATACAGAAGTTGTTCGCAATGATATGTGGAAGGTTTACAACAATATTGCCGAAATGGACAAGCAAGTTGGGGCAGTATTAAAACAATTGGAAGAAGATGGGTTGCTTGAAAATACCATTATATTTTTTTACGGAGATCACGGTGGGCCATTACCTAGACAAAAACGTTTAATTTACGACTCGGGTTTAA
Organism: Lutibacter sp. HS1-25; assembly: GCF_004121075.1. Lineage (GTDB taxonomy): Bacteria > Bacteroidota > Bacteroidia > Flavobacteriales > Flavobacteriaceae > Lutibacter. The sequence goes on from NZ_RHLN01000010.1 coordinate 42,087, forward strand.
ATACTCCTATGATTATTAGATTTCCTCAAAAAATTAATAGTGGTCAAAAAGATGAACAATTAATTAGTTTTGTAGATTTTGCACCAACACTATTGTCTTTAATTGGTGTTGAGCCTCCAAAACACCTACAAGGTCAAGCTTTTTTAGGAGCATATAAAGCTAAAAATAAAAGAAATTACATTCACGGTGCAGCCGATCGTTTTGATGAAGTAACCGATGCTATAAGAGCAGTAAGAGATGGTCAGTTCAAATATCTTCGTAATTACAGACCTGAACAAGGGTATTATTTGCCATTAGGATACAGAGAAAAAATACCAACAATGCAAGAATTACTAAGGTTGCGTGATGAGGGGAAATTAAATGAAATTCAAAAGCAATGGTTTAGAGATCATAAACCAAAAGAAGAGTTATTTGATTGTAAAGCAGATCCTTTTGAATTAAATAATATTGCTGATGATCCTGCTTATGCTGATAAATTACAGGAGCTAAGAGCAGAAATGGACAGATGGTTAACAGAAATTAATGATGATCCAACATTGCCTGAAGCACAATTAATCAAAAATCTTTGGAATGGGAATGATAGTCAACCAATAACGGCTTTACCAGAAATAGCATATGCAAACGAAAAAGTAACTATTAGCTGTGCTACCGAAGGGGCTTCAATAGGTTATAAAATTAAAACTAAAAACGGAGTGTTTCCTAAAGTTTGGAGTATTTACCAAAAACCTCTTTCGCTTAGTAATGATGCTGTAATAATGGTTAAAACACATCGTATTGGTTTTTTGTCGAGTAAAGTTGTTGAGGTAAAGGTGTTAGATTTAAAGTAGTTTTTTGTTTAAATTTATACGGATAGTACAGGATACTATTTGAAATTTGAACAAGTATTTTTATAAACTAACAACAAAATTAAAAAACACTTGAATACAAAATCAATTCTTACATTATTTACATTTATAACAATGTTTGGCATTGTGTCAAAAGCACAGTCAAAAAAGTTTAACAATCCCATAGTAGATAGTATTGTTATTTTTGAAGAAAAAAACGGACTTGTAGCTGTTGAAGCAGAACATTTTTACAAACAAAGCAATGCTGAAGTTAGAGCGTGGTATAGAACATCAAAAACTGAAACGGCTAATGTTGGCAGAGATGAAGATGCGCCACATTTTTTAGATGCTAGTAACAATGCTTATATTGAAATTTTACCAGATACAAGAGTAACCCATTCAGACCAACTTATTCGTGGTGAAAATTTTACAGATGAAGCCGGAAAAATGGCGATTGTACATTACAAAGTAAAATTCAACACGCCTGGGCGTTATTTTGTTTGGGTAAGAGCTATGAGTACGGGTAGCGAAGACAATGGTTTGCATGTTGGTTTAAATAACCAATGGCCAGCACACGGTAAACGTATGCAATGGTGTGATGGTAAAAATAAGTGGACTTGGGAAAGTAAGCAAAGAACAAAGGAAGTACACTGCGGGGTAGCTCACGAGATTTATTTAGATATTGAAAAGCCAGGTGTGCACAACATTCAGTTTAGTATGCGCGAAGATGGTTTTGAAATGGACAAATTTATTTTAACCACCGATAAAAATTATGTGCCTTCAGAAAAAGGACCAGCAATAAATTTAGCACAAGGTAAATTGCCTGTTGCAGAAGCTAAAGTTGTTCAAGAACAATCGTATTTTAACAATATTTCAAAAGCACTTCCTGAGAATAAAGTAATTGCATCTCAAGAATTTCCTGTTGAAGAAACCAATTTTTATAAAAACGGAAAAAATTGGTTAGCCATCAACCCAAAAGAACATAAAGAAGCACAAACAAGTACGACTTTTAATTTTGAAAGTGGAAAGTATGATGTGGTTTTTGTTGGTGTAGGTGAAAATGACGGTAGTTCAACTTTCAGCGTTTCAATTAATAATAAATTGCTTGGAACTTATGCGCCTCCATTGGCCAAAACAATGTGGGAAGAAGGAAGAGAATTTAATGCTTTGTGGAGAAATATCAAACTAAAAAAAGGTGATAAAATTACTGTAACAGCTAAAGTAGGTACAGATGGAAAAGAGTTTACTCGCGGAAGATGGGCTGGTATTATTTTTACACCTGTTGGAAAAGGTAAGCAAATACAAGAATCTCCAACAACCTACTTATTTATAAAATAAAAATTACTTCAAAAAATAAAAAAAATGAATAAACTAGCAGTATTAATTATCGCAGCATTAATTACAACAAGTTGCGTAACAGCACAAAAAATAAATCCTCCTGCAGGGCGTATAGCAGTAGTTGCAGATGGAAATTCACCTGATCCTGATGATTTAGGCGGTACAGCAGTTTCCTTGGCTTTGCTTCGTGCTGCCGGCTTGGAAGATCGCTTGGTGCATTATTCACATTGTTGCGATTTGGTAGTTTTACATAGAATTTCGGCAGAAGCTGAACATGAAAGACACGCTATGATGCAAACCACTTGTGACGGTACAGCCCGTCGTTGGGGAGGTTTTGATCACATTACTTTTTGGGATGCAAAATGGCAAACAGAACAAACTATTAAAGATTTAGTAAAAGCGATAAATGTATCTACTGAAGAAGATCCGCTGTGGATTGTAGAGGCTGGCGAGCCAGATATTATTGGTTTTGCATTGCAAGCATCGTCAAAAGAAAAACATAAATATGTAAAAGTAATTACGCACCATCCTGCAAATGATGATGCAGGAGATTTTTTTAAGTGGCAAGAAATTTTAGATTTTGGGGTTGAAGAAGTTCGTATTCCAGATCAAAATATAAATCTTAAAGTAAATGAAGCTGAGTGGGATTGGGCAATGAATCATGCTGATGATCGTGTGCAATTTGTTTGGTTAATGGGTAAAATGGCTGAAATAGACAATGTGGTTAAATTTCAAAAAGGAAAATGGGATTGTTCTGATGCTGGAATGGTACTTTATTGGATCACAGGCGCTACAAATGGTGGTTTAGAACAAGGTTCTGTTGAACAGGTAAAAACATTATTACTTAACTATATAGAAAAGAATAATTAAGGGATTAAATTATTATGAAATACCACTTCAAAAGTAAATTAAGTGTAATACTAATGCTATTTGTTGGGTTTGTTGGCTATTCTCAAAAAAGTATAATTAAATCTGAAAGCAAACAAAAACCTAATATTGTTTTTATATTTGCAGATCAATATAGAAGGGCTTCATTGGGTTTTTTAAATGAAGATCCAGTTGTTACTCCAAATATTGACAAGCTAGCCAAAGAAGGTGTTTTTTTTAGTAAAGCTGTTGCCAATCACCCACTTTGTAGTCCCTACCGTGCAATGCTTTTAACTGGTAAATATCCACTCTCAAATGGTGTTGTAGCAAATTGTCAATCTTCTAGAACTCAATATGGAAATTATTTAAAAAACGATGAAATCACTTTTTCAGATGTATTGGCTGAGAATGGCTACAGTGCAGGTTATGTAGGTAAATGGCACTTAGATGGGCCTGAGCCAACAGTACAAGGAGAAAAGGTGGTTTGGGATAGTTGGTGTCCACCTGATCAACGACATGGTTTTACATTCTGGTATGCATACGGAACTCATAATAAACATAACAATCCTTATTATTGGACGACCAATGCTAGCGAAAACGAGATTGTAGATGTAAAACAATGGTCTCCAGAGCACGAAGCAGATATTATTATTGATTACTTAAAAAATGAAAATGATCAAAGAGAAAGCGATAAACCTTTTGCGATGTTTTGGTCTATCAATCCACCTCATACACCTTTCAATCAAGTACCTGAAAAATATAAGAATCATTATGCTGGGCAAGATTATAAAACCTTATTAAATCGCCCTAATGTTGAATTTACCAATAATGAAGAATTAAAAAGAGGTGATAGAGGTGTTGATAAGAGATTAAATCAAGCGCCAGACTATTTTGCTTCTGTAAATGGAGTAGATGAACAAATTGGGAGAGTGATTGAACAATTAAAAGCAATGGGACTTTATGAAAATACCATTATTGTATTTTCTTCAGATCACGGAGAAATGTTAGGAAGTCAAGGGTTAATGCATAAAAATGTATGGTTTCGTGAGGCTTATGAAATTCCATTTATAGTACACTATCCAAAAAAAATAAAACCTAAAACAGACGATTTATTAATCAGTGTTCCTGATTATATGCCTACAATCCTTGGGTTATTGGGACTTGGAGATAAAGTTCCAACTGCTGTTGAAGGTATTGATTATTCAAATGTATTTTTTAACAAACAAGTAACTAAACCAGATAAGCAACTTTATTTTGGTTCAGAACCATCTAACCCAAGTTCAGGAACTAGAGGATTTAGAAATAAGGATTACACTTTTGCTGTGGTAAAAGATGATGATGGTAATAAATTCTATTATTTATACAATGATAAAAAAGATCCTTATCAAATGACCAATTTATGGGGTGAAGATTCTAAGTTGGATAAAAAAATGGAAGAAGAATTACAAAATCTTTTAAAAAGTATGAATGACCCTTGGTAGTTTTAAAAAATAAATAAACTTCATATATAATAACCTAATAATCAAAATAACTATTAAATGAAAATACGCTTAAAACATTTTTTTAATTCACAAGGTTTATGGGCCTTTCTATTTATTCTTTTTATTAATTCGAGCCATTTATATGCGCAAATAACTTTAGAAAGTGAGGTGGAAATTTCAAATCAAGTACTTTTTTTTGATGGAACTAAAGTAGCAGATTTAAATAATCTTCCTGCAAATTCTACAAGTGGCTATGATTACGCTTATGGTAATGCGCTTACGCCTCATGGAGATTGTATTAAAACTTATAAAGATTTTGTTTTTATGACCTGGTATCGTGGTGGTAAAGATGATCGTCATGTAATGTTAACAAGGTATAATACCAAAACGGGTGTTCTAAAAACAATTGAATTTCCTCATCAGCATACTGGTTTTGATGGTAATTGGTGGATAGGTGAAACCCACAATACCATTGCAGTTGGTATTTGCCCTAAAGATGAAACCGTTCATTTACTTTATGACATGCACAGAAATGGAAATGTAGCTGCATTTGCTAATGATTATTTGAGGTATTCTTACACTGTTGATGGTGCAGCAACAGTACCAGATGATGAGTTTACATTAGATCGTTTTGTAAATTCTCCAGCCGGAAATTTCAAACATTTGGCATTTGATGGTATTGATGATGTAAATACAACAAAGTTGTTAACGTATCCTGCATTTTTTACCAATGATGAAGGTGACTTATTTATGAAAATGAGATTTGGTTACGATAGAAATGGTAAATTTTTATTTGCAAAATTTGATGGAACAAAATGGGAAGGATATACCGAATTTAATAAAATGCAAGCCTCAAGTGATCCAACAGTTGCATTTAATTGGGGATTGTATGGCGATTTTAAATACTTAAATGGTAAATTAAGAATTGGTTTTCAGCGAAGATATGGTGATAGAAACGACAAATACCTGTATCAAAATGGTATTTATTATGCTTATACTGATGATCCAAATGGATTAACGCAATGGAAAGATTATAAGGGTGTAGGTTTTACGAGACCAATAGCAAATGCTGACTTAATTAAAATTGCAGAACCTGGTGATTTTGTTGCTACTACTCAAAAAGATATGGTTTATATTATAGGTGGTTTTGATTTTACTGTTACAGCTCGTGGAGATGAGCATTTTGTAAGTACAGTTAAGGATAACCAATTTAATGTAACAAAAAAATTGCATACCTACCGTAAAGCTACAGATGCTGATTTTACTACAGAAGAATACGATGCTGGTAGCGAATTATATACTTCAGGAGATGATGTGTATGTTATTGGTTTAAAAAATGGTCGTGTAAATATTGTGAAAACTGAAGGAGGTACTAATAATTTTGTAGAAGTCTATCAACAAACTACAGGGCCAACATTTGATAAAGGAGTGGTATATGTAGATAATGGTAAACTATACTATTATTTAAAACAAGCTGGTGGAACAGGAGATCAACGTACTACTTATTTACAAATTTTTGATTTAGGTATTGTCGTTACGCCAGAACCTTTTGGAGTGTCACTTTTAACACCTCAAGATAGTGATGTGTTTAGTGAAGGAGATGATGTATCATTGTATGCAAAGGCCACAACAGATAATGGTTCAATTACAAAAGTTGAATTTTTAATTAACGATGCTGTATTTGCCGAAGATTTAACATCACCTTATTCATTAAATTGGACAGCTGCTGCCAAAGGTTTTTATACCATTAAAGCTATTGCATATGACGATCAAGGTGCTTCGATTTCTTCTTCAGAAATTACTGTTGAAGTAAAAGAAGTTGATTTAACCGATTTATCTGGCGATATCTATAGATTAAGAAATGTGGCAACGGGACAATTCTTGCAGGCTCAGGCAGCATCAGCAACTCCTGTACTAATGAATAATTCTGGTGATGGACAAGATAAAGAATGGTCTTTTGTCAAAACCGGCACTAATTTTTATAATATTGATAGTGAGTTAACAGGTATTTTACGGGCTACAGGTAGTAGCTTTTTACCTCCTTATGCTGCTGTAAATACAACTAAAGGTTCTCCAGCTACAGATTCAGATAAGATTTGGACGGTACATTATATAGCGGCTGATAATACTTATAGATTTGAAGCAGGAAGTAATGGTAGATTTTTGTATCATGATGCTGATGGAACTGTGTATAATAGTGCGGCTTTGGATACAGATGCCAGAAGTAAATGGCAAGTTATATCAAAAAGCGTTACACTTGGTGTTGATGATTTAGATTTAAATGCGTCTTTTATTAAATTGTATCCTAATCCTGCAAAAAATGAATTTACAATTGTTTTTAAAGGAAGTGAAAATAGAACGATCATTATTTCTGATGTTTTGGGAAAAGAGGTTTATAAATACACAACAAATAATGAAAGTATTCGGATAGACAATGAAGGACAGTTTAAAACAGGAGTTTATATTGTTAAAGTTGTAGGCGAGAATCAAAAATCATATGTTAAAAAACTGATTGTTAATTAAATTATGTAGTTCTTTAAATTATAAAACACGGCAACAGTTGGGATGTTGTTGTTCATTGAGTCTTTATTCTGTTGCAGTTCGTAATCCTGTTTTTCAGTTGACCACATCAGTATTTGATAAAATTAAAATCAAATTAGAAAATGGAAAGGAATTTCTTATAATAACTAATGGACAAGAGAAAATGGTTTTTATATCCAAAAAGCTAAATTAAATAGCTAAATTCATAAAAAAGCCTCATCAGTCATAACCAAATGAGAAATGGTGGTTTATTAGGGTGTAAAATATCAAAAAGTCCCAATAAAAAAGGTAATGCAGTAAATATTGAAAAAGGAAATTTAAACATTAAGAATAATAAAGAAGACTAACAAATAATTATAAATATTGATGAAAAAATACCTATTAGCATTCATAATCAGTCTAAATTTTGGCTCAACCATATTTGCTCAAGAACAACCAAATGTGGTTGTTTTTTTAATGGACGATTTACGGCCTGAATTGGGTTGCTATGGCGATCCAATGATAAAAAGTCCTAACATTGATCGTTTGGCAAATGAAGGTGTGCTGTTTCAGAATGCGTATGCTCAACAGGCACTTTGCGCACCTTCACGTATGAGTATATTAACAGGTTTACGCCCTGAAACTATTGGTATCTATTCCTTATTTACACCGCTACGTTCAAAGTATAAAGATATGGTTACAATGCCTCAGTTTTTTAAGGAGCATGGTTATACCACTGTAAGTGTAGGTAAAGTATATCACCATACTACTGATGATACAGAAAGTTGGAGTATTCATATTCCTAAAGAGTCAAATTCTTGGGTGAAACCTGAAAATTTAGCTTTAATAGATAGTCTTAAAAGTGCAGGTATTAATGGTAATGGACCTGCTTTTGAATGTGCAGATGTTGCTGATGAAGCTTATAAAGACGGGCGTACAGCAAACCACGCTATTGAAATACTTCAAAAAGTTAAAGATGAAAAGTTTTTGATGTTTGTAGGTTTAACCAAACCTCATCTTCCGTTTAACGCTCCAAAAAAATATTGGGATTTATACAATAGAGAACAGTTTAATGTTCCAGCAAAATTAGCTCCCAAAGATATGTACAGACTTGCGCTTACAAATTGGGGTGAGTTACGCGGTTATTATGGGATACCTTCAGAAGGACTTTTAGATGATGATCTTACAAAAGAATTGATTCATGGTTACCATGCATCTGTAAGTTATAGCGATGCGCAAATTGGTAAAGTGATGCAGGCATTGGAGGAACTTGATTTACGTAAAAATACCATTGTTATTCTGATGGGTGATCACGGTTATAAATTAGGCGAATATGGTGCTTGGTGTAAGCATAGCAATTTTGAAATTGATGTAAATGTGCCATTTATTATTAGTAGAGAAACAAGTTACAAAAACAGGGTAACAAATCAAAAATCAAATGCTTTGGTTGAAAATGTTGATTTGTTTAAAACTGTTGCAGAAGCCTGTTGTTTTGAAACGCCATCCATAGAGGGTAAAAGTCTTGTGCCATTATTAGACAATCCAAATGCGGATTGGAGTAAAGGTGCTTATAGTTTATATCCAAGAGGAAAAAATACCATGGGATTTACTTGTACCAATGGCGAATATAGATATACCGAATGGTGGGATAATAAAGCGCAAAAGGCAATTGATCAAGAGCTTTATTTGTGTAAGCAAAATTATATGGAAGAAACACAAAACTTAGCAAAAGATCCAAACTATAACAATGAGGTGCTTAAAATGATGAAATTACTCGAAATACAGTTCCCTTTAGATAAGAGGTCATCTTATCCACAAAACGATAAATAGTTTAATTTTAAGGTGTTAATTTTTGTATTTTAAAAAATCAAAAGAATTTGTGTAAAATTAAATTCTTTTGATTTTTTTTATGCTATTGCAAAATGCTACAGTAATGTGCAGGACAGTTTTTTTATTGTTGATACGTAATATTGAAGTATGTAATGTCTTAAGTAGAATGCTTTTTTTTCAGAAAAAAATAAAAACAACCATGATTCAAAATACCTTTAAAATATGCTTTGTTAGTTTATTTATATTGATAGCTATCAATTTTAAAACAAATGCACAAATTGAACAAAATTCGGCTAAAAAAACATTGTCGGTTTTAGATTATAACAAACTTGTTTATGTAAAAGAAAATAAGAATTCAACCCAGTTTTCTTCATTGTACAAACAATTGCTGGAGGATGCAGATAAAGCATTGCATGAAGGTCCTTTTTCGGTAGTAGATAAAACTCAAATTCCGCCAAGTGGCAGTAAACACGACTATATTTCTTTGGGGCCTTATTGGTGGCCAGATCCAAATAAATCAGATGGTTTACCGTGGATTAGACGAGATGGAGAGATAAATCCACTAACTCGCGGAACTAGTACTGATGAAACAACAAAAGATAAAATGTTTCACAATACCAATACGTTGGCAATGGCTTATTTTTTTTCAGATAAAAAACAATATGCTAAAAAAGCATTGGAATTATTAAAAGTTTGGTTTGTAAATGAAGACACTAAAATGAATCCAAATCTTGATTTTGCGCAGGGTATTCCTGGTTTAAATACAGGTCGCGGAATTGGTATTATAGAGTTTGCTGGAATTACAAATATAATAGCTGCTATTGAAATTTTAGAATTGAGTAAAGAAATGGATGCCGAAACCAGTAAAAGTCTTCGCTTGTGGTTTTCAGATTATTTAAATTGGCTTCAAACTAGTGAAAATGGCATTTTTGAAAAAAACACTAAAAACAATCATGCCACACATTATGACACTCAAATTGTAAGTATATTGTTGTTTTTAAATAGGGATAATGAAGCTAAAGAAGTTTTAGAAGCGGTTAAAACATTGCGCATTGCTAAACAAATTCAACCAAACGGTGAACAACCACATGAACTGGAGCGTACAAAGGCAATGTCGTATAGCACTATGAATTTAAAAGGATTTACAGAGCTTGCTTTTTTAGGAAAAAAAGTAAATGTAGATTTATGGAATTACGAAGCTGAAAATGGGGCAAGTATTAAAAAAGCCTATGAGTTTTTAAAGCCTTATGCCGAAGGTAAAAAAGATTGGAATTACAAACAAATAGGTGATTTAGATAAAGCGCAGCATAAATTAAAACAACTGTTTGTATTGGCGGGTAGTGAATTTAATGTTGAAGCGTATTGTAAAATTGGTTTAGACAAAGATGTTGAAGCATCTTCATTATTATATTTTTGTAACTAAACCTATAAATTATAAAAAATGGAAAAATCAACTTCAGAAGAATTATAAAAAGTGAGTTTAAAATTAAGTTTGAAGTTGACGAGATATCGATTAAATAAAACATAAAATAATATTAAAATGGAACAAAGATTAGCATTTAAAATGAAATTAAATAAAGGTCAAAAAGAAGCTTATACAAAACGTCATAATGAATTGTGGCCAGAATTAAGACAACTTCTAAAAGATAATGGTGTAAGCGAGTATTCAATTTTTTTAGATGAAGAAACCAGTACGCTTTTTGCTTTTCAAAAAGTTTCAGGAAAGGGAGGCTCTCAAGATTTAGCATCTAATGAAATTGTAAAAAAATGGTGGGATTTTATGGCTGATATTATGGAAGTTAATCCAGACAATTCACCAGTTTCAATTCCGTTAGAAGAGGTGTTTTTTATGCCTTAATTGAAGTGGGTTTAAAGTTTGTGTTTTATTTTTAATATTGGTAAAAAATTGTTTGTGAGTTATTTACGTGTGTTATAAGTAAAAATTATATTGTATCTTCTACAACGCAATTAAAATTAAAAAAATGGACTTGTTTATTAATAAAATACGATTAATTTTTGTATTTATTTTTATATGTACACATACTTTTTCACAAGATTATACAATAGAAACCATCAATCTTTGGAAAGATGGAGAAATTCCCTTCAATAAAGAACATATTACTTTAAAAGAAACTTTGGATGAAGCGGGTATACGCTATACTCAAATTTCAGAACCAGCAATTTATGTATATCGAAATAAGGATATAAAAAATAATGGCGCAGCTTTGTTATTTTGTCCAGGAGGTGGTTATGCTAACGTAACTATTGGAAGTAATAATGGAGAAAGTATGGCGCAACGTTTTCTTAAAATGGGATTTAATGTGGTTGCGGTATTAAAATACAGATTGCCAGATACACTAATTGTGAATTCGCAAGAAAAAGTACCCTTGTGCGATGCTCAAAAAGCACTGTCAATTATTCATCAAAACGCAACCAATTGGTCTATAGATAAAAATAAAGTAGCTGTTATAGGTTCTTCGGCAGGAGGACATTTAGCAGCTTCTTTAGCAAATTTAAAAAACGAAATTATTGCACCCAATGTAAATTCAGAAGATCTAAAACAAGCGGTTTCTATTTTAATGTATCCTGTTATTTCGTTTAATTTACCGTATCGTCATAAAGGTTCGTACAAAAGACTTTTAGCCGATAAATCAGAGAATCAATCTTTGTTAGATTATTATTCTATGGAAAATAAAGTAAGTGAAAATACACCTCAAACTTATATCATACATGCTAAAGATGATACAGGTGTAGTTTATGAAAACAGTCTGATTTATTGTGAAAGTTTAAAAGAACATGGCATAAAATACAAATATGTACAATTGGAAAAGGGCGGCCACGGATTTGGTTTAAATTTTGAAAAAACAGGAGTTGATTGGACGCTTGATCTCGAAAAATGGTTATATACAGAGACCAATCTGTTTAAAAATTAATCAAAAAAATAACTACACTTTTTTGCCCATAAACTGGTAGGGTTTTTATGTAAAACCCTACAGTACAGGATACAATTTTTCTTAGATTTAAAGATATTTATCGCAATTAATAAATATTGAATTTATAGATGGAAAGACGCTCTTTTATGCATTTTTCAGTAGTTGACGGGGTAGGATTGATGTTGCCTACTTATGCTTGTATGGCTATTAATCATAAAAAAGGAGAGTCGGAAAGCGCAACCAAATTTGAAATAGCTTCATTAAGCCTATTAACTAATTGGTGCGACGCTATGATTCGTGATCAAATTAACAATTCAAGTGATCCTGTTTCTAATGGCGCTTTGTATTGCCATGCTTGTGGAGATATTCACGGTAGGTGTCAAGAATCGGTTTTTCCATTTTTGTATATGGCCGATAAAACAGTAGGGCCTTTATTTACAGCTAGTATGGCTGAGTATTTGTTGGTAGAACCATACAATCAACAACCTCAACCTGGTGAAGACTTTTGTTTAACACCACGTGTTGTACGTTTTGTTGATGATGTTTGTACTATTGAAATTGTTTAAGGAACATAATATATTATAAAAATGAAAGTAAAAAACATTTTAATTTTTAGTGCATTCGTATTGTTTATGGCTTTTCACGTTAAAGCACAACAATTGTTAAAATCTGAAGAATTGACAGTTTCTGAAGGATTTAAAAATCCAATAGGATTTTACAATGCGCAACCTACTTTTTCTTGGAAGTTACCAGTTTTAAAAGAGGTAAAAAGTCAATCGGCGTATCAAATAATAGTGGCAACTAGTGAAACTCTTTTGCAAAATAATCCAGATTTATGGGATTCTAAAAAGCAACAAAGCAATCAATCAACTTTCATTAAATACGAAGGAAAAAAATTAAATTCTCGTCAAAAAGTTTATTGGCAAGTACGTTATTGGAATCAAGATAATAAAGTTTCAGAATATAGTGAAATCAATTCCTTTGAATTAGGCTTGTTAAATAATAGCGATTGGAAAGCCAAATGGGTTGGATTAAATACCGCAAAAGACAGCATAAAAGGCGTTAGAAAATTTTTAATGCACCGTCCGCAATATCTTAGAAAGGGTTTTGAACTGTCTTCAGAAGTGGTTGCAGCAAGATTATACATTACCGCAAAAGGAGTTTTTGATGTGCATTTAAATGGAGAAAATGTAAGCGATGATGTAATGCCTCCGGGTTGGACACCTTATAACAAACGTATAGAAACAATTACGTATGATGTTACAAAACTATTAGCATCTGGACAAAATACCTTAGCGGTTGAATTGGCTTCTGGTTGGCATTCAGGAAGAATAAGTAGAGGTAAGTCTGTTTACAATAATTTTGCTTCACCAAAAATTTTATGTCAGCTTGAAATTGAATTGAAAGATGGTTCTAAAGTAGTTGTTTATTCAGATGAAACTTGGAAAGGTACTACCAACGGTCCAATTAGATTGGCGGGTATTTACGATGGTGAAACCTACGATGCAAATCTTGAAATGCCAAACTGGACTTACAATAATTTTGACGATAAACAGTGGGAAAGCGTTGAGGTTGACGCAATAGATGCAACAGTAAAATTAGAACCAAAAAGGCATCAAACGGTAAAGCATAAAATCACATTAAATGCTGCTGAAATTGTTTCAAAAAGTGATACAGCAGTAGTGTTTAATTTTAAACAAAACATGTTGGGGGTACCTTTGGTAAATGTACCAATGAAAAAAGGTGATACGCTTAAAATTCGTTTTTCTGAAATGTTAGCGCCAGATGGTTCTTTTTATACAGCTAATTATCGCTCTGCATTGTCAACCGATTATTATATTGCTTCAGAAGATAACACAATTACTTGGTCACCAAAATTTACATTTCACGGTTTTCAATATGTAGAATTGAGTGGTTTTGACGCTTCAAAAGAACCATCTTTAGATTGGGTAAAAGGGCTAGTTCAATATTCTAATGTTGAAGCTAATGGAAGTTTTATTTCTTCACATGAAAAATTAAATCAACTACAAAGCAATATAACTTGGGGTTTAAGAAGTAACTTTTTTGATATTCCTACCGATTGTCCGCAACGCGATGAACGTTTAGGGTGGACAGGTGATGCGCAGGTTATTTCGCCTACAGCCATGTTTAATGTGGATGTTCATGCATTTTGGACAGCCTGGTTGCAAAGTGTAAAAGAAACACAATCGGAACACGAAGATGGTTTAATTCCTTATATAGTGCCAGATGTATTACAAAATAACATGGCAAGTTCGGGCTGGGGAGATGCAGCTGTTATAATTCCTTGGGATATTTACAATATTACAGGAGATAAAACCGTGCTTGAAGAAAATTATGATATGATGCAGAAATGGATTGGTTTTCATGAAACGCAAGCCAAAGATTACATTTCAAATATGAATTCTTTTGGAGATTGGTTACAACCATATCCAGCAAAATCAGGAAAAGATGGACAAAGAGGAGATACAGATAAAGGCTTTATTGGTACAGCTTTTTTTGCTCATTCAGCAAATTTGGCTTCTAAAATAGCTGCAGTATTAAATAAACCTGATGATGTTAAAAAATATTATGAATTATATAAGAAAATTGCTTTAGCTTTTGAAAAGGAATTTTTTGATGAAAACGGAGCATTGAAAAAGGGGCAAAGTACGCAAACAAGCTATTTGTTAGCATTGGATTTTAATTTGTTAAATGAAGAAACTAAAGCAAAAGCCGAAAAGCACTTATTAGAAGAAATTAAAAAAGCAGATAACCATTTAAGAACAGGATTTTTGGGAACTCCATTGCTGCCAAAAGTTTTGGATAAAATGGAGGAGATAGATTTAATGTATAAAATTCTTTTTAAAGAAACATATCCATCTTGGTTTTACTCTATACATCAAGGAGCAACAACAATGTGGGAACGTTGGGATAGTTATAGCAAAACAGAAGGCTACAACCCTGGAAGAATGAATAGTTTAAATCATTATGCCTACGGAGCTGTGGGGCAATGGATGTATGAGCGTATTGCAGGTATTGCACCTTTGGAGCCAGGATATAAATTAATTAGAATTGCACCACAACCAAATACCGAGTTTTTAACATCGGCTTCTGCAAGTTTAAATACACCTTATGGTAAAGTGTCTACGTCTTGGAAAATTGAAAATGAGGACTTTATTCTTGATGTTGTGATACCGCCAAATACTTCAGCAAAAATTAGTATTCCAGCAAATACTTCAGAAAAATTACTTTTAAATGGTAAAACGTTTAAAGATAATACAGCTATAAAATTAATAAACAAAGCAACAAATTCATTTGAATTAGTTGCACAACCAGGAACTTATAAATTTCAATCAAAAATTAAATAATGAATTTAAAATCATCTTTTTACTCAGTTACGTTTTTAACTATTTTATGCTTGTTTGTATCTTGCAAAGAGCAATATGTTTCAAAATCTGAAGTATTAATTGTTTCAGAAGGATTTAAAAATCCATTGGGTTTTTATGATGTTACACCTACATTTTCATGGCAATTACCAGTTGTTGATGCTGTTAAAAATCAAAAAGCTTATCAAATAGTAGTCGCAAGTAGTGAAGCGCTTTTACCAAACAATGCCGATTTGTGGGATTCTAACAAACAAGAAAGCAGTCAATCAACATTTATTCAATATGCAGGTAAAGCATTAAATTCTCGTCAAAAAGTATATTGGCAAGTAAAGTATTGGAACCAAGACAATGTGGCATCTGAATGGAGTGCAATAAACTCATTTGAATTGGGCTTGTTAAACAACAATGATTGGCAGGCTAAATGGATAGGTTTACCTACAAAAGAAGAAGGTGTAATTGGAAGTCAAGAGAATATTATTCACAGACCACAATACCTTAGAAAAGGTTTTGAGTTGACTAAAAATGTGGCTTCAGCAAGATTGTATATCACAGCTAAAGGTGTTTTTGATGTGGCAATAAACGGACAAGATGTGAGCGATGATGTAATGCCTCCAGGGTATACTCCTTATAAAAAACGTATTGAAACCATTACGTATGATGTAAGTAATTTAATCAATTCAGGAAAAAATACCATAGGTGTAGAGGTTGCTGCAGGTTGGCATTCTGGAAGATTGGGATGGATGAAATCTTTCTGGAGTGATACCGAATCTCCAAAAATTATTTGTCAGTTAGAGTTAACTATGGAAGATGGTTCAAAAGAAATCATTGTTTCTGATGCTTCTTGGAAAGGAACAACAAATGGACCTATACGTCTTTCTGAAATTTATGATGGAGAAACCTACGATGCCAATTTAGAAATACCAGCATGGACTACCAATACTTTTGATGACAAAAACTGGAAACCAGTAAATGCTTTTGATATTATAAATGATATAAAATTAGAACCTAAACGCCATACAACAGTTAAATCTAAAATTACATTAGAAACCAAAGAAGTTGTTGAAAAAGATGGTGCTGCAATTTTTGATTTACAGCAAAATATGGTAGGTGTGCCATTGTTAAAAGTGCCAATGAAAAAAGGAGAAACGCTTAAAATTAGATTTGCTGAAATGTTATCACCAGATGGTACTTTTTATACCGATAATTATAGAAGTGCTCAGTCTACAGATTATTACACTGCATCAGAAGATGGCGTTGTTGAATGGATGCCAAAGTTTACTTTTCACGGATTTCGTTATGTAGAGTTAAGCGGATTTGATGCTTCTAAATCACCTTCAAAAGATTGGGTAACTGGTTTGGTTCAGTATTCAGATTTTGAAGAAAATGGAACTTTTACATCTTCACACGAAAAATTAAATCAGTTACAAAGTAATATTGTTTGGGGATTGCGTGGAAATTTTTTTGATATCCCAACCGATTGTCCGCAAAGAGATGAACGTATGGGGTGGACAGGAGATGCGCAAGTATTTGGACCTACAGCTATGTTTAATGCAAATGTTTACAAGTTTTGGGCAAGCTGGTTACAAAGTGTACGTGAGTCGCAATACGATAACGGAGGAATTCCTTGGGTTGTGCCAGATGTTTTATACAATAACAAAGTAAGTGCAGGTTGGGGAGATGTATGTACTATTATTCCTTGGAAAATTTATTATAGAACGGGGGATAAGAGAATTCTTGAAGAAAACTACGAAACTATGAAAGGTTGGGTAGCTTACCATGAAACTTCTTCAAAAGATTTTATTTCTTCTATGGGAGGTTTTGCAGATTGGTTACAACCGCTTCCGGCTAATGGAGACAATAAAGGAGATACATCACACTCTTTAATTGGTACAGCTTTCTTTGCGCATTCAGCTAAGTTAACTGCACAAACAGCGCAGGCATTAGGCAAAACTGAAGATTATAATACGTATAATCAGTTGTATAAAAACGTAGCAAATGCTTTTGCTGAAAAGTTTTTTGATGAAAAAGGTAAAATTAAAGATGTTGCAGAAACACAAACATCTTATTTGTTAGCTCTTGCTTTTGATTTATTGCCTGAAGCAAAACAAGCCAATGCAAAACAGTATTTATTAGAAAAAATAAATGAGGCAGACAATCATTTACGTACTGGTTTTTTAGGAACACCTTTATTGTCTGAAGTTTTAGACGAAACAGGAGAAATCGATTTAATGTATAAATTATTGTTTAATGAAACGTATCCTTCATGGTTTTATTCAATCAATCAAGGAGCTACTACTATTTGGGAGCGTTGGAACAGTTACAGTAAAGAAGAAGGTTTCAATCCTATGAATATGAATAGTTTAAATCATTATGCATACGGAGCAATTGGCGAGTGGATGTACGAGCGTATTGCTGGTATTGCTCCACTTGAGCCAGGATACAAAAAAATAAGTATTGCACCGCAGCCAAATGCACCACTTAATGCTGCTTCTGCATCATATGAAACGCCTTATGGAAAGGTAACTTCTTCTTGGAAAATAGAAAATAATACATTTCAACTAGAAACTACAATTCCGCCAAATACAACTGCTGTAATTAGTATTCCAGCAAATACTTCTGAAGCATTGCTTTTAAATGGTGAAACTTTTAAAGATAACGAGCATATAAAATTAACAAAAACAACTGCAAATTCATTTGAATTTTTGGCGCAACCAGGTACCTATATATTAGTGTCTAAATTCTAATTATGTTAAAGCAATTTCACATAGCATCTGTATTTTTGTTGATTTTGCTGTCGACAGTAAGTTGTATTCATAAAAAAAAGACGATTGAAGTTAATGTCAATCAGCAAGAAATAGCTAATAAAAAGGATATTAATAATCCTGTAATTCGTCATATACGTACTGCAGATCCTTCAGCGCATGTTTGGAAAGATGGTAAAGTATGGATGTATACATCACACGATATGGAAGATGCTACATTCTACGACTCAATGGATGGTTACCACGCATTTTCTTCAACAGATATGGTAAATTGGAAAGACCATGGAGAGGTGCTTCATTCTAGAGACATTCCTTGGGGTGTTGGTGGATGGATGTGGGCGCCAACAGCTATTTATAAAAATAACAAATACTACTTACTATATCCTCATTCTGTAAAAGGAGTAAAAGATGATATGCGTTGTGGTGTTGCTGTTAGTGATGTACCAGAAGGACCTTTTAAATATTTGGGTTGGATAAAAGGTGTTGAAGGGCAATGGTTAGATCCATGTGTTTTTACCGATGATGATGGAAAAACCTATTTATATTGGGGTGTTAGAGAGCCAAAAGTAGCTCTACTAAAAGACAACCTTTTAGAATTGGCAGAAACCCCAAGAACCATTGAGTATGGAAGTGATAATTTTTTTGAAGCTAGTTATATGCACACGCAAAATGGGAACTATTATTTTTCATACAACGCTGGTTTAGGAGGTTTTTATGCTATGGGAGACAGTCCGTATGGACCCTTTGAATATAAAGGAGGTATCAACCCTAAGCAAAGACAAGACCATCATTCTATAGTTGAATATAAAGGGCAAAACTATTTCTTTTATCATGTACAAGATTGGAATGGCGGTACAAAATATAGAAGAAATACTTGTATAGAGTATTTGTATTATAATGAAGATGGAACAATTAAAGAAATTTATGCAACCAAAACAGGTGTTAAAAAAGTTAAATAAAAACTAATTAAATATAATAAATGAGAAGAAATAAACTACTAAGTATATTATTGTTGGGTTTTACAACGCTAGTCTGTTGTCAGGAATTAAAAAAAACTGAAAAGTCGGTAACGCAAAAAAAGCCCAATGTAGTCTATATTTTAACCGATCAGTGGAGAGGTTCAGCTTTAGGTTATGCAGGTGATCCAAATGTAAAAACACCTAATCTTGATAATTTTGCAAAAGAGGCGGTAAATTTTACAAATGCGGTTTCTGTAACTCCTGTTTGTACACCGCACCGTGCAGCATTACTTACCGGTAGGTTTCCTACTTCAACAGGAATGTTTTTAAACGATATTTATTTGCCTAGTGAAGAATTGTGTATGGCTGAAATTTTTAAGGCTGAAGGTTATAACACTGCTTATTGGGGAAAATGGCATTTAGATGGTCATGGTAGGGAAAATAATGTAGAGCCAGCAAGACGTCAAGGTTTTGATTATTGGAAAGGTGCCGAGTGCGATCATAATTATAACAAAGAGCATTATTATGCAAATAATGATCCTGAAAAAAAGTATTGGGAAGGTTATTCTCCATTTTCAATAGTTAAAGATGCTAACGACTATATAAGTGCACATGCAAATGATGATAATCCCTTTTTAATGGTTGTTTCTATTGCAACACCGCATTACCCTCATGATAGTGCACCTCAAAAATATAAAGATATGTACCCGCTTGAAAGTATCAAATTGGCTCCAAATGTTTCGGATCAATGGAAAGAAAGATCTTTAAAGGAGTTACAAGGGTATTATGCACATTGTACAGCTACAGATGAAGCTATTGGAACGGTATTGGATAAAATTAAAGAATTGAATTTAACTGAAAATACAATCATTGTTTTTTCTTCAGATCACGGAGAAATGATGGGTGCTCAAAACGTAAAACCTTTTGTAAAACAATTGGCTTGGGATGAGTCTATTAGAGTTCCTTTTTTAATTAGTTACCCATCAATTGGTGTAAATAAAGGAGCTGTGGTAAATGCACCTATCAATACACCAGACATACTTCCTTCATTATTAGGTTTGGCTAATATTAAAATTCCAGCAACTGTTGAAGGAGAAAATATTGCTACATTAATTAAAAATCCAGACCCAAATGCTGATCGTGCAGCTTTGATAATGAATGTGGCTCCTTTTGGTGGAAATTATAATGATTCTGAATACAGAGCTATAAGAACAAAACAATATACCTATGCTCGCACTCCAAAAGGTGCTAGTATGCTTTTTGATAATTTAAGCGATCCTTATCAAATGAACAATTTATTGGATAAACCTGAGGTTAAGGAAATTCAACAAGATTTAGATACAAAATTAAATGCCGCTTTACAAAGTATAGGAGACGAATTTAAAACAAGAGATTACTACCTTAAAAAGTGGAATTATACACTTGATGAAAAAAAGCATGCAGTTGATTGGTGGAGTTGGGGAAAAGGTGAAGGAGTTTTGCAATCGCCAATAATGAAATAAAAATCTAAAAATAATTTAAAATAATGTCACAGAAATTAATCATTTTTACTACAGTTATACTATTCGTTTTTGGAGCTTGTAATATCAAAAAAGCAAACAAAAAAGAAATTGAAAAACCGAAGCCTAATATTCTTTTCATAGTAGCTGATGATTTGGGTTATTCAGATCTAAGTTTTATGGGGAGTAAATACTACGAAACACCTAATATAGATAAAATCGCTGCTAACGGAATGGTATTTACCAATGGGTATGCAGGTTGCCAAGTATGTAGCCCGTCACGAGCAACATTGTTAACAGGTCAGTTTACAGCAAGGCACGGAGTTACAGATTGGATTGGCGCTCCCGAAGGTGAAGATTGGCGTGCAAAAAACCGCTACACTAAAGTACTTCCGGCTACATACAAACATCATATAGATACCAACACGGTAACATTGCCAATGGCTTTGAGAAATGCAGGATATACAACTTTTTTTGCAGGAAAATGGCATTTGGGAGACGAAGGTTTTTATCCTGAAAATTATGGATTTGATATTAACAAAGGAGGTTACCATAAAGGGGGTCCTGCAGGTGGTTATTTTGCGCCTTTCAACAATCCTAAATTAGAAAATCACCAAGCTGGTGAAAACCTTTCTATGCGGTTGGCAGAAGAAACAATCAACTTTATGAAAGCTTCAAAAGACAAACCATTTTTAGCGTATTTGTCTTTTTACGCGGTACATGGTCCTATTGAAACTTCAAAAGAAAAGTGGGAAAAATACAGAGACAAAGCTATTGAAATGGGGGTACCTGAAAAAGGTTTTGAAGAAGGTGATTTATTGCCTATGCGAAAATATCAAGACAATCCTGTTTATGGAGGTTTAGTTGAGACAATGGATGATGCTGTTGGAATGGTTTTAAACGCACTTAAAGAAACAGGTTTAGATAAAAATACCATCGTTATTTTTACTTCAGACAATGGAGGGGTAACTTCCGGAGATAACTATTCTACCAATAATCTTCCGTTAAAAGGCGGTAAAGGTTATCAGTGGGAAGGCGGTATAAGGATTCCGTATGTTGTTAGCGTTCCTTGGATGCATCAACAAGCTGAAAAAAGCAATATTCCTGTTGCAGGAAGCGACTTTTTTCCAACAATACTAGACCTTGCAGGTGTGCCTTTGCCTTCAAATGCGCAGATAGATGGTAAAAGTATTGTTCCCGTTTTAAAAGGAAATACACTGGAAGAACGCCCTTTATATTGGCATTATCCGCATTATGGAAACCAAGGTGGAAGACCAGTTTCTATAATGAGAAATGGAGATTGGAAACTCATTCATTTTTGGGAAGATGGGCACAATGAATTATATAATTTAGTTAAAGATATTCATGAAGATAACGACTTAGCCAAACTTCAACCAGAGAGAACAGCGGAAATGTCTCACGCATTGCTAAATTGGTTAGAAGAAGTTGGGGCAAAATATCCTCAACAAGATCCACTTTACGATGCAATAAAAGAAAATGAAGCCATTACAAATAAGAAGAATAACATGTTTAACTATCACGAGACGCTTCGTAAAGATATGTTACGTAAAGATTGGCAACCTAATAAAACCTGGTGGGGAAGTATTCAAACCGTAGACTAGTGTTTTTAAACTTTTTTCAGATTATGAGTAAATATCCTTGATGTATTTATTAACAGGTTGGCTATATACTTGTAGCCGTATAGTACAGGATGCAATTATTCATAAATTCAATTATGTTTAATGCCTGTTTAAAGATATGATAAAATAAAAACAAAAAATATGCAAAACCGCTTATTATTTATTACAACATTTTTAATAACTGCCTTTTATAGTCAGTTAAATGCTCAATTAAAATATACAATTAACGAATCTTGGTATTTTATTAAAGACAATTCCATACAAGATATCAATCAATTTAATTCGCAAAAAGACAAAGCCGAATTGGTTGATATTCCACATACTTGGAATGTTGAAGATGTGACTGATGAAGAAGAAGGTTTTTATCGTGGAGCAGGATGGTATACCAAAGAAGTAAAAATTCCAACTTCATTTAGTGAAAAAGAAGTATTTCTTTTCTTTGAAGGCGTGGCAACTGCAGCTGAAGTGTATGTAAATAACAAATTAGCCAGCACACATATCGGTGGTTTTACACGTTTTGTAGTGCCTATTTCAGACTATATAAAATTTGACAAAGCAACGGAGTTTACAACGTTTAATGTTACAGTTAAAGCAGACAATTCATACAATGAAGATTGGCCAGCATTGCACGCCGATTTTACTTTTTTTGGTGGAATGTATCGTGATGTAAATTTGGTAGTCAGAGAAAAAATTCACTTTAATATTGAAGACGATGCAGCCAATGGTGTTTTTATAACTACACCAAAAGTTTCTGCTGAAAGCGGAGATGTAAACTTAAAGGTGAAGATTCAAAATGATGAAACTTCAGCTAAAAAAGTAAAACTGGTAACAAAAATTTATGGTCCAAACCAAGAATTGGTGCAAGAAAAAACGGCTTCATTGAAATTAAAAGCAGGTATTTCTAATGAATTCAACTTAGCAATGAAACCAGTTTCAAATCCACAATTATGGTCAACAGATTCACCTAATTTGTACAAAGTTGTTTGTGAAATTTACGATGCAAAAACAAATCAAAAATTAGATGAATCGGCAAATCCTTTAGGTTTCCGTTGGTTTAAGTTTGATGTAGATAAAGGTTTCTTTTTAAATGGAGAATACTTAAAATTAATTGGCACCAACCGTCACCAAGATTATAAAGATATTAGCAATGCGGTTCCTGATCATATTCATGTTGAAGATGTTTTGTTGATGAAAGCGATGGGAAGTAATTTTTTACGTATTGCACATTATCCGCAAGATCCTATTATTCTTGAGCTATGTGACAGATTAGGTATTATTACAACAGTTGAAACGCCAATTATTGATACAGTTACCGAAAGTGAAGGGTTTACAAAAAACTGTTTAAGTGCGCAATTGGAAATGATTCGTCAAAATTACAATCACCCAAGTTTAGTTATTTGGGCATATATGAATGAAATTATTTTGCATCCTAAATTTACGGATGATAAAGAGCGTTACAAGATTTATACAGATTATATTGTTGAATTGGCACAAAAAATTGAAGATTTAACACGTGCTGAAGATCCATACAGATATACAATGATTCCTAATCACAACAGTGTAGAACGTTATAGTGAAGCGGGCTTGACAGATGTTCCTATGATTGTTGGTTGGAATATTTACAATGGATGGTATGGTGGTTCATATACATTGCTTCCAGAGAGAATTGAAGCAATGCGAGCTAAAGTAAAAAAACCAATGATTATTACAGAGTACGGTGCAGGAGTTGATCCAAGACTACACACTTTGTATCCAACACGTTTTGATTTTACACAAGAATATGGTGTTGAGTATCATAAATACTATTTAGAATACTTTGCAAAAAACGATTTTATTGCAGGAGCAAATGTTTGGAATTATGCCGATTTTAATTCTGAAGGACGCGTTGATGCGGTTCAAAGTATCAATAACAAAGGATTGGTTACTTTAGATCGTACACCAAAAGAAGTATTTTACTTTTATCAGGCTTCTTTGTTAAAAGAACCATTTTTAGCCATTGCTACCAAAACTTGGGGGCAACGTACGTATGTTGAAGACAAAGATGGATTGGGTATTTCAACAATGCCTGTTCAAATTTTCTCTAACCAAAATGAAATTGAATTATTGTTAAATGGTAAAAGTCTTGGTGTAAAAAAAGTAGTAGATAAAATTGCTGTTTTTGAAGTGCCTTTTGTAGATGGTATCAATCAATTAGTCGCTAAAAGTACAAACGGAATTTATCTAGAAGATTTTTCAGCCATTCGTATCAATGTACTTCCAATTTCATTAAAGAATTTCCCTGCTAGTGGAATCTCAATCAATGTTGGAGATCAACGTTTCTTTTACGATGATCAAATTAAACAAGCTTGGATGTTTGATAGAGCTTATACAAAAGGAAGCTGGGGGCATATTGGAGGTGAGCCTTACGTAAGACCAGCAAAAAACGTACAACAACCTTATGGAGCTAAGCAAACTATAAAAGGAACTAAAAATGATCCGCTTTATCAAACCCAATTAAAAGGCATAGAGCAATACCGTTTTGATGTACCTGCAGGTGTTTATGAAATAAAGCTTCATTTTGCAGAATTGGAAGGTACAGCAGTCAAACATTTACCATATGATTTAAGTGAAGAAATCTCAGAAGTAGCAAAAATTACTAATCGTACTTTTTCTGTGATTATCAACAATAAAAAAGTAATTGATAAAATTGATTTATTAGGGCAGTATGGAGAATATAGAGCTGTAAAAATTAAATCAGAAGTAAGTGTAAAATACGGAGAGCCATTAATTGTTGATTTCAAAAAAATTGTTGGGGAGCCAGTTTTAAATGCTATTGAAATTTATAAGAAATTATAATAGCAAAATGCAAAATAAATATTATTGAAGCAATTTTAGAGTGCTATATCTATTAAAAATAAGTAAATCAAACACAAATAAACTTAATGAACTTAAAAAATACATTACTAATATTATTTTTATTTAAAATAATGTTATTGTCTGCACAATCTTTGCAGCATCCGGTTATTTGGACAACTCCAGCTGAAAAAACGGATGTGTTGGCTAAAATTCAAAATTACGATTGGGCAAGTAGCATTGTTACAAAGGCTAAAGGAACTATTGAGTCTAAAGTAAATACGCATATTACAAATCCGCTTACAATTCTTAATACAATACCAGCATTAGCTGCAGATGATAATTTATCTGAATCAGCGGCTAGTTCTGCCAATGCAGGTCACGCTAAGGTACTTAATTACGCATCTTATGCCGCAATGGTGTATTATGTAACCGGAGAAGAAAAATATGCTCAGTTTGCTGCAGATATTTTATGGTATTATATAGAAGCGCTTAACACAAGAATTCCTAGTAATACAGCTATAAGTGGTAATGATTTTTACGACCCTCGTTGTAGTTATGCCCAATTTGCGATTGCTTATGACTTTATGGTGAATTACTTAAAAACACCAGGTACAGAAGTGTATAGTAAATCCCAAGGTAAAAAAATTACATTTGATAATGTAAAGGCACAAAAAGCAGTTTATAACATCGCCATGAATGCATTGCATGAACATGGAGGTACTGATACTAAATACGGACAAACAGTAAGCAATCACCCTATCTTAAGAGCACCTGGTGTATTGTTTAGTATTCTTTGTGTTGAAGATGATACCGAAAGAGAACGAATGTTTAATGTATTTTGGAATGTAGGTACAAAAGAACAGAATTCGTTTACAAAAAGCATTTTACCAATGTTTGGCGAACAGGGTATTTGGCCTGAAGCTGTTAGTTATAGTTTTATGCAGAACGTTACATTAGTGTTGAATATAGTTGATAGATTAAAGCCGGAATTAAATGTTATGAATAATAACATGCAAATTTTGGATGGAAATTTTTTATTTGACAATCTAAGAATGCCAAACAGGCGTTTTGTGCGTTATGGAGATTCTCATAGAGATATTGATAAAACTTCTGAAATATATAGGTATACTTTAAATTTAGCTACTAGAAGAAATTATACTAATTATATTGACAAAGCAAAAGTTGCTTTAAAACAAGGTTATGATGCTGAAGGTGGGTATAACCCTATTGTTCCAATAACCTCTTTTGACAATTATAGAGCTTTTGATCAATTATTTTGGGGTGTTGATATTCCTGTGATAAGTGGAGCAATCGACTTTCAAAAACCAACGGTTGTTGTTAAACATGCTGGCGTTGCATTACAACGTAATTATGTTGAAGCGAACAATGAAGATTATGGACTTTGTGGTATTATAGGAGGTGCGCATTATGTGCATTCTCATGTTACAGGTATAACTATGGAACTGTATGGTGCTGGTTATATAATGTCGGCCAATGCCGGATTACCAAAAACACTTGCTGAAAGATCACAGCCAGAACATGAAAATTACTTTTGGAGACATGCAGGTAACAATACAATGATTGTAAATGGAAAAACACATGGTATTCAGCCTGGTTCATGGAATACAGATTCTTATTTATGGATGAATACTACTGTAAATGTTGCTGCTGAACCAAAACATTTAGAAGATCCTATCAACCCAAATTTTAGTTTTGCCACTCAATTTTTAGATGATAAAGTAAATAATGAACAATCTAAACGTACATTAAGTACCATAAGAACAAGTGAAACTACGGGTTACTATTTTGATATGTTTCGTTCTAAATCATTGGGAACAAATAATTTTCACGATTATATCTACCATAATTTAGGTGACGCAACAAATGTTATGACAATGGATGGAACTCCATTGCCTGTTTCGCCAACAACCAGATATCAAAATGATATAGGAGATTTTCAAAAATCACCAGGTTGGCGATTTTTTGAAAATACCAACGTAACAGCATCAACCAATGCTGCCATTCAAGTGCGTTTTGATTTAAACGAAACCAATACCTATATGAATATGTTTGCTCCTGCAGGTGTAAACCGTGAATATACAAAAGCGCTTGGACCTGCAACTCGTGAAGCAAAAGGTGGTTATATCAATAAAAAAACACAAATTGTTGCGATCAGACAACAAGGCGAGGCTTGGAACTCGCCTTATGTGCATATTTTTGAACCTTCTAAATCTACAAATACCAGCGTTAAGTCTGTAGAACATTTATACCGAGGTGGTGTTATTGTTGGTGCAAAGGTAAATAGTCAGGTTGGTGATAAAGTAATTACAGATTATGTAATTTGTCAGGAAGATGCCTCTAAAATTGTTAGTATACCTGAAGTCGGAATTAATTTTACTGGTCATTTTGCTGTTGTGCGTTATGAGCAAATTTTAGATAAAGCTTATGTTACTTTGTATATTGGTGAAGGAACAAGTTTATCTTATGGCTCTTATTCTCTGCTGGCTGATGCAAATAAAAAAGGTCAGCGTGTAGTTGAAGTTACTGCAGATACAAGTAGAATAGTTGGGTTTAAAGATCTTTTAAATAATCAGGTAATTGCAAAAGGTGCTAATTTAAATATTGAAGGAATTATTGGATCAGATTTTACAGAGGCTACATTGTATGTAAATGATGTAAATGTTGGAACTAAAACAGGATCTTATGTTTGGTCTTCTGTTCCTGAGTTAACAAATATGATGGACTTATCATATTCGATTAAAATTGTAGCTAAGGATGCTCAAGGTTTAACTGAAGAAAGTACGCTAACTGTTTTAACGCCAAATCAATGGGCTTATACCAATGATAATTTACCTCATCCAATTCCTGGTAGAATAGAATTTGAACATTATGATAATGGAGGAATTGATATTGCTTACTGGGATAAATTAAATCAAAATAGCTCTTCATTTAGACCTGATGAAATGGTTGATATCAATACCGCAGGAACACAGGTGCGCGATATAAAATCAGGTGAATGGTTAGAGTTTACTATAGATGTGGCTCAATCAGGTAATTATAGTTTAGATGTAAATCATCAAACAAGACGAAGCCCAGCATTTAAACAACTTACGGTTTCTTTTCCAGATGAAAACATTACTTTTTTAAGTGATATTGTACTTACTAATACAGGGTCTGGAAGTTTTTTAACTGAGACTATAGGTAATTTTGATTTAGAAGCAGGAACCCATGTGCTAAGGTTTAGTTTGTTAGATTACGGTTTTGATTTAGATTATTTTGAATTGAAGCTTAAAACATTGTCGGTTGACGATCCTATTAATTTTAAACAAAAAATAAAAATATATCCAAACCCAACAAATGGTTCATTTACAATTAAGACAGGTGAATCTGGTTGGGAAAATGTAAGTATTTTTAGTATGCTAGGTGTAAAAGTATATTCAAATAACTCTGGTCAAGAAAAACTTACTATTAATACAAAAGAGTATAATATGAACAATGGCTTGTATCTTGTTGTAATCACAGATCAACAAGGAAATAGGTCTACACAAAAATTAATTGTTCAATAAGTATTTAAATTTAAAGAGATCAATTGTAAATAAAATAAAGTCTAATGGTCTAAAGTATGTGGTTCTATAATTGTTTAATCATTTTATAGAATTACATGCTTTTCGAAATTTTGTTAGTTGGTCTTGCAAAATAAATGTATCAATTTTTCAAAAGAAATAGAAAATTAAATCCTTAAAGTAATATGAAAATTAACTTAAAAATTAAAGCCTGTTTAATAGTTGCATTTGTATTTTTTTCAATGCAATGTTTTTCACAACGTACAGAAACTAACTTCAATAATAACTGGAGTTTTATTTTAGAAGACAACACGACATTTTCAGCAAAAGATTTTGATGCTAGTTCTTGGACAGTTTTAGATGTGCCACACGATTGGTCTTTTGAAAAAGGAGTGAGAGATGGAGGAGATCAAGGACAAGGTGGTGGCTATCACGATGGTGGTATTGGTTGGTATCGAAAATCGTTCAATGTAAAAAAAGAAAGCCTTTCAAAAATAAACTACATCAATTTTGATGGTGTTTATATGAATAGTGAAGTTTGGATTAATGGCATTTATTTGGGTAAAAGACCTTATGGATACATAAGTTTTCGCTACGATATTTCTAAATATTTAAATGAAGGGCAAAATACCATTGCTGTAAGAGTAGACAATAGCTTAGAACCTTCAGCACGTTGGTATCACCCTTGTGGTATTTATGCTGCAGTGCGTTTAATTCAAGTTAATCCTTCGCACATTGCTCCAAATGGTGTATTTGTAACGACACCTAAAATTGAAAAATCACAAGCTACAGTATCTGTAAAAACTGCTTTTGTAAATGCTTCCGAAGGAAAAACGTGTAAGACAACTATTTTATCTTCTGAAGGAAAGGTTTTAAAAACAGCTACACAAAAAATAAAAGATTCTGAAAGTACTATAAATCTTGAAGTTGCAAACCCAAAATTATGGAGTCCAGAAACACCAAATTTATACAAAGTAATTACTCAACTAGTTGATGGTAAAAAAATAATTGACCAGGTTGAAACTACGTTTGGATTTAAAACTGTAAAATGGGATACTAAAACTGGTTTTTGGCTAAATGGAGAAAATGTTAAATTAAAAGGTGTTTGCGAACATTGGGAAGGAGGACCAGTAGGTGGTGCTTGGACAAAACCAATGTTGCGTTGGAAATTACAATCTTTAAAAGATATGGGTATCAATGCCATTCGTCCATCACACAACCCAACACCTCCAATGTTTTATGACATTTGTGATGAAATTGGTTTACTGGTTATGGATGAAATTTTTGACGGTTGGCACAAAAAAGCCCCTCAAGATTATGGTGCGCAAGCTTTTGATGCATGGTGGCAACGCGATATGACTGAGTGGATTACAAGAGACCGCAACCATGCAAGTATTTTTGTTTGGAGTTTAGGAAATGAAACACATAGTGATATTGCACCTGAATTGGTGAAATTAGGACGCAGTTTAGACAATACAAGACTGTTTACTTCAGGAGCTGGAAACTCTGAAGATATGGATATTATTGGGGTAAATGGAGGTTCTGAAACCCAATCGTTTTTAGAAAACAAAACTTTTGACAAGCCTTTTATCTCTACCGAAGCGCCACATACTTGGCAAACACGTGGGTATTATAGAACACAAACATGGTGGAGAGACAATGCCCTGCCAGGAACATACGAGTTACCAAATTTAACAGAAAAAGAGATTTTCTTTTATGAAGGTATCAACCCTAAAAACTGGAAAAACAGAAAGCAATGTTTCAATTCTTCTTATGATAATGCGACTGTTAGAATTTCAGCGAGAAAAAATTGGGAAGTAATGCGTGACACGCCTTGGCATAGTGGGCATTTCCGCTGGACTGGTTTTGATTATTATGGTGAAGCTGGTTTGGTGCATGGAGGTTTGCCTTTTAATTTATTTATGGGTGGCGCATTGGATGTTGCTGGTTTTAAAAAGGACTTGTTCTATTTTTATCAAAGTCAATGGACAACAAAAACCATGCTGCATATGTTACCAAGTTGGACGCATCCAAGAATGGAAAAAGGAACTGTGATTCCGGTTTGGGTATATTCTAATGCAGATGAGGTTGAATTATTTTTGAATGGAAAATCATTAGGAAAAGACAAGCCAGGAACTGTTTGGAATGAAATGCAATGCGAATGGATGGTGCCTTATGAAGAAGGAAAGTTAGAAGCAGTAGCTTATGTTAAAGGAAAAGAAGTTAAAAGAACGGCATTTAATACAAGTGCACAGCCTTCAAAATTAAAAAATACAATTACAAAATTAGCAGCTGAAGATAGCTTTAGAGCTAGTTATATTTTAACTTCAGAAGGTATTGATGCTAATGGAAACCTATTTCCTTACGCTGAAAATAAAGTGTATTACAATTTACAAGGCGATATTGAAAAAGTTTCTATTGAAAATGGTAATCCTATCGATCCTACAAGCCGTACAAAAGCTGATTATAGAAGTCTGTTTTTTGGAAAAGTACGCTTGTTTTTAGAAGAAAAATCAGCAGCTAAAAATGCTTCCATAATTACAGCTGCTATTTTAGGTGATAAAGCGTTGTACGTTTCAAACGAAATAAGTATTGATGCGCAGCAAATTGCTTTATTTGGAAAATCTAAATTTTCTGATTTTGAAATTTTATATACTGTAAACGGTGATAATCCAGCTACTTCAGGAATCGTTTATAAAAAACCATTTACAGTTTTAGATGGTACTACTGTAAAAGCAGTGGTAAAACAAAACGGAAAAGTTGTTTTAACTATGGAAGAAACCTTTGGTAAAAACGAAGGGTTGTTTTGGGGTGATGAGCATTCCGCAGCAATGTGGGTAGGTAGAGGTGTTAATATTGCTGCAGAAGAAGGGATTCTTGAAGGTGATGCAGTAGTAAGTGATGCGGCACATCGTTATAAAGGAAGTGGATTTGTGCGATTTGATGGCAAAGAAGGTGCTATCACTTTTTATCAAGAAAATGATGGTGAAGCGGGTGATTATAGCATTCGTTTTAGATATATGCACAACAATGAAGGTAAGTTGCACCCAATGAAATTATTTGTAAACGATGAATATATAAGAACTTTAGAATTTCCTTCAACAGGAGATTGGGAAAAAGAATGGAAATTTGTGCCAACAATTATAGTGTTAAAAGCAGGAGCAAATAATATAAAACTACAAACAAACGGTGAAAGCGGCCCTTATATTGACGAATTGTTTGTTGATTAATTACTGAAGTATGAAACAGACCATTTACAGCTTAATATTACTATTTTTTTGTTTTAGCATACAGGCTCAAAATTTAGGTGAAATAAATCTTGAAGATAATTTTCAAAATCCACCTAACGAAGCAAAGGCAAGAACTTGGTGGCATTGGATTAGTGGAAATGTTTCAAAAATGGGAATTACGGCTGATTTAGAAGCAATGAAATCAGTAGGAATTCAAGAAGCGCAATTGTTTAATGTGCATTTGGGTTTTCCTGAAGGTCCTGTAAAATATCTATCTGATGAATGGTTAGCGCTATTTCATTTTTCAGCAAAAGAAGCAAAACGACTAGGATTAGAATTGACATTTCATAATGGTCCTGGTTGGTCTTCTTCTGGAGGTCCTTGGGTAACGCCAGAAAATGCGATGCAAACGGTGGTTTTTAGCGAGCTAACTGTAAAAGGTGGAAAACAATTTCATAGCAAATTACCCAAACCTATAACGAAGTTTGATTTTTATAAAGATATAGCCATTGTAGCGTTTCCAAAACCAAAAGATTCTTTAAAAATTGATGGTTTAGATTATAAGATTTTATCAAATAGAATTAGAAATCATTTATTGCCAGATACCAAAGTAATTCCTGAGTCTGCCATTGTAAAAAAAGAAAGCATTGTTAATATCACTTCTAAACTATCTAAAGAAGGTGTTTTAGAATGGAATGTGCCAGAAGGTGAATGGGTTATTTTGCGAATTGGTCATACTGCAAACGGCGCAAAAAATAGACCTGCACCAGCTGGTGGTCAAGGTTTAGAGGTAGATAAAATGTCTAAAACCGCTTTGGATAAATATTGGAATGCTGGTATTCAACCAATTCTAAATAAATTAGGCGATTTAGTTGGAACTACGGTTAATAATTGTTTAATTGATAGTTATGAGGTTGGTTCGCAAAACTGGACAACTGGTTTTGAAGATGAATTCAAAAAATTAAGAGGCTATAGTTTACTATCTTATTTGCCAACATTAGCAGGGTATTATGTAGATAGTGGCGAAATTACAGAACGTTTTCAATGGGATTTTAGAAGAACCATTGGCGATTTAATTGCTGAAAATTATTATGGTCATTTTGCAGAATTATGTCATAAAAACAACTTAAAATTTTCTGTAGAACCGTATTGGGGACCTTTTGATAATATGCAAGTAGGTGCCAAAGGAGATATTGTAATGTGCGAGTTTTGGAGTGGAGGTTATCCTTTTTTTGATTCTTCTAAATTTGTATCATCCATTGCACATTTAAATGGAAGTTCCATTGTTGGGGCAGAGTCTTTTACCGGAATTGGTGGTTGGGACAAACATCCTGCAACTATAAAATCTATTGGTGATAGAGCTTGGGCTGAAGGCATTACACGTTTTATTTTTCATACTTATGTGCATCAACCTTGGGATGTTGGCCCAGGAATCGCGCTAAGTTACCACGGTTTTGATTTTAATCGTTTAAATACCTGGTGGACACAAAGTAAATCGTATTTAGATTATATAGCCAAATCACAATACTTATTACAACAAGGAAATAATGTTGCAGATGTGTTATTTTTCACGGGAGATTCTTCTCCAAATACTGCATTTTTATTACCAGAACTTAAAAAATCGGGGTACGATTACGATTTAATTGGTGCGAATAAATTGGCTGAATTAAGTGTGAAGGATGGAAAAATAGTGACAAAATTTGGGGTTGCTTATGAAGTCTTATTACTGCCAGAAAGCGATTGGATAACAGCTAAAACCTTAAAAATAATAGCCTCATTGGTTGATAAAGGCGCAAAAGTGATTGGTGCAAAACCAACTCAATCTCCAAGTTTAACCAATTATCCACAAAACGATGCTTATATTAAAACCACAGCCCAAGCGCTTTGGGATAGTAATTTGATTCAAGATATTTCTGTAGAAGACTTCCTAAATAATAACAAGATTTCTCAAGATTTTTCTATTGAAGAAGGAAATGCAACGGACATCAGTTTTATTCATAGAAAAACAGCAAATGAAGTTATTTATTTTATTGCCAATGCAAAAAAAGAAAGCACAACCTTTACAGCTCGTTTTAGAACATTGAACAAACAACCTGAATTGTGGAATTCGGAAACTGGAGAAATTAAAGAATTAGCGGTTTGGGAAACAAATGCCGACGGCACAACTAGCATTCCGTTAACTTTAGATAGTGAAGCTTCTGTTTTTGTTGTCTTTAGAGAGAATTTAGCAAGCGAAAGTCATATTGTAAAAGCGAATATGAGCTTAGAAAAACCCAAAGCAGTTCCTTTATCAAATTTAAAAATAATAAAAGCTGAATATGGAAATTTCTTGCAAGAAGGTTTAATAGATATAACAGATAAAGTAGTTAAAGAAGTACATAATGGAAAGTTAAATTTTCAAATGTCTAGAGGTTTTTGCGACTGTGACCCAGCAATGGGCTATGTAAAAGAATTCCGATTAGCATATCAAATTGGTGATGAAATCAAATACCTTCACGCAGAAGAAAGAGAGTTTATTACGATTGATGCAGGGAATAAAGAACTCAAAATAATTTCGGCAATATTTGGTAAATTTAAACCTGAAACTACAGGTGTACCTAAAAACTTTGAAGCGTTTGATGTTACTGAAAAGATTAAAAAACAGGTGGCTTCTGAAATTTATAATATCAAAATTTCAGATGATTTAGTTGAAGGTAAACCCCTGAAAAACGAAAATAATTTCCTGAAAATTACCTTTGAAACAGATGGAAACACAAGAACTTCAATTATTTCTGAAGGAGAATTTTTAAATCTGGATACATCTATTTCTTCCTCAGAAATTTACATAGAAAAGGGAAATACCATTTGGAAAACGCCTTTTTCTGGCACGCTGTCTTATGAAACGAATGTAGGAACTTCAAAAAATGTAAAAGTAAAAGTTCCAAAGCCAATAGTGCTTTCTGAAAATTGGGAAGTGACTTTCCCTTTACAAAATGGAACTTCAACAAAGAAAACATACCAAACATTAACCTCTTGGTCTAATGCTTCAGAAGAAGAAATTCAACATTTTTCAGGAACGGCTATTTATGAGAAAAACTTCAATTTGTCTAAAAAACAGGTGTCTAAAGAAAATGCTTTAGAATTAGATTTAGGAAGTGTAGGTATTGTGGCTGAAGTGATTGTAAATAACCAAAAAGTAGCCACACTTTGGAAAGCACCTTTTAGAGTTGATATTACTGATTATGTAAAAAAAGGTTCAAATAATATAAAAATTAAGATTACCAATTTGTGGGTAAACCGATTGATTGGTGATGAAAATTTATCATTAGACTACGAACGCAATGGAGAAAAAATGAAAAGTTTACCAGATTGGTTGCTAAATAACATAAAGCGCCCTTCAAAAAGAACAACTTTTGCCTCTTGGAAGCATTGGGATAAAAATGACAACTTATTGATGTCAGGACTTTTAGGGCCTGTAAAAATTAATGTGTTAGTTGTTAAAAAGTTAAAGTAAAATATAAGTCTAAAAAAACATGAGAAAATTAAGTTATATATTTCTATTAATCCTTATTTCATCAACCTACGGAATTAAGGCGCAAACAAATGTTGTTAAACAAAACTCCAATAAACCCAACGTATTGTTTATTGCGGTTGACGATTTAAATACTTGGTTGGGTTGTTTAAATAATTATTCAAATACCAAAACACCAAACATTGATAAATTGGCAGCTTCGGGTGTGTTGTTTTCAAATGCACATTGTCAAGCGCCGTTGTGTGGGCCTTCACGTGCTTCATTAATGACAGGTTTACGTCCGTCTTCAACAGGAATTTACGGAATGATTCCTGATGAAAAAATTCGTTCAGAAAATCCTGCAACAAAAGAAATTACATTTCTTCCAGAGTATTTTAAAAACAATGGTTATTATACAATGGGAATAGGAAAATTGTTTCACGATCACGCTCCAGATGGCGTTTTTGATGAATCTGGGGGTAGAGTAAAAGGATTTGGACCTTTGCCAGAAAAACGCTTTGTGTGGGATGGTTTTGGAACTTCAGACAGAAAACAGTACGGTCGTACAAGTACTGATTGGGGTGCTTTTCCTGAAAGAGAAGATCAAATGCCAGATCATCAATCGGTAGATTGGACAATTGAACGTTTGAATAAAGATTATGACAAGCCGTTTTTTATGGGATTAGGATTTTTACGTCCGCACGTACCTTTATACGTACCTCAAAAATGGTTTGATATGCACCCTATTGAAAGTATTCAAGTTGCACCGTATTTATCAGATGATTTAAAGGATGTACCACAAGTTGGGTTAGATATCAACGATTTACCTATGATGCCTTCAACAGAATGGGCCATAGAAAGTGGCGAATGGAAAAAAATTATTCAAGCTTATTTGGCCTGTGTAAGTTACGTGGATTATGAAATAGGACGTGTGATGGAAGCGCTTGAAAATAGTAAATATGCCAAAAACACCGTTATTGTATTGTGGTCTGATCACGGGTATCGTTTGGGTGAAAAAGGAACTTTTGCAAAACACGGATTATGGGATTCGGCAACAAAAGCGCCTTTGTTATTTGTAGCTCCAAATCTTCCAAAAGGAAAAATAATAGATGCGCCGGTTGAAATGCTTTCAGTGTATCCTACACTTTTAGAGTTGTGTGGATTGTCATCTTATGAAAGAAACGAAGGCGTAAGTTTGGTTCAATCAATGTTAGCAAATAAACCAAATAAAAAAGCATATGCGTTAACAACTTATGGTATGAATAATCATTCGGTAAGTGCAGGAATTTACAGGTTTACGCAGTATGAAGACGGATCACAAGAATTGTACAATCACAAAATTGACCCTAACGAATTTACCAACCTTGCTAAATTTCCTGAGTACAAAAGCGAAATTGAAAAGTTGAAAAAGTATTTTCCTAAAACAAATAAAATTTGGGACGCTAATTCATCATATACATTTCAACCTTATTTTGTAGCGCAAAAAGCAAGAACCAATGGTGCAGATAGCAAACCATTAAAAGTTATTGGAGCAGATAAATAACAATTATAAAATGATTAAAAAATTGAACCCCTTTTTTAAAGTACTATTGTTTTTAAACATATTACTTATGCATTCGGCATTCGCACAATCGTTAAAACACCCAGTCATTTGGGTAACAGCAGAAGAGCGCGCAGGAATTCTTGAAAATGTTGAAAAATACGATTGGGCAAAAGATCTTGTAAATCAATTGCATGAGCGTGTTGATCCGGCACTTAAAATACATGAAAAAAATCCGAATGCTATTTTAAATACAATACCTGATTTTGCCAAGCACGATCGTGAAAATTCTGAACAAAAAGCAGGACCTTTAGCGGCAGGGCATAATAAGGTTTTAGCACTTGCTTCAGAAGCAGGAATGTTATATTATTTAACTCAGGAAGAAAAATATGCCCAATTTGCTGTGGATATTTTAGGGTATTATGTGGATGTAATTGCTCCTAAAACACCACAAACTACAACAATTTGTGGTTATGAGTTTTTTGATCCAAGAACCACATACGGACCATTTGCATTGACCTATGATTTTATTTACAATTATGTAAAGCAACCAAATGCAACGGTATATAATAAAGAAAAAGGTGTTAGAATTCCATTCGACAATGCAAAAGCACAAAAGGCAATTGCAAATGTTGTTGGTAATGTTTTACAAGAATATGGAAAACCAGATAAGCATGGTAAAATAGTTTCCAATCATCCAATATTAACCGCTACAGGAGCATTGTTTGGTATTTTATGTATTGAAGATGATGTTGAACGTAATCGTTTGTTTCATGTTTTTTGGGAAGAAGGAACTGCACATCAAAATTCATTCAAAAACACCATACTTCCTATGTTTGGTGAACAAGGAATTTGGCCTGAATCTTTGAGTTATAGTTTTATGTCTATTATAACATTGACCTTAAATATTGTAGATCGAGTGTATCCAGAAATGAATGTAACTAAGGATAACCAACATATTTTGAATGGAAATTTTTTATTTGATTATTTAAGACATCCAAATAGAAAATTTGTTCGTTATGGCGATTCTAAAAGAAATAACGACAGTACTGAAGATCTTTACAGGTATACTTTAAGTATTGCTGAAAGAAGGGGTTATACATATTTGAAGCAAAAATCACAAATTGCATTAAGACAGGCTTATGATACCAAAGGTGGTTATCAACCAAAACTTGATGATAATATTTTTAATAATTTTCAGCCACTAGACTTATTTTGGGGACAACCTATTCCTAAAAAAATTGAAGGAGGTATTAATTTTAACAAACCTACTGTTATTATAAAACATGCAGGTGTTGCTTTGCAACGTAATTTTGTTGAAAAAGACAACCAAATATATGGGCTTTCTGGAATTATTGGAGGTGCTCACTATGTACATTCTCACCTAACAGGAATTTCTATGGAATTGTATGGTGCAGGTTATGTTATGAGCCCAAATGCTGGTTTGCCAGCTTCTGTAAAAGAAAGACAAATTCCGCTTCATGAAAATTATTTTAGATTGTATGCAGGGAATAATACCGTGGTTGTTAACGGTACATCGCATGGTTTAGATGAAGGTTCTTGGAAAGGAGGCGCGTATGTATGGCAAAATACAACTAAAAATATCGCTTCAGAACCTAAACATTTGGAAGATCCAATAAGTGAGAATTTTAGTTTTGCTACCCAATTTTTAAAAGATGAAGTAAATAATTGTAATCAGGAACGTACCTTAAGCACTATTAGAACCAGTGATAAAACAGCCTATTATTTTGATATGTTTCGTTCAAAATCTTTAGATGAAAATAAATTTCACGATTATATTTACCACAATATTGGTGATGAAACAATCATAAAAAATGAAAAAGGACAAGTTTTAAGTCTTACAGAAACAGATCGTTATCAAAATGATATTGGAGATCCAGTGCAATCTCCGGGGTGGCGTTATTTTGAAAATACACAGGTTACGGAACCAACAAATAGTGCTGTTAAGGTTACTTTTAAAATAGCGTATGATGATAAATACATGCATATGTTAGTGCCAAAAGGTGTTGAAAGAGCATATACAAAAGCACTAACACCGCCAACAAGAGAAGCTGAAAATGGATATGTTACAAAGAAAACCCAGCTACTTGCTATCAGGCAAAATGGGGAAGCTTGGGATAAACCTTTTGTAGCTGTATTTGAGCCTTCAACAAAAAGCGAATCCAGTGTTCAGGGTATAGAACCTTTAATGGATGGCGCAAAAATTGTAGGTGCTAAAGTAGTTTCTAAAGTAGAAGCATTGACTATTACAGATTATATTATTTCACAAGATAAGTCGGATGCAGTTTATGTAAATAAAGCCTTTAAATTAAATTTTGAAGGACGATTTGCTATTGTTCGTGTTGAAGAATCAAAAGGCAAGAAAACAACGAGTTTATATATTGGTGAAGGAAAAAAAATAAATTTTGAAGATCATAGTTTAGAAAGTGATTCTCAAAATAAAGCATTTAAATCATTTTAATTAAAAAAAAACTGAAAATGATGAATTATAAACCTATTACAATTTTGGCTATCGTATTTTTAACGATTACTAATTTGGGACAATTGAAAGCTCAAAATAGTGAACTTAGTAAATCATTCAATCAGTTTTCCTTTGATTTATACCACGAAATAAAACTTGAAAAAGGAAATGTTTTTCTTTCGCCGTTGAGTAGCTATTACGCGCTTTTATCGGCATACGAAGGTTCTAAAAACAAAACAAAAGAGGAATTTGAAAACGTATTGTATTTAAAAGATTCAGCTTTTACCAACAGTGATTATCCAAATAAGTTTACGCTTAAAACGGACAGTTTAGCTGGTTTAAAAATTTCGAATGCCGTTTGGGTAGATAAAAGGTTTCAAGTGGAACCGGCGTTCAAAAATGCTGTTTCAAATAAATATTCTTCGGATTTTAAACAAACCGAGTTTGCAAATACAAAACAGGCGGTTTCAGATATTAACTATTGGGTGGCAGATAAAACAAATCAGCGTATAACAAACATGGTAAGTCCAACTGATATAAATTCTGAGACAAAATTAATGATTTCGAATGCTGTTTACTTTAAAGGTGAGTGGCTTAAAAAGTTTGAAAAACATAGAACAGCTGAATCAACTTTTTTCACAGATAATGAAAATCAATACAAAGTCGATTTTATGAATACCACTGAAAAGCTAAATTATTTTGAAAATGATGCCTTTCAATTTGTAGCAAAGCCATACAAAGACTCTTATTTATCATTTTGTATGATGCTACCCAAAGAACTAAATGGACTTGAAGCCGTTGAAAAAAGTTTGAATGCCAATTTTTTTGATGAAATTTTAGAAAAATCATCGAATACAGAAGTTTGGATTTCTATGCCAAAAATAAAAATGGAGGCGAGTTATAAACTAAAATCTGCCCTTACAAATATGGGTTTAAATACGGTATTTAATAATGAAGCAGATTTTTCGGGCATATTAAAAAATGAACCTTTGGCGATTGCACAAGTAGCCCACAAAACCTATTTTGACATAAACGAAGATTATACAGAGGCTACTGCAGCCACAACGACTATCGTTTATATTAGAGGGATGCCTTCATATAAAACGTTTAAAGCAGATCATCCATTTGTTTTTTTCATTATTGATACCAAGACCAAAGCTATTGTGTTTATGGGCAGGTATGTTACCCCTGAAGATGGTAAAATGATTGATAAAGCAGATTTTGAGAATAATATAGAGAAAAGAGTACTTAAAAATTTAGGTTGGAATTCAGGAAAAGAGCCTTTACTAATTTTGACTGATGGAAAAAAAATGAAAGAAGTTGATATTCAAGATGTGAATTTTAAAAATGTTATTGATTTTAAGGTTTACACAAAAAAGGAAGATATTGAAAAATACACAACAAAGGCTTATTATGGTATTGGGGTTGTGGTATTTACAGTTAAAAAAATCAAGAAAGGTATTAAATAATTAAGTTACATCAAATGAAACAGCAATTTTTAAAAATGTTTATTTTCAGTATGGTCTTTTCCTCTTTTGGGTTTAGCCAATCTTTAACAACGCAAAAGAATGTTAAAAGTCAGAAACCAAATATATTATTTATAGCAGTAGATGATTTACGACCAGAACTCAATTTTTACGGAGCAAATCACATCAAATCTCCTAATTTAGATAAATTGGCTGGCGAGAGTCTAATTTTTGAGCGTTCATATTGTAACGTGCCTGTTTGTGGTGCATCCAGAGCTAGTTTAATGACAGGTGCAAGACCAACCAGAAACCGATTTTTAGATGCACATGTTAAAAAAGACGAAGATTATCCTGATGCGATATCGTTGCCATTGCTATTAAAACAAAATGGTTATCAAACTATTTCTAACGGAAAAATATATCATTATGGCAATGACGATGCTAAGGCTTGGGATGAAATTTGGACAGCTGCTGCTTTATGGACATACGCTTTGCCTGAAAGTCAAGAAATACGAAAAAATACACCTCGAGGTTTACCAACAGAGATAGCAGATGTTCCTGATTCTATTTATAGAGATGGGAAATTGGCGTTGAAAGTGATAAAAGATTTGCAAAAACTGAAAACTTCTAACAAACCTTTCTTTTTAACTATGGGAGTAGCAAAGCCTCATTTGCCGTTTGCAGCTCCAAAAAAATATTGGGATTTGTATGATAGAAACGACATACAACTTCCTGAAAGTTATGTGCAGCCTGAAACGACACCAAAACAGGCTTTTCATAATTTTGGAGAATTGCGACAATATGAAAATATTCCAAAAAAAGGAGATTTGCCAGAGGATTTAGCAAAGGAATTGATACACGGTTATTATGCAAGTGTAAGTTATATTGATGCGCAAATAGGTTTGGTGTTGGACGAGCTAAAGCGATTAAATTTAGATGAAAACACCATTGTAATTTTATGGGGTGATCACGGTTGGAATTTAGGTGATCATAAATTGTGGTGCAAACATATTAATTTTGAAACTGCTCTTAGAACACCATTAATAATTAAAGTTCCTGGAAAAACTAAGGGTCAAAAAACCGATGCAATTACTGAATATATTGATATTTATCCAACATTGGCAGAATTAGTAGGTTTAAAATCGCCTAATTCTGTTGAAGGAAAAAGTTTTGTACCTATAATTAACGGACAAAAATCTGATAAAAATTGGGCGGTAAGCAAATTTAAAGATGGTGTTACGCTAATTAAAGATGATTTGTTTTATACAGAATGGACAGATGACGCAGGTGTTGCTTATGCGCGTATGTTGTTTGATCATAAAACAGATCCTTTAGAATTGGATAATTTGGCAGAAAAACCAGCTTATGAAGAAACTGTAAAAGCACTTTCAAAAGAACTTCGTGAAAAATGGGGGAAAGATTTTTTAACTAAATAATTCATTTATATGAAAACCTTTTTAGCTTTCATTATTTCAACATTTTTGTTAACCAATTGCAGTCCGTTAAAACAGCACAAAAAAGGAGTAAAAAAACAACCTGTTGTTGTTCAGTTTATTATTGATGGATTAATGAAAGATGCTGCAGAAACCGCGATTAAAGCAGGTGCAGAAAATCTAAAATATTTAGCAGATAATGGAGTTGTGGTTCAAGATGCGTATTCTAACAGTCCGGTTGGACGTGTAAAATTACCTGATGGTAGTGAGCCTTGGGGAGGTGCGTCTCCACCAAATATTGGAATGCATACAGGAACTCATGTTTTCGAAAATCAAAATTTAGACGATATTTTTTTATCAGCAAGACGTAACGGAATTAAATCTGTTTATGTTGGCGGACATACCTTATATGATGTTTTTAAAACCCCAGATATTTATTATGCAGAGATTATACCTGACCAAGAAGTTGTAGCCTTGGGTATAAAACATATTAAAGAAGATAGCGCTAGATTGGTGCGTTTGCATTTACAAGAAATTAGAAGTTTTTGGAAAGGACCACAAGATAAAACCAATCCAGAATCAGCGTACATCAAAGCCATTTTAAATGCAGATGCAGCTTTAGGAAAGTTGATTACATTTTTGAAAAATGAAGGTTTGTGGGATACGACATATTTTATAATATCTGCAGACCATGGTATGGGTACTTTAAGCAAAAGCAACCATCTTTCAGAGCAATTATCATCTTGGCAAATATATATGAACTTTAATGGTCCTGGTGTTAAAAAAGGAGCAACCATTCCTTATGCTGAATCACCCGATGTTGCGATACTAACAAATCACTTCATGGGTTTACCACCGCTTGAAGGGTATTTTTCAAAAATAGACTATCTTAAAAAATCGGGTACAACGGGTGTTTTTTTAAAAAATATATTTGAAGGAAATCCAAATGAAATAGCACATCCTCAATGGATAAAAACTTATTTAGATAAAAATGCGGGTTCGCCTCCAAACGATTATCTGCATTATAGAGAGGCAATGCTTAATTTTATCAATAACTAGCTGTTTTATAATTGAAATAAAAAATAAATAGAAAAGCTAATTCACCCAAAGTAAAGGGTATTTTACGGGCATATTTCTAATTACTTCTTTGGTTTTTAAATTTTCAGGTAACGATTTCCAAAGTTTTAAATAGGATTCATTTTTTAATGCAAGACCTCCAAATAGTAAAGCAGGTTGTCTTACAGGCCATTCGTTCCAATACATCACATCTTTTTGGTAAGGCCATTCATTTTTATCTTTAATAAATGGATATAAAAATGAAATACCTAAACCTATATTTTTATGGTCGGGTGTTGAATAGTTAAATAAATTGTTGTTAGGTATATATAAAACTTGGCAAATAACAGTCATACAGTCTAGAGTAAATAAAGAATATCCATAGGGTTTGGTTCTTTTTAGTTCTAAAGGAAACGAACCATCAATTGCCATTTGATTAGGTAATAAAACATTTTTATACATTTTTATACAATAATCTAATACCGTTTTATTATTTGTTAATTCAGCAAAAACAGCTGCCTGCATAACCCAACATACGCTATGGTTATTTCCGTTATCACGCTCTGCTATGCCGTACTCGTGTGTAGTGATCCAAGTTAAATAAGCTGAAAACCATGCTTTAATTTTGTTTAAATCTTCTTTTGAAATAAGAGCAGAATTTTCAATAATCATAACAGCTTTTGCAACTTCCATTAAATGAATAGTATCTATAATTCCAATACCTCGCCCTGTTGTAACTCCAGAAATTGCTTGTCCGTAAAGTAAATTTGGGTTCATCAAGGTTTCTTCATTTATAAACCAAG
Organism: Lutibacter sp. HS1-25; assembly: GCF_004121075.1. Taxonomy (GTDB): domain Bacteria; phylum Bacteroidota; class Bacteroidia; order Flavobacteriales; family Flavobacteriaceae; genus Lutibacter. The sequence continues at coordinate 86,024 of NZ_RHLN01000010.1, forward strand.
CTTGTAAGTGTGGTATTAATTGTTCAATATATTTTTTATCATTGGTAACAATGTATGCTGAGGTTAGTGTGCCACAAATTTGACTAAAACGAATCATAGCTTCTCTATGCGCTGTAAAGTTATTTGGATTGGTTAAACCATCTTTTCTAATATAGGGGCCATTTGGATTTTCAGGATTTGGCCACCAATAATCACCTTCTGAATAAAAATCGTGAATTCCACCAGCACTTCTTGTGCAAATACTATCTGTAACGGTAATAGGTTTTAAAGTGCTATAATAGTTTGCCAATGCTAAAACACGGTCTTTTTCTATTGCTTTAAGGTTAAAAGTGTCTGTACTTTTGGTTGTTTTACATTGTATAAAGGCAAAAAAAACAAAAACAAGTAAAATTTTTATGCTAAATTTATTCATCAGTATTGGGCTTTTTACAAACATTGATTTCATGATATGTTTTTTATTTTTCAGAAATTGGTAATTTTTCTATAAAATTACATCTTCAAATTTATAACATAATAAAGTTTTTATAGTACAAATAAGGGTATGTAAACGTGTAAATGCAGAAGTGTTTTATATTAATATTTTAAGTAGTACTATGTTAAGGTGTTGTTTTTTAGTAGTTTGATTTTTCATTTAAAAAGAAACTATTTTTTTTAAAAATAATTTGAAGCATAAAATAAAAATTATGAACACATGTTAAAGCTATGTGTTATGTATATTTTTAGGTATTTAAAAAAGTTTATAAAAATAATCAATCAATTTTAAAAGGGGTAAAATGCTATAAGTAGGTTTGTATATCTTGTAAAAGGTTGTTTTACAGTATTTTTTAACTTTTTTTAAGTTGATTTTTATATAAAAAAACACTAAATAGTTGTTTTACCGTATAGTACAGGATAGAAAAACTTTTAAAGTGAAGTATTTTTGAGTTTAATAAGTTGATAAATATTATAAAAATGAAAATACAACAAGAACAAATTAGTGCCGCTAATAAAAGTGAATTAACCGCACACCAAGAAAATTTTGACTTTTTAGCAAACAAATTAACTAAAAACGGTTACAATGTAGATAGCCTTATTTCAAAACTAGCTGAATTTCAAGTAGCAATTCCTAGCTGGGCATTAGGTGCAGGAGGTACTCGTTTTGGACGTTTTTCTTTTTATGGAGAGCCTTCAAGTTTAGAGCAAAAAATTGAAGATGTAGGTTTAATACATTCACTTACACAAACTGCAGGTGCTGTTTCTTTACATATTCCTTGGGATGTTCCTAATGATTACAAAGCTATTAAAGAAATTGCAACTTCATTAGATATTAAATTTGATGCGGTAAACTCTAATACTTTTCAGGATCAAAAAAATGCAAAAGAAAGCTATAAATATGGTTCATTAAGTAACGTGAGTCAAGCTGTTCGTGAGCAAGCAATTCAACACAATATAGATGTTATTAATATTGGAGATAAATTAGGGTCAAAAGCTTTAACAGTTTGGTTAGCTGATGGTTCTTGTTTCCCTGGGCAAAACAATTTTCAAACTGCATTTCAAAATACACAAAACAGTTTAATTGATATTTATAAATCAATTCCAGAAGATTGGAAAATGTTAATCGAGTACAAGCCTTACGAGCCAAACTTTTACAGTACTGTAATTCAAGATTGGGGAGCTTCATTAATGTTAGCAAACGGTTGTGGAGATAAAGCTTACACTTTGGTTGATTTAGGTCACCATTTACCAAATAGTAATATAGAGCAAATTGTATCTATTTTACAATTAAAAGGTAAATTAGGTGGTTTCCACTTTAACGATAGTAAATATGGTGATGATGATTTAACTGCAGGAAGTATCAAGCCTTATGCTTTATTCTTAATTTTTAATGAATTGGTATATGGAATGAAAAACAATCCTCAAAATCCTGATTTAGCTTGGATGATTGATGCAAGTCATAACGTAAAAGATCCATTAGAAGATTTAATTCAATCTTTAGAAGCTATTCAAGAAGCATATGCAAAAGCTATGTTGGTTGATCAAGATGCTTTAAAAGCTGCACAATTAGAAAATGATGTTGTAAAATGTCAAGAAATATTACAAGGTGCTTTTAGAACAGATGTTAGACCATTGTTAGAAAAAGCACGTTTAAACCGTGGCGGTGTTATAAGTCCAATTAAGGCATATAGATCATTAGATGTTAGAGGTGAGCTAATTAGAGAAAGAGGTAAAAACACTGTAGCAACAGGATTATAAGATATCTGGAATGAAACAAAAAGTTACCGCAGTTTTTGATATTGGTAAAACCAATAAAAAGTTTTTTTTATTTGATAAAGATTTTAAAGAAGTTCATAAAGAATATATATCTTTTGATGAAATAAAAGACGAAGATGGGTTTCCTACTGAAAATCTTCCAGCATTAAAACAATGGCTGAAAGAGGTTTTTAACCGAATATTAGAAGCAAAAGAGTTTAAAGTTCAGGCAATTAATTTTTCAACATATGGAGCTAGTTTGGTTCATATTGATGAAAATGGCAATCCATTAACGCCGTTGTACAATTATTTAAAACCGCTTGATCAAAATATAATTGACGATTTTTTTAGCAAATACGGACCTAAAGAAGAATTCTTGAAAACAACAGGATGTTCAGATTTAAGTATGCTAAATTCTGGTTTGCAATTGTATTGGTTAAAACATTCAAAACCTGAGGTTTACAAAAAAATTAAATACTCATTACACCTACCTCAATATTTGAGTTATATTTTTGCTAAGATCCCGTTAAGCGAGTATACAAGCATTGGTTGTCATACAGCACTTTGGGATTATGGTAAAAAAGATTATCATAGTTGGGTGTATAAAGAAGGGATTGACAAAATATTGCCACCTATAGTTTCAACAGAAACTAGTATTAATATGAATTACAATGGTAATCGTATTAAAATAGGTGTAGGTATTCATGACAGTTCTGCAGCATTACTTCCTTATGTACGAAGTATAAAGAAAAAGTTTGCTTTAATTTCAACAGGTACTTGGAGTATTGTTTTTAATCCATTTACTGAGAATCCTATTTCAACAGATACAACAGACAAAGACGCAATTAATTACATGCGAATTAATGGAAAGCCTGTAAAAGCGTCGCGTTTGTTTTTAGGTAATGAATATAAGATTCAGGTTGAAAAACTAAGAGAAAAGTACGGTGTTGATAAAGATTATCATCGCTCTGTAAAATTTAGTTGTGATACTTTTAAAGAAATCAATAAAGATTTCAAATTTCATTTTAAATGGGAGAGTATTGTAGATGAAGATATGCCTGAAAAATCAGAAGTTTCTTTTGATAACTTTGAGTATGCTTATCATCAATTAATGACAGAGCTGGTTTTATTACAAATAAAAAGTGTAAAAAAAGCCATTGGAGATGATGTGATTTCAAGGCTTTATTTAGATGGAGGATTTAGTGATAATGATGTTTATACAAAATTATTGTCTCATTATTTTAGAGATAAAAAGTTGAGAACAACTCAAGCATCATTGGGTTCTGCATTGGGAGCGGCAATATCAATTTCTGATACAAAATTGAATTCGAAATTTTTAAAAGAAAATTACGCATTACAAAAGCACGTACCGTTTATAATTAGCGGATAAAAAATTCTTTTAACAATATGATTATTAACATTGAAATATAATTTTCAAATTATTTTATTTAATACTTTAAAAAAATGTCAAAAAACATAAAATTAATTCACCCTAGAAATCAAATTACTGAAATTATTAGTAGAATTTACAAAAGAGGAATGACTACTACTTCAGGAGGGAATATATCTATTATAGATGAAAGCGGCGATATTTGGGTTACACCATCTGCGGTTGATAAAGGTTCTTTAAGACCATCAGATATTGTTTGTGTAAAAAAAGATGGAACAATTGTTGGTAATCATAAACCATCATCAGAATTTCCATTTCACAAAGCTATTTACGAATCAAGACCTGATATCAAGTCGGTAATTCACGCGCATCCACCAGCATTGGTTTCATTTAGTATTGTACGTCAAATACCAAATACAAATGTAATCTCTCAGGCAAAACATGTTTGTGGACCAATTGGTTACGCAACTTATGAAGTACCTGGAAGTGACGAACTAGGAGCTGTTATTGGAGAGGAGTTTAAAAAAGGGTATATGGCCATTATTATGGAAAACCATGGTACCGTTTTAGGTGGTACTAGTTTAACTGATGCCTATGAGCGTTTTGAAGCTTTAGAATTTTGCTGTAGCACAATACTTTATGGTTCTCAAATAGGGAAACCTAATTACTTAACAGATGCTCAAATTGAAGCGCATACGGCACAAGCTCCTGAAGTTATGCCAGAAATGGAAGAAACTGTAAATACTTCTGATGAAGTTGAGAAACGATTAGAAATTTGCGAGATTGTAAAACGTTCTTGTGAACAAGGGTTGATGATTAGTTCTTATGGAACTGTATCTATAAGATTAGAAAATAACGATTTTTTAATTACACCTACAAATGTAAATCGTTGGGATTTAGATGTTGAAGATATTGTTCAAATTAAAGATGGAAAACGTGAAGCTGGTAAAACACCTAGTAGAGCAGCTTGGATTCATCAAGAAATTTACAAAAACAATCCTAATGTTAATTCTATAATTATGACTCAGTCACCATACCTTATGGCTTTTGGTATTACCGATTCATATTTAAACGTACGTACAATTCCAGAAAGTTGGATTTTCTTACAAGATATTCCTAAAGTTAAATTTGGAGCGTATTATGACAATGCAAGCTCTCAGGTTTTAAACAACTGTACTACGGCTTTAATTGTAGAAAACGATTCAGTAATTATCACTGGAAATAAATTATTACAAACGTTCGATTATTTAGAAGTTGCAGAATTTAGCGCAAAATCTGTTGTGTTAGGTAGTTCATTAGGGGAGATGGTGCCAATAAATGACGAACAAGTTGAAGATTTAAGAAAGAAATTCTTGTCTTAGAAAAAAAGTAAATAAACTATTAATTAAAAATAAAACCAAACATGAAACATTATAAACAATTTATCAACGGACAGTTTATTGATTCTAAAGCGACATCAGTTATAGAAATTTTAAACCCTTGTACTGAGGAAGTTATTAGTACAATTTCAACAGGAACAGTTGAAGATGCAGACAATGCACTTGAAGCTGCTAAAGATGCTCAACCAAAATGGGAAGCTTTGCCAGCAATACAAAGAGCTTCGTTTTTGCATAAAATGGCAACTGTTATTAGAGAAAATCGAATTTTTTTAGCTGAAACTCTTTCAAAAGAACAAGCTAAAGTTATTGGATTGGCTCAAGTAGAAATTGATGTAACTGCTGATTATTTTGATTATAATGCTGCTTGGGCAAGAAGAATTGAAGGAGAAATTATCCAAAGTGATAGAGAAAAAGAACATATTTATTTACACAAAGTTCCAATTGGAGTGGCTGTAGGTATTTGTCCTTGGAATTTCCCATTTTTTGTAATGGCTCGTAAAGTTGCAGCATCATTAATTACAGGAAATACTTGTGTTATTAAACCTAGTTCTGAAGCACCAAATACCATTATGGAATTTGCGGAATTAATTCAAAATATTGGATTGGCTCCAGGTGTTTTAAACTTTGTATGTGGAGCAGGTAGAACTGTTGGTAATGCACTTTCTAAAAGTCCTATCACTGGTATCATTAGTTTAACAGGTAGTGTATCTGCAGGTCAACAAATTATTGCTGCAGCAGCTGAAAATATTACAAAAGTATCATTAGAATTGGGTGGTAAGGCACCTGCAATTGTATGTGCTGATGCTAATTTAGATTTGGCTGTTAATTCAATAGTTTCATCAAAAGTAATTTTTAGTGGACAAGTTTGTAACTGTGCTGAAAGAGTCTATGTTGAAGATAGTATCTACGATCAATTTGTAGAAATGATTACTAAAAAAATGAGTCAAGTTACTATTGAAGATGCTTTAACTGGCGTAAATGCAGATATGAGTAGTTTGGTGTCTAAATCTCAAGTAGATAAGATTACTGAAATGGTTGAGTTTGCTAAAAAAGAAGGTGCTGAAGTAATTTTAGGTGGTAAAAGACCTGAAAGATTTGATCGTGGTTATTTCTACGAACCAACACTTTTAACCAATTGTACGCAACAAATGGAAATTATTCAAGAAGAAGTGTTTGGCCCTGTATTACCAATTATGAAATTTGGCACATTAGAAGAAGCTATTGCTTTATCTAACGATTGTCAGTTTGGATTAACATCATCAATATTCTCTGAAAATTATAATAACATTATGCGTGCAACTAATGGTTTGCATTTTGGTGAAACTTATGTAAATAGAGAGCATTTTGAAGCCATTCAAGGATTCCACGCTGGTTGGAAAAAATCTGGTATTGGTGGAGCAGATGGAAAACATGGTATGGAAGAATACTTACATACAAGAGTTGTATACGCTAAATATTATTAAAATATAATAGTTTTAAATAGCTTAAATTTTAAATCTCAGAGGTAACCCCTCTGAGATTTTTATTTTATATAAAAAACCCTTTCAAAAATGTTATAAAAATCGCCAATTACCTTATAGTACAGGATAGAATTAAGATCAATTAGTTTTAATTTTGATAACTGTAAAAACCCTTCAATATAAGTGGTTGTAAAGAAAAAAATAAGCTATTTATATTTTAATTTAATTCAATTTCTGATTCAATTTAATAGAGAAAAATAAGTTTGTACGTATCTCTTTTGTTGAACAAATTATAGGGTAATAATAAAATATTCCAATTTTAATAAACGTATAAATTATTGGGAAACTATAGGTTGCTATCAAGTAGCTTTTAAATAAAAATATATCTAAGAAAACAATAAATATCAATCAAAATAAAATTAAAATAATGTTACAAAGTAGAAGAATATACTTACCACCATTAAGCTTAATAGGTCCAGGTGCTTTAAAAGATTTAGGAGAAGAGTTAAAAGATTTGTCGTACAAAAAAGCCTTATTTGTAACCGACAAAGTTTTGGTAAAAATTGGAGTGGCACAAAAAGTTTTAGATGTTTTAAAAGAAGCTGGAATTGATTGTGTTACATTAGATGAAGTTAAACCAAACCCTACAGTTAAAAATGTAAAAGCAGGTTTAAGTTTGTTAAAAGAGAATAACTGTGATTTTATTTTAACACTTGGAGGTGGTTCTCCACAAGATTGTGGTAAAGCTATCGGAATTTTAGCAACAAATCCTGGTAATATTGAAGATTTTGAAGGAATTCACAAATCTAAAAATAAATCATTGCCAATTGTTGCAATCAATACTACTGCTGGAACAGCAAGTGAAGTAACCATAAATTATGTGATAACAGATGTTAAACGTCGTGTTAAAATGGTAATGGTAGATAAAAACTGTTTGGTTTCTATTGCTGTAAACGATCCAGAATTAATGTTAGGGAAACCTGCAGATTTAACTGCTGCAACGGGAATGGACGCTTTAACACATGCTATTGAAGCATATGTAACTAAAGGAGCTTTTGGTTGGTCTGATGCTTTAGCATTAGAGGCTATAAAATTGATTTCATCTAGTTTAGAAAAAGCCGTTAAAAATGGTAGCGATATTGAAGCTAGAAGCAAAATGGCTTGGGGGCAATTTATTGCAGGTCAATCATTTTCAAATGCTGGTTTAGGTTTTGTTCATTCAATGGCTCATCAATTAGGTGGTATGTATGATTTACCTCATGGTGTTGCAAATGCAGTATTATTACCACACGTTGAAAAATTCAATATCCCAGCTTGTGCCAATAAATTAAAGAAAGTTGCCAGAGCAATGGGTGTTGCAGTATTAGATATGAGTGATGAAGAAGGTGCAAATGCAGCAATTGAGGCTATCAAAAAATTATCTTTAGCTGTTGGAATTCCTTCAGGATTGAAAGAATTGGGTGTAAAAGAAGAAGATTTTGAAGCAATGGCAATCAATGCCATTAACGATGTATGTACTGGAGGTAATCCAAGAGACGTTACCGTAAAAGATGCTATTGAAATTTACAAATTAGCAATGTAAATATTTTTAACACTTTTAAAGAAGTGTTTAAACTAAAAAAACGAGGGTTTATCTTTTTTATAAAGATGGACCCTTTTTTTATTCTCAATCGGGTTTAATACCTCGAGGCTTGCCTCGTACGAAAAAAACAGTAATCTTTGAGCATGAGCTCAAGTATTCACATCCATAAGCGCCACAATGTTTCACTTCTTTTGTATCATCTAGTATGTTCAACAAAGTATCGTCGATTAGTTCTAAGTCCAAAAGTGGATAGGATTTTAAAAAAGACGTGTTTAGATATTCAAGATAGATACGAAATACATTTTTTGGAAATAGGAACAGACAAAAACCATGTACATTTTTTAATTCAGAGCGTTCCGACCTACAGTCCAACAAAAATTGCCAGAACCATAAAAAGCATCACAGCACGGGAGATATTTTTAAAAGCACCAGGTGTAAAACGTGCCTTATGGGGTGGTTCATTCTGGGGAAGTGGTTTTTATGTTAATACGGTTGGGCGCCATGGTAATGAAAAAATTATAGCGGCGTATGTAAAGAATCAAGGGCTAGAAGATGAATATGACGTTTTACATAAGGATTCACAGCTAAATTTATTCTAATAATAATGCCCCGTGGGCTTGCCCCGGGGATTATTTACTTAATTTTCTGTACAAAACCATATGATTTAACAAGTGACTGATAGTTAGTTGATTGTTTTTGATGATTTAAAAGGTTAATTTCTTGTTTTTTTATATACAGTAGGCAGCTATTAATGACTGTTAATTTAAATATATTCCCAGTTTAGTTGTAAATTTATAGTGTGTAGTTATTAGTTAGGTATATTGTGCAATTAAAAGTAGTGCATCTTATTTAGTAAATTTACACTTAAGTAAGCAGTCAACTTGATTTTAAAAACTAATAAATTGAGATGTTATGGAAGATCAAATCAAATTTTTTTTACTTGAGCCTACTATCCAAAAAACATTGGTAATAATTGTATGTCTTGTAATTATTTGGCTTGTAATAAAAGCAATTCAGCGAAACTTATTTACTAAAATTAAAGATAGCGACAATAGGTATAGAGCAAAAAAGTTTAGTAGCTTTTTT
>NZ_RHLN01000011.1 GCF_004121075.1 Lutibacter sp. HS1-25
CATCTGTAAATACTTCTTTGAGGGTGACAAGTCCTTCTTCTGCTAAAAGTAAAACAACTTGTTTAAAAATGTCTTTAAAAATAGTCTTCAGTTTTTTACTGCGAAAACGTGCAATAGTATTATGGTCAGCAACTTGTTGCGCAGCAAGCCACATAAAGTTGATGTTCTCTCGCATTGCCTTTTCTATCTTACGGCTAGAATAGGTATTATCCATATAGGCATAGACCATTACCTTGAGCATCATTTTTGGATGGTAACTTGGTTTTCCTTCTTTACTATATTCTTCTACCAGCAAACTTAAGTCGAGTTGCTCAACTATTCCATTGACTATTCGAACAGGATGATCATCAGCAATAAGCTCTTCAATAGAAGGTGGAAAAAGCCAATTTTGCTGTTGATTATAGGATTGAAAATTTGTATTCATATCTTTGATTATCAACACCTAAAGATACAAAATGACCGGTTTTTATACAAATCATTTAATAAAAAAACCGCCTCAGGTTATGAGACGGCTTCTTTTTTTTGATAAATTTGTAACAAATTGCTTTTTTACACAACTTATCATTTGAACTTAATATTGGAAAGTGACCAAAGACCTTGAACATAAATTTATTGAAGAATTTCAAGAAAACCAGAATATTGTTCACAAGGTCTGCCGTATCTACACCAACAATCAAGAGGCGCATAACGATTTATTTCAAGAAATTACAATTCAACTTTGGAAAGCATATCCAAAGTTTAGAGGCGAATCTAAATTAAGCACCTGGATGTATAGAATTGGTTTAAACACTGCAATAACACTGTATCGAAAATCAAAAAGAACCATACAAACACAAGATTTTGAAACAGTTTTACATAAAATTGAATCAACCGAGTATGACGCTACTGAAGAAGAACAATTAACATTAATGTACAAAGCAATTTACCAACTATCTGACATTGAAAAAGCACTAATTTTTCTTTATTTAGAAGATAAAAATTATAAAGAAATTTCAGAAACATTGGGTATTTCAGAAGTAAATGCACGCGTAAAAATGAACAGAATTAAAACACGCTTAAAAACAATACTAAATCCATAATAATGAAGGAATTAGACTTATTAAAGAAAGATTGGAATAAGCGTACCAACGATTTTCCAAAAGTAACATACAACGATATTTATGCTTTAATTCATAAAAAATCTTCCTCTATTGTAAAATGGATTTTTGTGATATGCATTGTCGAATTTATTTTTTGGACAAGCTTAAACCTTTTAATACCCGAAAGTTATCTAGATATTTACGAGCAGTTTCATTTAAAAACATTTTTACAAATATCACAGGTTGCACACTATATTATATTATCCGTTTTTATTTACCTGTTTTATAAAAACTTCAAATCAATTTCAGTGTGCGATTCTACCAACATATTAATGCAAAAAATTATTAAAACACGCAAAACAGTCAATTGTTACGTGTACTACAACATTGTATTATATGTAATTATTTCAGTAGTATTAAATGTTATCATGCTTTCTAACCCAACATTATTAATAAATTCATTGGGTTTAAAAATAAAAGATTTAGATCCAGACCTATTTCTCTACTTATACATTGCAATTCAAACCGCAACACTATTTATTATGTGCGGTTTACTATGGCTATACTACAAAATTATTTATGGTATTTTATTAAAAAAACTCAACAAAAATTATACAGAGTTAAAAAAAATGGAAGATTAAATTTTTACGTTTATAACAAACGTGTCTATTATTATCAATACACTTTTTGGACTTATAGCTTTCAGACTTTAAACTTTGAAACTAATTAATTGGGCGCTACCTAAAGGTCGGGCTATACGCTATATCTTTTTTACAATTCCACAAAGTTACATTGTAAAAAAGGATGCCGCTGCTATCCCTAGCGCAAGTTTCGTTAAAATTGGAAAATTTTTTTTGCAGAATGCAATCACTGCAATTGACAAGAAACAACTAAACTCAACCTTACAAAGTCTCTTAACTTCGTAACTTTACACTCCATTCAAACTTATATGCAGAAACCTGCTCACCATTTTCATTAACACCAACAGATTTCATAACAATAGTTTGTCCTTCGCCAGTTTCAATGGTTTTTTGTAAAGCTTCATTTATCAAATCACCATCATTACACGTAAAATTAATTGTCCCAATGGCTTTTTTTGTAAAATCACCAGAGTGACTGGTAACTAACATCGCTATATTTCTATTGCTTTCCTTAATTTTTTTAATAACCAAAGCGCCTGTAGAAAGTTCGGCAGCCATAGATTGAACAGCAAAATACATAGACTTAAATGGGTTTGTATTTAGCCATTTATACTTTACGGTAACAACCGCTTTATTGTTATCTATCGTTTTTAACCTAACACCGCACAAATAAGCCGATGGCAATTTAAACATTAAAAAACGATTCATTTTACTTACAGTAACCTCCATATTTACCAATTTGAGGTCAATGTATAAAAAGAAAACATATAAATACTCATTGCTTATTTGTTTTTATCAACTTAAGCACATTCTAAATCAAATATAAAACTACTTCCAACAGCAGGTTCACTTTCTACTCTTATACTACCATTATTTTGATTTATAAATTCTTTACATAAAATTAAACCCAGACCTGTACCAGTTTCATTATTGGTTCCTTTAGAATTGTAGTTTTGTTCAATTTGAAAAAGTTTAGTCAAGTTTTCTTTATTTATTCCTATTCCTGTATCTCTAATTTCAGTTTCAATCATTCTTTTATTATTAATTATTTTCTCTCTTGTTGAAATTGAAATATGCCCACCCTTAGGAGTAAACTTAATGGCATTTGAAATTAAATTTCTAACAACTGCTGTTATCATTCTTTCATCTGCATTAATTATAATATTTTCATCAAAATTAGATTGAAAATCAATACTTTTTGCCAAAGCTTGAGGAAAATGACCTTCAATATTGTTTAACAATAAATTACTTAGGTTAAATTTATTTTTCACAGATTTTAAACTTCCCATTTGAATTCTTGCCCAATCCAACAAATCTTCTAAAATTTCAAGCGTAAAAAGTGCCGAATTATGAATATAACCAACAAACATCTCTAATTTTTCAGGATCAAGCTCGTGACTACTATCTTTTATCAATTCTGCAAATCCAATAATATTAGCCAACGGATTTTTTAAATCGTGAGATATTATTGAGAAAAATTTATCTTTTGCTGCATTTTGTCTCACCAATTCTTCCGATTGCACTTTAATAGTAATGTGAGTTTGAATTCTTGCCAAAAGCTCTTCAGAATTAAATGGTTTTGTAACAAAATCTACACCACCCGATTTAAAAGCTTTATTTACACTTTCTGAGTCTGTATTTGCTGTTAAAAAAATGACAGGAATTTTAGCCAACTCCTCGTTTTCTTTAATTTTTACACAAGTTTCAAATCCATCCATATCTGGCATTTGAATATCTAAAAGAATTAAATCGGGCGTTGTTTTTTCTAAAACATTCAATGCCTGCTGACCGCTTTTAGCCATTCTAAATTCATATCCAGCAATTTTTAAAACACCTGCCAATACTTTCAAATTATTGGAATTATCATCAACAATTAGTATTGTATATACCTTTTTTTCCATAATATTAAGTTTTTAACCAGTTAATTAATTTTTCAAATTCCATTTCATTGATACATTCTTCGATTTCTTTAAATGACTTATTAGAATCATTTTCAAGCTCTTCAAGTAAATTTTGTAACAATTCAAAATCGCCCTCTTCTGACGCTTCAATAAATTTATCTTTTAAATGTTGCGGAATTTCAGAAGCCAATCCGTAATTAATTTCAATTTTTTTCTTAACCTCATAAACAAATTTCACGCCTCCTTTATCAACCATTTGCGCTAATAAATCAACAAAATTTACTGGCTTTTTTATAAAAACAGTTGCCCCTATATCCATAACCTCTTGTTGTTCAGACTCTAAAGCACTAGCACTTACAATAAAAATCTTTACATCATGATTACCACGCATTTGCAAAATTTGTCTTGTTGCTTCAATGCCATTTAACACCGGCATTACTACATCCATTAATATAATTTCTGGCTTCCAATTTTTATAAAGTTCTACAGCTTCTAACCCATTTTCAGCTTGTTTGATATCAAAACCTAGCGGGGTAAATTTTTGAAGTAATATATCTCTATTTTCAAGGCGGTCATCAACAATTGCTAATTTTAAACCTTTCATTTCAGGAACCAAACTAACCACTTTTAACTCTTCTGCTCCTTCAACATTTTCAGCTTGCTCACTTGCTTTAAATCCAAATGTAAAACTAAACTCAGATCCTTTTCCTAACTCACTTTCAATGGTAATATCTCCGTCCATTAAATTGGCAAATTTTTTGCTTATTGCCAATCCTAACCCTGTTCCGCCACTAACTCTTGCGCCTTTTTGAGCTTGTTCAAACGGTTTAAAAACTGCTTCTTGCTCTTCTTTCAAAATACCTACACCACTGTCTTTTACGGTAACATTGATAAAGTTGTCTTTTAAAACTTCAACAGTAATTTTAACAAAACCTTTTGATGTAAATTTTAAAGCATTCCCTATTAGGTTAATAATTACTTGTCTTATTTTAGACTCATCAGCAAGAATGTTTCCTGGTATATAATTCTTAGAAATTGTAGTTAATTCTATGTTTTTCTGAGCTGCTTTATGCTTAAAAAGCCCTTCCACTTCTTTAAGCATAACTGCAAAATTAAAGTCGGTTTCTTTTAATGTTATTCTTCCTGCTTCAATTTTAGACATATCTAAAATATCATTAATCAAGGCCAATAAATGCTCTCCACTTCTATTTATAGTTTCTAAATTTTCGTATTGTACTTTTGTTAAATTATCACCGTCTTGTAACAGTTGAGAATATCCTAAAATAGCATTTAACGGGGTTCTTATTTCATGACTCATATTAGACAAGAAAATAGACTTTGAAAGGTTTGCTGAAATAGCTTCGTTAGTAGCTTTTTTTAACTTTTCTTCATTTTCAAGACGCTCTGTAATATCTTCTGAAGCCCCTAAAACACCAATTACCTCATTATTATCGTTAAAAAATGGCAACTTACTTGTTAAAACAAATTGCTTTTTATCTGGGTGGTTTATAACCTCTTGATATTTTATTTTTGGTTGAGCAGTTTGTACAATTTCAAGTTCACTTGCTCTAAATCGTTCGGCATCTTTTTTAAGATGGATATCAAAATCTGTTTTACCAATAACTTCCTCTTCACTATCAAATCCCATTTCAGTTAAATAGGCTTTATTACAGCCTAAAAACCTTGACTCAATATCTTTCCAAAAGATCCTGATTGGTATATTATCTAATACTTTTCTTAAAACTTCTTTTGCCAAAGTAGCTTCATTTGTTACTTTTCTTAACTTTTTATCAGTAGCTTTTTGCAAAGTAACATCTTCTTTAATAGCCATATAATTTGTTACAACTCCATCTCTATTTTTAATTGGCGTAATTGCAACTCGTTCCCAATAAAGTTTTCCGCTTTTAGATTTATTTTGAAATTCACCCTTCCATACTTTTCCAGATGAAATAGTTTTCCACATTTCAGCATAATATTCTTTTGGTTGCGTCCCAGAATTTAAAATTCTTGGATTAACACCTATTGCCTCTTCTTTTGAATAACCTGTTGATTCTATAAACTTTGAGTTTACATATTCAATATTTCCTTTTATATCAGTAATCGCAATGGTATTTGAACTTTGTTCAACTGCCAATGAAAACTTTTTTAATTCAAGCATTTGCTTGTTTTTTTCAATTGCAGAACTTATATAAGTCGAAACAAATTCAAGTAATTCAATATCTTTTTGACTGTACGCATTTGCGTCATCATAACTTTGTACAACAATTGCTCCAATAGCTTCATTATTAACAATCAACGGAACACCTGCCCAAATTTCACAAGCTGCTCCAACCAATTCTATTTCGCCCGCATCTTCAAGCTCTTTAAATTTTTCCGCACCAACCAATAAAGGCTTTTTGGTTTTAATTACATAACCTGTCAATGTTTTGGTAATTGGAAATTCCTCATCAGCTTCTTCTCCTGAAATAAACGGAATTGAAATTGTTTCTTTCCCTTTATTATAGTAAGCAATGTATGAATTAGAAACATCAATCAACTTTCCCAATTCACTTATAATAAACTTATTATAAGCTTTTAAATCTTCTTGCTGATAACCATTTTGTGAGATATTTAAAAGTACTTTTTGAATATCACTTGCTTTTTTTATTTCGGTAACATCACGAACAATACCTTCATAATACAAAAGTTCACCATTACTATTGGTAATATTTTCACCATGATTTTCTACCCAAATAATAGAACCATCTTTTTTATAAAGTCTATGTCTAAATTTTTCGGTATCAGAAAAATGATCTACAACTTCTTTTCTATCATTATCATCAACATAAAGTTCTTTTCTAATGTTAACTTTCAACAACTCTTCTTTTGAATTGTAACCTAACATTTTAACTAAAGCTGAATTTACATTGATAAATTTACCATCAGGAGTGCTTCTGTAAATTCCGTCTAAAGAATTATTAAACAGATTTTCATATTTTCTATCATTATGTTGCAAAGCGTAAATTGTTTGCTCTTGCTTTTCAACCAAAGCTAATAATTCAGTTTTTGACAACTCTTTATTTAAAATACCCACAAAACTCATAGTCTAAAATTTGATGTTATTGCTTTTTGAAATACCATTTGATAGATTAAAATTACCATTTATATGCTATTTCATACCAAATATACGTTTTTTTTACACACGGCAGTAATTTTAATGCTAAAATTTTCAATTTAATATCATCCATAAATAATGTTAATATAATGTTAAATTACAGTACTATGTGTTGCATACTACTGTTTTTTATACATATATTTGCATAAGATATTAGTAAGTATTATAATCATGACAAATCAAAACGATAAAAATTACAGCACAATTATTCAGCTAAGTACATTTGCTGGTTTTGTATTTCCATTTGGAAACATAATAGCTCCACTTATTTTGTGGATGGCTAAAAAAAATGAAAGCTCATTTATAGATGCTCACGGAAAATCAGCCGTAAATTTTCAAATGAGTTTGATGTTATATTCATTTATACTGGCCATTTTAATAATTCCTATAACAATTTTTACTTTAGGATTGGGGTTGATTTTTTTGATAATTGCAATTATACCCGTTTTTATTTTAAATATGATTTTAATTATTTCAGCAAGTATTAGTGCTAGTAGGGGTGAATATTATGAGTACCCTTTTACCATAGAATTTATAAAATAGTAACGCATTAAAAAATCTAAACTTATGAAGATAGAAAACACAAAAGCACAAATGCGAAAAGGAGTTTTAGAGTTTTGCATACTTTCCATTTTACAAGATGACGATGCTTACACTTCAGAAATTATATCGCAGCTTAAAGATGCTAAATTATTAGTTGTTGAGGGTACTGTTTACCCTTTACTTACAAGGCTTAAAAATGCGGGTCTTCTTAATTATCGTTGGGAAGAATCAACATCTGGACCACCAAGAAAATATTACGGAATTACCGAAACTGGCAAATTATTTCTATTAGAATTAAACACTACATGGAGCGAACTAACAATTGCCGTAAATCTAATAACTACCAAAAAATAAACCAAAATGAATAAGACAATTAGCATAAATTTAGGAGGTATCTTTTTTCATATTGATGAATTAGCTTATCAAAAGTTAAAGCTGTATTTAGATGCCATAAGACGATCTTTAAGTGATGATCCACAAGGTAGAGATGAAATTTTAAACGACATTGAAAACCGAATAGGTGAATTGCTTTCTGAAAGAATCACAGATGTTCGTCAAGTTGTTGATGAAAATGACATTGATGAAATAACTAAAATTATGGGGAAACCTGAAGATTATTTAGTTGATGAAGAAATTTTTGAGGATGAAACTGGCTATAATAGAGCTAAAACTTCTAATAAAAAATTATTTAGAGATACTGACGATAAATTTTTAGGCGGTGTTTGCGCCGGATTGGCACATTACGTTGGAATTGAAGCCATTTGGATGCGACTACTTTGGCTGGCTTTACTTTTCTTTTTTGGAACAGGATTTTTAGTTTATATTTTATTATGGATTTTAGTTCCTCAAGCTGAAACAACTGCCGAAAAATTACAAATGGAAGGTGAACCTGTAAACATAAGTAATATTGAACGTAAAATTAGAGAAGAATTTCAAGATGTTTCTGCTAAAGTAAAAGACGGTGTAAATGATATTTCTGAAAAAGTAAAAAATTCAGATTTTAAAAAAAACTTAAGCGGCAATACCAAATCTGGTTTAAATGAAATAATTGATACACTGGGAACAATTTTAGTAAGCATATTAAATGTGTTAGGTAAAATAATTGGAGCCGTAATTATATTTATAGCCTCAATTGCAATTATAGGTTTAATTATAGCAGCTTTCTCTTGGGGTAGCTTTGAAATGTTAGGTTTTAGCGAAGATTTTATAAACTATCCTCCTTTCTTTTTTGATTCTGTTATACCTGCTTGGTTATTAATAACATTTGCTTTTCTTGCTATTGCAATTCCGTTTGTAATCTTGTTTTTACTTGGCTTAAAAATATTATCAAGCAATGTAAAATCGTTTAGCACTACAACCAAATTGTCTTTATTAGGTATTTGGATAATATCATTATTAGGCTTGGGTTTTGCAGGCATTAATTATGCGTCACAAACAGCTTATGATGGTGTTTTTAAGCAAACCGAAGAATTGCCAATTATTGCTAATGACACACTTACAATAAAAATGATAGCTGACGACAATTTATCTGCCAGAAGCGAATTGAGTAGACAGTACGATTTTGAAACAGTTTACGAAAATGAGATTCAGAAATTGTATTCTTCAAGAATTAATGTAGACATTAAATCTACTGATAAAACCAATGCTTCTATAAAAATTAGAAAAGAATCTACTGGTAAAAATAAGCTTAATGCAAATAAAGATGCAGAGTCTATTGAATATGAATTCAATATTACTGACAAAAATTTATTACTAAACGGCTATTTTTTATCTAATTTCAACAATAAATTTAAAGATCAATTGGTTGATATTACCATTTATTTACCCATCAATACAGTTTTGTATCTAGATAATTCAACAAAAAGTTATTTAGACAATGTTCAAAATGTACAAAACATTTATGATCGTAATATGCCTAAACACCTTTACAAAATGACCATTGATGGTTTGGCATGTTTAGACTGTGATTCATCAATTTTTGGAGATGATTACAAAGAAAAAAATGAAAAATTCAATCTAAAAATTGATGAAGATGGTGTTGAAGTAAATATCAATAACGGTAAAAAAAATGCGAATATTAAAGTGGATGAAAATGGTGTTAAAATAAACTAATTACAGTTGAACCCTAAAAAACAACAACTCAATCAATTCTTTTATATAATTAACTGTTTGAAACATACTTTTGAATCAACAAAAAAAATGAAAAAATGAAAACTTTATTAAAAATTACGATATTAATTACAACGTATTTAATGCTACTTTTTACAACAACTTCTTGTTTTTTTGACAACCTTTCGGGCATAAAAGGAAGCAAACATGTTATTTCTGAAGAAAGAGAAATTAGCGCTAACTTCAACACTATTAAAGTACAACAAGGTATTACAGTTTACCTAACTCAAGGAAATAAAACCGACATAAAAGTTGAAGCAGATGATAACATTATAGATTTATTAATTACCGAAGTTAAAAACGATGCACTTAATATTTATTTTGAAAAAAATGTTAACAAAACAAAAGCACGTAACGTATATTTAACAACTAGTGATATTGAAAAAATAAAAACATCAAGCGGCGCTCGTGTTCAAACAGAAAATACCATTCAAAATTCATCGTTGGATTTAGATGCAAGCAGTGGCAGTTCAATCAAAATTATTGTGAATACAAATGAAATTAAGAGTGAATCATCTAGCGGTGCAAATATTGAAATTTTAGGAAATACAACTAATTTTATTGCAAGTTCCAGTAGCGGAAGCATTATAAATGCCGATAAATTAGAATGTGTAGATGCTAAAACCAATGTAAGTAGCGGTGCAATTATCAATGTAAATGTATCGGGCATACTAACTGCCAATGCAAGTAGTGGAGGCAACATTAGTTATGAAGGAAATCCAACAGAAATAGATAAAAACACTTCATCTGGAGGTATCGTATCAAATAACTAAAAAAATTATAAATCATTCATTTAAAGCCAATTCTATAAATTTGAATTGGCTTTTTCTGTTAATATTTACATTAATTTAAATAAAATATGACATCTATCACTTAAATTAGTTCGTTGTTACTTATTTTTGCACAAACTATTACTAAATATTATGACAAAAAAATTTGAAACGCACTCATTTCACATTCCAGTAATGGGGCTTGCATATACTGTTGATAGTCCAATTAAAGTTGCCCAATATGGTATTTCATCTGTAATTTCAATTGTAGATGATTTTTTAATTGAGAAAATGAATGAATATTACTCGAACAAATTTAAACTTCCATATCAAGAAATTACAACCAAAGTTGAAGATTATAGAGCTAAGAGAATTACTTCATACCTTAATACAGTTGACACTATTGTAAAACAGAAATTTGAAAATCTTAAAAAAACTTTTGAAGAAAAAGGTGGTGAATTTGATAAATACATGGAAATGTTGCCAGATTTTTCAGAGCTAAAACAAAATTTCACCAAAAAGTTTTCAAATTACAATTTAAAAGAAGATGCTTTACATTGGATTCACAACAACCTAAAACCAGGAAACATTGATGTGAATATTATGACGAAGTTAGACAAAGCTAACTTTGTAAAAAACGAACAACTTCCTACCGAATTCAACGATGCACATGCTGCATTAAGAGGTTTTGCAAATAGCAATTTAGAATCTTCAGTTATATTATCTGCTGGTATGAATCCTAGATTGTACAGCTATTTTGAAAACTTTGAAGACTTTTTTCCAACAAAAGAAGGCTATTTAAAAAAGAAAATTACACTTAAAGTAAGTGACTATAGATCTGCTTTAATTCAAGGTAAATTCCTTGCAAAAAAAGGTTTATGGGTTTCTGAATACCGAATTGAATCTGGTTTAAATTGTGGTGGTCATGCTTTTGCTTCTGATGGATATTTATTAGGTCCTATTTTAGAAGAATTCAAACAACACAAAGAAGCCTTGATAAGTGATGTTCATGAAATTTTAGTTGCTGGATTAGAAGCCAACGGTAAAAATATTCCTGAATCTCCTTTAGAATTGTTAATCACTGTACAAGGTGGTGTTGGAACTAACGAAGAGCATGAATATTTAATAAACAATTACAATATTGATTCTGTTGGTTGGGGTACACCATTTTTATTGGTTCCTGAAGCTACTACTGTTGATGCTCAAACTATAGAAACATTAAAAAAAGCAAAAGAAAAAGATTTGTATTTAAGCAATGTTTCTCCATTGGGTGTACCATTTAACAGTTTAAATGGAAGTTCTAATGATATTATTAGAAACGCTAGAATTGCTGAAAACAAACCAGGAAGCTCTTGTCCTAAAAAATTCTTAGCGTTAAGTTTAGATGAAAAAGGGATGCCATTATGTTTAGCTTCAAAAAAGTTCATTTCAAAAAAAGTGGATGAAGTTAAATTGGAAAACTTAAGCTCTGAAGAATATGCAAAACAATATGAGCTAATTACAGACAAAACCTGTTTATGCGAAGGTTTGGCCAATGCAGCCTTTTTAAATTATGATATCAACAAAAAAGGTGAAGATCAAGGTGTGGCAATTTGTCCAGGTCCAAATATGGCATATTATTCAAAAGAATTGACTCTAAAAGAAATGATACAACATATTTACGGCAAAATCAATGTTGTAGATACTGATGATCGTCCTCATATGTTTATCAAAGAATTTAAAATGTATATTGATTATTTTGCTAATAAAGTTGATGAGGTTAAAGATTCATATAACGCAAAACAAGAAAAGTATTTAAATACTTTTAAAAATAACATGAATGATGGTATTGAGTATTATCAACAATTATTTTCAACTTTTGGAGAAAATAAAGACTACTTACTCAATGATTTAAACCGTCTAAAACAAGAATTTTTAAATATTAAAATTCCAGTTCGAGAAAAAATTTAACAAAAAAAAGGTCTTTCAAATGAAAGACCTTTTTTTATATATTTAATTTATTACACACCACAATTAAATTCTGCAAGTGTTTTATTTTCTAAAATTTTTAATGTGCTATCTCTAACTTCAGCCATTAAAATGTTTAGATTGCAACGTTCTTCACTTTTACAATCGTCACACTTTTTATAATAATTTAAACTAACACAAGGTAACATTGCAATTGGACCTTCTAAAAGACGAATAATTGTTGAAATTTTAATTTCCTCAGGACTTTTCACCAAATAATATCCGCCTCCTTTTCCTTTTTTAGAATCTAAAATTCCATTTTTTTTCAAGGTCAAAAGAATACTTTCTAAAAATTTTTTTGAAATATTTTCAGATTCGGAAATGTCAGAAATTAAAATAGGAACATGTTGCTCCTGTTTGGCTAGATAACTTAAGGCTTTTAAGCCGTATTTGGTTTTTTTTGAAAGCATTTCTAAAATTACTAATTTTCAATGATTTTACATTATTCTTTTGGTAAAAATACTTCAGCCATCATACATCTTGCACTTCCCCCACCACAAGCTTCAATAGTATCTAAAGGACTGTAAATTATTTCACAATACTTTTCAATAGTGGCAATTTGTTGCTTATTTAAACATTGATAAGCAGCCTGTGACATAACCAAATAACGCTTGTTATTTTCACCTAAGACTTGTAACATATTACCTGCAAAATTTACAACTTGCTTTTCATTAATTACAATAATTTCTTTACCATCTTCCTTTAAATGAGCTTTGATATTATTACGTTCCGATTTATCATCAATACATTCTAAACAAATTACTGCAAAATTTTCAGCCAAAGCCATCATAACATTGGTATGATAAATTGGCAATCTATTTCCATTTACTGTTTGATAAGCTACAAATGAAACTGGCGTATATTCAAAATCTTCACAAAATTCAATAAATAAATCTTCATCGGCTCTTGGAGATAAAGCACAATATGCCTTTTGATTTACCCTGTCTAACAATAAACTTCCTGTACCTTCTAAAAATATTCCTTCATCTTCTGCTGAAGAATAATCTACCACATTGTTTATTACAAAACCTTGTTCTTCTAAGGTTTCTAAAATATCTTCTCTTCTTTCTAATCTCCTATTTTCAGCAAACATTGGGTACAAACCAACATCTCCATTTTGATGAAATGATATCCAATTATTAGGAAAAATAGCATCAGGTGTATCCGTATCTTTAGTATCATTTACAACAATAACATTAACCCCTTTTGCTCTCAATTTCTCAACAAAAGCATCAAATTCTTGCAAGGCTCTAAATTGAACTGTTTCAGGAGTCAAACTATCTAATACTTTTTGATAGTAATTATTAACTGAAGTTTGCTCGTTCATTCTAAATGAAACAGGCCTAATCATTAAAATAGTGTTGGTAATTTGTTGTGTCATTTGTTAATCTCTAATTAATGGCATTGTTGAACATCTTAATAAACCTTCTTGTTTTGAAATTTCAGCGTATGGTATTTCTTCAACAATAAAACCTTGTAAACGCAACCAATCATTTAATCGGGTAAAATTTTGTTCAGAAACTACGACTTCGGGTGAAATAGAAAATACATTTGAAAACATTTGATACATTTCATCTTGAGTTGTATGAAACATATTTTCCATTCCAAATAAATTTACCAAGTAATTATAGTCATTTTCATCTTTAAAACCACCTTTATAAATAATTGCCTTATCCTTTCCAACTGGTTGAAAACAACAATCCAAATGAAGGGCGTTTTCTTTTGCAATGGTATTAGATTTAACCAAATCAAACTCTTTTACAATTTTATGCGGAAACAATTCTTTAATAAAATTTACCCCTTTCATATTGGTTCTGGCAGTAATAATATCTGCGTAATCAGCACCTTTATAAGTTCCTATAAAAATGTAGTCATTCCATAAAATAACATCGCCACCTTCAAAATGAATATCTTCTGAAGTTTCAACAATACAATTTGGATCAATTTCATCTAATACATATTCTATGGCTTCAATTTCATTCTCCCTATTGGGTAAAATGTTTGAAATAATTAATTTATCTTCAATTACAAATGCAATATCTCTAGAGAAAATTTGGTTGTAATTATTGATAATATTTGGTCTGTAAACTTTAACTTGATATTTATCAAGCACTTTTTGGAACGCATCCATTTCAGCTACCATATCAGCTTCTTTAGGGTAAGTACCAGCTTTGATATGCTCTATTGATTTTGGATCATAAGCTTCTTCAATTTTAGGTATTGGGCCGCTACTTATTGCTGTCCCCAACACTACAGACCTAAGGCGAGAAGTTTCATCATGAACATTTAAATTTAACATATTATCAATATTTTGGCGTAAAAATAAGAAAACCCCATAAATTAATATGAGGTTTTAACAATATTTTAAATTTAAAAATTTTTATCTTTTACTTTCTTCAACAAAAGGTCTCAATGTTTCTCCCGTATAAAGTTGTCTAGGTCTACTAATAGCTTCTTTATTAAGTCTCATTTCTTTCCATTGTGCAATCCAACCTGGTAATCTACCTAACGCAAACATAACCGTAAACATAGGAACCGGAATTCCAATTGCTCTGTATATAATACCTGAATAAAAATCAACGTTTGGATATAAATTACGTGATTTAAAATATTCATCATTTAAAGCAATTTCGGCTAAATTTCTAGCAATATCCAATACTGGATCATTAACTTTTAAATCGTTTAAAACTCTTTCGGCAGTTTCTTTAATAATAACAGCACGTGGATCAAAGTTTTTATAAACTCTATGCCCAAATCCCATTAAACGGAAAGGATCATTTTTATCTTTTGCTTTATCAATATATTTTTGATAATCACCTCCATCTTCTTTAATAGCTTCAAGCATTTCAATAACTGCCTGATTAGCACCTCCATGTAGTGGCCCCCAAAGTGCAGAAATTCCAGCAGAAAGAGATGCAAATAATCCAGTATGTGCAGAACCCACAACTCTAACAGTAGAAGTTGAACAATTTTGTTCGTGATCTGCATGTAAAATTAACAACTTATCTAATGCTTCAACAACCAATGGATTTACTTTGTAATCTTCAATTGGTGATTCATACATCATTTTTAAGAAATTCTCAACAAACCCAAGTGAGTTATGACCATAGGCTAAAGGTAAACCTTCTTCTTTTCTATAAGTCCAAGCTACCAATACTTGAAATTTACCTAAGATTTTACAAACTGCACGATACATATCACCTTCAGAATCAACGTTTACACTTTTAGGATTGAATGCCGTAAGTGCACTTGTTAATGCCGATAAAACACCCATTGGATGTGCAGATTTAGGAAAACCATCTAAAATTTTCTTTACATCTTCATCCACTAAAGCTGTTTTTTGAATATCCTTATGAAATTGTTGCTTTTGAGCAGTTGTTGGCAACTCACCAAAAATTAACAAATAAGAAACTTCTAAAAAATCCGATTTTTCAGCTAATTCTTCTATTGCATAACCTCTATAACGTAAAATTCCTTTCTCACCATCTAAAAATGTAATTTTACTTTCACAAGAACTGGTGTTCTTAAATCCTGGGTCAAAAGTAGTTACTCCACCTGTAACAGATCTTAAAGTGCTAATATCAATAGTGGCTTCATTCTCAGATCCAATTAAAATTGGAAATTCGTACTTCTTACCATCAATTTCTAAAGTTGCGATTTTTGACATAACTATAATTTGTATAAATTTAATTTATATAATGGTAGCGAATTTACATTAATTCGCACTATTTTAAAAGTATTTTTAAGAATGATTTATGATTTATGTTCTAATTGTTACATAAACAAAAAAAGCCAAGAATAAACTTGGCTTTTTAATAATTCAATAATTTTGAACTAATTAAATTTTGAATGCTTTAGCTTGAGGATAATAAGCTACACTTCCTAATTCTTCTTCAATTCTTAATAATTGATTGTATTTTGCCATTCTGTCTGAACGAGAAGCTGATCCTGTTTTAATTTGACCACAATTTAACGCAACAGCTAAGTCAGCAATTGTATTATCTTCAGTTTCTCCTGAACGGTGAGACATTACAGAAGTATACCCTGCATTGTGAGCCATATTTACAGCTGCAATAGTTTCAGTTAAAGTACCAATTTGGTTTACTTTGATTAAGATTGAATTTGCAATATTGTTTTCAATACCTCTTGATAAACGCTCAACATTAGTAACAAATAAATCATCACCTACCAATTGAACTTTATCTCCAATTTTATCAGTTAAATATTTCCATCCTTCCCAGTCATTTTCATCCATACCATCTTCAATAGAAATAATTGGATATTTTGCAGAAAGTTCAGCTAAATAATCAGCTTGTTCTTCAGAAGTTCTAATTACACCTTTATCACCTTCAAATTTTGTGTAATCGTATTTTCCATCAACATAAAATTCAGCAGCAGCACAATCCAAAGCTAATTTTACTTGCTCACCTGGTTTGTAACCTGCATTTTCAATAGCTTTTAATACTGTTTCAATAGCATCTTCTGTACCGTCAAAAGTTGGAGCAAATCCACCTTCATCACCAACAGCAGTACTTAAACCACGGTCATGTATTAATTTTTTTAAGTTATGGAAAATTTCACTACCCATTTTTAAAGCTTCAGTAAAGTTTTTAGCCATAACTGGCATAATCATAAACTCTTGAAAAGCAATAGGAGCATCAGAGTGAGAACCTCCATTTATAATGTTCATCATTGGAACAGGTAAAGTGTTACCACTTACACCACCAACATAACGATATAAAGGCATTTCTAATTCATTAGCAGCAGCTTTTGCAACAGCTAAAGAAACACCTAAAATTGCGTTAGCACCTAATTTAGATTTATTTTTTGTACCATCTAATTCAATCATTAATTGATCAATGTAGTTTTGTTCAAAAACATCAACACCAATTAATTCTTCAGCAATAATGTCATTTACATTTTTAACTGCCTTTAAAACACCTTTCCCCATGTAATCTTTACCACCATCGCGTAATTCCATAGCTTCGTGTTCACCTGTTGAAGCACCAGATGGCACAGCAGCTCTACCTAACACTCCGTTTTCAGTTACTACATCAACTTCTACAGTTGGATTTCCTCTTGAATCAAATATTTGACGTGCATGAACACTTAAAATCATACTCATTTTCTTATTATTTTTAAAGTTATATTCTTGTCCAAAGTTACGAATAAAAAGGTAAAACCACCTTATTTTGAGCACCTATTTATACGATAACGTTTTCGTTTTTTTGAATAAAAAAAGCCATTAACTAATTTAGTTAGTGGCTTTTATATTTATTTTTGTGCTGACTTAATGTTTTCGATAAACTGATCAAACAAATAAGACGAGTCATGTGGTCCTGGACTAGCTTCTGGGTGATACTGTACAGAAAAACAATTCTTATTTTTCATACGCATACCTGCTAAAGTATTGTCGTTTAAGTGCACATGTGTAATTTCAAAATCTGGATGTTTTTCAACTTCTTCTTTATTTACAACAAATCCGTGATTTTGAGATGTAATTTCACCCTTACCTGTAATTAAATTTTTAACAGGATGATTAATTCCTCTATGACCATTGTGCATTTTATAGGTTGAAATTCCATTAGCCAATGCAATAATTTGGTGTCCTAAACAAATACCAAATAATGGCAAATTTCTACTGATAATTTCTTTGGCTACATTTTGTGCATCTTTTAAAGGTGATGGATCACCAGGCCCATTAGATAAAAAGTAACCATCAGGATTAAAAGCACTCATTTCTTCAAAAGTAGCATTATAAGGAAACACTTTAATATAACATCCTCTATTTGCTAAATTTCTTAAAATATTCTTTTTAATACCAATATCCAATGCTGAAATTTTTATTGGAGCATCTTCCTCACCAAAAAAGTAAGGCTCTTTTGTTGACACTTTTGAAGCCAATTCCAAACCATTCATATCTGGAACTGCTTGAAGTTTTGCTTTTAACGCTTCAATATCAGTATCTGTTGAGATAACAGCATTCATAGCTCCTTTATCTCTTATGTAACTAACAACAGCGCGTGTATCAATATCTGAAATTGCCAATGTATTTTCTTTTTCAAAATAATTTTGAAGAGAACCTTGTGCATTATCTCTAGAATAAAAAAAACTAAAGTTTTTGCAAACCAAACCTGAAATTTTCATCGAATCGGATTCTACTTCATCATTATTTACTCCATAATTACCAATATGTGCGTTGGTAGTTAACATTAACTGACCAAAATAAGAAGGATCGGTAAAAACTTCTTGATAACCAGTCATACCAGTATTATAACAAATTTCTCCAAATGCCGTTCCATCTGTTCCTATTGATTTTCCTTCGAAAACCGTACCATCAGCTAAAAGTAAAATAGCCTTTTTTCGTTGTGAATATTTCATTTGTTATTTATTTTTAAAATTAATTTACTTGTATATAACTCTATTTTTAAAAAAAAACAGAACACTTAATATCCCTTTAGTGTTTTACTTTTTCGCTGTGCAAAACTAAACTTTACAACAAAACAAAAAAAGGAAATTGACACAATTTTTAATAAACAGTTTAAGTTTTGTTTTTACATACAAAAAGGATAAACCGTTTAAAGTTTATCCTTTTTAATATTATGAACTATAATTCATTAATTTGTATCCTATTTTTCTTCTGAAGATGTTTCTTTACCAGAATCAACAGTTTCAACTGCATCAGCTTTTTTAGATTTTCCTCTACGAGTAGTTTTAGCCTTTTTCTTTCCATTAGGATTGTAAGTTGTATTGTAATCAACCAATTCAACCATTGCCATAGGTGCATTATCACCTTGACGATTTCCTAATTTAATGATACGAACATAACCACCTGGTCTATCAGCAATTTTTACAGATACTTCTTTAAACAATTCAGTTACAGCATACTTATTTCTCAAATAAGCAAATACAACTCTACGATTGTGAGTAGTATCTTCTTTAGATTTTGTTATTAACGGTTCTACAAATTGACGTAAAGCTTTTGCTTTAGCAACAGTAGTATTAATACGCTTGTGCTCAATTAAAGAACAAGCCATATTAGCAAACATAGCTTTTCTATGTGCAGTTTGTCTTCCTAAATGATTAAATTTCTTTCCGTGTCTCATTTCTATTCTATCTTAACTTAATTAAAACAATTGTTTAATTAATCTTTGTCTAATTTATATTTGCTTAAATCCATACCAAAATTTAAACCTTTATTATGAACTAACTCATCTAATTCAGTTAAAGATTTTTTTCCAAAGTTACGGAACTTCATCAAGTCGTTTTTATTGAATGATACCAAGTCTCCCAAAGTATCAACTTCAGCTGCTTTTAAACAATTTAATGCTCTTACAGATAAATCCATATCCACTAATTTTGTTTTCAATAACTGACGCATATGTAAAGATTCTTCATCATAAGTTTCAGTTTGAGCAATCTCATCAGCTTCTAAAGTAATACGCTCATCAGAGAATAACATAAAGTGATGGATTAATATTTTTGCAGCTTCAGTTAAGGCATCTTTTGGAGCGATAGAACCATCACTTGTAATATCAAAAACTAATTTTTCGTAATCGGTTTTTTGTTCTACACGAAAGTTTTCAACAGCATATTTTACATTTTTTATAGGTGTAAAAATAGAGTCTGTAAAAATTGTTCCTAAAGCTACTCCAGATTTTTTATTTTCTTCAGCAGGCACAAAACCTCTACCCTTTTCAACTGTAATTTCGAAAGATAACGAAACTGATTTTTCCATGTTACAAATTACTAAATCGTGATTTAGTACTTGAAAACTTGAAATATATTTTTGCAAATCACCAGCAGTTAATTGATTTTGATTTGAAATAGTAACATTGATAGTTTCTCTTTCAGAATCGTCAATTTGCTTTTTAAAACGAACTTGCTTTAAGTTTAAAATAATTTCAGTTACGTCTTCAACAACACCTGGAATAGTCGAAAATTCGTGTTCAACTCCTTCAATACGAAGTGAAGTAATTGCAAAACCTTCAAGTGAAGAAAGCAATACACGTCTTAATGCGTTACCAACTGTTAAACCAAAACCTGGTTCTAACGGTCTAAACTCGAATCTACCTTGAAAATCGGTAGAATCAATCATTATCACTTTATCGGGCTTTTGAAAATTTAAAATTGCCATAATTGAATTGGTATCTTTAAAATTATTTAGAGTATAACTCTACTATTAATTGTTCTTTGATATTTTCTGGAATTTGAACTCTTTCTGGTACACTAACAAAATTACCTTGTTTGGTATCAGAATTCCAAGTAAGCCATTCGTAAACGTTACTATTTTTTGCCAAAGAATCATCAATAGCTACTAACGATTTAGATTTTTCTCTAACAGCAACAACATCACCAGCGTTTAAAGAATAAGATGGAATGTTTACCAATTCACCGTTTACAGTAATATGACGGTGAGACACTAACTGACGAGCTGCACTACGAGATGGTGCAATTCCCAATCTGAAAACAACGTTATCTAAACGAGATTCACAAAGTTGTAACAAAATTTCACCAGTTACACCAGTAGATGCAGATGCTTTTTTGAAAAGGTTAGAAAATTGTCTTTCTAAAATACCATAAGTATATTTAGCTTTTTGTTTTTCTTCTAACTGGATTGCGTATTCAGATTTTTTTCCTCTACGTTTGTTAGCTCCGTGTTGTCCTGGAGGATAATTTCTTTTTTCAAAAGCTTTATCATCTCCAAATATTGCCTCGCCAAATTTACGAGCAATTTTAGTTTTTGGTCCTGTATATCTTGCCATTTTTAATTAATTATGATAGGGATTATGAATTAAGGCTTTCCTTCGATAATCAAACAATCCTATCGGTTAAAATTTATTATTTATTAAACTCTTCTTCTTTTTGGAGGTCTACATCCATTGTGAGGCATTGGAGTAATATCGATAATCTCAGATACTTCAATTCCTAAATTATGAATTGATCTAATTGCAGATTCTCTACCATTACCTGGTCCTTTCACATAAACTTTTACTTTTCTCATACCTGCTTCGTGCGCAACTTTTGCACAATCTTCAGCAGCTAATTGAGCAGCATAAGGAGTGTTCTTTTTTGAACCTCTAAATCCCATTTTCCCAGCCGATGACCAAGAAATCACATCACCTTTTTTATTGGTAAGTGAAATAATAATATTGTTAAATGAAGCTGTAATGTGTGCTTCACCAACTGCTTCAACAATAACTTTACGTTTTTTAGTACTTGCTTTCGCCATATTCTTTAGTTTTCAGTTGTTAGTTTTTAGTTGTTAGAATCCTAAACATTTCTATTTCAAACAGATTCATCTAACTTCTAATCACTAGGTGACTAACGCCTATTATTTATTATTTAGTTGCTTTTTTCTTGTTAGCTACAGTTTTACGTTTACCTTTTCTAGTTCTAGAATTGTTTTTGGTTCTTTGACCTCTCAAAGGCAATCCTGATCTGTGACGAATACCTCTGTAACAACCAATATCCATTAAACGTTTAATACTTAGTTGAATTTCAGAACGTAACTCACCTTCGATAGTAAAATCTCCAACTTGTTCACGAATGTTATGAATTTCATCATCAGTCCAATCTTGAACTTTAGTATTTTCATCAACTTTTGCTGCAGCTAATATTTCTTTAGCTCTGCTTTTACCAATTCCAAAAATGTATGTTAATGAGATAACACCTCTTTTATTTTTTGGAATATCAATACCTGCTATTCTTGCCATAACTATCCTTGTCTTTGTTTAAATCTAGGATTCATTTTATTGATTACATATAATCTGCCTTTTCTTCGTACAATCTTGCACTCGGCACTTCTCTTTTTTACTGATGTTCTAACTTTCATCGTATTCTATACTTTAATATCTGTAAGTAATTCTTGCTTTTGTTAAATCGTAAGGACTCATTTCTAACTTTACTTTATCTCCAGGCAATAATTTAATATAATGCATACGCATTTTACCTGATATATGTGCAGTTACTACGTGTCCGTTTTCCAACTCTACACGAAACATCGCATTAGATAATGCTTCTGTAATTGTTCCGTCTTGTTGTATGGCTGATTGTTTTGCCATTATGCTATTGATTTTCTTTTAGTTCCCTTTTTCATTAAACCATCATAATGACGATTTAATAAATGAGAATTAATTTGTTGTATTGTATCGATGGCAACACCAACCATAATTAACAATGATGTTCCACCATAAAATAATGCCCAAGATTGTGTTAAACCAAAGTTGATAACAATAGCTGGCAAAATTGCAACCAATGCTAAAAACAAAGATCCAGGAAAAGTAATTAAAGATAATATTCTATCTAATAAATCACCGGTATCTTTACCTGGTCTTATTCCAGGTATAAATCCTCCACTTCTTTTTAAATCATCAGCCATTTTATTAGTTGGTATTGTAATTGCGGTGTAAAAATAACTAAAAATTATGATTAACAAAGCAAATAATAAATTATACCACCATCCAAACATATTTGTAAAATGAATTCCAATTGATTTTACAGTTTCATTATTTGAACTTGCTAATAAAGCAGGTGCAAACATGATAGCCTGTGCAAAAATAATTGGCATTACACCTGATGAATTTAATTTTAATGGAATATAATCTCTTGCTCCAGTAGCAACATTTTTAATATTACCAGCAACAGTCTTGCGTGCATATTGAACTGGTATTTTTCTAACAGCAGTCACTAAATAAATACAAACAAGTATTACTAAGAACCAAATAATAATTTCAATTAACAACATAATCAAACCACCATTTGAAGCAGATACTTTAGAAACAACTTCTTGAATAAATGATGCAGGAAAACGTGCAATAATACCAATCATAATTAATAATGAAATACCATTACCAATTCCTTTATCTGTAATTTTTTCTCCAAGCCACATTGCAAAAATGGTTCCTGCAGTTAAAATTATCATTGAAGTAATCCAAAACATTGATCCACTAATGTAAAACGCAGATGATGGAATTAACTGATAAATATTGGTAATATAAGCAGGTCCTTGAACCATTGTGATTGCAATTGTTAACCAACGCGTAATTTGATTGATTTTCTTTCTACCACTTTCACCATCTTTTTGAAGTTTTTGCAAATATGGTACTGCTATTCCCATCAGTTGAACTACAATAGAAGCAGAAATGTAAGGCATAATACCCAATGCTACAACAGAAGCTTTTGCAAAGGCACCACCCGTAAACATATCTAAAATTCCTAAAATTCCTCCTCCACTAGTTTGACCTTTTAATGCAGCTTGCGCAACAGTAATATCAATACCAGGAAGTGGAACTTGAGCAGCAAAACGATAAATTGCCATAAATCCAAGTGTTAATAAAATCTTATTTCTAAGTTCTTCTATTATCCAAATGTCTTTAATGGTTTGTATGAATTTTTTCATCTATTATAAATTATAACGTTTCAGCTGTTCCACCTGCATTTTCAATAGCGGCTTTTGCAGTTGCTGTAAATTTATGAACTGTTACATTTAATTTTGCTTTTAACTCACCATAACCTAATATTTTTACTAAGTCATTTTTACGAGCTAAACGATTTTCAACTAATATATCAAAAGTTACTGTGTCAGTAATTTTGTTATTATCAACTAATTCTTGTAATTTATGTAAGTTTACACCAACATATTCTACACGGTTGATATTATTGAAACCAAATTTTGGCACACGTCTTTGCAAAGGCATTTGACCTCCTTCAAATCCTACTTTTCTAGAATATCCTGAACGAGATTTAGCACCTTTGTGACCTCTAGTAGCAGTACCACCTTTTCCAGATCCTTGACCTCTACCTACACGTTTACCTTGATTTTTAACTGAACCAGAAGCTGGTTTTAAGTTATTTAATGTCATCTCTATAAATTGTTATTTAACTTCTTCAACAGAAATTAAGTGTTTAACTGTATTTACCATTCCAAGGATTGAAGGAGTAGCTTCATGCTCAACTACTTGATTCATCTTACGTAAACCTAACGCCTCTAAAGTTCTTTTTTGACTTTCAGGACGTCTAATTTTACTTTTTACTTGTGTTACTCTTATTTTTGCCATCGTACCTTGCTTTTATCCGTTAAATACTTTTTCTAAAGAAATTCCTCTTTCTTTAGCGATCATACTTGCACTACGTAATTGTAACAAAGCATCAAAAGTTGCTTTTACAACGTTGTGAGGATTTGACGAACCTTGAGATTTTGAAAGTACATCATGTACTCCAACTGAATCAAGAACCGCACGTACTGCACCACCAGCAATAACTCCTGTACCATGAGAAGCTGGTTTTAAAAATACTCTTGCTCCTCCAAATTTACCTTTTTGTTCATGAGGTAAAGTTTGTTTGATGATAGGAATTCTAACTAAGTTTTTCTTAGCATCTTCTATAGCTTTTGCAATAGCTGAAGCCACATCTTTAGATTTACCTAAACCGTGTCCAACTACACCGTTTCCATCTCCAACTACAACAATAGCTGAAAAACCGAAAGCTCTACCACCTTTTGTAACTTTAGTAACTCTGTTTACTCCTACTAAATGATCTTGAAGTTCTAACCCACTAGGTTTAACTCTTTCTACGTTATTGTATTTATGATACATAATTTACTAAAATTTTAATCCTGCTTCTCTTGCAGCGTCTGCTAGAGCTTTAACTCTACCGTGATACAAAAATCCATTTCTATCAAATGAAACACCTTCAACACCAGCTTTAATTGCTTTTTCTGCGATATTTTTACCTACCACTTTTGCAATTTCTAATTTTGAACCTGTAGCTTCAATTTCTTTATCTCTAGATGAAACAGAAACCAACGTTGTACCTGTATTGTCATCTACTAATTGAGCATAAATTTCTTTGTTACTTCTAAAAACCGATAATCTAGGTCTAGTAGCTGTACCAAAAACAACTTTTCTTACTCTATGCTTAATTCTAACTCTTCTTTCAAGCTTTGATAATGCCATAATACTTTATATTATTATGCAGATTTACCTGCTTTTCTTCTTAATATTTCACCTACAAATTTAACTCCTTTACCTTTGTACGGTTCTGGAACACGGAAAGAACGAATCTTTGCAGCTACAGCACCTACCAATTGCTTGTCAAATGAAGTTAATACTACGATTGGGTTTTTCCCTTTTTCTGAAATTGTTTCAACTTTTACTTCTGGAGCAACTTCAAGAATAATGTTGTGAGAAAATCCTAAAGCAAGATCCAATACTTGACCTTCGTTACTTGCTCTATATCCAACACCAACTAATTCTAATTTTTTAGTCCATCCTTTTGAAACTCCTTCAACCATATTATTTAATAAAGCTCTGTATAAACCATGGTTAGTTTTATGGATTATACTATCTGAAGGACGTTCTAAAATAATTGATCCTTCTTCAACTTTAACAGTAATATCATCTTTAATTTCTTGCGTTAACGCTCCCAATTGACCTTTAACAGTAACTACATTATCATTAATTTCTAATGTAACACCTGCTGGTATAGTTATTGGGTTTTTTCCTATTCTTGACATCTTTGTTTAGTTCTTTATTAATATACAAAACATAAAACTTCACCACCTACATGCTCTTGACTAGCTTTTTTACCAGTCATAACACCTTTAGATGTTGAAACTATTGCGATTCCTAACCCGTTTAAAACACGTGGCATTTCATCAGCACCAACATATTTACGTAAACCAGGTGTACTAATACGTTGTAACTTTTTTATAACTGAAGATTTAGTTTCTTTGTCATATTTTAAAGCTATTTTGATAGTACCCTGAACTTTGTCAGCTTCAAATTTATAGCTTAAAATATAACCTTGATCAAATAAAATCTTAGTTATTTCTTTTTTTATGTTCGAAGCTGGTATCTCTACAACTCTATGCCCCGCCATAATTGCGTTTCTAACTCTTGTTAGATAATCTGCGATTGGATCTGTAATCATTCTTATTTATTTGCGGTTTTGGTTTTCAAAATTATTTTGAACCTAAAACCAATTTATATTTTTACCAACTAGCTTTTTTAACTCCAGGTATTAAACCTTGGTTAGCCATTTCACGAAATGTTACACGTGAAATTCCAAACTGTCTCATGTACCCTTTAGGTCTTCCAGTTAATTTACAACGGTTGTGTACACGAATTGGAGAAGCATTTTTAGGTAATTTTTGTAACGCTTCATAATCTCCAGCTTCTTTTAAAGCTTTACGTTTTTCAGCATATTTTGCAACTACCTTTTTTCTTTTAACCTCACGGGCTTTCATTGATTCTTTAGCCATCCTTAATTCTTTTTAAATGGTAAACCTAATTCCGTTAATAATGATTTTGCTTCTTTATCAGTTGGAGCAGATGTTACAAATGTAATATCCATACCACTAATTTTGTTTACTTTATCAATATCAATTTCAGGGAAAATGATTTGTTCAGTAATACCTAAATTGTAGTTTCCTCTACCATCAAAACCATTTTCTTTGATTCCGTTGAAATCTCTTACACGAGGTAAAGATGCAGTAACCAATCTATCTAAAAATTCGTACATTTTATCACCTCTTAAAGTAACTTTTGCACCAATTGGCATACCTTTACGTAATTTAAAGGTAGCAACGTCTTTTTTAGATATTGTTGAAATTGCTTTTTGACCAGAAATTTTAGTCAATTCTTCAACAGCGTAATCAATTAATTTCTTATCAGCTACAGCAGCACCAACTCCTTTACTAATTACAATTTTTTGTAATTTAGGAACCTGCATTACATTTTTGTAGCTAAATTCTTCAGAAAGAGTTTTTATAACTCTTGTCTTATATTCTTCTTTAAGTCTTGGTATATAAGCCATCTCTAAATTGCTTTATCAGATTTTTTTGAGAACCTAACTTTTTTCTCTCCTTCAATTCTAAAACCTACTTTAGTTGGTACTCCATTTTCAAGTAACATTAAATTAGAAATATCTATTGAAGCTTCCTTTTTTACAATTCCTCCTTGAGGATTTTGTGCGCTAGGTTTTGTATGTTTAGATATCATATTGACACCTTCAACAATTGCTCTGTTTTTATTAGGAATAATAGTAACTACTTTCCCTTCTTCACCTTTATGATCACCTGCCATTACTCTAACAGTATCTCCTGATTTTATCTTTAACTTCATATCTATAAGTTTATTAAAGCACTTCAGGTGCTAATGATACAATCTTCATAAATTGTTTCTCACGAAGTTCTCTTGCAACAGGACCGAATACACGAGTCCCTTTCATTTCACCAGAAGTATTGTCGATCAATACACAAGCATTGTCGTCAAAACGGATATAAGAACCGTCTTTTCTTCTAATTTCTTTCTTCGTTCTAACAACAACAGCTTTGGCAACTTGACCTTTTTTAACGTTTCCGTTAGGTGTTGCAGCTTTTACAGCTACAACAATTTTGTCACCAATAGTTGCATATCGTTTTTTAGTTCCTCCTAAAACACGAATTACTAAAACTTCTTTCGCGCCAGTATTATCTGCTACTCTTAATCTTGATTCTGTCTGTAACATAATTATTTAGCTCTTTCTAGGATTTCTACTAATCTCCAACGTTTTGATTTACTCATTGGACGAGTTTCCATTATTCTAACAGTGTCTCCAATATTGCAATCATTTTTCTCATCGTGTGCAACGTACTTTTTAGTACTTAACACGAATTTTCCGTACATAGGGTGCTTTACTTTTTTAACTTCAGCAACAACAATAGATTTCTCCATTTTATTACTAGAAACTACACCTATTCTCTCTTTTCTAAGATTTCTTTTTTCCATCTTTTACTTCTGAATACAATTATTGTAATTCTCTTTTAGTTAATTCAGTAGCTACACGTGCTACAGTTCTTCTAAGTGCTCTCAATTGCAACGGAGTTTCCAACGGTGAAATAGCGTGAGCCATTTTTAGATCTGTATAGTTCTTCTTTAAACTTCCAAGTTGCTCTTTTAACTCTTCAGTTGATAATTCTATAATTTCTGATTGTTTCATTTTTTGAATCGGTTATTATGCGTTATCAAAATCTCTAGCTACAACTAACTTAGTTTTCACTGGAAGTTTTTGTGCTGCTAAACGTAAAGCTTCTTTCGCAACGTGCTCAGGTACTCCACCTACTTCGAACATTATTCTACCTGGTTTTACTACGGCTACAAAATATTCTGGAGCACCTTTACCTTTACCCATACGTACTTCTAATGGTTTTTTGGTAATAGGTTTATCTGGAAATATTTTAATCCATAATTGACCTTCTCTTTTCATATGACGAGTTGCTGCAATACGCGCTGCTTCGATTTGACGAGATGTAAGTAAGTCTTGTTCTAAAGCTTTGATACCAAACATTCCGTTAGAAAGTTGGTGACCTCTATTTGAGTTTCCACTCATTGCGCCCTTCCCTTTCTGTACTTTACGATATTTAACTCTCTTTGGCTGTAACATTTTACTTTCTAAATTTTAAAAATTTATTTTCTTTTACGAGTTTGTGGTTTTCTTCCAGCTGGTTTTTCATTACCACCCTTCGCTTGTTTTTTAGAAAGTCCTACTAATGGAGATAACTCTCTTTTTCCATAAACTTCGCCTTTCATAATCCATACTTTTACACCTAAACGGCCATAAGTAGTATGGGCTTCAGCAAGTGCATAGTCAACATCTGCTCTAAAGGTAGAAAGAGGAATTCTTCCTTCTTTGTAGTGTTCAGAACGTGCCATTTCTGCACCATTCAAACGACCTGAAATTTGAACTTTAATACCTTCAGCATTCATACGCATTGTAGCTGCAATTGCCATCTTAATAGCTCTTCTGTAAGAAATTCTATTTTCGATTTGACGAGCAATACTAGCTCCTACAAGTTTTGCGTCTAATTCTGGACGTTTAATTTCAAATATATTGATCTGAACTTCTTTACCTGTAATTTTTTTAAGCTCTTCTTTTAACTTGTCTACCTCTTGACCACCTTTACCGATAATAATACCAGGTCTAGCAGTAGTGATAGTAACGGTTACAAGTCTAAGCGTACGCTCAATAATTACCGATGAAACACTTGCTTTAGATAAACGAGCATTTACATACTCTCTTATCTTATAATCTTCAGCAATTTTATCTCCGTAGTTTCTTCCTCCATACCAGTTAGATTCCCATCCTCTGATAATTCCTAAACGATTTCCTATTGGATTTGTTTTTTGTCCCATTTCTACTTATGATTGATTGCTAACATTTTTACTTCCTAAGACTAAAGTCACGTGATTAGAACGTTTTCTAATTCTGTGTGCACGACCTTGTGGTGCTGGTCTTAATCTT
The DNA here is from genome assembly GCF_004121075.1 of Lutibacter sp. HS1-25. Lineage (GTDB taxonomy): Bacteria > Bacteroidota > Bacteroidia > Flavobacteriales > Flavobacteriaceae > Lutibacter. The sequence goes on from NZ_RHLN01000011.1 coordinate 29,548, forward strand.
TTTAACATTCCTGCGCTGTCTACAAAAATTTCTTTTACAAATAAACCTGCTTCTTCAATAGATGCATCTTCATTTTTTGCTTGCCAGTTTGAAATGGCACTCAATAATAATTTTTCTAAATTAATAGATGCTTCTTTTACGTTAAATTTTAAAATTTGAAGTGCTTTTTCAACTTCAACTCCTCTAACTAAATCTGCAACTAAACGCATTTTTCTTGGTGATGTAGGACACCCCGTAAGCTTAGCAAAAGCTACTTGCTTTTTCTCCTCTTTTATCTGCTGTGCTCTTATTTTTTTTCGAACTCCCATGATTTCCTACTATTTTTTACCTTTATTTTTTTTGTCTGCACCATGTCCTCTGTAAGAACGTGTTGGCGAAAACTCTCCTAATTTATGACCTACCATATTTTCAGTTACATAAACAGGTACAAATTGACGACCGTTGTGAACTGCAATTGTTTGTCCCACTGAATCTGGTGTAATCATAGAGGCTCTTGACCAAGTTTTGATTACTGATTTCTTACCAGATTCAAGATTTACTTGTATTTTTTTCTCAAGTTTATGAGAAACGTAAGGTCCTTTTTTTAATGAACGTGCCATATATCAATTATTTTTTTCTACGTTCTATAATATACTTATTACTCGCTTTGGTCTTAGATCTTGTCTTGAATCCTTTTGCAGGTATTCCGTTTCTAGATCTAGGATGTCCTCCTGATGATTTTCCTTCACCACCACCCATTGGATGATCTACAGGGTTCATAACAACTGGTCTAGTTCTTGGTCTTCTACCTAACCAACGACTTCTACCAGCTTTACCTGAAACTAATAATTGATGATCTGAATTTGACACAACACCTATTGTAGCCGAACAAGTTAAAAGAATCATTCTTGTTTCACCTGATGGCAATTTAACAGTTGCATATTTACCATCTCTTGCCATTAATTGAGCAAATGATCCAGCACTACGAGCCATAACAGCTCCTTGACCAGGATGTAACTCAATACAAGAAATAGTTGTTCCTAATGGAATTTCACTTAACAACATAGTATTACCTACGTCAGGAGTAGCTCCTTCACCAGACATTACTGTTTGTCCAACTTGTAAACCATTTTGAGCAATGATATATCTTTTCTCACCATCAGCATAGTTTAGCAAAGCTATAAATGCTGTACGGTTTGGATCATACTCAATTGTTTTAACTGTTGCAGGGATACCGTTTTTATTTCTTTTGAAATCAATAATACGATATTGTTTTTTATGACCACCACCAATGTAGCGCATAGTCATTTTCCCTTTGTTGTTTCGACCTCCAGATCTTTTATTCGAAGTAAGTAAACTTTTCTCCGGCTTATCAGTCGTAATGGTGTCGAACCCATTTACAACTCTAAAACGCTGACCTGGTGTTATTGGTTTTAATTTTCTAACTGACATTTTGTTTATTATATATTGCTATAAAAATCAATGTTTTCCCCTTCAGCCAACTGAACAATTGCTTTTTTATAAGCACCTTTCATAGCTTGTACAATTCCACTTTTAGTGTATTTTGTATTGCGTTGAACAGGATAATTCATTGTCTTAACACTTTTAATTGTAACACCGTAAGCTTTTTCTACAGCATTTTTAATTTCAAGTTTGTTAGCTTTCTTATTCACAACAAAAGAGTAGCGATTAAATAATTCACTATTGTTTGTTGCTTTTTCCGTTATAATAGGTTTTATTAAAATATTCATATCTGCGAGACCTATTTACTTAAATTTAATTCAATACCTTCTAAAGAACTTTCAGAAAGGATTATTTTATTTGCATTCAATAATTCGTAAGTACTTAACCCTGTGCTTGTTACAGTTTTTGACTTTTTCAAATTACGCGATGACAAATATACGTTATTATTTGACTCAGCCAACACAAAAAGTGATTTTTTGTTTTCGATGCCAAATGCTTCTAAAATCGCAATGAAGTTTTTCGTTTTTGGAGTTTCAAAATTGAAGTCTTCTAAAACTACAATATTGTTCTCTTTTGCTTGAATACTTAATGCTGATTTACGTGCTAATCTTTTTAAATTTTTATTCAATTTAAAAGAATAATCTTTTGGTCTTGGACCAAAAACACGTCCTCCACCTCTAAATACAGGAGATTTTATACTACCTGCACGAGCGGTACCAGTACCTTTTTGTTTTTTAATTTTTCTAGTACTTCCAGAAATCTCAGCTCTTTCTTTGGCTTTGTGAGTTCCTTGTCTTTTGTTAGCCAAAAACTGTTTTACATCTAAGTAAACAGCATGGTCATTTGGCTCTATTCCATATACAGCATCAGAAAGTTCAACTTTTCTACCTGTATCTTTTCCATGTATGTCTAAAACTGATACTTCCATTATTTCTGAATAATTACGTAAGCGTTTTTATGTCCAGGAATTGCTCCTTTGATAACAAGTAAATTCTTTTCAGGAACTACTTTTAAAACTCTTAAATTTTGAACTGTAACTTTGTTTCCTCCCATTCTACCTGCCATACGCATTCCTTTGAATACTCTAGCTGGATAAGATGCAGCACCTACTGAACCTGGAGCTCTTAAACGGTTATGTTGACCGTGTGTTGCTTGACCTACACCGGCAAAACCGTGGCGTTTTACAACACCTTGAAAACCTTTACCTTTAGAGTTTGCTGAAACATCAACAAATTCTCCTTCAGTAAATAATTCTACTGTTATTTCATCTCCTAATTTGTACTCTTCAGTAAAATCAACAAATTCAACAACTTTTTTCTTGGCAGTGGTACCAGCTTTCTTAAAGTGACCATCTAAAGCTTTATTAGAGCTTTTTGCCTTCTTGTCATCGAAACCAAGTTGTAACGCTTTATAACCGTCTACTTCTTTAGTTCTGACTTGGGTGACAACGCATGGACCTGCTTCAACTACTGTACAAGGAATGTTTTTCCCGTTAGCGTCAAATAAGCTGGTCATACCGATTTTTCTTCCTATTAACCCAGACATTTAAATTAAATTTAATTATTATTATTCTATTATTATTTCAAAAAAAACAGGGTCAAAAAACACTTCAACCCTGATGTATTTTTTTTCGTTTTTCCTTCGTCAATCGCTCCGGACATGTAATTGAAAGTTGCCTTTCAACAATTAAAGTACTTAAACTTTAATCTCTACTTCAACTCCACTTGGTAATTCTAACTTCATTAAAGCATCGATAGTTTTTGATGATGAACTATAAATGTCTAATAATCTTTTGTAAGAACTCAATTGAAATTGCTCTCTAGATTTTTTATTTACGTGCGGAGAACGCAAAACTGTAAATATTTTTTTATGAGTTGGTAATGGAATTGGACCATTTACAACTGCTCCAGTACTTTTTACCGTTTTTACAATTTTTTCAGCAGATTTATCTACTAAATTGTAATCGTACGATTTTAATTTTATTCTAATTTTTTGACTCATCGTTTGTAATTTAGAGATTAACCTTTTGCTTTAGCTATTACGTCTTCTGAAATATTTGACGGACATGCTTCATAATGTGAAAATTCCATTGAAGAAGATGCTCTACCTGAAGACAATGTTCTTAATGTAGTAACATAACCGAACATTTCTGATAAAGGAACTGTTGCTTTTACAACTTTTGCACCTGCTCTGTCATCCATTGCATTTACTTGTCCTCTTCTTCTATTTAAATCTCCAACAATATCTCCCATGTTTTCTTCAGGAGTTACTACGTCAATTTTCATAATTGGTTCAAGAATAACTGGCTTACAACCTTTAGCTGCAGCTTTGTATCCTAATTTAGCCGCTAATTCGAATGATAATTGATCCGAATCCACCGCGTGGAAAGATCCATCAAACAATTCAACTTTTAAACTATCCATTTCGTATCCTGCTAAAGGACCATTCTTCATTGCTTCTTTGAAACCTTTTTCAACTGAAGGAATAAACTCTTTAGGAATATTACCACCTTTAATAGAGTTGATGAATACCAATCCTGGTTTATCATCATCTGCAGGTCCCATTGTAAATTGAATATCAGCAAATTTACCACGACCACCCGATTGCTTTTTATAAGACTCACGGTGTTTAGTCTCTTGTGTAAGTGCTTCTTTGTATTCTACTTGAGGTTGACCTTCATTTACTTCTACTTTAAACTCACGTCTTAAACGATCTACAATAATTTCTAAGTGTAACTCACCCATTCCTGAAATAATTGTTTGACCTGAAGCTTCGTCAGTTTTTACTGTAAATGTAGGATCTTCTTCAGCTAATTTAGACAAAGCCATTCCTAATTTATCAACGTCTGCTTTTGTTTTAGGTTCAACCGCGATACCAATAACTGGATCAGGGAAATTCATAGACTCTAATACAATAGGGTGTTTTTCATCACACATTGTATCTCCAGTTCTAATATCTTTAAATCCAACACCTGCACCAATATCTCCTGCTTCGATATAATCAATAGCATTTTGTTTATTAGAGTGCATTTGGTAAATTCTTGAGATACGTTCTTTTTTACCAGAACGACTGTTCAAAATATAAGAACCAGCATCTAAACGACCTGAATATGCTCTAAAGAAAGCTAAACGACCAACATAAGGATCTGTTGCAATTTTAAAAGCTAAAGCTGCAAACGGCTCATTAACAGATGGTTTACGTAATTCTTCTTTTTCTGTATTTGGATTGATTCCTTTTACACCTTCTTTATCAGTTGGTGAAGGTAAATAACGACAAACAGCATCTAATAAGAACTGAACACCTTTATTTTTAAATGCAGAACCACAAACCATTGGAATGATAGACATATCCATTACAGCAGCACGAAGCGCAGCATGCACCTCATCTTCAGTAATAGAATCTTCATCTTCCATATATTTTTCTAAAAGGTTTTCATCATATGCAGCAACTTCTTCAATAAGTTTACCACGTAATTCTTTAGCCTCTTCTTTTAAATCTTCAGGAATATCAACAATATCGAAAGTAGCTCCCATAGTATGGTCATGGAAAATTACCGCACGATTCTTAATTAAATCAACAATTCCTTTGAAGTTTTCTTCATCACCAATATTGATAACGATAGGCACTGCATTAGAACCTAACATTTCTCTTACTTGTGTACAAACATTTAAAAAGTTTGCACCTTGACGGTCCATTTTATTTACGAAACCAATTCTTGGAACTTTATAGTTATCAGCCAATCTCCAGTTAGTTTCAGATTGAGGCTCAACACCATCAACTGCACTAAATAAAAATACCAATCCGTCTAAAACTCTTAACGAACGATTTACCTCTACAGTAAAATCAACGTGACCAGGAGTGTCAATGATGTTAAAGTGATACCCTTTTGCATCTGCAGTTGGTTCCCCGTTTTCAGTTGGGAATTTCCATTCGCAAGTTGTAGCAGCTGAAGTAATTGTAATACCTCTTTCTTGCTCTTGCTCCATCCAGTCCATTGTTGCAGCACCATCATGTACCTCTCCAATTTTATGAGAAACACCAGTATAATAAAGGATACGCTCTGTACACGTAGTTTTACCAGCATCAATATGAGCTGCAATACCTATGTTTCTTGTATATTTTAAATCTCTTGCCATCTTTATTTATTAAAATCTAAGGTGAGAGAATGCTTTGTTAGCATCAGCCATTTTGTGAACATCAATTCTTTTCTTAACAGCAGCACCTTCTTCTTTTGCAGCAGCTAATACTTCACCAGCTAAACGCTGAGCCATTGATTTTTCATTTCTTTTTCTTGAATAAGAAATTAACCATTTAATCGCGATAGAAACCTTACGGTCTGGTCTAATTTGCGATGGAATTTGGAATGTTGCACCACCAACTCTACGGCTACGAACCTCAACTTGTGGCATTACGTTACTCAACGCATCTTTCCAAATTTGTAATGATGTCTTTTCGTCATCTTGTTTTTTCTGTTCTACAATGTCTAGTGCATCATAGAAAACTTTGAACGCTACAGATTTTTTACCATCCCACATCAAGTTGTTCACAAAACGTGTAACTAACTGATCGTTAAATTTTGGATCCGGTAAAAGAACTCTTTTTTTCGCTGCTCTTTTTCTCATGTCTTTACATTAAAGTTTTTAAATTACTTTTTAGGTGCTTTTGTACCATATTTAGAGCGACGTTGTGTTCTTCCATCAACACCTGCAGTATCTAATGCTCCACGAACAATATGATATCTAACTCCTGGTAAATCTTTAACCCTTCCACCTCTAACTAATACTATCGAGTGCTCTTGTAGATTATGTCCTTCTCCAGGGATGTAAGCGTTCACTTCATTACCGTTTGTTAACCTTACCCTTGCAACTTTACGCATTGCTGAGTTTGGTTTTTTTGGTGTAGTAGTGTAAACACGTGTACATACTCCTCTACGTTGAGGACAAGAATCTAAAGCAGCCGATTTACTCTTCTTAGTTATTTTGGTTCTTCCTTTTCGTACTAATTGCGAAATTGTTGGCATACTAAAATTTTGTTATAAATTACTTTTATTTTTCTTAGGTCTTTTCTAAGAGTCTGCAAATGTACAAATTATTTCTTGTTAACCAAACACCAAGTTTAATTATTTTTATAATTGATTTTTAAATAGATATCTATATCTTCACACCGTAAATAATTATATGTTAAAAAGCATTCTTAAATTTTTAGTCTTCGGATTCATTTTTTTTATTTCTTTTGAAACAATTTTCGCTCAAAACTTAACGCTAATTGTACATTCAAAAGACAGCACTAATATGGCTGTTTTAAAAAAAATAGCTTATATAAAGAAACACCCAAATAAAATAAGCGCATTAAATGAGGTTGATTCTATCTCTACAATAATTACAAAATTAGGCTACATTAACAACACCTATTTATTAACTGAAAAAGATTCTATTATTGACTGTGAATTTACACTGAATAAAAAAATAGAGATTATTAGAGTTTATTATCCAGAAAATTCGATTGACCAAAAAATACTTAAGCAACTAGCCTTAAATACAAGCAATTCATATTTTGATATTTTTTTCAACTCCATAGAAAATACCATTTATCAATTAATTCAATATTTTGAAAATTCAGGTCACCCATTTACTTCAATCTATTTAAGCGATATTTCGCAACAAAATGATTTACTATCAGCAAAACTCAATTTAAATATTTCTTCAAAAAGAACCGTTGACAATATTATAATTAAAGGATATCCTGAATTTCCTGAAAAATATCTAAAACATTACCTAAACATCAAAACCAACGAAACTTTTAACATCAACGATTTAACCAAACTAAGCGAACTTATAAATACAATTCCTTTTATAACTCAAATAAAAAAACCTGAAGTATTATTTACCAAAGACTCCACTTCACTATACCTTTATTTAACAAAAAAATCTAATAGTAATTTTGACGGTATTATCGGCTTTTCAAATGAAGACAATAGAAGTAGCATTCAGTTCAATGGGTATTTGGATTTAAATTTAAACAATGTTTTAAACAAAGGTGAATCATTTGGCATACATTGGGAAAACACCCAAGACTTAAATTCATCTTTAAAATTAAACTTCAACTCACCATATATATTCAATAGCAATTTTATTTTTAACGGCAGCTTTTCAATTTTCAGACAAGACAGTTCTTATGTAAATACAAACGGACATATAAAGTTGGGGCACGAAATAAATCAAAAAAATCTAATTACACTCACTGGCTCAAATGAAAAGTCAAATCTATCATCAACATCAAACACAAGCAACAACACCAATAGCTTCACAAAAAAAATGTTAGGTGTTTCGTACACTTTCAATATTCCAGAAAAATCGATATATAATAATAGGTATAAATTTTATGTTGATACCGGTTTTTTAATTGGCAATAGAAAAAGTGAAAATTCAAAAACACAACAAAACATATTTGAATTATCAGCAAACTACATTGCAAACTTAAATACACGAAATTCCATATTACTAAAAACAACTACCCAACTTTTAAACACATCAAATCCATTTGAAAATGAGCTTTTCAGAATTGGCGGTATCAACTCAATAAGAGGTTTTAACGAACAAAGCATCCTAACATCAAAATACAACATAACAACAATTGAATATCATTATTTAACAAATAAAACCTCTTACCTATACACCATCACAGATTTAGCTATTCTAAATAACATCAACACACAAACTACAACACAAATTTACGGAGTAGGATTGGGTTATTTTTTAACCACAAAACGAACAATTTTAAATTTAAGCTACGCTGTTGGCTCAAATTACGACACCTCGTTTAATATCAACAATTCAAAAATCCACATTAAAATAACTTACCCGTTTTAAGAATAAATTATGTTAAAATTTTAACATAACAGAGCCTTTACAACAACTTAACACACCTTTCGCATACCATTTTAACATTCAAATACTCAATACAAAACCCGCAAATCGGCTATTTTAACATATATTAATGTTTATTTAACATTATTTAAGAATTTAACATATAATAACTTGCTTTATTAACAAATTATTAAGATTTTTGATATAATTAATTCAAATATTTATATAAATGAAAACAAAGTTTAATGGTTTTTTAACGCTTTTACTAGCGCTGGCCGTGCAATTAACATTTGCACAAGAAAAAACTGTTACTGGTAAAGTTTCCGACGCAAGCGGAGCTCTACCTGGAGTAACAGTTGTAGTTAAAGGTACCAATACAGGTACACAAACAGATTTTGATGGTAATTATTCTATCAAAGCTAAAACGGGTGACATATTACAGTATAGCTTTATTGGAATGAATCCCATCTCAAAAACAGTAGGAGCGTCTAACACTATAAACGTAGCAATGACTGAAAGTGCTCAACTACTTGATGAAATAGTAGTTACAGCATTAGGGATTTCTAGAGATAAAAAATCTTTAGGTTATGCTACTCAAGAAGTAGGCGGAGAGGAATTAACGAGAGTTAAAACTGAAAACTTTGTAAATTCACTTTCAGGTAAAGTTTCTGGAGTTCAAATCAAAACAAACACAAATATGGGTGGGTCTACCAACGTGGTTATTAGAGGTAATGCCTCTTTAACAGGTAGCAACCAAGCTTTATTTGTAATTGATGGTGTTCCAATTAGCAACACAAATAGTAACGACCCTAATCAGGCAGAAGCTACTGGTGGTTATTACGATTACGGTAATGCAGCATCAGATATTAACCCTGAAGATATTGAAACTATAAATGTGTTAAAAGGTGCAGCTGCATCTGCATTGTATGGTTCAAGAGCCGCCAATGGTGTTATTATGATTACCACTAAAAAAGGGAAAAAGTCAAATGGTTTTGGCGTAACAATAAACTCAGCTGTAACAGTAGGAAATATTGACAAAAGTACTTTTACAAAATACCAAAATCAATATGGTGCAGGTTATGGTCCTTATTATGATGGACCTAATAGTCAGTGGTATCTTGAAGACATTACTGGAGATGGAAATGACGACCAAGTAGTAGTTTACACCGAAGATGGCTCATATGGTGCAGCCTTTGACCCAAACTTATTAGTTTATCAATGGGATTCTTTTGATGTTGATTCTCCAAACTATAGAAAAGCAACTCCATGGGTAAACGCAAAAAATGGTCCTATCACGTTTTTTGAAACACCTGTTACTTTAACCAACTCTGTCGCCCTTGACTACGGCTCTGAAGAAGGATCTTTTAGATTGGGTTATACAAATTTTGATCAAACTGGTTTAATGCCAAATAGCTCAATTAATAAAAATAATTTTACAATGGCTGGTAGCTTTAAATTTAAAGAAAAACTAACCGCATCAGCAAGTGCAAATTATGTAAACACAAGAGGTAAAGGTCGTAATTCAACAGGTTATAACGACAACATAGTTGGTATGTTCAAACAATGGTGGCAAACAAATGTTGATATTCAACAACAAAGGGAGCAATATTTTGCAACTGGAAGAAATGTAACTTGGAACCCTTCATCTTCTGAATCAGGTTCTCAACCAATTTTCTGGGACAACCCTTATTGGACTAGATATGAAAATTACCAAACAGATTCAAGAGATCGTTTTATTGGTAACATTTCATTAACTTATGAAATTTTAGATTGGATGAGCATAACAGGTAGAGTAGCTACTGATACTTATTCTGAACTACAAGAAGAAAGACGCGCTAACGGAAGTGTACCTAGTGATTTTGGAATTAGCAGAGGAACTGTTGATTCTGGGTATGGAAGAAAAAACATTCAAAATACCGAAACCAACTATGATTTAATGCTTAACATTGACAAAGATCTTAGCGAAAAATTCAATTTAAAAGGTATTATTGGTACAAATATTAGAAGAAGCCACTTCGAATCAGTTTACGCTTCAACTGCAGGAGGATTGAGCGTTCCTAAACTATATTCATTACAAAACAGTATTGGACCACTACCGCTACCTGTTGAAGTTGCAGAAAAAATTGGTGTTGATGGTATTTATGCCAGTGCATCATTAGGCTATAACAACTTAGTTTATTTTGACGCAACTATTAGAAGAGATCACTCTTCAACATTACCTGAAAAACATAGCACATTTTATTACCCATCATTTGCTGGTAGTTTTATATTCAATAAATTAATAAATAAAGACTGGATCTCTTTTGGTAAATTTAGAATTAACTACGCTGAAGTAGGAAATAGTGCTCCTTTCGATTATTTATACGACACTTACGTTGTAAACATACCACCAGGATCACCAAGCACTTCTGTTGGCAATATCAAAAAGAATCCAAATTTAAAACCTGAAAAAACACAAAGTATTGAAACAGGTGTTGAAATGAAATTTTTACGCAATAGATTAGGATTTGATTTTGCTTACTACAAAAACAATTCGATAGATCAAATATTTGGAGTTCCTGTTTCTAGAGCTACTGGTTATACTTCAAAAGTTTTAAATGCTGGTGAAATTGAAAACAAAGGTTTTGAAATCACTTTACAAGGAACACCTGTTCAAAATAATGATTTTAATTGGAATATTGGCGTAAACTGGTCTAAAAATAAAAACACTGTTATTTCATTAGAAGAAGGTGTTGAAAACTTACAATTAGGTAATTTCCAACAAGGTATTACAATTAACGCAAGAGTTGGACAGCCATATGGCGTAATTCAAGGTACAGATTACACTTACTTAAACGGACAAAAAATTGTTGATGCTAATAGCGGAGAATATTTAAAGACTGCAACATCAGATGTGATTATTGGAGATACAAATCCTGACTGGTTAATGGGTATTTCTAATAGTTTTAACTATAAAAACTTTTCTTTATACATGTTAATTGATATTCAACAAGGTGGAAGTATTTTCTCTCTTGATCAAGCATATGGTTTGGCTACTGGATTGAATGAAGAAACTGCATTTATAAACGATCTTGGAAACCCTGTAAGAAATTCACTTGCTGATGGTGGAGGTTTTATAAATAAAGGGGTAAACTCAGATGGATCTGTTAATGAAACTAGAATCAACGCAAACAGATATGGAGCATTTGGATACCGAAGAGGATTACCAAATTCAGCTTTTGTATATGACGCTAGCTATGTTAAACTTCGCCAAGTTGCACTAACATATAATTTTACAAAAGAAATATTAGATAAAACTTTTTTAACAGGTATATCTCTAAGTTTAACTGGTTCAAATGTTTGGATTATTAGCAAAAATCTTCCACATGCAGACCCTGAGTCTGGATTGTCATCTGGTAATTTGCAAGGATATTCTACAGGATCTCTACCTACAACAAGAGATTTTGGTTTCAATATTAAACTACAATTTTAAAAAAATATAATGATGAAAAAAATAATAGTATTTATCATAGCAATAGCTTTTGCTTCTTGCTCTTCTGATTTAGAAAATTTAAATCAGAACATTAAAGATCCAGCAGCTGTTCCTGGAGAGAGTCTGTTTACGGGCGCTCAAAAAAATTTAGCAGACCAAATGGTTGATTTAAATGTAAATATCAATAACACAAAGTTATGGTCACAGTATTTACAAGAAACAACCTATACCGATGAAAGTAATTACGATCAAACTACAAGATCAATACCTGACACACATTGGAGTGTACTTTACAAAGATGTATTAAAAGATCTTGATGAAGCAGCTAAAGTAATTACAAACACCACTTATACAACTCCTGAACTTGAGGCGTTAAAACCAAATAAATTGGCAATTATAGAAATATTGAATGTTTTTGCATATGCTGTTCTAATTGAAACTTATGGTGACATACCTTATACTGAATCTTTAGACTCAAACAATTTATTACCTAAGTATGATGATGGTGAAACCACCTACAAAGCTCTTATAACAAGATTAACCACGGCTATTAACAACCTAGATACTAGCAAGAGAAGTTTTGATGGAGCTGATAGAATTTATAAAGGAGATGTAATGTCTTGGAAAAAATTTGCAGCATCATTAAAATTAAGAATGGGAATATTATTAGCCGACACTGATAATGCATTTGCAAAATCGACAGTTGAAAGTGCTGTTTCTTCTGGTGTTTTTACAAGCAATAGTGACAATGCAGGTTATATATATTTGTCTGCTGACCCAAACACAAATCCAATTCATGACAATTTAGTTTTAAGTGGAAGACACGATTTTGTTGCAGCTAAAACAATTGTTGATATGATGAATTCTTTAGGAGATTACAGAATATCATCATACTTCCTACCAACAAGTGATGGAACTTATGTTGGTGGAGCAATTGGTACAGAAGCAACTTTTACAGCTCACTCACAAGTAACGCCTCGAGTTGAAAATGCTGTTGAACCAGGTATTATCTTAGATTATGCTGAAGTTGAATTTTTATTAGCTGAAGCTGCAGCCAGAACATTTAATGTTGGCGGAACTGCAAAAGAACATTATGACAAAGCAATTAAAGCTTCTTTTGAATTCTGGAATGCATCAAACGTAGATGACTATTTAGCTCAACCAAATGTAGATTACGCTACTGTTCTTAGTGCAAGCACTGCTACAACACCTTGGAAAGAAGTTATTGGAAATCAAAAATGGCTGGCATTATTTAATCGTGGTCTTGAAGCTTGGACATCTATTCGACTTCTTGATTTTCCTATCATGGCGCCAGCAGCTGAAGCAGTTTCTGGTTACCCAAATAGATATACTTACCCAGTAGTTGAACAAACTTTAAATCCTACAAACTACAATGCAGCAGCAACAGCTATTGGTGGAGATCTTCCTGAAACTAAATTATTTTGGGATAAATATTAATCAATAACCTGTTTCATTTATCATTTTATTTCACAAGAAATAAAACAAAAAAAGGTTCTAAAATTTTTTTAGAACCTTTTTTCATATATTTGATTTGGGCTTTTTATAAAGATTAACAAATTTACATTTACAACTCTTAAATCTACTTCAAAAAAATTATAACTTAAGAATTGAAAATGACATAGTTAACATATATTTAACAACTTAACGCAACCTTTACCACTATTCAGCATCTTTACGGTATAACCACATTAGCACTCAAATACTTAATAAAAATCTATAAATTGGCTATTTTAACAAATATTGATGTTTTTTTAACATTATTTAAGATTTTAACATATAAAAGTTTGGTTTATTAACAAATTATTAAGATTTTTGGCGTGATTAATTCAAATAATTATATAAATGAAAACAAAGTTTAATGGTTTTTTAACGCTTTTACTAGCGTTGGCAGTGCAATTAACGTTTGCACAAGAAAAAACTGTTTCAGGAAAAGTTTCCGATGCAAGCGGAGCCTTACCTGGAGTAACAGTTGTAGTTAAGGGTACCAATACAGGTACACAAACGGATTTTGATGGAAATTATTCAATAAAAGCTAAGACTGGAGATGTTCTTGTATACAGCTTTATTGGAATGAATCCTATCTCAAAAACAGTAGGAGCGTCTAACACTATAAACGTAGCAATGACTGAAAGTGCTGAGGTACTAAACGAAGTTGTAATTACTGCGATGGGAATTTCTAAAGAAAAGAAAGCGCTTGGTTATGCCGTTGAATCACTTGATGGTGATGAAATAACAGAAGCAAGTGTGGTAAATCCAATGAATGCGTTACAAGGTAAAGTATCTGGTGTTGACATCTCAACTGCACCGGGACCTGGAGCTACTCAAAACGTTATTATTCGTGGTGCTTCTTCTTTTGGTAGCAACCAACCTTTGTATGTTGTAGATGGTTCTCCATTAACTAACGCACAAAACCGTGCTGGTGACAACCTTAACTCTCAAGTCGATTTTGGTTCTGGTATCAATGCCATTAACCCTCACGATATTGAAAACTTAACAGTGTTAAAAGGTGCAGCAGCAACAGCTTTATACGGATCTCGTGCAGCGAATGGTGTTGTAATGATTACAACTAAAAAAGGAAAAAGCGGTAAGTTAAATGTTACTTTTGATTCTTCTTACGGTGTTACACAAGTTGGAAGATTACCAGATGTACAAACTCAATTTGGTCAAGGTTGGAGCGGAGATAGAGCTCTTGATGAAAATGGAAACTGGGGAGCTGCTTATGATGGAGTTGACAGAGTTTGGGGACAAGTTATTAACAACAGTCAACAAATTAAACCATATGTTTTTTTAGATGGAACATTTAGAGATTTCTATGAATATGGTGAAAATACTCAAAACTCTTTATCTCTTTCTGGTGGTAGTGATACAAGTAATTACTTCCTTTCTCTTTCTCAATCGGCTATTGATGGAGTTATTCCTTCTGACAAGGATACTTACAAAAGATATACAATTGCAACAAGAGGGTCACATACTTACAATAAATTAACAATTAGTTCTTCTGTAAACTTCAGTTTGGAGAACACGCGTTCTGTACCTTCTGGACAAGGCACATCTGTTCACCAATCTTTATACGAAATAGCAAATGACATTTCTATTGTAGATTTAGAAGATTATAAAAATAATCCATTCAATACTTTAGATGGTTACTTTACTCCTTATGGTGTAAATCCTTATTATATTTTAGACAATGATGGAGCCAAACAAAAGAAATTTAAATTTTTCGGTAAATTTCAATTAGATTTTGACATTCTTGAAAATTTAAAAATGTCTTATAGATTTGGTGGGGATTTTGAAACAAGTACAAGTGATACCCACAAAGGAATTATTGCATTTAGTCCTGATTCTCCAAACTTTGGCTCAAGTTCTGAAACTCCTGGAAATTATTCAGAACAAAGAATTAACAGAGCTCAAATGGATAATGATTTCAGTTTTAAATACAATCAAGCTTTAAATGCTAATTTTGACTTAAATGCCATAGTAGGTTTAAACGTAAATGATAGAGAAACCAATTCATTAACTGGAAGAATTACTTCTATTGACGTACCTGGTTTTTACAATTTAAACAACAGTTTAACTCCTGCAGAAGCTAGCCATACACACGATCACAGAAGATTGGTGGGACTTTATGCAAGTTTAGATTTTTCTTTTAGAAATTACGCTTATTTAAACCTTACTGGTAGAAACGACTGGTCTTCAACATTACCAATAGACAACAATTCTTTTGCATATGGTGGTGCTACATTGAGTTTTATACTTACTAGTTTCCTAAAAGATCAAGATGTAAATACTGGCATCTTTAATTTCACCAAATTAAGAGTTGCTTATGGTTCTACAGGTAATGATCCTGAACCATATGTTGTCTATGACAGATACGTTCCTGGATACTCAACAAACCCTGGATTTCCTGATGTAGATGATCTAACTTTCCCATTAGGTGGTGTAAACTCTTATACAGCATCTAATGTTTTAGGAAATTCTTCAATTAAACCTGAATTTACTACTGAATTTGAAGTCGGAATTGAAAACTCTATGTTAGACAATAGAATAGGTTTTGATTTTTCTTATTATAATAAATTTACAGAAGGTTTAATTGCTGCTTTACCTCTTGATCCATCAACTGGTTACACTTCAATAACTTCAAATTTAGGTGATGTAAGAAATAAAGGTTTCGAGGCTAGTTTAAACCTTGTACCTGTAAAAACCGAAAATTTCACTTGGGATTTAAATATGAACTACTCTCAAAACACAAATACAGTTGAAAAACTTGATGTTGGTGAAGTATTTTTAGGAGGATTTGGAACTGGAGGTATATATGCAATTGAAGGAAAATCTTTAGGTCAATTTAAATTTGCTGTTGCTGAAAAAGTTGATATTAACGGTGAAGAATTCACAGTTGTTGACGGTACAGGAATACCACAACACACTACAGATCAAGAATTGTTAAATAAAGACATCAATGAAAAGTTTAGAGCAGGTTTAACCAATACTTTTACTTGGAAAGACTTATCTCTTTCTGCTACTTTTGACTATAGAGATGGAGGATATATGTTCTCTGGAACTAAAGATTATATGCACTGGACTGGAAGCTCTCCAGAAAGTATTTTAAACGACCGTAATCCATTTATTATTCCAAATTCTGTAAAAAGAAACGCAGATGGATCTTACAGCGAAAATACAACTCCTGTTGACCCTACAGCTTTACATACATTTTATAGCAATGGTGGTTTAAACGGAGATGACTATGCTGTAATTGATAAATCTTACCTTAAATTAAGAAACATCACTTTAGCTTATAATCTTCCACAAAGTATGATTGAGAGCTTAAATGTTAACACTATTAGATTTTCACTAACGGCAAGTAATTTCTTATTATGGACTCCAGGTGAAAATGCTTATATTGATCCAGAGACTACTACATTTGGTAATGATGTGGCAGCTAAATTTGGTGAATTTAGAGCAAACCCAACTAATGAAACTTTCACTTTCGCTCTAAGTATTAATTTCTAAAAAATAAAATAATGAAAAAACATATATTAAAATTTACATTGATTGCGTTGATGTTTGTTACAGGGAGTTGTGGCGAATATTTAGACATAAATCAAGATCCTGATGTACTCGGCTCAACCGATGCGCCAGAAATTTTACTTCCATCTGCACAAGTAGGATTAGGAAATAACCTAATGGGATGGGATCTTGGCTTTGGAGGCGGATATTGGAGTCAATATTACACACAATCTTACACTGCCTCTCAATTTAAAAGTCTTTGTGAGTATCAAGAAACTAGTTTTTCTAATGCTTACCAAGGATTAACAACTGGTACACTGGTAGATTTAAAAAGAATTAAATCATTATCTCAGGATCCAGAAAATTTAGGATACTATTATATTGCTGAAGCAATGTCTATTTTTACTTGGCAAATAATGACAGATCTTTGGGGTGATATCCCATACACAGAAGCCCTAAGAGGTGACGAAGGTATTAAATCTCCTGTTTTTGATAAAGGTGAAGATATTTATGCAGATTTAATGGTTCGTATTGATGCTTTATTAGCAATTGACCCAACAAGTGCAAGTGTTAAAGAAAATTTTGATTTTCTTTATGGAGGAGACTTAAATCAATGGGTGAAATTTGCAAATTCTGTTAAATTAAAGTTGATGATTCGTCAATCTGAAACATCAAATTACAACAATGGAACAGCACTTGCTTTTGTTAAATCAAAAACATTTTTAGATACTTCTGCTAAAATTGCAGGTACTTATTGGGATGACACAAAAGAAGGTAAAAAACACCCGATGAGAGAATTCTCTACAGGTGGTGCAAATTATTTATCTACAAACGTAATTGGATGTAAAAGTTTTATCGACTATTTAAAAGTAAATAGTGACCCTCGTATTGATGTATTATTTGAAGCTCCAGATGGTGGTCATTTAGGTGCTTTCTTTGGTGATTTTGACTCTAAAGAAGACTCTAGTCTTAGTGGTACAAAGGACGAAGATGAAGACTATAGCCAGACTGTTTATACTGCAGATATGGATTTAATGATAATGTCTGATTGGGAAGTTAATTTTTATATTGCTGAAGTTTATGCAAGAGCTAACGATTTAGTTAATGCTAAAATGTACTATGACAAAGCAGTAACAGCTTCTTTAACTCAAAATAAGATTGATGATATGACAATTATTACTTCTGGATATGCGATGTGGGTAAATGGTACAATGGAAGAAAACATCAAACAAATTGCGATGCAAAAATGGGTAGCAAATGCTAATTACCAACATATTGAATCTTTCTTAGAGCGCAATAGAACTAAATATCCTGCTGTTAACAACATAGATATTAAAAGTGATAGAAATGCTGCATATTTAGCATTCCCTGTTGGTGATTTAACAATTTCTGTAAATGGTAGAGATAAAACAAATGGATTCCTTCCTGCAGCTCCTGTTTATCCAAACAATGTGTTAACCAGAAATAATAACGCACCTAGTCAAAAAGTTGATTTATTAGAGAAAATCTGGTGGAATCAAAAAGTAGGAAAATAAACTTAAATATAAAAAACAATGAAAAAATTCATTTATAAAATAATACCAGTAGTACTTATTTTTATCACATTTATTTCTTGTGATAAAAATGATACTCTAGGTGTTTCAAGAATAACCTATTACAACGAAATTGAACTTATTGGTGATGAAAATTATGTTGTAAATAATGGAGATCCATACGTTGAACCTGGTGCTATAGCTACCGAAAACGAAGAAGATGTAAGTGAAAATATTGTAATTACTGGAGATGTAGACACTTCAACAAATGGTTACTATTCTGTAAGCTATTCAATTAAAAATGTTGATGGGTTTTCGAAAGTTATTACAAGAAATGTATTTGTATTGCCTAAAGACAGATCTAAATCAAACATTTATGTTGGTACATATACTGGAGAAGTAAGTACTGGAGTTCATGCTGATGCTACTGAAATTTCACACTTAGGAAATGGTTTATATTATTGTACCGACTTTATTGGAGGCCGCTATAATATAGGTTTTGGATACGGCCCAGTATATAAACTTAGTGGATATTTTTATGTAAACGGTGATGGATTAAGTCACAATGCATTAATTATAAATTCTGTTTGGGGTAATTGGGATATGCATAGTCCAACATTATCAGGAACTACATTTAGCCATGGAGTATCTTTTGGTGGTGGTACTATTAGATCTGTAAAATTAATTAAACAATAAATTAAGAAACATGAAAAAAAATATAATATATATAGTACTTCTGTTCTTTTCATTTACAATAATTTCTTGTGATGAAGAGTTAGACATCTTTGATAGCAATACATTAAGTTATTCAGGGACTTATTTTTGGCAACTTTTGGATGAGACAAATACCGATGTTTATGTAGACTATGATCATAACATACAACTTCTAATTTACAACACTTCAGACAACGTAGAAAATGAAGTGTGGATTGAAGATACTGACCATGTTTTTCCTTTAAAAAGTAAATTCTTTTTAACCGGAACTTCAACATCTTTTAAATCTAGTACTGAAGATTTTAATAATTTACCTAATAACTTACTTGCTGTTGAAGCACCAGATGATAAACCTACTGGTTTAAATCAAACAACAACAGATGCTCGTGATTATGTTAGAAGTTTTATTGTAGAAGGTAAAATTTTACCAAAAGCTGCTACAACCATTAGCGGAAATCCAGTTGACAGCATTTATGTTAAAATAAAACTACTTAGTGGTGATGTTACTTTTACAAGTTACAGTGTACCTGTTGAAGAAAGAGCTGATCCTGAAGTAGAAGAATTCGATTGGAAATTTGCTTCTGCAACTTATGACAATACTTTAGATGAAACTTATGTTATTTCTGGTCACAGAAAAACAGGTTTTGCTGAAGACGATCATTAATTGATTTTTTTTAATAAAATAAAAACCACTGCACTTGCAGTGGTTTTTTTATTCCCATAATATAACTACATTTGCTGCATGGAAAACGAGGAATCAAAAATATTTGGAATACGCGCTGTTATTGAAGCTATCAACGCAGGTCAAACAATTAGCAAAGTCTATTTACAAAAAGGCTTAACTGGTCATTTATTTTCTGAATTAAATTCATTAATAAAAGCAAACAATATAGCCACTAGCTATGTACCTGTTGAAAAATTAAACAGACTTTCTAAAAATAGCAATCACCAAGGTGTTGCTGCACAAATATCTCCTATTGAGTTTATAGATTTAGAAAAATTAATTGAAACTACTTTAGAAAAAACAGCAACTCCCCTATTTTTATTACTTGACCAACTTTCTGATGTTAGAAATTTTGGTGCTATTATTAGAACTGCAGAATGTACTGGTGTAGATGGCATTATTATTCAAAAACAAGGCAATGCACCTGTTAGTGCAGATACTATTAAAACATCAGCTGGTGCGGCATTTAAAGTTCCTATCTGTAAAGTTGACCATATCAAAGATGCTATTTTTCAATTACAAGCTGCCGATATACAATTGGTTGCTGCTACTGAAAAAACAGAGCAATTAATTTACGATATTGACTTAAAGGCTCCTACTGCTATTGTAATGGGTTCTGAAGATAGAGGTATCAATCCTTCTATTTTAAAAATTGTAACTCATAAAGCTAAATTGCCGTTGCTAGGTACCATAGAATCATTAAATGTTTCTGTTGCCTGTGGTGCTTTTTTATATGAAGCTACCCGCCAACGTTTAAAATAAGACTCTATCATAAATTTCAAAAGTCGGTCGACTTATAAAATAAGTCGACCGACTTTTGAAAAAAGTTGTACAACTAATTTTAAAAGGTGTACATCTTTTTAAAATTGTTGCACATTAATTAAGTTCAGACAACTCATCTTCTTTATTTTCTTCAGGTTCAGGTGGATTAAAATTTCCATTTTCATCAAATAATTTTTCAAATTCAGGATTTTCTGAATAACTAAATTTTTCGGGCTGTGGTCCTTCTTTTTTGAATATAAAAGCAAAAAGGAATCCAACAAAAAAACCAGACAAATGTCCTTCCCACGAAATACTTTCTTCAACAGGAAAAACATACCAAATCATACTTCCATATAAAAAAACAACTACCAGAGATAAAGCTATTAAGCGGTAATATTTTCTAAAAACACCGCTAAAAAATATAAAACTTACCAAAAAATACACAACGCCACTTGCTCCAATATGATAAGATGAACGAGCAAATGACCAGGTTAAGATTCCTGTAAACAACAACCCAGTAATAAGCACTTTATTGGCTATTTTACTGTAGAAATAATACAAACTCCACAGCATAGCTAACAACGGAATTGAGTTGTTAAATAAATGTTTTGCACTACCATGAATAAACGGTGAAAAAATTACCCCTCTTAAACCTTTTATGGTTTGTGGGTAAATGCCATATTTATTGAAGTTGAATCTGAACTGAATTTCAATAAAATATAGAAACCAAATTACAACTACTGCTATAACAGGAATGTATAATGATTTTGATTGAAATGAAAACTTAGTATCAGACATATTACAAACATACAATTTATTATGAATTGAAAAAAAACAAACCTAACAGGTTTCTGAAACCTGTTAGGTTTTCAGATTGAAACTTTGCGTTAGGGATTGCAGCGGTATCCTTTTTTTGGTATGTAACAAAGTGGAATACCTAAAAAAGATTTAGCGGAAAGCCCGACACAAATGCAATGTAGTGTAACGCCCAAAACAATATTATTACTATTTTTACAGTATGAATGAACCTTTAGCAGAGCGAATTCGTCCTAAAAATTTAGACGATTATATTAGTCAGCAACATTTGGTTGGAAAAACTGGCGCATTAACGCAACATATTAAGCGTGGTATAATTCCATCGCTTATTTTATGGGGGCCTCCTGGTATTGGAAAAACTACATTGGCAAATATTATTGCCCAAGAATCTAAGCGTCCGTTTTATTCATTAAGCGCAATCAATTCAGGTGTAAAAGATGTGCGCGATGTTATTGACAAAGCGAAACAAAGTGGCGGCCTATTTACAACAAAAAACCCTATTTTGTTTATTGATGAGATTCATAGATTTAGTAAATCACAACAAGATTCGCTGTTAGGAGCCGTTGAAAAAGGTTGGGTTACGTTGATTGGTGCAACTACCGAAAATCCGAGTTTTGAAGTAATACCCGCACTACTCTCTCGTTGCCAAGTGTATATTTTAAATTCGTTTAGTAAAATCGATTTAGAGGCCTTGTTAAAACGTGCTTTAGAAAAAGATGACATTATATCTAAAAAACAAATTGAAATAAAAGAGACAGAGGCTTTATTACGAATTTCGGGAGGTGATGCTCGTAAATTGCTCAATATTTTTGAATTGGTAGTGAACTCTGAAGATGAGCCGATAGTAATTACCAACGACTTGGTTTTGGCTAAAATTCAAAAGAATACTGTTTTGTACGATAAAACAGGAGAACAACATTACGATATAATTTCGGCTTTTATAAAATCAATCAGGGGAAGTGATCCCAATGGAGCTGTTTATTGGCTGGCTCGCATGATTGAAGGCGGAGAAGATGCAAAATTTATTGCAAGAAGGCTGTTAATTTTAGCTTCGGAAGATATAGGAAATGCAAATCCTACAGCTTTGATTTTGGCAAATAACACTTTTCAGGCAGTAACAACCATTGGTTTTCCTGAATCTCGCATTATTTTAAGTCAGTGTGCTGTGTATTTGGCTACCTCACCAAAAAGCAACGCTTCGTATGAAGCTATAGGCAAAGCACAAGCTTTGGTAAAAGAAACAGGCGATTTATCTGTTCCATTGCATTTAAGAAATGCACCAACCAAATTGATGAAAGAACTGGATTATGGCAAAAATTATAAATATGCCCATAGTTTTGAAAACAATTTTGCTGAACAAGAGTTTTTACCCGATGAAATAAAAAACACTACATTTTATGAACCTGGAAATAATGCTCGCGAAAATAGCTTTAGAGAGTTTTTAAGAAAACTTTGGAAAGGTAAATACGGTTATTAATGTTTATTGATTTGCTGAATTATTTTACCTGATAAATTATAAAATTCGTACTTAGTTAAAAGTAAAAAGGCTTCCAAATTGGAAGCCTTTTTTATCAATTATAAAATAAACTATTATTTTACTTCTTCAAAATCAACATCTTCAACGTGGTCTGAACCTCCGTTAGGTTGTGCTTGTCCAGCATCACCTTCAGGTGCGCCTTGTGCTTGACCTGCTTGCTCTGCTTTGTACATTTCTTCACTAGCAGCTTTCCAAGCTTCGTTAATTTTCTCCATTGCAGCATCAATTAAAGCCAAATCTTTAGATTCGTGTGCTTTTTTCAATTCTACCAAGGCAGCTTCAATAGGCTCTTTTTTATCAGCTGATAATTTTTCACCAAACTCTTTCAATTGCTTTTCAGTTTGGAAAATCATAGAATCTGCAGCATTTACTTTTTCAGCAGTTTCTTTTGCTTTTTTATCAGCATCTGCGTTAGCTTCAGCATCAGCTTTCATTTTTTTGATTTCTTCTTCTGTTAAACCAGATGAAGCTTCAATTCTAATATCTTGCGTTTTATTAGTAGCTTTATCTGTTGCTGTTACGTGAATAATACCGTTAGCATCAATATCAAAAGTTACTTCAATTTGAGGTGTACCTCTTTGTGCTGGTGGAATACCATCTAAATGGAAACGACCAATTGTTTTGTTATCGGCTGCCATAGCACGTTCACCTTGTAACACGTGAATTTCAACTGATGGCTGATTGTCTGCAGCTGTAGAGAATACTTGAGATTTCTTAGTAGGAATCGTAGTATTAGCCTCAATCAACTTAGTCATTACGTTACCCATAGTTTCAATACCTAATGAAAGTGGTGTAACGTCTAACAACAATACATCTTTTACATCACCAGATAAAACTCCACCTTGAATAGCTGCACCAATTGCAACAACTTCATCAGGATTTACCCCTTTTGAAGGCGCTTTACCAAAGAATTTTTCAACAGCTTCAACAACCGCAGGAATACGTGTTGAACCACCAACTAAAATAATTTCGTCAATATCACCAGTTGATAAACCAGCATTTTTCAAAGCTGTTCTACAAGGCTCAATAGTTCTTTTAATTAAATCGTCTATTAACTGCTCAAATTTTGCTTTTGTTAAATTACGTACCAAATGTTTTGGACCTGTAGCGGTTGCAGTAACATATGGCAAGTTAATTTCAGTTGAAGCAGAAGAAGACAATTCTATTTTTGCTTTTTCAGCAGCTTCTTTTAAACGTTGTAAAGCCATTGGATCTAAACGTAAATCAATACTTTCGTCAGCTTTAAATTCTTCAGCTAACCAATCAATAATTTTTTGATCAACATCATCACCACCTAAATGTGTATCACCATCTGTTGACAATACTTCAAAAACACCATCACCTAATTCTAATATTGAAACGTCATGCGTTCCACCACCAAAGTCAAATACAACAATTTTTTGATCTTGACCTTTTTTATCTAAACCATAAGCCAATGCAGCAGCAGTAGGTTCGTTGATAATACGACTTACTTTTAAACCTGCAATTTCACCTGCTTCTTTAGTAGCCTGACGTTGAGAATCGTTAAAGTATGCTGGTACAGTTACAACTGCTTCGGTTACTTCAGTACCTAAATAATCCTCAGCAGTTTTCTTCATTTTTTGAAGAATCATTGCTGAAATTTCTTGAGGTGTGTACAATCTTCCGTCAATATCTACTCTTGGAGTATCGTTGTCTCCTTTTACTACTTTGTAAGGCACACGTTCAGCCTCCATTTTACTTTCAGAATATTTATTTCCCATAAAACGTTTAATTGAATAAACTGTTTTTGTTGGATTTGTAACTGCTTGACGTTTTGCAGGATCACCTACTTTTCTTTCACCATCCTCTAAAAATGCTACAATTGATGGCGTTGTTCTTTTTCCTTCTGAATTAGGAATTACAACTGGCTCATTACCTTCCATTACAGAAACACAAGAGTTTGTTGTACCTAAATCAATTCCTATTATCTTACCCATAATTTAATATTTTATATTGTTTCTAAATTAATTTTTTAAATCTACACCTAGCAAATGACAATGATTATGCCATTACAAAAAATATGTCAACTTGTCAGAATTATATTTAATCTTTAATCTTACTGTCACAAACAAAAACAATTATACTGTAATAATTTCCGAAAATTGGCACTTATTTTTATTACAATAATAGTATGCATTAAAATTAGATTGACAATTATGACATTTAAACCTGATTTGGATTGTTCAATATTTAATGCAAGATAAATAGTTGTAAAAAAATATATAATTTAATATTTGAACATTTACAAAACCACCTTATTTAAAGTAAAGTAATATTAAAGACTATTGACCTAAATAAAATAATTGGTATTGTAAAAATAAATTACCTCTTTTAATAAATATTATTTATATTTGAGGATAACACTTTATTAATTTAAAAAATAATTACTTATGAGTAAATTCGATGAAAAAGTTGCACAATACGAAGCTGAAATGCAAAAATTAGGTCTTAACTGCGACATAGATTTATTAACTAAAGTAACAAAAGGCTTGGGACCTTCAATATACAAAGCTGATGCCGAAACGGTATCAGGAAGTGATCAAAAAGAGCTTGATACTGTAAAAAACAACTTTTTAATTAAAAAGCTTGGACTTGCTGATGGTGCAAATTTAGACAATGCCATTGCTAGCGTTATTGAAAAAGTTGGAAAATCTAACAGAAATAAATACAGAGCAATTTTTTATTATTTATTGGTAAAAGAATTAGGTCAAGAATCTAAATACTAACACATTACACTAAATAATTAAACATAAAAAAACCCGCAAATTGCGGGTTTTTTTATTATATATCTTCATCTGAATCTTCATCAACAATATCATCAATATCATCTGGATCGTGAACATCGTCAAAGTTATCTTCATCAGCATCGTAATCTTCCATAGTTTCTTCTAATTTTAAACTGATTTTTACCAAATACATGGTATCTTCAGTTGAAACTTCTACTGCTCTAATGTTTTCTCCTTTTGCATTTTTAAAATTAATAATGTCTTTATAACCGTATCCATTAGGAAATTTTTCAACCAACATATTTAAAATGTCTTCGGTTAGTTTACTATAATCTACAATAACTCTTTTCATTATCAATTACATGTTTAATAAATAAGCAAAAATTAAGGGTGCAACAATAGTAGCATCAGACTCAATAATATATTTTGGCGTATTGATATCTAATTTACCCCAAGTAATTTTCTCATTTGGAACAGCTCCTGAATACGAACCATAACTTGTTGTTGAATCCGATATTTGGCAAAAATAACTCCAAAAAGGTGTGTCAGTTCGCTCCATATCTTGATACAACATAGGAACTACACAAATTGGAAAATCACCAGCAATACCACCTCCTATTTGAAAAAATCCGATCCCGTTTTCAGAATTTTGAGTATACCAATCAGCTAAGAAAGTCATATACTCAATACCAGATTTCATAGTGCTTGCTTTTAACTCACCTTTTAACACATATGATGCAAAAATATTACCCATAGTACTGTCTTCCCAACCTGGAACAACCATTGGTAAATTAGCTTCAGCAGCAGCGATCATCCAGCTATTTTTTGGATCAATTTCATGGTATTGGTCTAAAACACCAGAAAGCAATAATTTATACATAAACTCATGTGGAAAATAGCGTTCACCTTTGTCTTCAGCATCTTTCCAAATTTTAAAAATATGCGCTTGCAAACGTCTAAATGCCTCTTCTTCAGGAATACAAGTATCTGTAACCCTATTCAAGCCTTTTTCTAATAAATCCCACTCATCCTGAGGTGTTAAATCTCTGTAGTTAGGAACTCTTTTGTAATGTGAATGCGCTACTAGATTCATAATATCTTCCTCTAAATTAGCACCTGTACAAGAAATTATTTGTACTTTATCTTGGCGTATTACCTCAGCAAAAATTTTTCCTAATTCTGCTGTACTCATAGCACCAGCTAATGAAACCAACATTTTAGAACCTTTAGCTAACTGATTTTCATATTCTTTTGCTGCATCAACAACAGTTGCAGAATTGAAATGCAAATAATACTTTTCAATAAATTGAGAAATTGCTCCTTTTTTATTCATAATCTTCGTCTTCAAATTTTGAGTTTTTTTGATTTGGATCTTTAAATCCATCTACATCTTCATAGTCATTTGCTTCTGAGTTTTCAAACTTATAACTCAACATTTTATAATATAATTTAGCGGCTACTAAATCAGATGATTTGTTCTTTTCATTTGGACACAATTCAGCGATATCAAAACCAACTACATTTTTTTCATTGAAAGTTTTTTGTAAAAACTCCAATGTTTCAAACCAAAGTAAACCTCCTGGTTCAGGAAAACCTGCAGATGGCATAATTGAATGGTCAAAACCAGCTAAATCTATGGTTATAAACACATTTTCTGTCATTAAATCAATGGCATTTTCCATCCAATAATCGTCTTGAGCCAACTGATGAGCAAAAAAAGTTTTTTCTTCCTCAATCATAGTTTTCTCAATCTGACTCATACTTCTAATACCAACTTGAATTAAATTTGTATTTTGACTAGCTTCGTACAATGCACATTTACGATTTGCAGATGATCCTTGATATTCCTTCTTTAAATTGGTGTGAGCTCCAATATGCACCACTGTTAGGCTATTAAAACATTCATTAAATGCTTTTATAGAACCAATTGACATAGAATGCTCTCCGCCAAAAAGGGTTACAAACTTATTTTTTTTAATATAAAATTTTGTCAATGTATGAACTGCCTCTACCATTTTTTCAGGAGATGCATTTTCAGTCACAGGATCAGCTAAATAAATTCCATTTTTATAAACTTCAGAGTCTGTTTCAATATCATACAACTCAATATTTTCTGATGCTTTCAAAAAAGCCTCAGGACCATTGCTAGCTCCTTTTTGCCAAGTACTTGTTCCGTCATAAGGAACTGGTATTAAAACTATTTTTGAAGTTTCAATTTTACCAAATTGTTCAGGAATTCCTGCATACGTTCTTTTATTCATAACCTAATATTTTTAAAAAGTCATTTGCTGTTTGTTTTTCTTTAAAAACTTTATATTCTAATTTATTTTCGCTATTTTTTGATATAATAATATGTTGTGGCTGTGGTATTAAGCAATGTTGCAAGCCTCCGTAACCACCCAACGATTCTTGATAAGCACCTGTATTAAAAAAACCTATATACAATGGTTTATCTTCTTTATATGTTGGCAAATAAATGGCATTTATGTGTTGGTCTGAGTTGTAATAATCATCACTATCACAAGTTAAACCTCCTAATAAAACACGCTCATAATTATCATTCCATCTATTTAATGGCAATAATACAAAACGCTTATTAATTGCCCAAGAATCTGGTAAAGTTGTAATAAATGAAGAGTTAATCATATTCCATTTTTCTCTGTCATTTTGCTTTTTTTGGTATAAAACCTTGTAAATAGCACCACCACTTTCACCAACTGTATAACTACCAAATTCTGTAAAAATATGTGGAACTTGTACTTCTGCTTCTTCACAGGCTAATTTTATTTGAGAAATAATTTCATCAATCATATACTCATAATCGTAATCAAACGCCAGCGAATTTTTTATAGGAAAACCACCACCTATATTTAAACTATCTAATGATGGACAAATTCTTTTAAGACTGATATAAACCTTCAAACATTTATTCAACTCGTTCCAATAATAAGCATTGTCTTTAATACCTGTGTTTATAAAGAAATGCAACATTTTTAAACTTACTTTGCTGTTTTCTTTAATTTCACGTCTATAAAAATCTACAATGTTTTTGTATCCAATACCCAATCTTGAGGTATAAAATTCAAATTTAGGTTCTTCTTCAGAAGCGATTCTAATTCCGATATTGATTTTTTTTCGAAGCCCTTCAGTTAACAAACCAATTTCTTCATAATTATCAATAATAGGAATACAGTTTTTATGCCCGCTATTTATTAAACTTTGAATATTTTTAACATACTCTTCGCGTTTAAAACCGTTACATAAAACAAAGGTTCTATCAGAAATTTTACCGTCTTTTTTTAAGCTTTCAACAATATTAATATCAAAAGCTGAAGAAGTTTCAATGTGGATATCATTTTTTAAAGCCTCATCTAAAATATGTTTAAAGTGAGAACTTTTTGTACAATAACAATAATTGTATTTACCTTTATATTTGTGCTTGCGCATAGACTTGGCAAACATTTCTTTTGCTTTTTGTATGTTTTCGCTAATTTTAGGTAAATATGTAAATTTTAAAGGTGTGCCATACTCTTCTACCAATTTCATAGTATCAATATCATGAAAATGTAAATTTTTTGCAGTATCTACCTTAAATTCTTCTTGAGGAAAATCGAATGTTTGATTGATTAAATCTATATATTTTGTATTCATTTAGTATTAAAATTATAATTGATAAGCACTTTTAAAGGTTCCAAAAAAGTTAAATGTGTATTACACTCTTATAACTAAATAAGTTTTATTAAATCTCACAATTTTTAATGGATTGTACAACTTTAAAATATGGACAAAAGAAGTCATTAAATCTTTTAATCTGCTTTATAAATATTACTAAATAAATTTAAACAACTTAACAATCAATCTATTAAGTTTATAAAAAACGTTGTTTTTACATGTATTATTAATACCGTGGCAAACTTATATAAAAAAACAATACAAATTTAAAAAAACATGTTATTATCTTGTAAAAACCAACTCATTATTTGATGATAAATTACTATCAAAGGCATAGCAATCACTATCAAAACCTTTCAAATCTGTTACATTTTCAATATTATTATCTACAATATATCTTACCATTAAACCTCTGGCTTTTTTAGCAAAAAAACTTATGACTTTTAATTTACCGTCTTTATAATCTTTAAATACAGGTGTAATTATTTCTGCCTTTAATAATTTTGGTTTAATTACCTTAAAATACTCATTACTTGCCAAATTTACAAGAACCTCTTTATCCGATAATTCGTTATTAATTGCTTGCGTAACTTTTGAGTCCCAAAACTGATATAAATTATCTTTAGTACCTATTTTTAATTTGGTTCCCATTTCTAAACGATAAGGCTGAATTAAATCTAAAGGTTTTAACAAACCGTACTGACCCGATAAAATTCTTAATTTTTGTTGCAATTGAAGTATTTTTTCTTCAGAAAGTGAGTAAGCATCTAACCCTGTATACACATCGCCACTAAAGGCAAAAATTGCTTGTTTTGCATTTTCTAAAGTAAAAGGCAATTGCCAATTTTGATTGCGTTGCCAGTTTAACTCACCTAAATTTGATGAAATATGCATCAATTCAGCTAATTTTTGTGGCGTTTGCTTTTTTAAAACACTGCTTATTTTTTCAGTTTCACTTAAAAATATGCCTTGAGTATATTGCAATGTTGGCACCGCTGTTTCAAAATCTAATGATTTGGCCGGAGAAATGACTATTTTCATAAACGATATTATTTTTTAAGAAAACTTCAACTTAATTTAATTCTTAAAATTCTTCTTTTTGATTTACGGTATAAGTTCTCCATTTTTCAATACAATCAACCATATCTTGTGGTATTTCAGAATTAAAACGTAAAAACTCTTTGGTAATTGGATGTTCAAATCCCAAGGTTTTAGCGTGCAAAGCTTGTCTTGGCAACACTTTAAAACAATTGTCTACAAACTGCTTATATTTGGTAAAAGTTGTTCCTTTTAAAGCTGTATCACCTCCATAACGTTCATCATTAAATAAAGTATGACCAATATGCTTAAAATGCGCTCTAATTTGGTGTGTTCTACCAGTTTCTAATTTACATTGCACCAAAGTAACATAACTAAAACGCTCTATAACTTTATAATGCGTTACTGCATGTTTCCCAAAATCGCCCTCAGGAAAAACACTCATTTGCAACCTATTTTTTAAACTTCTACCAATATTACCTTCAATTGTACCTTCATCTTCTTCAATATTTCCCCAAACAATTGCGTAATACAAACGCTCTGTTGTACGGTCGTAAAATTGCTTAGATAAATGCGCCATAGCAAATTCTGTTTTGGCAACAACCAACAATCCACTGGTATCTTTATCTATTCTATGTACCAAACCCGGGCGCTCATTTGAATTTGTTGGTAAATTTTCGATATGGTGAATTAAACCATTAACCAAAGTTCCGCTGTAATTTCCATGACCTGGATGAACGACCATTCCGGCTGGTTTATTAACAACAATTACCTGATCATCTTCAAACAAAATCTCTAAAGGAATATCTTCAGCAACCAATAAATTTTCGTGAGGTGGATGCGATAATACCACTCTAACAACATCATTTGGTTTTACTTTATAATTGGATTTTACAGCAACGTCATTTACCAATATATTACCTGCTTTTGCAGCTTGCTGAATTTTATTACGAGTTGCATTTTCAATAAAATTCATTAAAAATTTATCAACTCTTAAAGGTTCTTGACCTTGTTTAGCGATACAATTAAAATGCTCGTAAAATTCTTCTTGTTCTATTTCTATTTCTTCAACACTCATTATTCAATTTCTTCTGTTTCAATTACTTCAATATCATCACTTACACCTTCTTCTTTTTCAGCACCTTCTCCGTCACCTAGTTTTAACGTAATAACAGAATTTCTGGCAATTTTATCACCTGTATTAAAATCAACGCCGTTTATCAAAAGTCCTCTAACAACATCTTTTGCAATATCTGGAATGTAAACTTTTGCAGTATCAACCCTAAATCCAACAGCAATTAATTGCGAAGTAGCTTGTCTTTTTGTTTTTCCAAAAACCGAAGGAATCGCAACAACTTCGTAGCCCGATGGATTTAATGTTAAATATATTTTTCGGTCTGCTTTTACAAAACTTCCAGCTTCAGGACTTTGCTCTATCACAGATTGTGGTGGGAAATCTGGATTGTAACTTGCAGAATCTATCACAACAAAATTTAAATTTAAATCTTCCAGCAAATTTTCAACATCCATTAAACCTAATTTTTCTAAACTTGGCACCTCAATTTTTTGATCGTGATTGGTTGTAATATTTAACCATTTTACCACAGCAAAAGAAAAAACAATAAAAGCCACAAAGGCAATAATCAATTGTTTTACAAACGATTTAGATTTTAGAAACTGAAATAAACTCATCTTTAAATTATTATATTTTGCAAAGATACTTTTTTTGTATTGAATTGCGTAATGGTATAGTGGTTTAATGGTTGAATAGTTTAATGGTTGAAAGGTTAAAGGTTGAAAGGTTAAATAGTGTAAGACTTTGACTTTTAACTTTTACAAAAAAATAAAACTCCAAATTTAAAACTTTAAACTAAAAAAAGTAAGTTTGTACTAACAGAATAGATCAAAAAATGAAAAAAAATATTGCCATAATTATGGGTGGTTACTCTTCGGAATTCGAAATTTCATTGAAGAGTGGAAGTGTTGTATATCAGCACATTTCAAAAGAAATTTACAATACATACAAGGTTCATATCTTTAAAAACAAATGGGTATTGGTTGATGACTTTGATGTGGAATACCCAATTAACCGACACGATTTTTCTGCTGAAGTTAATGGCAAAAAAATAACTTTCGATTGTGTTTTTAACGCCATACACGGTACGCCCGGTGAAGACGGAACCATTTTAGCTTATTTTGACTTAATTGGTTTAAAACATACCTCTGCTCCTTTTTATCAAATGGCACTTACTTTTAACAAACGCGATTGTTTAAGTGTGGTAAAACAATATGGTATTAAAACTGCTACTTCATTTTTTTTAGATAAAGGCGATACTATTTTTGTTGAAGAAATTATAAAAAAAGTAGGTTTACCTTGTTTTGTAAAACCTAACAATGCGGGGTCTAGCTTTGGAATTTCTAAAGTGAAGAATTTAGAAGAAATGATGCCTGCTATTGAAAAAGCCTTTAAAGAAGACAAAGAAATTTTAATCGAAGCTTTTTTAGATGGTCCTGAAATTACCATTGGTGTATTTGAATTTGAAGGAAAAATAAAGGTTTTACCAATGACAGAAATTATAACAGAAAATGACTTTTTTGATTATGAAGCTAAATACTTAGGAAAATCTAAAGAAATAACGCCTGCCGAAATTTCGGATGAATTACACAAAAAATTAGAAATTGTAGCTACACAAGTTTACAAAATATTAAATATGAGTGGATTTTCAAGATCTGAATATATTATTGTAAAAGGTGAACCCTATTTTTTAGAAATGAATACCGTACCCGGCTTGACTTCTGCAAGTTTAATTCCTCAACAAGCTGCTGCTGCCGGAATTAGCTTACCAACACTTTTTCATAACGCTATTGAAATGGCCTTAAAAAAATAATTATGAGACGCGCAATTTTTCCTGGATCTTTTGACCCAATTACTTTAGGCCACGTAGATATTATCAACAGAGCTTTGCCTTTATTTGATGAAATTATTATTGCAATTGGTGTAAATTCTGATAAAAAATATATGTTTTCATTAGAAGAACGCATTCAGTTTATTAAAGAAAATTACAAAGGCGAACCTAAAATTAAAGTAGAAACTTATACTGGATTAACCACAGAATATTGCGAAAAAGTAAACGCCAATTTTATTTTAAGAGGCCTAAGAAATCCTGCCGATTTTGAATTTGAAAAAGCCATTGCCCAAACCAACAGAAAATTATCGGGTATTGAAACAATATTCTTGTTAACTTCAGCAAATACCGCTTTTATAAGTTCAAGTATTGTTCGTGATGTGCATAGACATGGTGGAGACATTTCTGGGTTTGTTCCAGAAAGTGTCACAAAAAAGTAATGAACTGAGGCTCGTCAAAAGTAAATTTAATGTCATATTGAGCCTGTCGAAATATATTGATATACTGTTAATCAGTCTAAACTTCGACAAGCTCAGTTTGACTAAACGGATTTTAATAACTTTTCTGCCATCCTCATCAAATTTCAAAAAAAAGCTTGGTAAATCACCAAGCTTTTCTTTTTATAACCAACTACCAATCTATTGGCATATAATCTTTTAAGAATTTTCCACACCAATGTTTTCCTGTATTGATACCGTCAAACAAAGGATCCATTACACGTGCAGCACCATCAACGATGTCTAAAGGTGGTTGAAAATCGTGAACTTCAACTTTTTTCTTCGACAATTCAACAGGGTCTTCATCGGTAACCCAACCAGTATCAACTGCATTCATATAAATACCATCTTTTGCAAAAGCTGATGCACTGGTATGTGTCATCATATTTAAAGCTGCCTTTGCCATATTGGTATGTGGATGACGGTCTTGCTTTTTAAAACGGTGAAACTTACCTTCCATAGCCGAAACATTGATAATATGTTTCATTCCTGTGTTTTCTTTCTTCATAATATTTGAAAGTCGGTTACACAATACAAACGGCGCCACAGAATTAACCAACTGAACTTCAATCATTTCAGTAGTTTCAATTTCACCCAATTTCAATCGCCAACTATTGGTTTTACGCAAATCAACTTGTTGTAAATCTGCATCTAATTCGCCTTCTGGAAAAACTTCACTTGCTTTTAAAGAATTATCAAAACTATAAGGAATTTGAGACAATTGAGCTGAAGCTCTTAAACCAATTCCTGGTTCTGGTCCGTGCCAAGTAACTGGTAAATTTTTATTTTGAGTAGCAATTGCATCAGCGCTCAACGACTTTAATTCTTGCAAACATTCAAAATGATCTGCCAAAACACTTTTAGCCGATTTAGGCAACAAATCTAAATTCATAGTTTCATTAGCCATTAAATGATGGTAAAATCCAGCAGGTCTTCTTACAGTTTGGGCTGCATTATTAATTAAAATATCCAGTCTACCATAATGTTGCTCTATATAATTACAAAAAATTTCAACACTTGGAATATGACGCAAATCGAGTCCGTGAATTTTTAAACGATGTCCCCATTTTGAAAAATCATCTTCCTGTGAAAAACGCAATGCAGAGTCTACAGGAAAACGCGTAGTTGCAATAACCGTTGCACCCGCGCGCAAACACATTAAAGTAATATGATAACCTATTTTTAAACGAGACCCTGTAATAATTGCAACTTGATCTGTTAAATCTGCTGTTTGAAAACGTTTGGCATAGTTAAAATCACCACATTCTGTACACATTGTATCGTAAAAATGATGCAATTTTGTGTAGACTTTTTTACACACATAACAATTTCTTGGAGACTCTAATTCTAGTTCCTGCTCTTGTTGTTTTGTAAGCGAAATTAATTTTGGAGCTACAAAAACAGCTGCTTCACGAGCACTTCTAATACCCGTTTCTTTACGCGCATGTCTGTCTTTGGCAATCATTTTTCGTTTGGCAGTTTTTTCAGCATCTTTCTTCCACTTTACAAATTCATCTTTATTTGGACGCGAAAGCAAACCTGCAGCCTTTAGTAAAGCAACTCTTTTTTCTTCTGAAAGTTCAAAAATTTGACCTCCATTGCCTACCAACTTTTCAAGCGTAGCAATACATTGATCTATTTGATCTTCTTCAACTTTGTTACTTTTATCAACACACATATTCACTAATTTAAAGCTGCAAATATACTTTATAATTTGTTTCAATTTTTAAATTGTTGAAATATGCATTTTAAGAACTTATTTCCGAATTATTTTTCAGAAAAAAACAACAATCAAACAATACATTTTAGTGCCTTAAAATAACAATAGGCTTTTAAAATAAAATATTGAATTTCAATATCCTACTCTAAAAGCCTACTTTTTAATGATAAAATAACTGCTTTTAACTACAAAATTCAATCATTTTATTTATGAATTTGCCTTCACAATATCAACTTCAATTTCTTCAACTTTAGAATCAGCTGTTTTTAAACCTTCTAATTGAGCTTTAACTTCTTCTTCATTTCCTGAAAAAACCTGCTCATCAATAACAGTTTCACCATTATTAGAAATTGTTGTAATTACAGTAGCTTGTACTGTACCATCGGTATTTTTAATCATTTCAACATTTACTTCTTTTGAAATTTGATCAGCAACCATTTCAGTTGGTACATTTTGGTTTACATAATCAGAAACAGCGTCAATATCCAAAGCGATACTAGGCGCAATAACCAAAGCTACAACCGACATTAATTTTAATAATATATTTAATGAAGGACCTGATGTATCTTTAAACGGATCTCCAACAGTATCACCAACAACAGAAGCTTTATGCGCTTCAGAGCCTTTTCTTCCTTGCTCTTCAATCATTTTTTTAGCATTGTCCCAAGCACCACCAGCATTTGATTGAAAAATAGCCATCAACACACCACAAGTAGTAACACCAGCCAATAGACCTCCTAACATTTCTGCACCACCTAAATAACCAACACCAACAGGAACTGCCAATGCCAATAAACCAGGTAAAACCATTTCTTTGATAGATGCTTCTGTTGAAATTTCAACACATTTTTCATATTCAGCATAGCCATCAGCCTCATCAAAAATAGCTCTTTCTTCAGGAGTTGCTTTTGACATATCTGAATTGTATTTTCTCATAATTTCTAAAGCAGCGTGTAATTGAGGAATGTCTCTAAACTGACGACGAACTTCTTCAATCATAGCCATTGCAGCCCTTCCAACAGCTTTCATAGACAAGGCTGAAAAAACAAATGGCAACATACCACCTACTAACAAACCAGCCATAATATCTGGTCTAGAAACGTCGATTGCTTTTACATTTGCAGTTTTCATAAAAGCTGAAAACAATGCCAAAGCAGTTAAAGCCGCTGAAGCTATGGCAAAACCTTTACCAATAGCAGCAGTAGTATTACCAACAGCATCTAATTTATCTGTACGCTCACGAACCTCTTTTGGCAACTCAGCCATTTCAGCAATACCACCAGCATTGTCTGAAATTGGACCGTAAGCATCTACTGCCAATTGAATACCTGTATTTGCAAGCATACCTACCGCAGCAATTGCGATACCATATAAACCAGCAAAATGATGAGAAACCATAATAGCAGCTGCAATTAAAATAATTGGCATAGCTGTAGACATCATTCCAACACCTAAACCAGCAATGATATTTGTTGCAGAACCCGTTTCTGATTGTTTAACAATAGACAACACAGGAATTGTACCAGTACCTGTATAAAATTCGGTTACTTTACCTACACAAAAACCAGCAACTAAACCAGCAAGTGTAGCCCAAAATGCACCTAAAGCGGTATAAGTTACACCTTCTGAAATCCATTGCTCAGGTAATAACCCTGAAGAAGTAATGATAAAATAAGATGCAATTACCATTAATATACCCGAACCAAACTCACCTAAATTTAAGGCTTTATGAGGACTTTCTTCATTTTTAACTCTTACAAAAAATGTTCCAACAATTGATACAATAATACCAACCGCAGCTAAAACCAATGGCAAATAAACAGCACCCAATCCGCCAAAATCTGGTGTTATTATAAATGCACCCAATACCATTGTACCTATAATAGAACCAACATACGATTCAAATAAATCGGCTCCCATACCTGCAACATCACCAACGTTGTCTCCAACATTGTCTGCAATTGTTGCTGGATTTAAAGGATGATCTTCAGGAATACCTGCCTCAACTTTACCCACTAAATCTGCACCAACATCGGCAGCTTTGGTATAAATACCACCACCAACACGCGCAAATAAAGCAATTGATGAAGCACCTAATGAAAACCCAGAAAGTACATTTAATACCATAGGAATATTTTCAGCACCTGGCCATACTATTTGATAAAGCATAAACAAACCGCTTAAACCTAGCACACCTAAACCTACAACACCCATTCCCATTACAGATCCACCTGCAAAAGCAACTTCTAACGCTTTTCCTAATGAAGTTCTGGCAGCTTGGGTAGTTCTAACGTTTGCCTTAGTTGCGGCACGCATTCCTATAAACCCTGCCAATGCTGAACAAATAGCACCTACAATAAACGAAACTGCAACCATTCCGTTAGAGCCCACTTCACTTGAACCCTTGAAATACAATAAAATAGCTACAGCAACTACGAAAATTGCTAATATTTTGTATTCTGCTTTTAAAAATGACATAGCACCATCTGCGATGTGCTTAGCAATTTTTGACATTTTTTCATTCCCACTGTCTTGCTTTGTAACCCATGTGTTTTTTAAGAACACAAATACAAGCGCTAATATGCCAAACAGTGGCAAATAATTCACGATTAATTCCATACTTCTAATGATAAATTTTAATTGATTAATAATTTTTGGTGCGCTAATGTAATAAAATACAATCGATAAAAAAAGCCATCTTGATATGTATCAAGATGGCTTAAGTGTATTTAGATTTATTCTAATTTAGATTGTGAAAGTTCTTTTCTTTTTATGTTCACTATTATCATAGCGCTCAACACATTCTTTATAAATTTGTATTGCTTCTTCAGCATTTCCCCAACCACCTACATCAACTTTTTTATCTTCTAAATCTTTATAAACTTGAAAAAAGTGTTCAATTTCCTTCAATCTATGCGGATTTAAATCGCTAATATCTAATCTATTACTCCAAATAGGATCTGATACTGGCACACAAATAATTTTCTCATCTGGTCCTTTTTCATCTGTCATATGGAAAACACCAATAGGTCTAACTTCCATAACAACCATTGGAAAAGTTGGCTCTGTACCTAAAACAAGTACGTCAAGTGGATCTTTATCTAATGCCAAGGTTTCAGGAACAAAACCATAATCACCAGGGTACATCATAGATGAAAACAACATTCTATCGAAACGGATTTTATGCAATGCAAAATCATATTCATATTTATTTCTACTTCCCTTTGGTATTTCAATTAACACATCAAATGTGATTCCTTTGTCGTTATTTGCTTTAGCAGTCATTCTTTAGTTATTTTAATAATTTTTTCAAA
Organism: Lutibacter sp. HS1-25; assembly: GCF_004121075.1. Taxonomy (GTDB): domain Bacteria; phylum Bacteroidota; class Bacteroidia; order Flavobacteriales; family Flavobacteriaceae; genus Lutibacter. The sequence goes on from NZ_RHLN01000011.1 coordinate 68,333, forward strand.
AATACAAAATTCAGAATGGAATTAACAAAATTTTAGAAATAGATACCTACAGTACCTTTAACTCCAAAATTGTTTGCACCTTTAACATCTCTGTAATTTCCTCTCCAGTTAAAATCAATTCTTAAAACTTTAAAAATATTTCCAACGCCAACACTGTATTCAAAATAAGCTTTTGTAGGTGCAATGTATGGGATATTTGAAGCACTTAAGGCAATGTTTTCGTCAGAAATTGAACCCCAAACTGCTTTTATACCAACCAATTCTCTCCAATTTAATTTTCTAAACAATGGCAATCTTGAAAAAAAGCGACCATTAAAATTATGATCAACATGAACAGAAGCATAAGTATCTGTGATAAATTCGTAATAATCTAACAATGAAAAAGTTCTTTCAACAGAAGCATAACTTTGGTTTCCTGGTACAACACTTAACAAACCTAAAGGTACTTCTCCAAAAATTTTCCCAGCTTCAAAAGTCGTAAACATTCGTCCAAAACCACCTATTAAAAAAGGTTGTCTATAGTAAAATTGAACTTTTTGATAATCAAAATCACTGTTAAACACCCCTTTTAAACCTTGTGAAAAACTCAAAAACAAAGTGCTATAAGAACTTGAAACTATGTTACGTTCAACACCCCAACCTATTGTTTTACGCTTTGGAGTATAATTTATTGAAAAATCTATTTCAGATTGAACTGTTTTATAATCTGCAATATTGTTTTCTTTATCAACCCACCAATCTAAATTAAATGTTGTTGGCGAAGCTGATTTTAAAGTTCGGTATGAAGTACCTAATCTAAAATTTAAATTTGTAATAGGCTCAACCGACAAAAATAAATTGGTTAAATTAATAGATGTTAACTTGCTATTGTCTCCACTTGCAAATATTGCCGAAGAGGCAAAACTTCGACCTAAAATATCATTTGTAGTGGTTAAACTTACCCCAATTTGCTCTACATCTCTTCGGTTACCGCCACCAATTGTAAACCTACTTTTTGGTTCTATCATCCATTTACCCGAAGCGCCGTATTTTAACTGATTGTCTTTAAAACCATAAGCAAAATAAGTTTGCAAACGCCATTTATCATTTGGGCTAAAATAAGTTCTACCACCAACTCTTAATCTAAAACCTTCAACATCATTTTGTCCAAAAGTTGAGTATATTGGACCATAATCAAAATTTTTAAATTCTACATATCCCGAGCCAAGAATAGACATTAAATCGTACATACGTCTAAACTTTGGCACTGTTTTTAAGGTATCTATCATTTTATAGATTCCTTGCTCATTTTCGGTTAGTTTTTCCTGACGGTTTTTATTCCAAAAATCAGCGCCTTTATTGTAGATTGCCTCATCATAGGCATCTACTTTTTCTTTATAAAACTTATCTGTTTTTAAATCGTCAAAAACATAATCCTGATACATCGTTGTTCGCTTACCATATATACCTTTTGATTTGTCTTTTTTTCCGAAACTAAAATCAGACATCATAAAATCTCGTTTCAACAAAAAAACAGTATCATTTAAAACATTGTATTCTTGCTCAATATAAATATCTTTTACCCAGTTGATATTTGCGCTTCTGTTGGCTTGCATGTTAATTTCTTTCACAGCAAACGTAGAATCATTCACCCAAAAATCACCTTTAAAAGTCAATTCACCTTTTCTACGCGGATAATATAAAATATTGTAACACCATTTATTATCAACAAAAGCACTGTCGGCTAATATATAATTATAAGATAAGGTTCCTGCTCTCGATATTGGACTTACAAAACTTTTGTCGAAAATTTTAATATAACTGCTATAAATATCATATTCTACATACAAATCTTTGATAAAAGCAATGATATTTTGGTTGGTACTAAAACCCGAATTGATATTGGCTACAATATCTTCTCTAACCCTATTTTTGGTATTATCGCCATAGGTTTGATAAACAGATTCGTTGATAAAAATGGGTAAAAAGGCCTTTCCTGTAACATGTGAAGTATCAATTCCTTCAAAAATAAATTCAATATTATCAAAAAGCTTGCTGTTAATTACCGTACTATCTACATTATTTATGTCGAACTCTAGTTTTTCGTACTTTTCAAACTGATATTGATCAAATAAATAGATACCATTTTGACGTTTTTTTTCCCAAACTTTTTCTAAAATTGCAATAGCTGGATTTCCCTTTTTCTTGACCTTACCAGCATAAATAAAAACTTCTTTTAACTGCGAAGCTGCTTCTTTTAAATTGATGGTTAAATTAAAATCTCTGCTTTTTATTGGCATTATTTTGGTTTCATACCCTATAAAAGAGATTTCAATTTCCGAATAATATTTATCGGCTTCTAAATAAAATTTTCCATTTTCATCAGAAACTGTTCCTATGTTAGAACCTTTAAAAAGAATATTAGCAAATGGAATAGATTCATTTTTTTCATCTTTAACCACTCCACTAATTTTAACCTGAGCAAAAGCTACCGTAAAAACAAACAGAAAGAGTAAAGTTAAATATGTATTCTTTTTAATCATTATTTATGAATATTATATGTACAAAAAATTCCTTTTAAGTTAAACTCAAAAGGAATTTACAAGGTAAAAAATTACACTTAATTATTTATATAAAACGTCTTTTACCGCTTTAATTACATCGTTAAAATTAGGCAACCACTCATCCATTAATACTGGAGAATAAGCTGCAGGTGCATCAGCAGTAGTTATTCTTCTAACTGGAGCATCTAAATAATCGAAAATATTTTCTTGTACTTGGAATGTGATTTCAGAAGAAATACTAGCAAATGGCCAAGCTTCTTCTAAAATAACCAAACGATTTGTTTTTTTAACAGAATTAAAGATTGCTTCAAAATCCATTGGTCTAATGGTACGCATATCTATAATTTCACAAGAAATACCTTCTTTTTCTAAAACATCAGCTGCTTTGTAAGCTTCTTTAATAATTTTACCAAAAGAAACGATTGTTACATCAGTACCTTCTCTTTTAATGTCTGCAACCCCAATAGGAATTAAATATTCTCCTTCTGGAACTTCCATTTTATCACCATACATTTGTTCAGACTCCATAAAAATAACAGGATCGTTATCTCTAATTGCAGCTTTTAACAAACCTTTTGCATCATATGGGTTAGATGGTACAATTACTTTTAAACCTGGAGTGTTAGCAAACCAGTTTTCAAAAGCCTGAGAGTGTGTTGCACCTAACTGACCTGCAGAACCTGTTGGCCCTCTAAAAACAATAGGACAGTTAATTTGCCCACCAGACATTTGTCTAATTTTAGCAGCATTGTTAATAATTTGATCAATACCTACTAAAGCAAAGTTAAAAGTCATAAACTCAACAATTGGTCTATTACCATTCATTGCAGCACCTACTGAAATTCCAGCAAAACCTAACTCAGCAATTGGAGAATCTATTACGCGTTTAGCACCAAACTCATCTAACATTCCTTTTGAGGCTTTGTAAGCACCATTGTATTCAGCAACTTCTTCTCCTATTAAGAAAATAGACTCATCACGACGCATTTCTTCGCTCATTGCTTCACAAATTGCTTCTCTAAATTGTATTGTTTTCATTATCTCTATTTATTTTTAGAAATGCAAAAATAAGCATTTCTATATTTACTATCAAAAAAATAATGATTTATAAAAAATTACTATGCACGCATAGCAATTTTAAAAAAAAGTAGTATATTCGTAAAAATGTAATGTTTTTACCATTAATTTTACAGTTTAAAATCCAAAATATATCAATATGAAAATATTAGTTTGCATTAGCCATGTACCCGATACAACATCAAAAATAAATTTCACAGAAAACGATACAAAATTTGATCCAAACGGCGTACAATTTATCATAAATCCATACGATGAATTTGCATTAACACGTGCAATGTGGTTTAAAGAAAAACAAGGCGCAACTATTACTGTAGCAAACGTTGGAAACCCTTCAACCGAAGCAACTTTACGCAAAGCTTTGGCTATTGGAGCCGATGATGCTATAAGAGTTAACGCTGAAGCAACTGATAGTTTTACGGTTGCTAAAGAATTGGCTGAAATTGTAAAAAATGAAAATTTTGATTTGGTGCTATGTGGTAAAGAATCTATTGATTATAACGGTGGAATGGTACCTGGAATGCTCGCAACTTTTTTAGATTTTAACTTTGTAAACGCCTGTATTGGTTTAGAGATTGATGAAAACAAGGCTACTGCTACGCGTGAAATTGATGGTGGTAAAGAAATTATAAACTGCAATTTACCTTTGGTTATTGCTGGTCAAAAAGGTTTGGTTGAAGAAAAAGATTTACGCATTCCAAATATGCGTGGTATTATGATGGCTCGTCAAAAAAAATTAACAATTATTGAACCAACACAAACTGAGGTTGCAACAGCAACAACTTCATTTGAAAAACCAGCTGCTAAATCTGCTTGTAAAATAATAGATAATGTTGATGAATTGATAAATTTATTACACAACGAAGCCAAAGTAATATAATTTTTGTTGAAGGGTTTAAATGTAGAAAAGTTTAAAAGTATTAATTTACTTAAAACCAATAAAACAATTAAAACCTTCAACCATTAAACAATATAAACAATTTAAACAATAAAAATATATGTCAGTTTTAGTTTTTGCCGAAACATCAGAAGGGAAATATAAAAAAACAGCGCTTGAAGCAACTTCATACGGAAAAAATGTTGCAGCACAATTAGGGGAGCCTTTGGTTGTGTTAACTATAAATGCAACTGACCCGTCTGCACTGTTTAATTATGGAGCCGAAAAAGTATTGAGTATTGCAAACGACAGTTTAAAAAGTTTTAACGCTAAAGTTGTTGCCAACATTATTAGACAAGCAGCTGAAAAAGAAAATGCTCAGGTTGTAATTATAGATTCAAATGCAAATGGTTTGTATATTGCTCCAATGGTTGCAGTAAATTTAAATGCTGGTTTAGCTAGTAATGTGATTGCATTGCCAAGTTCAGTCTCGCCTTTTACTGTAAAAAGAAAAGCATTTTCGAACAAAGCATTTAACAATTGTATTATAAATACACCTATAAAAGTGATTGGTTTGTCTAAAAATTCCTATGGAATTATTGAAAATCCAGTAACAGGAACTATTGAATCTTTTTCTCCAACTCTAATTGAAAGCGATTTAACTTCAGAAAAAATGGAACAAACAGCCGGAAAAATAACAATTGCTGATGCAGATATTGTTGTTTCGGGTGGAAGAGGTTTAAAAGGACCAGAAAACTGGGGAATGATTGAAGAACTTGCCAGTATATTAGGCGCTGCAACTGCTTGCTCAAAGCCAGTTTCAGACTTAGGATGGAGGCCTCATAGTGAGCACGTTGGACAAACAGGTAAGCCTGTAGCTTCAAATCTTTACATTGCCATAGGTATTTCTGGAGCCATTCAACATTTGGCAGGTGTAAATTCTTCAAAAGTAAAAGTCGTTATAAATACAGACCCCGAAGCACCATTTTTTAAAGCTGCAGATTATGGCATTGTTGGTGATGCATTTGAAGTTATACCTAAATTAATTGAAAAGTTGAAAGAATTTAAAGCAAATAACGCATAATTTTACTAAATTGTGCCTCTTTAAAAGGCTATCTAATTATAGGAAAAGTCCTTTGATTAGATAGCCATTTTTTTTAATTTTATTTTATGAGTTTAGTACGCCTAAATATTAAAGGAATCTCCTACAGTCAAACCCAAAGTGGTGCATATGCCCTGCTTTTAACTGAAGTTAACGGTTCAAGAAATTTACCAATTGTAATTGGCGCTTTTGAAGCACAGTCTATTGCAATTGCGTTAGAAAAAGAAATAAAACCACCAAGACCACTAACGCACGATTTGTTTAAAAGTTTTGCAGATAGGTTTCAAATAATTATCAAACAAGTTATTATTCATAAATTGGTAGACGGTGTGTTTTATTCCAGTTTAATTTGTGAGCGCGACAATATTGAAGAAATAATTGACACCAGAACATCTGATGCCATTGCACTTGCCACAAGATTTAATGCGCCAATTTTTACTTATGAAAACATTTTAGATAAGGCTGGCATTTATTTAAAAACCCAAGAGGAATTTCCTACTTCAAATGAAGAAATGGAAGTTGATGAAATTATTGAAGAACAACCAAAAGCTCAGGCTTCGTCTCCGTTCTCAAAAGATTCGTTAAAACAATTGAATGAAAAATTAGAAAAAGCTGTTTTAGATGAAGATTATGAATTGGCTGCAAAAATAAGAGACGAAATAAATAAACGTACTTCATAAATTCACAAAAAATGTTCAAAAAAATAAGTTTATTTGCCCTATTCTTTTTTAGTGCTTTATTTATCAATGCTCAAGAAACAATTCAACAACCAATTATAGAAAGTCAAGGTATTTCTACCAACTCAATATTAAGGGGTGTTTTAGGAATGTTTTCTTTATTGCTCATTTCCTATGTATTAAGTAGCAATCGCAAAGCAATTAATTGGAAAACAGTAGGAGCTGGTTTATCGGCACAACTAATTATTGGAATTGGTGTTTTAAAAATTGCTTTTGTACAAGCTATTTTTGAATATGTTGGCGGAATATTTACCAATATTTTAGATTATACAGCTGCTGGAAGCATCTTTTTATTTGGAGGTTTAATGAATGCTGAATCATTTGGTTTTATATTTGTTTTCCAAATTTTACCAACTATCATCTTCTTTTCTGCATTAACTTCCTTGTTGTTTTATTTAGGAGTTATTCAAGTTATTGTAAAAGTAATGGCAATTATGCTGACAAAACTTTTAAAAATTTCAGGTGCTGAAAGTTTATCGGTTGCAGGAAATATTTTTTTAGGACAAACAGAAGCTCCGTTAATGATTAAAGCTTATTTGGAACGTATGAATCGTTCTGAAATATTACTGGTTATGATTGGTGGAATGGCAACCGTAGCGGGTGGTGTATTGGCCGCTTATATTGGTTTTTTAGGTGGAAGTGATCCTGCATTGCGATTGCAATTTGCAAAGCATTTATTAGCAGCATCAGTAATGGCAGCGCCAGGAGCAATTGTAGTTTCTAAAATGTTGTACCCGCAAACTGAGGAAATTAATATGGATGTTGAAGTCTCTCAAGATAAAATAGGTTCTAATATTTTAGATGCAATAGCAAATGGTACTACTGAAGGTTTAAAATTAGCCGCCAATGTTGCTGCAATGTTACTTGTTTTTGTAGCATTGATAGCTATGTTAAACGGTATTTTAGGTTGGGTTGGAGATATTACAAACTTAAATAATTGGATATCTGCAAATACTGCCTACCAACAATTCTCAATAGAAGCTATATTAGGAACCATTTTTTCACCATTAATGTGGTTAATTGGCGTGGCAACTGAAGATATTATGTTAATGGGACAATTGCTAGGTATTAAATTAGCAGCGAGTGAATTTGTAGGATACATTCAATTGGCAGAACTTAAAAATGTTGCCAACGTTTCACATTTAACTTATCAAAAATCCATTATAATGGCAACCTATATGCTTTATGGGTTTGCCAATTTTGCATCTATTGGTATTCAAATTGGTGGTATTGGATCCTTAGCACCTGGACAAAGAAAAACATTGTCTGAATTCGGAATAAAAGCCTTAATTGGTGGCTCAATTGCTTCTTTATTATCAGCAACAATTGCCGGAATGATTATTGGGTAATAAGTCCCCCTAACCCCTGAAGGGGGAATTAGAATTGCTTTTAAACTTTTAAAATTAAAATTAATGAAACAATATTTAGACTTAATAAAACACGTAAGCGAAAACGGTATTTTAAAAGAAGACAGAACTGGAACTGGAACAAAAAGTGTTTTTGGTTATCAAATGCGTTTTGATTTAAGTGAAGGTTTTCCAATGTTAACAACCAAAAAATTACATTTAAAATCAATTATTTACGAGTTACTTTGGTTTTTAAAAGGCGAAACAAATATTGCATATTTAAAAGAAAATGGCGTAAAAATATGGGATGCCTGGGCTGATGAAAATGGTGATTTGGGACCTGTGTACGGACATCAATGGCGCAATTGGAACAGCGAAGGAATTGATCAAATTACAGAAGTTATTGAAACTATAAAAACCAATCCAGACAGCCGAAGAATGATTGTTACTGCTTGGAATCCAAGTGTTTTACCCGATACATCTGTCTCTTTTTCAGAAAATGTAGCAAACGGCAAAGCCGCTTTACCTCCTTGCCACGCTTTCTTTCAATTTTATGTAACAGACGGAAAATTATCTTGTCAGCTTTACCAACGTAGTGCCGATATATTTTTAGGAGTACCTTTTAACATTGCCTCTTATGCGCTGCTAACATTAATGATAGCACAGGTTTGTGATTTAAAACCAGGTGATTTTGTTCATACTTTTGGCGATGCACATATTTACAGCAATCACAGTGAACAAATTGCATTACAACTTTCACGAGAGCCAAAAGAACTGCCACAAATGGAAATTAATCCAACTGTAAAAAATATCTTTGATTTTAAATTTGAAGACTTTAACTTAGTGGGTTACAATCCTCACCCTCATATTAAAGGTGCAGTTTCTATTTAAAAAAAACAGGGTAACAAATTAAAAACTAAAAAAATGCAAGATCAAGTTTTAAAAGAAAAAATTATTGAAAGAATCAACAAAATAGAAGATGAAAATATTTTAAAATCTATTGAGTTTTTTTTCAATACATCAGATGATGAAATCGCTAAATTTTTAACAATAGCCATAGAACAATACAAAAATACCGAAGAAAACGAAACCAGAGATTATACAGATTACATTAAAGAATGGGTTAAAAGTATGTAACACCAATTTGCTATGAAAAAACTTTTTACACTATTTTTTTGTTGTGTTGCATTTTTCGGATATGCACAGACAACCATTCAAAAAAATGACACATTAAGAAAATCTATTTGGGAAAAATACACAGATCCAAGTTTAGACAACTTTTTTTCCAATCATTTTAAGCAATATCTTTCACAAGAATTAATTTTAACTGCAGATTTATCTAAAAGAAAAAAAGTAATTAGTGTATCATTTAATTTGGATAAAAAAAATAACATTATTGATGTTAGTACAAATTCAGAAAATGAAATATTGAACAATGCAATTATCAATGCATTTAAACTTATTTCATTAGACGAATTAAAGATACCTGTAAAGTCAGAATTACATAATTATTCACTTCAAATTATTACAAAAGAAAACGATATTCCAATAATAAAGTGTAGTTCTCTAGTACTTTACACATTAAACCCTGTAATTAATAGTTGTAAAAAAAATAATACATACAAATCATCTCAAAAATGTATAAACACAACAATAGCGACATATATTACAAATAATTTTGATATTAATATTGTTAAAAAATCAGGTGAGACGGGAACTATTAAAATTTTTGCAATATTTGAAATAAATAAAGACACTAAAAAAATAGATAACATGAAAGTTAAGGCTCCAAATGAGGTTATCGAATTTGAAACAAAAAGAGTGTTGTATTATTTTCCTGAAGTTGACGAACCTGGATATATGATGGGAGATAAAGTTAGTATGAAATATTCACTTCCAATTAAAATGGTAGTTAAATAAATTTAAAAAATATTTTATGGACAATCAGTTTGAATTATTCGAATACGCTCGTAAGCGTCAAAAACAAAAAAAAAGATTGTACACACACTTTATTCTTTTTTTAATTGGATCGGTTTTTTTAATAATAATAAATAAAGTTTTAAATGTTGGCGAACAATTTGACTGGTTTGTATGGGCAATTATAGCTTGGTTATTTTTACTCTGCGTACATTTTGTAAATGTTTTTATAACTCATAAGTTTATGGGGAAGGATTGGGAGCGCAAGCAAATTGAAAAATTGGTTGTAAAACAAGAATTAAAAATCAAAGAATTAGCTAAAAAAGTTGAAAAAGAAACGCAACTTAAAATAGAGGATAATATAAATATTGAATCGGATCTAAACCAATCAGAAACTTCAATATAAAAAATAAAAGTAGAATGATTACTATAATAGCCGCAATCTCAACAAATAACGCATTAGGAAAAGACAACCAATTAATTTGGCATTTACCTGCTGATTTAAAGCGATTTAAAAAAGTTACTTTAGGGCACCATATTATTATGGGACGTAAAACCTTTGAATCTTTAGGAAAACCTTTACCTAATAGAACCACCATTATAATTACACGAAATAAAAACTACACACAAAGTGGTTGCATTGTTGTAAACTCATTAAATGAAGCAATTGAAGCAGCAAAAGCAGATACCAATCCCTATATTTTAGGTGGTGCTGAAATATACAAACAAGCTATGTCAATTGCAGATAAATTAGACTTAACCTTAGTACACCAAACCTTTGATGCTGATGCTTTTTTTCCTAAGATAGATTTTAATTTATGGGAAGAATCATCGAGAGAAGATTTTAAATCTGATGATTTAAACAAGTACCCATTTAGCTTTGTAACCTATACAAAAAAGAAAGAGGCCTTAAAATAAGACCTCTTCACAAACCAAACTTAATTTAATAAATGAAATTATTCATTATCAATTTTAATAATTTCGCTATAAACTCTATTTCCACTTCTTACAAATAATCGGTAAGAACCTGCTTCTAATTGTTTAATATTCAGATTTTTTTGCAATTTTCCAGGACCAACAATTGTTTCAGTGTACAATAAATTATCATTATCATCTAAAAATGCAATTGTTAGCGACTCATTATTTAATGCAAATTTTGAAATATGTATTACACCTTTTTCTTGTGAAATTGTTGGTTTATAATAAATTGTTTCCAATTCAATATTGTAAGTCACATTGTTATCTGTAACTTCAAAAGGAATCATTTTAATTTTTGATTTACCTTCAATTTCAAAATAATAATGACCCGTTGGTAATATTTTTAAATCGTACTTTTTAGCAAAATTAGACCCTTTAAATTTTTCTGAATGTAAAGTCTCTCCATGAATATCTTTAACTCTTACCTGGATTTCTCCATCTTTATTTTCAAGTTTTAAATCAATCAATTTCGAATTTACTACAGTAAATTTAACACTGTTATCTTTTCCTGCCGCCGTAGCAATCATTGCTGTAAAAAGCATTGCAACTACTAATCCTTTCTTTACTAAATTTTTCATAATTATAGATTTTTAATGTTAGTATGATGCAAATGTATGCTGTATTTAGGCCTTAAAATACATCTGAATTTTCAAATTTATATCTTATTTTAACATAAATTGTGTTAAAATATAGTTAAAGGTTAATTTAGAACATATACTTGTGAAATTTAAACAGAATACATGAATTAATTCTTGTTACTTTTGTATAATAAAGAAAAAAAATCATGAGAAATACGAAACCTACATTTGAAAAAATTGTTCCAGAATTTGGTGAATCATTTCTTATAAAGCAGCATAAAGATCTAGCAGATAGCAGATTACCATTTTGGCATTTTCATCCAGAGTTGGAGTTGGTTTATGTTAATAAAGGAAAAGGAAAAAGACATATTGGTAGTCATCTATCTTATTTTAACAATAGTCAGTTAATACTTATAGGTGCAAGTCTTCCCCACAGTGGATTTACAGATAGATTTACCGCAAACGGAAAAGAAACAATTATACAATTTAAACAAGACTTTTTAGGAGAACTCTTTTTTAATATTCCTGAAATGAAAAAAGTCAAAAATTTATTTGAAAAGGCTAAAAAAGGAATTTTATTTAACATTGAAACTAAAACAACTGTTGGACCAAAAATTGAAGATTTAATCAATTACCAAGGAATTGATCGAATATTAAAATTTATTGAGATTTTAAAAGAATTGGCAATGGCTCCTAATTACACCTTGTTAAATGTAGATGGATTTGCTTTTGAAGTTGAACCACAAGACAACAATAAAATTGATATTATTTTTGGATTTGTTCGTAAAAACTTTACCCAACAAATTACATTAGATGAAATTTCTGAAAAGGTAAGTATGACTGTACCAGCGTTTTGCCGATACTTTAAAAAAGTAACTGGAAAAACATTTACCCAGTTTGTAAACGAGTTTAGAATTGTACACGCTACAAAATTACTTGCTGAAAATCCTACAAGTATTACAGATATTTGTTTTGAAAGTGGATTTAACAACTTTTCTCATTTCAACAAGCTTTTCAAAAAGTTTACAGGTAAAAGTCCGTTGAAGTATAGAAATGAGATGAAACAACTATTGGGAGAAAAATAGACAAAAAAAAATGAGATCTAAAAAAGATCTCATTTCCAAACTTAATTAATATATAATAACCGCTTATTATGTATTTATATGTAAACCAAACATAGGGCAAATTTAGGTTAGATTTACATATTAATTATCTCCAAATTTGCCTAATTTATATTCAATTTTAACCCTAATTATTTTGATGTTAAAATAGCATACAACTAAGTTAATTTGCCATATTATGAATATAAATTTGTACATTTAATTTTAGTATTCTTTATTCTTATTCAAACTATGAATTCTAAAAAAGCGAACTATTTATTATTATTGATTTTTGTATTAGTTAACAACTTGTTATTTGCACAAAAAACAGGCACAATAGAAGTTATTGTAAACGGTATTAAAAATACCGATGGTCAAATAATGATTAGCATTAACAAAGGACCTGAAGGATGGCCTGAAAGTAATTTTTTAGAACAACGTTTTATTCCAAATTTTACAGCTCCAACATTTTTAATTGTTTTTAAAGATCTTCCTTATGGAAATTATGCCATTGGACTATTACATGATGAAGATAAAAATGGAGAAATAACCAAAAATTTTATTGGTATGCCTAAAGAAGGCTTTGCTTTTTCAAGAAATTACAATGTGGTTTTTAGAGCTCCTAAATACAACGAAGCTAATTTTGAATTAGACAGTCCTAAAAAAACAATTACAATCAATATACAGGATTAAGACAGCACTTCGTAACCTTTAAGCGCAATCAAATCAGCCAGTTCTTCATTTACTTGTGCTAAAAATTCTTTACTATATTTATAATCTTTTAATTTGTGATTAATACCTGCAACATATTCATTTACATTTTTTTCAATCCTAATATAATCGTCGTTTAACAAGTTTTTGTAAATATTTTTAATTTCTTTATCTGGTTTACTTACCAAATTAGCATAGGTAATTTCAATTAAATTATTTGCAGGTATAAGTTGCTTATCGCTTTCATATTTCAATATCAAATTTTTATATACCCATAAAATATCCTTTACCAAAGTTTCTTCATCAATATCCTGTAATTGAGTTGCAGGTAAAATACTTTTATAAAAAGCAATTGTTGAACGTATTACTTCATAAGGATTTCTATGAATATAGATAAATTTTGCGTTTGGATACAAATCCAACAATTGTGGAATTCGGGCAGTATGTGGCGGATTTTTAGAAATAAATCTAATTCCATTGGTATTTATTAAACAGCGAAAAACAAAACGTTTAAAATTAATTTTCCAGTTTTCAACATCATTTTTACTAGCTGTAGTATCAAACAAATATTGATTGGCAATATCTCTTGTTTTTTTAGGAAAATACCACCAATTATAAAAACTAAACGGAATCTCGTTATTTAATGCAAATTCTTCCTCTTGCGGATAATCAACATTTAATTTTACATTGTCAACAGGACGCTTGTCTGGCATTAAAGATTTCATCACATATTTAAACAACCATTGAAATGAAAAAAGGTTATTTGGAAAAATAGTTTGATAGGTAGTTGGATACCCTGTTTCCGGATCTGAGCACATTAAATTGTGCAGTAAAGTTGTACCACTTCTCCAGTGACCAACAATAAAAACCGGATCTTTTAAATTTTTAGGTTTGGTCTTTAAACCATATACAAGTCTATCAAAAACACCAAGAAAAGAAGAAATTACGCTAACAAAACCCGTTAATAACCATTTGGTTTTATATTTTTTTTCAACACCATATTTTTTTGAAACAAATCTAAAAACTCCAAATCGAGCACCAGCTAACGTAGTTATTTTAAAAGCAAATTGTTTATCTTCTTCAGTCTTTTTCATAAAACAAAATCAACACATTAACTTAATTAATTTCAACCAAAAAAGGCAAACGGGCTTGAATTCCGGTAATTTGAGAAAATTGTTTAAGGTTTTGGTATAACTTATAATTAGCCTCTCCAAATTCTTTTATCATCATTTCTTCTTTTGATGAAGCAAAAGGAAAACCATCAAATCGTTCTTCAAAATCTATTTTATAACTTGGATAATTGCGCACTTTATAATCGGTAATTCCAGCCAAACCAGCAGCTTCAATTACAGCAGTTCTCAAACCACCAAGCTCATCAACCAAACCAACTTCTTTGGCTTCTACACCACTCCAAACACGTCCCTGAGCAATTTTATCAACTTCATCAAAAGTCATATTTCTTCCTTCAGCAACATGTTTCACAAAAGTTGTATAAACAAATTCTACACCTTCTTGTGTTACGGTTTTAAACTCGTTGGTCATTGGTTCAAACAAACTATAACTGGCACTTTTGTTTGTATTTACCTGTTCTGCATTAATACCAATATTTTCGGCTAGCGTGCTGATATTTGGCAACACACCAAAAACACCAATAGAACCAGTAATTGTGGTAGGTTCAGCAATAATTTTATTGGCATTACAAGCAATATAATAACCACCAGATGCAGCCATATCTCCCATTGAAACAACAATAGGAAGTTCTTTTTTTGCCAATTCAATTTCTCTCCAAATCAATTCAGAAGCCAAAGCACTTCCACCAGGAGAATTTATCCTTAACACAATGGCTTTTGTACTGCTCAATTTTACAGCTTCACGAATGGCTTTTATTATTAATTCAGGTCCAATATATTCTTCATCACCTTTGCCATAAATAATTTCTCCTTGGGCATAAATCACAGCAATTTTATCTGAACCCGATTCAATTACCCTTCCTTTTCCTGTTGAAATATAATCTTTTAAAGTAATGCTATTTATTTTATCCTCATTTGAAATACCCAAAAGATGCTTCAACTTAGCTTCATACTCATCCCAATAAAGGGCGCCATCAACCAATTTATTTTCAACAGCCAATACAGCATTTCTACCTAACAAACCGTCGGCAATATGATTCAATTCATCAACAGAAATATTTCTACTTTCAGAAATATCATTCAACATTTCGCCCCAAATAGATTTTAAAAATGATGAAATTTGTTCCCTATTGTTCTCACTCATTTCATTTTCTAAAAAAGGTTCTACGGCACTTTTGTACTTACCGTGACGAATTACTTCCATTTTTACACCTGTTTTTTCCTGTAGGTTTTTAAAAAAAAGTACTTCAGAAGACAAACCTTTAAAAGCCAGTTCTCCAACAGGATTTATAAAAACAGAATCGGCTACAGAAGCCAAATAATAACCCTTTTGGTCGTAAACATCGGCATAAGCATTAACAAATTTTCCAGTTTCTTTAAATTCAGCCAACTTATTTCTAATTTCTTTGGTTTGAGAAATCCCAGCATTTATATTGAGCGAATTGATGCTAATACCTTTAATATTATCGTCATATTTTGCATTTTCAATAGCATTGATAATTTCATTTAAACCCATTTTTTTATTATTGGTTCCAAAAATCTCATCAAATGGATCATCACTTTTAGGCGCATAATCTTTTACAGTTTTATCTAATTTAATTTCTAAAACAGTGTTTTCTTTTACTACAATTTCTTCATCTTCGCTCATGGCAAATACAACCACAATAAGTAAAAATAAAATAAGGCCTAATGTTATAAAAGTTCCAATAATGGATGCTAATAAGTTTCTCAAAAAATTCATAAATTCAATACAATTTTAGTGCAAATGTTTATAAGTTGAACCACAAAGATAAGTTTTTAACTGATACTTTTCTTTTCTTTGCATTCACTTTATGCATATACTTAGAACAACATATTTATCATTAGGAAGCAACCAAGGAAACAAACTTGAAAACCTGCAAAAAGCCATTGACTTAATTGCTGAAAACATTGGATCAGTCCAAAAAATTTCATCGGTTTACAAAACGGCTGCATGGGGTTTTGAAAGCGATGATTTTTACAATTGTTGCATACAGGTCTCAACAGGTTTAAATCCAGAAGATTTATTAAAAAACATTCATAAAACAGAAGTTTTTTTAGGAAGAAAAAGAACTGCCGATAAGGTTTACAAAGCCCGAACTATTGATATTGACGTTTTATTGTTTGATCAAGAAATTATTTTTTCGAAAGAATTGATTGTTCCGCATCAAGAAATGCTAAATCGCAAATTTGTAATGGTTCCTTTGGTTGAAATAGCGCCAAATGTTATACATCCTATTGAAAAACTACGATTACAAATTTGTTTAAATAATTGCACAGATACTGGTGAAATTGAAAATACCCATTTAAAATTAATACGACCTGTTTCGCTTTCTGAAAAATACAATTACATTGCTATTGAAGGCAATATTGGCACTGGAAAAACGACACTTTCGCGTATGATTGCTGAAGATTATAATGCGAAGATTATTTTAGAACGCTTTGCTGACAATCCGTTTTTACCAAAATTTTATGAAGATAATGATAGGTATGCATTTCCGTTAGAAATGAGTTTTTTAGCAGACCGATACCAACAACTTTCAGATGATTTAGCGCAATTTGACTTGTTTAAAAACTTTATAGTTTCTGATTATTACATTTTTAAATCGTTGATTTTTGCGCAGGTAACCTTACAAAAAGAGGAATATTTTTTATACCGAAAAATGTTCGATTTGATGTATAAAGAAATTTCGAAACCCGATTTATATATTTATTTATATCAAAATACGCCTCGTTTAATTGAAAATATTAAAAAACGAGGAAGAGATTACGAGCAAAATATTTTACCCGAATATTTAGATAAAATTCACCAAGGATACAATACTTTTATCAAAACCGAAGAGCAATTAAACACTTTAATTATTGATGTTTCTGACAAAGATTTTGTAAACAATCCTGAAGATTACAAAGCCGTAATTGATTTGATTAAAAAAGCTGAGTAGAATTGTTTTAGTTGTTGGTTGTTAGCTTCTCTCCACTCAGCTTAAGATCACAACTTCTTCAATATAATTATGGCTTCGACTAAATTTAACCTGAATCAGAATAGAAAGACTTAGACACCAAAAAACTTCTAACTAAAAACTACTTTTTTAGTTCTAATTTTTCAGCAAAATAGTCGCAAAAATCGCGCATAGTTGCACTCATTTTATGATCATCGGTAGCACGTTCAAAAGTAGCAGCCATAGAAACCAACGTTTGATGAAAAAACTGTTTCATTTCATCAACAGGCATATCTTTTGTCCATAAGTCCATTCTTAAAGTATCTTTGGCTTTGTTATCCCAAACCGAAATCATCAAAGCCTTCGCTTCTTCATTAGAAATATCACTTTCTTCAGCGGTCCAACTTAATTTTTCAGGAATTTTATTTTCATCTAAACCTATTTTAAATTCAATTTTTGAAGTATGTTTTACAGCCATTATTTTTTTGGTTTGTATTTTGAGTTTTTAAATATTTCTTCGGCATTGGTTTGCAAAAGTTGCTGCAAAGTTACATCATTATTTTTCATATACGACCTTACTATTTGCCAACCCAACCAAACACCTATTCTACCAGGAGATTCTTTATCAATATCTATATAAAATTTAGAAAAAGGAGCTTCAAAAATAAAGCGAGAATACAAGTCACTATCTGTACTATACAACAATTTATTTTCAACAAAATATTGCCAAACATACAGTTCATTTGTTTGTGCCCAATCCAAATTTTCTTTGCTATAACCCATTTTTTGAGCATCAGAAACAGTTGGTAAATAACAATCTAACTGGTACATTTTTTTACCTTCATTGATAATTAAATCAACAAATTGCCTGTTTTTTTGAGGCGAAAAATAAGCTTCACCAATGGCAAAGGCAATATCAACTGCTAACTGAGATTTATCGTAATTACGCGCCAAATACATTGGAAAATCTTTATAAATTTCATCTGTACCACCCAAATACATATCCAATGAAATAAATAAATAATCTTTGGTGTACAGCACTTTATTTCTATAATCTAAATCTGTTATAAGCGTAATTATTTGAGGAGATTGAAATGCCGGATGGTAATATTTAATATGCTTAAACAATGTTTCAACTTGCTTTTTTTCAACTTCAAAATCGCCAAAAACCCTTTGCGCCTCTTTAAATAATATCAATTCACCTTCATCATTCATTCTATTTAACCAAATACTATCTGGAGTTTGCTCAGGAAATAAAAAAGGATATTCTTTTTTTAACTCTGGAAGTGTTTCAATAGTAGTAGTGTAAAATTTTTGATCAAATCTATCAACAGACACATTTACATCAATTTCAGAAACATCAATACTTTCTTTCACTTCATTTTTACAAGAAATTATTGACAATAAAATAATAAGTAGGCCTAAAAATTTATTCATTAAATACTATATTTACAATTCTATTTTTTAAAACGATAAAATTACTAAAAAAGTTTAAGTATGGATACTGAAAAAGTTGTTGATTATATAGTTAATTGGTTAAAAGATTATGCAACTAATGCAAAAGTTAAAGGATTTGTAATAGGAATTTCGGGCGGAATAGACTCGGCAGTAACTTCAACCTTGTGCGCAAAAACAGGTTTTCCGGTAATGTGTGTTGAAATGCCTATTCATCAAGCTGAAAATCAAGTATCAAGAGCTTATAAACATATTGATTGGCTTAAAGAAAATTTTAAACAGGTTACGGTTGAACAGGTAAATCTTACAAATGTTTTTGACAACCTTATGGCTGCTTTCCCTCCTGTTGAAAATGAAGAAGACAGATTGTTGTCTTTGGCAAACACAAGAGCGCGACTTAGAATGACTTCATTATATTATTTTGCGGCACTTCACGGTTATTTAGTGGCTGGTACAGGTAACAAAGTTGAAGATTTTGGTGTTGGATTTTTTACAAAATATGGCGATGGCGGTGTAGATTTGAGTCCGATTGCTGATTTAATGAAATCTGAAGTATATGTGTTGGCTAAATATTTGGGCGTAAATTCAGAAATTATAGAAGCTGCACCAACTGATGGTCTTTGGGGAGATGATAAAACAGATGAAGATCAAATTGGCGCAAGTTATGATGAGTTAGAATGGGCTATGAACCAAGCTGAATTAGGTAAAACCGCCGCTGATTTTAACAATAGAGAAAAAGAAGTTTTTACAATATATGCTCAAAGAAACAGCGCCAATAAGCATAAAATGGAACCGATTCCTGTTTGTAAAATTCCGAAGGAATTGAAAAATTAAACCATTATATAATGAAACAATTATTGCTATTTGCTTTTATTTTTGTACTTTTTTCTTGTAAAGAAGTTACCAAAACTGAAAAAACGGCTACAATAGAAAATGCAACCGAAATTACTATTGAAGAAATTAATTACAACGGTTTGGAATTGTTGTTAAATAAGCAAGACGATAAAACCTATGTGATTAATTTTTGGGCAACTTGGTGCAAACCTTGTGTTGAAGAATTGCCTTCTTTTCAGCAATTGTATGAAAATTACAAAGGCAAAAACGTGGAAGTGATTTTGGTGAGTTTGGATTTTAAAAATCAGGTAGAAACAAGATTGATCCCTTTTATAAAAGAGCATAATTTAAAACCAACTGTTGTTTTAATGGTCGACCCAGATCAAAATACTTGGATTCCAAAAGTAGATACTGAATGGTCTGGAGCAGTGCCTGCAACCATGATTTACAATAAAAATAAACGTGCTTTTTTTGAGCAATCTTTTACTTATGAAAAGTTAGAAACTGAATTAAATAACATTTTAAAAACCAATTAATTATGAAAATTTTAAAAGTAAGTTTTGTATTAATCGTGTTTATTTTAGTGTCTGCCTTCACTATAAAAAACACACTAGATGGTTATAAAATTGGCGATATAGCAACCGATTTTAAATTAAAAAATGTAGACAACAAAATGGTTTCTTTGTCTGACTACAAAAGTGCAAAAGGATTTATTGTAATTTTCACTTGCAATCATTGTCCGTTTTCTATTGCTTACCAAGATAGAATTATTGCTTTGGACAAAAAATACAAAGCAAAGGGATATCCTGTAATTGCCATTAACCCAAACAATCCTGCAATTTCTAAAGGAGATGATTTTGAGGCAATGCAACAAAGAGCCAAAGAAAAAGGATTTACTTTTCCATATTTATTTGATGAAGGACAACAAATTTACCCGCAATATGGTGCTACAAGAACACCTGAAGTTTATTTGTTAAACAAAGAAAACGGCAAATTAATTGTTGCGTATATGGGCGCCATTGACAACAATTCTCAAGACGAAGCTGCTGTTACTGAAAAGTATGTTGAAAATGCAGTTGATGCACTTTTGGCTGGTAAAAAACCTACTATAAATACAACCAAAGCCATAGGTTGTTCAATTAAAAAATAACCTAAAAAATAAAGCAAATTACACCACTCTATTTAAGCGTTCGGCCAAACGAATTTTTAGTTGGGTGTAATTTGTTATGTTTTCAAGGGTTAAATCTCTTTCACTTTCACTCATTTCTCCAATAAGTGATTTTATTTTTTGCTCAATTAAAACGCGTCTCAAATTATAAATAGCATCTAAAACAGCTTTTGTTTGAACATCGATTCCTTTTTTTACAGGAATTCCTTTTTTATCCCAATCACTTAAAACATATTTTTCATCATCCATTAAAATACTTGTAACCAAGTTTGATATCTCTGAATTTGGGTGATTTACCAAGCCATCTATTGAAATAACTTCATCTTGATTTAAATGATTTATGACTTCAAAATAGACTTCTCTAAAAATTTTGGTAGCAAATTCAATTTCATCTTCCTGTAAACTTAAGTATATTTCTTTTGAAACAACATTTATGAATTTTTCTTTTTTGAGTCTTCTCCCATTTCCATCTACCGCATCTTCAGCTACATAATCTTCAAATTCATCAGAATTATTTCCGTACAATAACAATATCCTAACAATTTCTCTTTCGTATTTTTCTAATTCATCAACCTTTTGAGTTGGCAGTGTTTTTTGAAACTGCGCAGCTTCTGGGTATAAAAATTCAATTGGAGGTTCATTAGGATCCTTATTTGGATTTGGATTTGGGCTTGAAATAGGCGCACTTTTAACCTGACTTTTTTGAATTGGTTTAGATGCATTGTCTCGCTGAACTTTACTGTTAAGTTGTGCCAACTCACTAAACAATACAGTTTCTGAAATATCCATAATTCTTGAACATTCCTTTACATAAACTTCTTGCTGAATGCGATCTGGAATTTTTGAAATGCTAATTACAATATCTCTAATCAATCCTGCTTTTTTAACAGGATCATTTTTCGCTTCATCCATCAACAATGAAACCTTAAAATTGATAAAATCCTGCGAATTATTTTTTAAATAGTCAGTTAATTCTTCTTTTGAAACTCTTTTAGAAAAACTGTCGGGGTCATCACCATCGGGAAACATCAAAACACGAACGTTCATTCCCTGTTCTAAAATTAAATCTATTCCACGAATAGAAGCTCTTATACCAGCGGCATCACCATCAAAAAGAATGGTAATATTTTTTGTTAACCTGTTGATTAAACGAATTTGATTTTCGGTTAATGCAGTACCAGATGAAGCTACTACATTTTCTACACCAGCCTGAGACATAGAAATTACATCAGTATAACCTTCAACCAAATAACAAGTATCTTCTTTGGCAATACTTTGTTTTGCATAATGAATACCATATAAAACGTTGCTTTTATGGTAAATATCACTATCTGGAGAATTTAAATATTTAGCAGCTTTTTTATCGTTAACTAAAATTCGCCCACCAAAACCTAACACCCGGCCACTCATACTATGAATTGGAAACAACACACGACCTTTAAAACGGTCAAATTGTTTGGTGCCATTTGGTGCTAATAAATCTTGTTTAACAATACTAAGTCCCGTAGATTCTAAATATTTAAGATTGTAACCTTTATTTAAAGCTTCGTTGGTAAAAGCATCCCATTCATTTAAAGCATATCCAAGTTGAAACTTTTTAATAGTTTCATCGGTAAAACCACGTTCTTTAAAATAACTTAAACCTATGGCTTTTCCTTGCTCATCTTCAAGCAGTATTTTTTGAAAATAATCTCGGGCAAATTCTGAAACCAAATACATACTTTCTCGCTCATCGGCATGTTGCTTTTGCTCATCGGTCTGCTCAATTTCATCGATTTCAATATTGTACTTTTTTGCCAAATACCTAATGGCTTCAGGGTATGAATAATGTTCGTGCTCCATTAAAAATGAAACAGCATTACCACCTTTACCTGTACTAAAATCTTTCCAAATTCCTTTTACTGGCGAAACCATAAAAGATGGTGAGCGTTCATCGGAAAACGGACTCAACCCTTTAAAGTTGCTTCCTGCTTTTTTTAGCTGAACAAATTCACCAATAACCTCCTCAACACGAGCGGTTTCAAATACAGTATCTATGGTAGTTCTGGAAATCAATTTTAAAAAGGAATATTAATTATTTAAGGCTACTAAATTACTAAAATTAGATAAAAAAATCACCCAATAATATTTAAAGGGTGATTTAATTTTATCTTAAATGTTATTTTTTATTAAGATGCTGCTTTCAATCTTTTCAATGTAGATTTATTGATTTTATCTTCAGCATATTCTTTGGTAATTTTCAACTTATCATCCTCAGAACCTGGCATTTCAAACATTGCATCTGTTAAAATAGCTTCACAAAGCGAACGTAAACCACGCGCACCTAACTTGTATTCAATAGCTTTATCTACAATATAATTCAATGCTTTTTCATTGATTGAAAATTTGATACCATCCATTTCAAACAACTTTTCGTATTGTTTAATAATAGAATTTTTTGGTTCGGTTAAAATAGATCTTAAAGTACCTGCATCTAATGGATCCATATGTGTTAAAACTGGCAAACGACCAATAATTTCAGGAATCAATCCGAATGCTTTTAAATCGCTTGGAATAATATATTGCAACATATTGGTCTCATCAACCCGATCTTCTTTGATAGAAGCGCTATACCCTACCGCCTGACGATTTAATCTTTTCCCTATAATTTTATCAATTCCAGAAAATGCACCACCAGCAATAAATAAAATGTCTTTTGTATTGACTTCAATAAATTTT
This sequence comes from Lutibacter sp. HS1-25, assembly GCF_004121075.1. Taxonomy (GTDB): domain Bacteria; phylum Bacteroidota; class Bacteroidia; order Flavobacteriales; family Flavobacteriaceae; genus Lutibacter. The sequence goes on from NZ_RHLN01000011.1 coordinate 91,561, forward strand.
TGATCGGGATGTTTTCTTCCCCCTTTTGGCGGAACATTTACTACAGACCCTTCTAACAATTTAAGTAAAGCTTGTTGAACTCCTTCACCAGAAACATCTCTTGTTATAGAAGGATTGTCACCACCCTTGCGAGCAATTTTATCAATTTCATCAATAAAAACAATACCTCTTTCTGCTTTATCTACATCATAATCTGCAGCTTGTAACAAACGTGTTAAAATGGTTTCAACATCTTCACCAACATAACCTGCTTCAGTTAAAACAGTTGCATCAACAATACAAAAAGGAACATTTAACATTTTTGCAATAGTACGTGCAATTAACGTTTTTCCTGTACCTGTATCACCAACAATTACAATATTACTTTTTTCTATTTCAACAACTTCATCTTTATCTTTAGATTCTGGTTGCAACAAACGTTTGTAATGGTTATAAACTGCTACAGACATTACACGTTTTGCTTGGTCTTGACCAATCATATACTGATCAATAAAATCCTTAATTTCTTTAGGCTTTTTCAAAATTAATTCTGAAGAAAGTGATGATGAACCACCTTGAGCAAGTTCTTCCAACACAATTCCGTGAGCCTGCTCAATACACTTATCGCAAATATGTGCATCTAAACCTGCAATTAACAAATCCGTTTCTGGTTTTTTTCTTCCACAAAACGAACATTCTAAAACTTCATCTTTCGCCATCCTATTGCTTTTAATTGTTGGTTTTTAAAAAAACCAAATTTATTTTCTAACTAAAATTTCATCAATCATTCCATAAGCTTTTGCTTCTTCAGCTTTCATCCAATAATCTCTATCAGAATCGTTGTGAACTTTTTCCATAGTTTGACCTGAATGTTTTGAAATTATCTGATACAATTCATCTTTTAATTTCATTATCTCACGTGCTGTAATTTCGATATCACTAGCCTGACCTTGAGCTCCACCCAAAGGTTGGTGAATCATTACACGCGAATGTGGCAATGCAGAACGCATTCCTTTTTCACCTGCACACATTAAAACAGCGCCCATAGATGCTGCCATACCAGTACAAATAGTTGCTACTTTTGGTTTGATAAATTGCATCGTATCGTAAATTCCTAAACCTGCATATACCCCACCACCTGGAGAATTGATATAAATTGAAATATCTTTTGAGTTATCTACACTTTCTAAAAATAACAATTGAGCCTGAATAATGTTGGCTACATAATCGTCTATAGCAGTACCTAAAAATATAATTCTATCCATCATTAAACGAGAAAACACATCCATTTGTGCTACGTTTAATTGACGCTCTTCAATAATATAAGGAGTTACACTACTTACCAATTTATCATAGTGCATGCTGCTAATTCCTTGTTGCTTTGTTGCAAACTTTTTAAATTCTTTTCCGTAATCCATTTTCAGGGTTTTTTTAAACTATTAAGGTTGTAAATATAAGAAGTATTCATGAAATATACATTCAATAATTATTTTAGTATAGGTAAACTCATGCTATATAACATTTTTTTATGAAAATCGGATTTATTTATGGGTGTAGCTTCTATATTTTGATTTTATTTTGAAGTAAAATACATAAAAATCATTTCTTCTAAAGGTAGCTACTAAAACAAATATGATTATTTTTAATTACCATATTTAAATTACTTAAAAAGTTTACTTAAAATTTCAAGTGGGCTTTTATTATGCCTAATTATTTGTTTTAGGTATATTTGAACTTTAAAATTAAAGCAAATGAAAATCTCGATTAAATACACTTTATTCTTTTTATTTTTTTCAACAATACTAATCGCACAAAGTGATAAAGAACGTTTTGAAAGTATTAATATAGAACATTACAAATTGGCTATTGAAGTAAATGATGCCAATAATAAAATCAAGGGTGAGATAAAAATTTTTATGCGTTTTAGAAAAAACGTAACCTCATTTGATTTAGACTTGGTTGAACAAGATACTGAAACAGGAGAAGGCATGAAAGTTACCTCTATTTTTCAAAACAATACTTCGGTAGATTTTACACAACAAAATAACAAATTAACAATTACACCAAAACATATTTTCCCAAACCTTACTTATACCTATACTATTGAATATAGTGGTATTCCAAAATCTGGCTTAATTATAGGGCAAAATAAATTTGGAGACCGCACTTTTTTTGGAGACAACTGGCCAAACCGAGCTCAAAACTGGTTTCCTTGTGTAGATCATCCTTCAGACAAAGCGACTGTTGAATATATTGTAAAAGCACCTGAAAAATACCAGGTTATTGCAAACGGTGTAAAAGTTAGAGATACTGTTTTAAAAAACAATGTAAGACTTACTCATTACCAAAATAAAGAGGTTTTACCAACAAAGGTAATGGTAATTGGAGTCGCAAATTTTGCTGTAGAAAAACTTGGTGAAACACAAGGTGTTCCTGTTTCTAGCTGGGTATATCCTCAAAATGAAAAAGAAGGATTTCACGATTTTTCAACTGCACCAGCAATTTTAGATTTTTTTATTGAAACTATTGGCGAATTTCCATTTCAAAAATTAGCCAATGTACAATCTTCAACAGAATATGGAGGTATGGAGAATGCAAGTGCCATATTTTATCCAGAAAATGCCATTACTGGTGAAGGCAAAATTGATGCTTTAATGGCTCACGAAATTGCGCACCAATGGTTTGGAGATGCTGTTACAGAATCTACTTGGTCTCAAATTTGGCTTAGTGAAGGTTTTGCAACTTATTTTGCCGATTTATATGTTCAAAAATCAAAGGGATATTCTGTTTTTCAACGTAGAATGGGATTTGAACGAAAAAAAGTACTGGATTTTTACAAAAAGCAACAAACACCAGTAGTTGATGTTAAAACTACCAACTTAATAGATTTGTTAAATCCAAATTCTTATGAAAAAGGCGCTTGGGTTTTACATATGTTAAGAAAAAAATTGGGTGATGAAGTGTTTTTTAAAGGTATTAAAACCTATTATTCTAACTACAAATACAGCAATGCATCAACTGCTAGATTTCAAAGTATAATGCAACAGGTTTCTGGCAAAAATTTAGATGTTTTTTTCAATCAATGGTTAACATTATCAGAATATCCAATACTTAAATCTAACTGGATTTACTACAATAACAAGGTTCGTTTAATGTTAGATCAAACACAAAATACCGCTTTTGAATTTCCTTTAGATATTGAATTAATTTATACTGATGGTACTTCTGAAATAAAAACAATTCAAGTTACTTACAAAACTGAACCGTTTGTTATTGAAGGTCGTGGCGAAGTAAAAGAACTAAAATTTGACCCTAACAACTGGCTATTATTTCAATTAGCTGAAGAAGAATAATAATTTTAAACTATTATTATTTTCAATAACTTAATTATTGTTCATCTTTTGTAATTTTAACTTTAAAATCTGGTGTTTCAACCAATTGAAATGTTGCAGACGCAAACTTAACATGTCCATTAGTAGCTTCAACCTTTTTAAGTATTTGAGTAAACAAAGCTGTTTTTGTAATGCGACGTTTTTTATAATTTACAATGTAACGCAAGGTATATTCCACCCAATTGTCATTGGCAATTAGCGAAACCATTGGATCTGTTTGCGCTTCTTCTAAACGATATTTATTTTGAAGTGTTTTCCATTTTTCTAATGATAATTGACTCAAATCACCAGCAACATCTTTTCCAGCTTGTTCAAGTATTTCTTTTGCCAAATCGTAATCACTACCATATTGAATCGGAATTTTTATTTCATCCCATAAAAACGGAAAATCTCCTGAGTAGTTAAAAACGGGTTCTTTAAAAACAAAACTATTGGCAATTAAAACAATTCTTCCGTTGTACAAATCACCATCAACCCATTGCCCTGTTTCCATAATTGTAGTACGAATAACACCAATATCCATTACATCACCTTTAATTCCACCTAATTGAACCCGATCTCCAATTTTATAAAAACCACCAAACATAATAGCCACCCATCCGGCAAATGATGCAATAATTTCCTGCATAGCAAATGCAATACCTGCACCCGCAACTCCCAATGCTACTGTAAGTCCGCCAAGCTGGTCACTAAAAACAATTGTCAACATTAAAATAGTCAATATATAACCAAAAAAGCTACTAAACTTTTTTGCTCTATACCTATTGTCGCTATCTTTAATTTTAGTAAATAAGTTTCGCTGAATTGCTTTTATTACAAGCCAAATAATTACAAGACATACAATTATTACCAATGTTTTTTGGATAGTAGGCTCAAGTAAAAAAAATTTGATTTGATCTTCCATAACATCTCAATTTATTAGTTTTTAAAATCAAGTTGACTGCTTACTTAAGTGTAAATTTACTAAATAAGATGCACTACTTTTAATTGCACAATATACCTAACTAATAACTACACACTATAAATTTACAACTAAACTGGGAATATATTTAAATTAACAGTCATTAATAGCTGCCTACTGTATATAAAAAAACAAGAAATTAACCTTTTAAATCATCAAAAACAATCAACTAACTATCAGTCACTTGTTAAATCATATGGTTTTGTACAGAAAATTAAGTAAATAATCCCCGGGGCAAGCCCACGGGGCATTATTATTAGAATAAATTTAGCTGTGAATCCTTATG
>NZ_RHLN01000012.1 GCF_004121075.1 Lutibacter sp. HS1-25
AAAATCATTCTTTTTTAAGGCGTGTGTATTTTTTAAGAAACCATCTGTTTTATCACTGTTTGATAAATCGGCTGAAGAAACAATCATATTCTCCACATTTTGTGCTAAATAACCCAACACATTTGCTGAAGCTGCTCTGGTTGCCAATCCTGGTTTATTAACAATAGATTCAAAATTTAACGCTGGTAATTTTCCTGCTAAAAAGCCATCTAACTTTTCTGCTAGTTCAGGATTGTCACTTCTCCATTTGCTTATTTCAGCTTTTTTTGCTGCTGCAGCTGCTTTTTTATTTTCTAAAAGGGTTGCGTAAAACGCTTCAACATCGGCATATTTTGCAAAAGGATCGTTTACATCAGCACCTAAGTTTTTTAGGGTAGCATTAAAATCGGCTCCTGTATGTCCAATTGGCTGTCCGTGTAGTTCACAATGTCCTTCCCAATTAGCACCTGTTTCAGTAACACAACCTTTACCCATAATGGTTTTACCAATTATTAAGGTTGGTTTTTCTTGCTCATTATTAGCATCTTTTAAGGCTTTTCTAATCTCATCGTGGTTATGACCATCAATAGTTACTACTTTCCAACCCCAAGCTTCGTATTTTTTTGCAGTGTCTTCTGATGTTACTTCATCAGTCATTGTAGATAATTGCACATCATTTGCATCATAGAACATAATAAAATTGTTCAATCCTAAATGTCCTGCTATTCTTCCTGCTCCTTGTGAAATTTCTTCCTGAACGCCTCCATCTGAAATAAATCCGTAAATTTTATGATTCATCCAATAACCAAAACGTTCTGCTAAAAATTTAGCTGCAATGGCTGCTCCAACACCCATTGTATGTCCTTGTCCTAATGGTCCTGATGTATTTTCAATTCCTCTTAAAACATCAACTTCTGGATGACCTGGAGTTACAGAACCCCATTGTCTGAAGTTTTTGATATCTTCTTTTTTATAATTACCCAATAAATAATATTGTGCATATAATAGGGTTGATAAATGTCCTGCATCCATAAAGAAACGGTCTCTAAATGGCCAAGACATATCACTTGGATCAAAGTTTAAAAATTCTGAATATAAAATATGCATAAAATCGGCGCCTCCCATTGGTCCTCCTGGATGTCCTGAATTTGCCTGCTCAACCATTGAAATGGCCAAAGCTCTTATATTGTCTGCTGATCTTAAATTTATGTTACTCATTTTAACGCTGTCTTATCTTTTTATTAAATACATTTTAGCTCCGTGTGGTGCTACTTTTGCTGAAAAACTATCAGAAATATTGAACAAGTCTTCTTTTTTCCACACATCTCTCAATGATTGAATTCCTGACAGTTGTACTTCTGAAAAATTGAAAGTAATTTCTCTTTCATCATCTGAAACATTAAACAAGGCTACATAAATTCCCTTTTCATTTTCAGCTACCCATATTTTTTCGTTAGAATCACCTCTTAACAATCTATTATTCCAGCTATGTTGATTTACTTCTAAAACCTCTTCATTACTAATTAAACCAATTGTAAACTCGCTTGTTTTAGGTAAATTTCCTCCAAACATTAATGGCGAACGGAACATAGACCACAAAGTCATTACTGTTATTTGCTCATCATTTGTGAAGTTTGAAACACGATTTATTCCGCCTGATTCACCTCTTGGCAAATCGCCTAATGGTAACATATCTGCATCTGGCCAATGACCTTCTGTTACAAAAGGTGCCCATATTTCACATCGATCCATTTGAGCCTTTAACGAACCCCATTCATCCCAAAAATCTGCAGAAATACGCCATAGATTAGCGTGATTTCTCAAATGATTGATAATTGTGGTTTCAGGACCTCCTGGAGAAATACTAAATACAATTTCTCTTCCTGAATTGTTAATAGCCTTCGCCATTCCTTCAATATCATCAATTCTGTAAGGAGAACCTTCCCCTGTTGGAGAACCACTACTTCTATGAACTTCAGACCAAGCATTTACATCATCGGCTTTGATATAATCTACCCCCCATTGCGCATATAATTCAAATATAGAATCGTAATAGTTTTGTGCTTCTGGCTTTGAAAAATCCAATGTTCTTAAACTATTAAACCAAGGACAACGCTCTCTGTTGTAAGCTATTTGATCTGCAGTGACATTTGTTCCTTTTACTTTGGTTTTTTGTTGAACTGCTTGTACAGGAATACCACGCATAATATGAATTCCTAGCTTTAACCCTAAACTATGAATATAATCGGCCAGAGGTTTAAACCCTGCTCCGTTTACCGATGAAGGGAAGCGAATTGGATCAGGTATTAACCTTCCGTATTCATCAATTAATTGAGGAATATTTTCTGTTTTATAATTATGATTGTCAATCTCTGGTCCGTACCATCCTAAATCAACTACTACATATTCCCACCCATATTGCTTTAAGTTTTTTGCAATAAATTCGGCATTATCTTTTACTTCTTGTTCTGTTACATTGGTACCAAAACAATCCCAACTATTCCACCCCATTGGTGGTTTTAAAGCTCTTTTTGAGATTTTATTATTATTCATTTTATTTTACTTTTTATAATATCACTGAAAACGTAACTATAATTCCTACTAACATCAACACACATAATAGCCACCACAAGAAAATACTGTTATACCACTTTGTTCCTAATCCTTCTTTAAGTGCTTCACCATTGATATTAAAAACCAAATCATCACTAACTTGGTAACCCGTAGGTTTTTTAGTTATTAATGTTGAACCTATACAAAGTATCATTGAAAACACCCAAGTTATTAACCCTTGATTTGCAAATGGCTTAATTATATTGGCGATTGTTGAAGTTGAATCCTGCAATGGACCAAATTCTAAATACTTTAACAAACCGGCCATTGCAAAACCACCAATAATAGTAACTAAAGCATCCTTTCCTCCAACTCTTTTCCAAATCATACCTAATAAAAACAATGCAGAAAATGGTGGTGCTATAAATGTATACAGTGCTTGAATAAGTACAAATAGATTTACCTTTGTTACTGTTGATAATATAATAGCAAACAATACTGATGTGCCTAAAAATATGATTCCTGAAACTTTACCTACATTAATATAATGGCCTTCGCTTTCGCTCTTTTTATAAACATCTCTATACAAATCAATAGTAAACATTGTTGAAGTTGAGTTTAACACAGAACTAACGGTAGACTGTATGGCTCCAAAAAGAGCTGCCAATAAAATACCTTTCATAAAAGTTGGCACTAAAATATTGACCATTACAATATATGTTTTGTTGGCTTGTTCACTTTGAAAACTCCAATCACTTGAACTTAAAAACTCAGGTTTCATAGCAAAAAATATCAATCCTGGAATTACCACAATAACCGGTAATAACAACTTTAAAAAACTTGCAAACATCATCCCAGCACGTGCATGGTACATGTCTTTTGCTGCAAATATTTTCTGAACCATTGTTTGATTGATAACTGTATACCAAAGTCCTATATAAAAGAAACTAAACACCCAATGTGTCCAAGGGTTTGTATCGTGATTTAAAGGCTGAATAACCGATAATCTATTATAGTTATCTCCAACATTTGAACCTTTTAAAATATTTGTCACATTGATATCAATCCAATCTTTTGCCCAGGCAATACCTCCAGTATTTACATCAATCATTTTTGAAAATCCTGAAAAAATCCCTTCACCTTCACCTAAATAAACCAATCCTAAAAACGTAACTGTTAAACCTCCAAACACCATTATTAAAATGGTTAACACATCCATAAATGCAACCGATTTTAATCCACCCCATACAGCCCAACCACCAGTAGTAATACCTATAATAATACATGCGTTAATTGGAGAAAGGTTAAAAAACTCGATTAAGATTAAGCTACCTCCATAAATTACAGGTCCCATAAAAGCAAAAACATTTGCTAAGATTGAAACCAACGCAAAAATTAATCTTGTTTTTTTATTGAATCTTTTTTCTAAATATTCTGGAGTAGTATAAACTTTAGAAGTTAATAAGTATGGTATAAAAAGCCATATCAAAAACGTGAAGGCAATTACAGTACTCCACTCACCTGTGGCTACACTAATTCCGTAAATAACTGCAGCTCCAATTAATCCAATAAAATGTTCTGTACTTATATTAGCAGCTATATATGAACTACCAACAACGTACCAAGGTAAGGTTCTACCTGCTAAAAAATAATCAGAAGAACTATCATTCTTTTTACGACCAAACCACCAGCCTATAAAACTTAAGACAGCAAAATATCCGAAAAAAGCAAAATAATCCCAAAAACCAAGTACAAAAATGCTATTCTCCATAATTATTTAATAATTTCAATATTAGTAACGAAGGTATTTGTATCAACATTAAGCTGATCAAAATCTGTTACAACCCCTTCATTTGTTTGTATATTTTTTAATTTGATTCCATCAATATTACTAGCAGTACTTTCACCTATTAATTGTTTTCCTATTTCAGCAAAACTTGCATTTATAGTAATATTTTCTAATAATACATTTCTTAATTTTCCACCACCGGCTCCTTGATAATTAGATTCTCCAATTTCTACATCAAATAAGTTTCCGTGATTTAATTGTACGTTTTTGAAAGTTAAATTGTAAATATCTGCGCTTCCTCCGTGGCGAGCAGCAATAAAAGCTTTGTTAGTTCCTGTTAAACTCACTACGTTCTCTACCCAAATATCTTTTGCAAAACCAGCGCCATTCCAAGTAAGCATAATGTCTCCGCCATTATTATCTAAACCCCAAAAAACCATATTTTTGATTCTTATATTTGACACAGAAACTCCAGTTAATTCATCACTTCCGTCCCATTGTATTTCATCACTACCATTTTCTTTATCATACAAACCGGTAATACATATGCGATCATCATTGCTAGCAATAAAAGTATCTTCAAGCAACACACCCGAACTGTATGTATGTACGCCATCATTATTATGTTCACCAAAACCGCAAAGTTTTAAATTTCGCATAACAATATCTTTACAGTTTGCAACCTCCACCTGGTAACTAGGACTACTTCCTATAGCAATACCGTCTATTACAACATCTTGAGAATCAATAAAAACAATACCTAACCAATCTGCATCCCATTCTTGCTCTCTTGCATTTTCGTCTTCTGAAGATTCCTCAGCATGTGGAACAAAAGATTGAGAAATAAACCCTCTACCTATAAGTTTAACGTTTTTCTTATTTTTAGCTTTAATTGTAGCTTCTAAAATGGCACCACCAGCAACATAAACTGTATGAATTCCATTTACATATGGGTCCCAAGCCTGACCATATTGATGAATCCCTGGTTCGAGAAACAATACACCTTTATCGTCTTTTGAAGGAATTAACATTTCTGGCAATTCTACACTAATTATAAAAGAATGCTCTTTGCCATTAATTGTAGCGCTAACAACAAATTTTTCAGGTTGATTAATTGTGAGTGTTAAAGTTTGGTTTTCTTCATTTACAACGACACCTTCTCTAAAAGGTAACACTTTCCAGTTTGAAGCATTTTCTAATAAACATTTTACCTCTAGGGTAACACTTTCATTTGTTGAAAAATTTACATACGAAACACCATCATACGAAACACTTTTTAACTGTTTTACATGTTCATGTTCATCTTTTATTTCTCGGGTATGGTAAACAAAGGCATCTTTATTGTTTACTTTTAAATCAAATATTGTTGATTCAGACATACCATGAATTTTGTCTATGTCTTTTACTGGTGGATACAGTACAACTGTATCTTGAGAAACTACTTCTTTTGATGTATCATTTTTACATCCAACAACTAACAATAGTCCTACCAATAATGTTATAATTATTTTTTTCATTTTACTATATTTAAAACCTTTAATTTCGATGCATTTACTTGCTCTATCATTCTTTTATTTTTAATAATAGTTCAAATTTATTGACATAAACGGCGTTTAACGTTGCTCAAATGAAAAGACATTTTGCTTTTTTGTGTAATTTTTAAAAATCTTTACTTTTTTGTGCAATTTTTCTCTTAACAAAATATTGGTACTTATTTATCATAAAAAAAGCCTGTTAATTTTAATTAACAGGCTTTAGATATTTAATTTTAATTTACTATAAGAAGGTACTTTCGCTATAAGTTAATCGTTATTTTTTAAATTTTTCACAAACTCTGAAGGGGTTACACCAAACTGTTTTTTAAAACTTTTTGTAAAATGAGATTGGCTTTGAATTCCAACCTTATCCATTACCTGAATTATATTTAAATCTGAACTAGATAAAATTTGAGCTGCCTTTTTTAAACGAATCTCTCTTATTAGGCCACCTACCGACTCTGAAGTTACTTCTTTAATTTTTGTATAAAGTTTGGTTTTGCTAATACCTAATAAACTACACAATTTAACAACATCAAAATCTACATCTTCTATATTTTCATCTATACAATTTATTACATCTTTTAAAAATTCATCTTCAATATCTCCTTTTACATTTTTTCGAGCTTCTTCAAAAGTATTTTCTAATGTTGTTTCTTTGAGTTGTTTTCTTGTTCTTAAAATATTTAAAATTGTTAAATGCAATACTTCCATACTAAATGGCTTAGAAATATAGACATCTGCTCCAGATTGCGCACCTTCAATTTGACTTTCTACATTGTATTTTGCTGATAATAAAATAAATGGAATTCCACGATACTTGTAATTTTCTTTTACTTTTTTACACAAAGTTACGCCGTCCATTTCAGGCATCATTATGTCGCTAATTATAACCTGAATTTTATGTTTCTCTAAAAGTTTAAGCGCTTCAACACCATTTTCTGCTTCAATTATATTAAATTCTTCGTCAAAATGATCTTTCACAAAACTTCTTAATTCTGAATTATCTTCAACCAACAGTACTTCTGGTTTTGTAAAAGTTTCAAACAACTTTAGTTTACTGTCTGTAATTATGCTTTGCTTATCTACAAAAGGACTTAATGCACTTTTAGAAAGCTGAACAGAATTTTCTAATTTTTGTTCACCAAAAACCTCCTTAAAATCAATGTTAGGAATTGCTAAAATAAATTTTGTACCAATATTTTCTTGGCTAAAAACATGCAAATTTATATGATGAATACCTACCAAACTTTTGACCAACGTTAACCCTATTCCAGATCCTTGTATGTCCGATGCATTGTCTCCTTGAAAGAATCTATCAAAAATAAATTCCATCGAACGCTCATCAATACCTTTACCGGTATCTTCTATTGTTAAGTATACGTAATCTGGTGCGTTGTAATCAGATTTAATATGATTGGAATGTGCATATCTAAAATTACTTTTTTCAGGTTTATCATTTAATCTCACTGAAATTTTACCTCCATTTGGAGTAAATTTCAAAGCATTTCCTAAAATATTAAAAATAATTTTCTCTAGTACCGATCTATCGAATTGCAACTCTTTAATTTGTAAATTATTTTCAAAATTTAATTCTATAGATTTATTTTCAGCTGTAGCTATAAATGACTCTTGTATTTCATTAAAAAATGGAGCAATTTCATGTAACCTAGCCTTTAACTTATAAGAGTCGGAATTTACTTTTCTGTAGTCTACCAATTCATTAATTAATCTTAAAAGTCTTTTGGCATTTTTGTACATTAATTGATAATACTTTTCCTTTTTATAATCGTTACTTTCATCATTACTCATTAACTTCTCCAAAGGATTTAAAATTAAAGTTAAAGGAGTTTTAAATTCATGAGAAATATTGGTAAAGAACTGGCTTGTTAACTGAAATAATTTATCTTTTTCTTGTTCATGAATCAAAGAAACTTCATAATCATTTTTTAATTTAAACCATCTTACAATTGCCAAATAGCCAACAATAAGAATGAGGATAAAAAATAATATATAGAAAAAAATAGCTGTATTTGTTAACCACCAAGGTGCTAATATGGTAATTTTTAAAGTTTTCATTTCATCTGACCAAACACCATCATTGTTAGTTGCTTTTACTTTAAAAATATATTCTCCGTATGGAAGGTTTGAATAACTAGCCTTTCTATCGTTAGATTCGGCATAAATCCATTCTTCGTTATATTTAGACAATTTATATTTAAATTGAGTTCTGCTAGGATTTGCAAAATGCAGTGAAGAAAACTGTATTTGAAAATTATTTTCTAAATAATTTAAGGTAATTTCTTCAACAGAATTTATTGAAGATTTTAATATTTGATTGTCATCATCATCACTTTTAAAAACATTTACAATTTTATTATTAACATATAAATTAGTTAAAACAACTCGTGATTTATAATTGTTAACTAATATGTTTGAGGGTAAAAAGTAATTAAGACCAGCTGTACTACCAAAATAAAAATTTCCACTTTTACCATGATAAGACGCCCCAACCTTAAAACTATTACCAACCAAACCATCTTCTTTGTCAAAATTTGTAAATTCTTCTTTTTCAATATTAAACATTGACAACCCCTTACCGCCTAACCAAAGCTCATTATTTTTACTATCGTATAAAATACTTTCAATATCTGTTGAAGGCGCTCCTTCAGCAACAGAATATTTTTTTGCCTTATAGCCTAACTCATATTTAGGACTTATAATCAATTTATCTAAACCGCCTCCCAAAGTTCCAACCCATAAGGTTGAATCGTTTTCACGAACTATTGGCCAAATCCAATTTGAACTGATACTATTTTTATAATCTACATTTCCTATATAATGTAAAATTTCTTTAATGGTTCCATCTTCATTTAAAAAAATATGGTTTAAACCATTATCTGTTCCAACAAACACTTCAGGATAATAATCATCTGCATAAACAAATGTTATTACATTTGATGACAAACCATATTTATCTCCTTCTGTTTTTTTAAAAACATGTTCAATTTTGTAATTATTTATGTTGTCATATTCAATTCTATTCAAACCCTTTAACCATGACCCAGCCCAAATGTTTCCAAATTTATCTTTTGCTAGTGAAAAAATAATATTGTTTGAAATTGAAGGTTTACTTTTTTCATCATCAGATATCTTTAGAAATTTATCAGACTTGTTTTCTAAAATGTTCAAACCTTCAACAGTAGCAACCCATAACCTTTCCTTGTTATCTAGTACCAAGCTTCTAATTTTATTACTTGATATACTACTTGAATTTTCAGCATGATGTTTAAAAACCTTGACTTTATTTGTTTTTAAATCATAATAATTAAGCCCGGTCTTTTCAGTACCAATCCAAACATTACCATCATTATCTTCTAAAACAGCTCTAACATAATTTTCAGAAATAGTGTTTGTTGAATTTGCCTCGTGCTTAATAGAATTAAATTTTTTCTGATTTAAATCAACATAACTTACACCTCCATCGTAATTAGATATCCATAAAATTCCTGAGCTATCTTTTAACAAACCAATTATTGAGCTCGATGATAAATTAGAATTCTCCTCGTTAAAATAACTAAACTCATATGTGGTATTTACCAAATTTGCTTTTACTAAACCGTAACTTGTAGCTATCCAATAATCATTATTTAATCCTTTTTCAAAAGAACTTATATAGAATTGATTATCAAAAATATTTTTATTACTGATGTATGGATTTTCAATTTTATAATAAGAAGCTGATAAACTATTTTCATTTACTTTATCAAAAACTGCAGTATTTGCTTTTAAAAAACCTCCTTCGGTTCCCAATAACAAATAATTTGTTTCACTGGTATTTAAACCCGTAAGCATATTGTAATTATTATTACCTGTAGAAACTTTTATTCGCCTTAAATTAACTTTATTATTTGATTTTTGAACGTAATACAACCCAACATTTGAAACAACCCACTCCAAGCCATTTTCATCAATTTTCATATCTAAAAAATTTGCTTGTTTAGGTACTTCTGGAAGAAAATTTTCGCTTAAAGTAATTTCATTTAAACCATTAAATTGAATTGAAAAAACTTTAAAATAATTATTTGCCAATACATAAATGGTATTCTCTTTTGAAACATAAACAGAATTTAATTTAATGTTGACTAATGGTGAATTGTCATTTAATTTCCACTTTAACTTTAAAAATGATTCTGTATTTACATTAAAACATTCAATTCCACCTTGGGTAACCAACCACAGATAATTATCCTTAGGAATAATTTTTGAAATTCTATTTTTATAAACACTTTCAAAAGGATTGTTTTGATTTGAAAATGTTTTTAAGTCGTACCCATCATATCTATTTAAACCTCCAAGAGTACCAAACCATATAAAACCTGCTTCATCTTGAACAATTGAAGTTACGTCGGAATGCGCTAAACCGTCATCGACAGAAATTTTATTAAATCTTAAATCTATCTCTTGAGAAAAAAGAGTTGGCAATGCAATTATAAATGCCAAGAAAAAGACAATAGTTTTATGTATTCTCATATAAAATAGTTTTCAAAATGTCCAAATTCGCTAAAAAGCATATTTCAGTTGCTCAATAAATAATGAAACAAATGTAACGTATCAACCAAATTAAATTTAGCGATTTCAGTTTAAACTATTGCTATTTTGTGCTATTTTATGCTATTTTAATAAAAAAACAAGAAATTAAGGTGCAAAAAACTTTATACAAATTATTATTCACCAATAATTCCAAATTTATAAATACAAACTGAGTTGTACTTTTCACCAGGTTTTAACAAAGTGCTTGGGAAATTTGTTTGATTTGGAGAATCTGGAAAATGTTGTGTTTCTAAACAAAAAGCTCCTCTATAGTTATAGGGCTTTCCACTTTTCCCAACTGTTTTTCCGTCTAAAAAATTTCCTCCATAAAATTGTAAACCAGGTTCATTTGTATAAATTTCCATAACCCTACCATGTTCAGGTTCCTCAACTCTGGCTGCAAAAATTAATCCAGCCTCGTTTTTTGGTTCTTCATTCAAAACAAAATTATGATCATAACCAAAACCATTAGAAAGTTGTTCATTTTCAATTTCTAAATCCCTACCTATCGTTTTTGGTGAAGTAAAATCGAATGGAGTGCCCACAACACTCTCAATTTCCCCTGTCGGAATTAAGGTCTTATTTACAGGAGTATATGCATTCGCATTAATGGTTAAAATATGATTGTTAATACTTCCTTCACCGTCACCTTTTAAGTTAAAAAACGAATGATGCGTTAAATTTACAACTGTAGGTTTATCTGTGGTTGCCTCATACTTCATTACTAGCTCGTTTTCATTGGTTAAAGTATAAGTTACTTTTACATTTAAATTTCCAGGATAACCTTCTTCCATATCAGGTGATAAACGGCTAAATTCTAATTTATTTTCAGCAAGCTGAACACCTTTCCAAATTTCATCATTAAATCCTTTAGCCCCTCCGTGCAAATGATTTTCACCATTATTTGTAGCCAAAGTATATGTTTCACCATCAATGCTAAATTTCCCTTTAGCAATTCTGTTTCCATAGCGTCCAACTGAACTTCCAAAATAATTTTCACTGGCATTTTTATATTCATCCAAAGTATAAAAACCTAAAACTATATCCGCCAAATTACCATCCTTATCTGGCACCATTAAAGTTACCAAACGCTGACCATAATTGGTGAAAGTTGCCGAAAGATTGTTCTTGTTTTTTATAGTAAATAATTTAATAGCGTCATCGTTCCCTTTAAATGTTTTCTCATTTAATTTTAACGTTGTCGACATATTTTGATCTAACAATCCTGCTTCATTTTTTTTATCGACATTGTTTTTACAGGCTACAAAAACCAACACAAAAATTACAGGAATTACAAATATTATTTTACGGAGCATTTTAAAATTTTTAAAAGTTATAATTGTAAAATTAAGCAACCTTAAAAACAACTAATATCATAATTGTTCCAAATAATAGTTAATTTGTTTTATTCAACACATTTATTTTAAATATTATGTTCTTTTTTATTGAAACGTAAATATTTAGACAAAGCAGCAATTATCTAGTTCAATTAAACAAATCATAGCTATCACATACTCATAAATTTACAATAAAATTTAACTTAAATTATTATGAGATATTTAGCTTTTACTTTCGCAATTTTCATTTCTTTCCACATACAAGCTCAAAAATTAGATTTTGTAGATCTTACATCTTCCAAATGGCGCCTTTGGTTAGACAAGGATGCTACTTGGGTTGATGATGAATTACATTTAAAACCAAACTTGCAAGACCTTCCAAACAATCCACCTACTACAGGATGGGAATCACTTCAAAAAAATGGTATTGAAATTAATATTCCGGCAACTGTTGAAGAATATTTTTGGGGTAAAAATGGAAACGATTTTGGGATAGCTGGTGATTATATTGGTGTTTCCTGGTTTTCAACTAAATTCAAAGCAAATGAAAATTGGAAAGGAAAACGCATCTTATTAAATTTTGAAAGTACACGTTTACGAGCTGAAATTTACATCAATAATCAATTAGCTGGTTACGACATGTTTAACGGAACGCCTTTTACAGTTGAAATATCAAATTATATAGATTACACAAAAGAAAATGAACTTGCCGTAAGAATCACGGATCCCGACGGGAATTTTGCCTGGATTGACTTTTTAAATGATAAATGGGGTGGAAAAAAGCCATTAAGTGCCAGCCACGGCTTTGGCGGTATAACTGGTGGTGTAAACATTACGGTAAAGGATCAAACTTATATTGAAGATGTTTTTGTTAAAAACACCCCCGAAATTACAAAAATTGATATTGAAACCACTTTTAATAGCCTTAACAATTCGGTTTCAGGTGAATTGATTGCTGAACTTTTTAAAACTGAAAATAAGGTACTTTTATCTAAGAGTATCCAGGTCCTAAACAACAATCAAACTAACTTTAGTTTTAATTTTCCAAAAGCAAAACTTTGGTCTATTGAAAATCCGAACCTTTACTATGTAAAATTAACCTGGAAAGGAAATGATGGAAGTACAGATTCAATTACGAAGCGTTTTGGTTTTAGATGGTTTGATGTGGTTGATGTAAACGGCGATAAACAATTTCACTTAAATCATAAAAGAGTGATGTTACGCACATCTATTTCTTGGGGCTATTGGCCTGTTAACGGAATAATTCCAAACAAAGAATTGGCAAAAAAACAAATTCAGATTGCGAAAGATTTAGGACTAAATATGTTAAATTTCCATAGAGGCATTGGACAAGAAATGATTTTAGATTTAGCTGACGAAATGGGATTGCTGTATTATGCAGAACCTGGAGGGTACAAAACTGGGATGAATTCAGAATTTTCTCAGGAAATGAATAGAGAACGTTTAAAAAGAATGATGGTACTTTTTAGAAGTCACCCTTCACTTGTACTATACAACATGATTAACGAATCTACTCGTGATCCTGAACCTTTTGAAATTGAAGATATACAGTTAGCGCATACTTGGGATGAAACCAGAGCAATCACTTTTACGTCAACAAATTTTTCAAAAAGAATGAATTATGAAAATAATATGAATCCTGAAAAAATCGAAGCTCCTGTAAAATTGCACATGCTACCTTATAACCATAAGCCTCTTTACAAAGGTTGGTGGGATATGCATTATGCTGACGGACCAGGAGTTTACTTAGATAAATTTTATAACGACCCTACTAATTTTCATAAAAATTCAACAAATAAAGAAGAAATTATTATGTGGGGAGAAGATGGTGCAATAGGAACTCCTCATAGATTGGAATTAATTAACAAAGAACTACAAGGAAAAAATTTAGGATGGGACGGTCAAGCATACATCAATCAATTTAACGCTTTTGATCGTTTTTTAACCGATAAAGGTTTTAGAACAGCTTTTCCAACAGTTGACGACCTTACTCAAAGTTTAGGAGCTGTGGCAATGTATTATCAAGGTCGAATTATTGAAAATGTGCGAATTAGCAATGTTGTAGACTGCTATGTTGTAAATGGCTGGGAAGGTGAAAAAATAGAAAACCATTCTGGTATTGTTGATATTTTCAGAAACCCAAAAGCAGATCCGAAAATAATGGCACACTACAATCAACCGCTCTTTATAGCTGTAAAGGCTCAAGAATTGGTTTTAGAGAAAGGAAAAAATGCTTCAGTAGATTTTTATATTGTAAATGAAAAAAATATAAAAGGCAAGCATCTATTAGAAATTTCTGTAACTGATAGTAGTGGTGAAATCTATAAAAAATCATTTACTGTAAACGTAACAGGAGGAACTACTTATGGTGAACTTTTAAAAAACGGAATCAAATTCAACGTAAATAATAATGGGTATGTTACAGTAAATACCACCTTAAAAAAAGGAAATAAAACAATTGCCTTTGGTAGCGAGAAACTATTTGTAACATCATTAAATAACAAATTACCAACTATTACTATTTCAGACACGACTAATTATTTGCCTGAAATTTTAAAAGAGATCGCTATTGTTAAAAACAATGTCACTGCTGTTAAAACGCAAGATATTGAAACACAGGTAATGGTTACAGACAACTTTACAGATTTGTTTGGAAAACAAAAATTCCCATTAAGACAAGACATTTTACAATGGCTAAATCACGGAAATAAATTGGTAATTATTGATGATGTTGAAAAATTTGCCGAGTGGCTTTCAGCTAAAGAAGTGATGGATTATAGAGGTAACAGGAAAATAAAAACCAATTGGTATGGTGGTAATTATTTTGTAAAAGAAGATGGTATTTTCAATGAATTACCTGTTGATACCGCTTTCAATTGGGAGTATCAATGTTTGGCTGGTTATGAAAACAATCGTTTTGGTATTCGTTGTGAAAATGGAGAAACTATTGTTGGCATCTATGCTGATCATAAAGAAGAACTATTTTCGGCGATTGTTAGAATTCCGGTTGGAAGAGGCGAAATTATCATTTCAACATTAGATTTAAAAAAAGCAATAAAATCAAATACTTCCGCAAGTATTGTAGCCAAAAAAATATTACAGAATATGATTCTTTATTAAAACCAATTTGAATATGAAACATAAAGTCATTCATTTATCCGCTATTGCATTGCTATTATTCTTTACAACTTCTATTTTTTCTCAGGAAAGCATGAAATTAGCTTCTTTAAAAAACAAAAGAGTATTGTTAGTGTATGGAGGCTGGGAAGGTCATCAACCAGAAGCTTTTGCAAAAAGAGTCAATGAATGGCTTCAAAAAGAAGGTGCTATTGTAACTTTAAGTGATTCATTAGGAGTTTATACACAAAAAGAAATCATGGAAAATACCGATATTATTATTCAACATTGGACCATGGGGCAAATTTCAAAAGAACAAAGCAATGCGCTACAAAAAGCTGTGAAAAATGGTGTTGGATTAGCAGGTTGCCACGGTGGATTGGGTGATTCATTTAGAAACAATACTGGTTACCAATACATGATTGGCGGACAATTTGTAGCACACCCAGGAGGTTTAATAAATTATACTGTTAAAATTTCTAATGAGAAAAGTCCAATCAGTAAAGGATTAAAAAGCTTTGACATAAAACATACTGAGCAGTATTATATGCATATAGACCCTAAAGTAAAAGTGCTAGCAACTACTACATTTTCTAATACTTATGACTATTGGATAGAAGGCGCTGTAATGCCCATTTGTTGGACAACAAAATTTGGAAAAGGAAATATCTTTTACTTATCTATAGGACATGACCCACAGGATTTTGACAACTATGAATCTTGGCAATTGTTAACAAGGGGTATAAAATGGGTAAACACCAATCATTAAAATCTTACTAATCTTTCGTTTAACATAACTATTATCTAAAAAAATATCTGATTAAACCATAAAATATACTATTGTCTTTTATCTTTTGAATCACGAACAAAGCTTATCAAGTTAAACATTACTCATCCCTTTATTATTTGTTTTGGTATTCGTGAATGATGAACTACAGCCTTTTATCTGTGGATTTTGAGTCAAATGCTATAACGTTCATCATTTGTCTTAGTCTGCTTCTTACACGATTTCCATATTTTTTCTCGATTTCGTCTACGTTGAGGTTGGTGGTGATGTGGGTTTTTGAATGACTATGACCTTGACTAAAACTAAAACTAAGACTTTGACTAAAACTAAGACTTTGACTGGTTTGGGTAAATAGATCGTAACGTGATAAAAGTATTTCACCCATTACGTTGCATTCTTTGGCGTAATGAGAACCGGTTGGTTCTACACCTAAATCGTCAAAGCAGTAGTTTTTTGTTTGGTTGTATTTTTCTAAAACTTCGAATCCGGATGTATTGAAATTAAACACAATATTTCGGGTTGGAACAAACACGTAGTTTGTTTTGTGTGGTGCCAGGTGCAAAAGTAACTTCATTAATGATGTTTTGCCACATCCTACGGGTCCAGTAAGCAACAAACCTTTGCTGGTGTCGATTCCCATTTGAGCGCAGCTGTGGTGGTCTTGAATGAAGTATGAGCATAGTTTGAAGAACAAAGCTTCGTCTTCTTTGTAGATTCTGAAGTTTTTTCCGAATAACATATGGCCTTTGATGTTGAGGTAGGTTTTTATTTTTTCAAAATCGTAGTGAATTGTGTTGTTTCGGATTTCACCGATTTGGAATTTTGAGGTGCCTTCTGTTTTGATGTGTGGTGTTGGGTTCATAGTTTTTTTTTGGATTTGATTAAACATTCTATTCATTTTTTGCTTGTCCAAAAAACGAATCAAAAAAGGACACTTTTTCGTAGGAATTTCTGCTGCGCAGAACCATCCTTAAAACTTCGCGTCACTGCGTTCCTGGTTTCGAAGCTTTTAAGGATATATTCTTTCGAAAAAGGGGTTTTTTAAAATTTTCATAGCGGGATATCATATCTTTTGTTTTGGTTGACCTGGAGGTTGTCTTGAAAATGGTCAAGTGGTAAAGCGTTTGGATCGTTTGCTCTCGACTGCGCTCGAGATGATAATTTCATTTCTTCCGCTTTTAGCATCCAACTCCGTGCGGTGGCTTGCCAATCGACCATCTTGGTTTTTGGTTATAAATTGAGGCATTAAAAAACCCCATAAACATAGCGTTTATGGGGTTTTGTTGTTTTTTGGTTATTTACTTGCAGAGGAGAAGGGATTCGAACCCTCGATACCCTTTTGGAGTATACACACTTTCCAGGCGTGCGCCTTCGACCACTCGGCCACCCCTCTAATTTATTGGTTATCTAGGTATAAATCAATTAAACCCTCTGGAGCTTCAACAATGATTTTTTTATGATCACGATCAACTTTTTTGATAAAATTGTCAATCATTGGAATAAAAACATCTGTTCCGTTTGAATCGATTTCGAATAATGGTTGTGCTGAAGTATCATTTACACCTGTAATTACACCAAGGTAACCGTAATGAATATCTTCAATATCAAAACCAATAATTTCGTGAAAGTAAAATTTGTTTCCTGTTAATTTTGGAAGAAATTCAAGTGGCAAATACAAGCCAGCACCTAAAATAGCATCAGCTTCTTCTTCAGTTGTAATATCTTCAAACTGAATACGCAATTGATTTCCTTTTTGAAGTATACTTTCTTCAATAAAAAAAGGAACCAGATTATTGCTTAAAGCAACAAATACTGATTCCAAATTTTCGTAAAGTTCTGGTTCGTCTGTATCTAACTTAGCTACAACTTCCCCTTTAAAACTATGTTTTCTAACGATTTTGCCTAAATAAAAACAATCTTCTTTACGCATTATCGCAACATTAATTTACTCAGTTTTTCCTTCTTGAGCAGCAGCTTGTTCATCATCAATAGATGGAGCAGCTTCTTCTTCTACAACTGCATTTGCAGCTTCTGCAGCAGCTTTTGCATCAGCCTCAGCTTTAATAGCAGCATTTGCAGCAGCTAAACGCTCTGCATTAATTTTTACTTCATTTGCTAAAATTGCAGCTTTTGCATCAGCTTTAGACTTAGCTAAACCATCAACTTTTGCAGTAATTTTACCAGCTTTTTCATCTAACCAAGCTTGGAATTTTTCTTCAGCTTGCTCTTGAGTTAAAGCACCTTTTCTAACACCACCTGCTAAATGATTTTTTAGCAAAACACCTTTATAAGATAAAATTGCTTTTGCAGTATCAGTTGGTTGTGCACCATTTTGCAACCATTTTACGGCTCCATCAACATCTAAATCAATAATTGCTGGGTTGCTGTTAGGATTGTATGTTCCTAATTTTTCTAAGTACTTTCCGTCTCTTGTAGCACGTGCATCTGCAGCAACTACCCAATAAAATGGTTTTCCTTTTTTACCGTGTCTTTGTAATCTAATTTTTACTGGCATTCTTTTTTAATTTTAAAGGTTCTCGACCTTGGTTATAAATTTGAGTTTGCAAATATAATGTGTTTTTTTGAAATAACAATCTGTATTTTAGGTTATTTCGAATTGAAATGTGATTTTAAAAATTCTTCAACTTAGAAAAAGAACAAAGAGAAAAGAATATAGATTGCTATTTTACGATATTCCATTTAAAGTGCTCAATATTAAATTGTTGACAGCTTTTCAGATCCGAATTGATAATTAACAAAGTTCAATTACAAATTTTCATAACTTTTAACCTTTGCTCCTATATACCAATAAACCTTTACACCCTTAAACCATTCAACATTTAAACCAATCCGGTAAATCCTAAAAATGCCAACGAAAGTAAACCTGCAACCAATAAGTTAATAGGTACTCCTTTCATTCCTTTTGGAATATTTGCCAATTCTAAATGCTCACGAATACTTGCAAAAACAATCAATGCCAAAGCAAAACCCAACGAGTTTGAAACTGCAAAAAATACGGCTTTCAACAAACTTCCGCCTTCTAAACCTAAAGCTAAAATAGCAACCCCAAGTACAGCACAGTTTGTTGTAATTAATGGCAAGAAAACCCCTAATGCCTGATACAATGGCGGACTCACTTTTTTCAACATAATTTCAACCATTTGAACCAATGCGGCAATTACCAAAATAAAAGTAATGGTTCTTAAATAATCTAAACCTGCAGGAACCAATATATATTGGTGTAATAAATAAGTTGCCATAGTTGCAATGGTCATTACAAACAATACAGCTCCTGACATACCAACCGAAGTTGATACTTTGCTTGACACCCCTAAAAAAGGGCAAATTCCTAAAAATTGAGCTAGTACAATGTTGTTAACAAAAACCGCAGCAATAAGTATAATAATATAATCCATTTTTAAGTTGTTTTAGTGGTTGATTTGTTAAATAAAACAGTTAAATAAGCGAGTGCAATAAATGCTCCCGGAGGTAAAATAAATAGGATAAATGTGTTTGCATCTGCAGGAACAAATTTAAATCCAAAAACACTTCCGTTTCCTAAAATCTCACGTGTTGCTCCTAAAATTGTTAATGCCAACGTAAAACCCAATCCCATTCCTAAACCATCTATTAATGATGAAAGTGCGTTGTTTTTAGAAGCAAAAGATTCTGCTCTTCCTAAAATAATACAGTTAACAACAATTAACGGAATAAAAATTCCTAATTGCTCATATAAAAAAGGTACAAATGCTTCTAAAATCATTTCAACAATGGTAACAAACGATGCGATGATAATAATAAATGCAGGTATACGAACCTTGCTTGGTATTTGAGATTTTACTAAAGAAACAACAATATTACTCATTATCAATACAAACATAGTTGCTACGCCCATTCCCAATCCGTTAAATGCTGATGAGGTGACTCCTAAAGTAGGACACATCCCTAATAACATTACAAAAATTGGATTTTCTTTTACAATCCCTTTTAAAAAATTCTGGGTTTGATTTACAGATTCTGCCATTCTTTTTAATTTTTAAGTGCTATAATTGAACTATTATTTAACATAAACTCATCATAAGCCATTTGCACAGCATCTCCAAAAGCTCTTGTTGAAATAGTTGCGCCTGTTAAAGCGTCTACATTACCTTGATCTTTGGTTGGTTTAACATTAAATGTTGAAGGATTTTTATCTCTAAATTGAGCAATAAATGATTCATCCTTCATTTTTGTTCCTAAACCTGGTGTTTCTTTTTGTTCTAATACTTCAATATTTTGAATGGTTCCATCTGGTTTAAAACCAACCATAATTTTAACCAATCCACTAAATCCTTTTTCAGTAGAACCAATTACAGCTGCACCAACAAACTCACCGTTTTTAAAAGCTGGATAGACTTCAACTGAATCTTTAGCAGAAGCAGATTTTAACATAATAACTTCTTCAACTGGATTGTTATCAAACTCAGGTAATACCATTTTTAAGGCAACTACTTTACGTTCAATTTTACCTTTGGCAATTGGCCCAACGGTTAATTCGTTTACATAACCCAATGAAAAACCTGAAATAATAGTGATTACAAATAGCGAAACCACCATATTAATAAATGTATCTTTATTTTTACTCATGATTATACAATTTTAGATTTGATTTTTGCACCAAATCGGCGAGGTTTAAAATATTTATTAATAAGTGGCACAAAGGCATTCATAATGATTATTGCAAACGAAACCCCTTCTGGATAAGCTCCAAACAAACGAATAACTACAGTAATTACAGCAATACCAATTGCAAAAATAATCATCCCTTTTCTGGTCATTGGGCTGGTTACCATATCTGTTGCCATAAAAAATGCACCCAAAATAGCTCCACCCGATAAAATATGAATTAACGGACTTGCATAACTCTCTGGGTTAACTACCCAAAAAACACCTGTCATAACAGCCATTGTAGCTAAAATAGTAACAGGAATATGCCAAGTAATTACTTTTCTAATTAACAAATAAACACCACCAAGTAACAATGCCAAAGCAGACATTTCACCAATAGAACCTGCTGTTATTCCTAAAAACATATCCATATTAGATGGCAGTTGAGCGCTAATGTCTGTCATTGTATTTCCAAACATCAAACCTTCTTTAATAATTCCTAAAGTAGTAGCTCCGGTAATCCCATCAGGTAATGGCCACATTGTCATTTGTACAGGAAATGAAACCAGTAAAAACACACGCCCTACCAAAGCAGGATTAAAAATGTTAAATCCTAGTCCGCCAAACGACATTTTAGCAACACCAATTGCTACCAAACTACCAACAACAATCATCCAAATTGGCAATCCTGCAGGCAAGTTAAAAGCCAACAAAATACCCGTAATTAATGCAGAACCATCTGCAACTGTTACTTCGGTTTTTAATAAATACTTTTGAATTAAAAATTCAAATAAAATACAAGAAATTACTGCAACTGCAGTTAATAACAATGCGCTAAATCCAAATACATATAGTGAAACTAAAAATGCTGGAACTAAAGCGATAACCACATCGTACATTACTTTTTTTGATGTTTTACTGGAATGTACGTGCGGTGAGGCCGATATAATAATAGGTTGACTCATTTTAATTTTTAGAGGTTTCTAATTTTTTAACAATATTTTTTCCGAAGCGGATATAATCTAATAAAGGACGGCTAGATGGACAAACATAACTACATGAACCACATTCAATACAAGTCATAATATCTTCACCTGAAGCTTTTTCATAAAATCCTTTTTCTGATAAATTCATCAATAAATGAGGTTCTAATCCCATTGGACAAACAAAAACACATTCGCCACAACGAATACAATTTTCTGCCTTTCCTCTACTCGCCTCTTCTTCAGAAATCATCAAAATACCCGAAGTTCCTTTGGTTACTGGCACATCGGTATTTTTAATTGCTTTCCCCATCATTGGACCTCCATTTACTAATTTTCTAGTTCCTTCTGGCAAACCACCAACTTCAGCAACTAAATCCTTAATAGAAGTTCCTATTTTCACCCAAAAATTTGAAGGGTTTTCTAATTTTTTACCTGTTACCGTAACAACACGCTCAGTTAAAGGTTTATTGTACTGAATGGCTTCATAAATAGCGTAAATAGTACCCACATTGTGCACAATTACACCTACATCTAAAGGCAATCCGTTTTTTGGAACTTCACGACCTAAAATAGCTTTAACCAACTGCTTTTCACCACCTTGCGGATATTTTACTTGTAAAGCAGCAACTTGAATACCATCTTCTTTTTTGATGACACTTTTAAAAAGACCAATGGCATCTTTTTTATTGTTTTCAATTCCAATAACAGCCTTTTGTAAATTTAAAGCCTTCATTAAAATTTTAATACCAACCACAATTTCTTCAGCTTTTTCAAGCATTAAGCGGTGATCAGCTGTTAAATATGGTTCACACTCTACACCATTTATAATAAGGTAGTCTAGTTTTGAACCTTCTCTAACATTTAATTTTACCTGTGAAGGAAACGTAGCACCACCCAAACCAACAATACCACAATCGGTAATTTTTTGTAAAATTTCTTTTGGCTCAAGCTCAATATCTGTTTTTAAAGGCAACTCAATTTCCTCAAAATTTGAAGGATCTTTTGGGTCTGTTCTAATTACAATACATTGTTTTTTATATCCACTTGTATCAATAATTAAGTCTAATTTGGTAACTGTACCTGCAACAGGCGAATGAATATTTGAAGAAACAAACCCACCAGATTTTGCAATTACCTGACCTTTTGCAACTTTTTCTTTTGCCTGAACCACAATTTCAGCAGGAATTCCAATATGCTGAGCAATAGGAACACTAACAGCTGTTGGCACCTTCATTCTTTTAATTTCTTTTGAAGACGTGATTTTATTTTCTGGAGGATGAATCCCTCCTTTTGGAAATGTTTTAAGCATCCGTTTTTGTATTATTTGATTCAACAGTAACTGTTTCTTTTACAACTGCAACTTTTTCAATTTCTGGTGTTTTCTCTTCAACCTTTTTCTCTACTACTTTTTTCTCTTTTTTAGGAGGAAAATTAGTTTCTATAATTGAATGTGTTGGACAAACCTCTACACATTTTCTACAAAGTGTACACAATGCAGGGTCTATATATGCCAAATTATTTTCCATTAAAACGGCATCTTTAGGGCAAATATCTTCACACTTAGAACAACCAATACATGCTACAGCACATGCTTTTTTGGCAATACCACCTTTGTCTTCATTTAAACATCCAACAAATATTTTTAAATCCTTTTTATTTTTTGGACGCATTTCAATAATATCACGCGGACAAGCTTTTACACAAGCACCACACGAAGTACATTTGTCGGTAATAATTACCGGTAAACCTGTAGCTTCATCCATATACATGGCATCAAAATCACACACATTTACACAATCTCCATCACCCAAACAACCAAACTGACAATCGGTTTCTCCACTATAAATCATTGCAGAAATAGCACAGGTTCTTGGCCCTTGATATTCTGAAGTTTTAGGACGCACATCACAACCTCCCTGACAACGTAAAACTGCTACCGTTGGGTCTTTTTCAGTTACCTCTTTTCCTAATTTAGCTGCTACTAATTTCATAACATCATTTCCTCCTACTGGACAAAATAAATCTGAAATATCTTCAGTATTCACCAATTTTTCAGCAAAAGATTTACAACCCGGCGAACCACAACCAGCACAATTTGCACCTGGTAAAATTTCGTCAACCTCCCCAATTAAAGGATTTTCGTACACATAAAACTTTTTAGAAACAATATACAGCACAACTGCGGCAACTACTCCTAAAGAAGCTAATAGCAAAACACTATATAACACGGAATCTGTCATTTTTAATTTTTTTAGTTAAATTTTAAAATTGAAACTTGAAATACTTTTTGAAATGCATCTTTCATAAAATAAATCACTAAATAATAAGGTACTAGAATAGCTATTGACACCAACCCGGCAATCCATTCTTTTAAAAATAAAGAAGTGATAATTAAAACTACAAACAAAAGGATAAAAGGAAAAACATATGCCCAAAACACCGCTTTTAAACCCAATTCTTTTTTCAAAACCACATCAACTGATTCATTTAACTGAAAAGATTGGTCGTTACTAAAAATTTCAATTTCTTTATCGTTTGAATCTGAAACTCCACATGCAGACTGCGCCTTACACCCTTCACAACTTACGTTTCCTTTTAAAGAAACCGTATAACCCACATCAGAGATTTTTGAGATAACTCCTTCATGTTTTATTAAGTTAACTTGTGGTGTTTTATAACTGTCTAAATCCAGTTTTGTCATAATTAAATTGATACAATATGCTATTAATGCGGTAAAATTATACTTAAATTAAAAAATAAAATATGACGAATATTAGGTTTTAGCTTAATTTAACTTTTATATACAGATTTAACACATTTATGTATTTTGTTGAATCGCTAAATTGGTTAACCAGCTTACTGAATATGAGATAAATAACCTTCAAATTTAATTGTTAATAAATAACACAATTAATTCAATCTTCAAAATATTAAAATTCATAATTTTAAAAATTCTATTTTCTTATCAAAAAAATACACCATAAATGTTTTTAATATTTGACACTGAGACCACTGGTTTACCAAAAAAATGGAATGCTCCAATTTCCGATACCGACAATTGGCCTAGGTGTATTCAAATAGCTTGGCAATTACACAATGAATATGGTGAAGTAATAGAACATCAGGATTATTTAATTAAACCTGAAAATTTCAACATTCCTTTTGATGCTGAAAAAATTCATGGTATTTCAACCCAATTAGCCGAGGAAAAAGGAGAAAGTCTTGAAAAAGTATTGCAACTTTTTAATGAAGCCCTTTCAAAATCAAAATTTGTAGTAGGTCAAAATGTAAATTTTGATTTAAATATTATGGGTTGTGAATTTGTTAGAAAAAACATTCAAACAGATTTAAACAGCTTACCTGTTTTAGACACCTGTACAGAAACAACAGCAACATTGTGTCAAATTCCTGGTGGTAGAGGTGGTAAATTTAAATTACCAACATTAACCGAGCTTCACCAGTATTTATTTCAAAAGCCTTTTTCTGAAGCGCACAATGCAACTGCCGATGTAGAGGCAACAACGCGTTGCTTTTTTGAGTTGATAAGACAACGTGTTTTTACAAAAGAGGAATTGGATGTTACTGCTGATTATTTTCAGCATTTTGACGCAAAAAATCCTTCAACAATTAATGTTATAGGGTTAAATCATGTTAACTTAAAAAAAGAGAGTCGTAAATTAAGTTTAAAAACCGCTAATAATTCTGAAGAAGATATTGTTCATTCCAAAGAAATTATAAGCGATTTTAAAAGTGCTCAATTTGCACATTTACATTGCCATTCTCAATTCTCTATTTTACAATCTACATCTAGCGTTGGCAATCTTATCAATGCCGCTATAAAAAACAATATGCCAGCCGTTGCCTTAACAGACAGCGGTAATATGATGGGCGCTTTTTACTTTGTTAGAGATGCTCTTGCATACAATGGAACTGTTGAAAAACACAACAGTAATTTAGCCGAAGGCCAACAACCTAAAAGCATTTTAAAACCAATTTTAGGATGTGAATTTAATGTTTGCGAAGACCATACTGACAAAAGCAATAAAGACAATGGTTACCAAATTGTAATATTAGCCAAAAACAAAAATGGCTATCACAACTTGGCTAAAATGTCGTCACTTTCACATACTGATGGTTTTTACTACGTTCCAAGAATTGATAAAAAAATTATTGAAGCGCACAAAGAAGATTTAATTGTACTTTCAGGAAATTTATATGGTGAAATACCAAGTAAAATATTAAACGTAGGTGAAAGTCAGGCCGAAGAAGCTTTGATTTGGTGGAAAGAACAATTTGGAGACGACTTTTACCTAGAGTTAATGCGTCACAATCAAGAAAATGAAAACCATGTAAACGATGTTTTAATAGCGTTTTCAAAAAAACACCAAATAAAATTAATAGCTACTAACAACACATTTTATACTACCGAAGAAGAGGCTGAAGCGCACGATATTTTATTGTGTGTAAAAGATGGTGAAAAACAGGCAACACCAAAAGGACGTGGTCGAGGTTATCGTTATGGTTTGCCAAATAACGAGTACTACTTTAAGTCTCAGGAACAAATGAAAGATTTGTTTAAAGACATTCCGGAAGCCATTTCAAACATACAAGAAATAGTAGATAAAATAGAAGTTTATACTTTAGCTAGAAATGTTTTATTACCTAAATTCGACATTCCAAAAGAATTTATTAATCCCGAAGATCTTACAGATGGTGGCGTAAGAGGTGAAAATGCTTATTTAAAACACTTAACTTACGAAGGTGCAAAAAAACGTTATGGCGAAAATTTTAGCGACGATATAAAGGAACGCTTGGATTTTGAACTTGCAGTTATTGAAAAAACCGGATATCCTGGTTACTTTTTAATTGTTTGGGATTTTATTTTAGAGGCACGTAAAATGGATGTATCGGTTGGTCCCGGACGTGGTTCTGCAGCAGGATCTGCAGTTGCCTATTGTTTGTGGATTACAAACATTGACCCCATTAAATACGATTTACTTTTTGAGCGTTTCTTAAATCCCGATCGTGTATCATTACCCGATATTGATATTGATTTTGATGATGAAGGCCGCCAAAGAGTTATTGATTTTGTAATTGAAAAGTACGGCGCAAGTCAGGTAGCTCAAATTATTACCTACGGTACTATGGCAGCAAAATCTTCAATTAGAGATACTGCACGTGTACTTGATTTACCTTTAATGGATGCCGACAGGATTGCCAAATTAATTCCGGGCGTTAAACTGCAAAATATTTTTGGCGAAGATCAAAAAAGCAAAGACAAAATAAAAGGGCTAAAATCTGAAGAATTTGAAAATGTAATAGAACTTAGAAAAATAGCTGAAAGCAACAATTTAGATGCGCTAACTATTAAACAAGCCTGTGCTTTAGAGGGCTCTGTGCGTAATACGGGCACACATGCTTGTGGCGTAATTATTACACCAGAACCTATTACAAACTTGGTTCCTGTAGCAACCGCTAAAGATTCTGCAATGTATGTAACCCAGTTCGACAACAATGTTGTGGAAACTGCGGGTTTATTAAAAATGGACTTCTTGGGTCTTAAAACACTGACCTTAATTAAAGATACCGTTAAAATTGTAAAAGCAAAACATGGAATAGATTTAATTCCAGACGATTTTCCGTTAGACGATCCAAAAACATACGAGCTTTTTCAAAAAGGTGAAACCATTGGCGTTTTTCAATACGAATCGCCCGGAATGCAAAAGCACATGAAATCGTTAAGACCAACAGAGTTTGCCGATTTAATTGCCATGAACGCATTGTACAGACCAGGTCCAATGGAATATATTCCATCTTTTATTGATCGAAAACACGGACGTGAAGATATTACCTACGATTTAGATGGTATGGAAGAATACCTAAAAGAAACGTATGGAATTACCGTTTATCAAGAGCAAGTGATGTTACTTTCGCAAAAAATAGCGGGTTTTACCAAAGGTGAAGCCGATATGTTGCGAAAAGCAATGGGTAAAAAAATATTTGCCTTACTTGAAAAATTGAAACCTAAATTTATTGAAGGAGGAAAAAACAACAACCACCCAGAAGATAAATTAGAAAAAGTTTGGAAAGATTGGGAGGCTTTTGCAGCCTATGCTTTTAACAAATCACACTCAACATGTTACGCTTATATTGCCTACCAAACAGCCTATTTAAAAGCACATTACCCTGCTGAATATATGGCGTCTGTATTGTCTAATAATATGAATGACATTAAGCAGGTTACCTTTTTTATGGAAGAATGCAAACGTGCTGAAATTCCTGTTTTAGGACCAGATGTAAATGAATCTTATTATAAATTTGCTGTAAATAAAGATGGAGCCATTCGTTTTGGAATGGGTGCTATTAAAGGAGTTGGAGCTGCTGCTGTTGATGCTATTGTTGAAGAACGCTCAAAAAATGGCAATTTCACTTCAATTTTCGACCTTACAAAACGTGTTGATTTGAGAGCTGCAAACAAAAAAGCATTTGACGGTTTGGCAATGGCTGGCGGATTAGATTCTTTCACAAATGTTCACCGCGCTCAATACTACCAATTAGACGAAAAAGGTGTGACTTTTATTGAAAGAGCCATTAGATACGGTAATAAATATCAGGAAAATAAAAATTCTGCACAAATATCTATGTTTGGTGAAGCTTCTGAAATTCAATTTCCTGAACCTGAAATTCCACACGCGCAAAAATGGGGTATGATGGAAGCACTTTCAAAAGAAAAAGAATTGGTTGGTATTTATATTTCTGGGCATCCTTTAGACGATTTTAAAACTGAAATACGTTATTATTGCAATACACCATTGGCTGTTTTTCAAAATCAGGCCGAATTGATAAATAAAGATTTAGCTGTTGGCGGTATTATTACCAATGTTGAACACCGTGTTTCAAAAAACGGAAAAGGCTGGGCATCTTTTAACTTAGAAGATTATAGCGGCTCTCACGAATTTAGACTTTTTGGTGAAGAATATTTAAAATTCAGACATTTTTTAGTGCCAAATGCCTTTATTTATGCCAAAATTTTCTGCAGAAAAGGCTGGAATAACGATGTTAGAATTACTTTTGGAACCATACAAATGTTACAAGATATTTTAGAAGAATTTTCAAAAAAAATAACCTTAAATATTTCATTAAACGATATTAACGAAGGCAATATTCAAAAATTAAATACCATTTTCAATAAATTTAAAGGTACAAAAAACCTGAGTTTTGTTGTGTTCGACTCTGAAGAAAACATAACGCTTAATTTACCTAGTAGAAGTTTTAAAGTTGATATTTCAAATGAATTTATTGAAGTACTTAACAAAGAACAAATAAACTTTAAACTTAATTAAGATTGAATTGTTCATGAGAAAAACAATTATTGCGTTGTTACTATTGTATTGGCAAATGAGTTTTGGTCAAACCAAACCTTCCTATTTTCAAGCAGATTATTTTTATGGCAACATACTAAACACCAATCCAGATGCAACAATATTTTTACAAGGTCATCCAACAGGTGTTTTTGCCAGTTACAACATAAAAACTTATGGTTTAAAAAACTGGCAAGGCCTGTACAAATATCCTGATGTTGGTATTTCATTTGGATATCAAGATTATAAATCAAAGGTACTTGGCGAACTTTATTCGCTTTATAGTCATTATAATTTTTACTTAACTAACAGAACTTCGCCCAATCAGTTAGTAGTTCGTGCAGGAATTGGTTTGGCGTACAACACAAAACCATACGATAAAGATAATAACAACAAAAATACTGCTTTTGGAACCGCTATTAACTCTAGCACTTATTTTAAATTGTATTACCAACGCAATTATTTATTAGATAATTTAGGTGTTACAGCAGGATTGACCTTTGTTCACGCATCAAATGCCAATTTAAAATCACCCAACTCAGGCGTTAATACTTGGGCAATTACTGCAGGTTTAAACTACAATTTAACACCAAAAGAACCTGCTATTACATTTATTCCACCTTCTAATACTGAAAAATTTACAGAGCCAATAAAACTAAATTTGGCAATTAGAGGTGGCGCTAACGAGTCGTCAATTATCAATAGTGGTATAAAACCGTTTTTTGTAGCTTCAGCATATTTAGACAAACGCATTAGTAGAAAATCTGCATTTCAAATTGGATCTGATTTGTATATTTCACCTATGTTAAAAAATTATTACGACATTAATTTAACAATTCCAATATCTGATTTAGGCGAAGTTGATTCGTTTTCAAGAATTAGCCTTTTTGCAGGTTACGAATTGTTTATCAACAAATTATCTATAGTTGGATCTGTTGGTTATTATGTAAAATATCCTTTTCCTTATGATGGAAGAGTGTATGAAACTTTGGGCTTAAAAAGATACATTATCAACAACAAATGGTTTTTATCAATACGCTTAAAAGCCCATGCTGCCAATGCTGAAACTGCTGAATTTGGAATAGGAATTAGAATTTAAAATCATGTTGAAAAAAATAATTTACATAATTACACTAATACTTATTGGAAGCTGCAACAGTGAAAATGCCAACAATTGTTTTCAAACTGCAGGAAAAACAACTCAAAAAGAAGTTGATGTTCCGTTTTTTGACAAAGTAGTAGTACACGAACACATATCATTAATTATTACCCAAGGCGATACGCAAAAAGTAATTGTAGAAACAGGTGAAAATTTACAAAACGATATTAGTGTTGAAATTATTAACAACGAATTGATATTGAAAAATCACAATACTTGTAATTTTATAAGAGAATACGATTTAACCAAAATATACATTACAGTTCCAAACTTAACACGTATTAGAAATGCTTCCGAATTTAATGTTACCTCAAATGGTGTGCTAACCTACCCTACACTATACCTTATGTCTGTTGGTGATAAAAGCCGATTTTTATCTGTTGGAGATTGGTATTTAAACATTAAAAACCAAAGTGTTTCTATTTGGGGAAATGGTATTGCTGTTTTTAATTTAGAAGGCACTACCAACAAATTAGATATCAATTTTTCAGATGGAGATACGCGTTTTGAAGGTAAAAATTTTAAAGCCCAAAACATCAATGTAAAACAGGTTAGCTCTAATGATATGGTTGTTTATCCTATTCAAAGTTTAACAGGCACAATTCATTCTACCGGAAACGTAATTTCTTACAACCAGCCACCTACAGTAACTTTGGAAGCTTTGGGTAATTACGGCAAACTTATTTTTAAGTAGTTAACGCTCTAAATAAACTTTCTAAATTTTTATTTTTAGTGTTTAATTGCAATATTTTTAAGCCATTATCGTGTGCAAAATCAAATACTTTTGAACGCATATCAATAGTAGTTGAAAATGTTAAAACCCAAGAAGTGTCATGAAAATTATCGGCAGATTTTAAATACGGAATGCTTTCAAAAAAACGTTTTTCAATTTTAAAATCAAATTCAACTTCAATTATTTGTTCTTCATTTTCTTTAAAATCACTTAACTTTTTATCTACAATCAATTGCCCCTTGTTAATTACAATTACACGATTGCAAATGGCCTCAACTTCTTGCATTATATGTGTCGAAAAAAGTACCGTTTTATCTTTCCCAACTTCCTTAATTAAATTTCTTACTTCCAAAAGTTGGTTAGGATCTAAACCTGTAGTTGGTTCATCTAAAATCAACACTTCTGGATTGTGTAACAAAGCAGCAGCCAAGCCAACACGCTGACGATAGCCTTTTGAAAGCTGATTTATTTTTTTATGTGCTTCAGGAGTTAAACCTACTTTTTGAATGCAATTTTCGACTTCAACTTTTGCAATTTTGTGAATTTCAGCATTAAATTGTAAATACTCGCGTACATACATATCTAAATACAACGGATTGTGTTCTGGCAAATAGCCAATACTTTTTTGAGCAGCAATTTTATCAATAAAAATATCAAAATTATTAACTATTACAGCACCTTCAGAGGCATCAATATAACCTGTAATAATTTTCATCATAGTAGATTTCCCAGCACCATTTGGCCCTAAAAAACCAACAATTTCACCCTTATTAATTGTAAAACTTACATTATTTAAGGCTTGCTGTTCTCCGTATAATTTGGTAATATTTTTAACTTCAATACTCATTCAACAAAAATACATTTTAATTGTAATTATTTGTAACAATTTAACGTTGCATAGTACATATAATTATGTGACCTTTGAAAAAACATTAAATGGGCTGTTTTAGAGTTATACTTTGTATTATTTTTCCACCTTTGGCTGTTGTAGATAAAGGCTGTGGTTCTTTAATAATTGTATTTATTTTAACTTGCCTGGGCTGGGTTCCTGGTGTAATTGCAGCTTTAATTATTAATAACAATCCAAACAACTAATGCAAAAAGTTACATTAATTGACTTAGGTTTAAAAGATTACAAAGAAACTTGGGAATATCAAGAAACATTATTTCAAAAAATTATTGACGTAAAAGTTGATAACAGACGTAATAATTTAACAAACCCAACTAACAACTATTTTATTTTTGTTGAACACCCTCATGTTTACACTTTAGGTAAAAGTGGAGATATGAGTAATTTGTTGTTAAATGAAGAACAATTGGTTGAAAAAGGTGCTACATTTTACAAAATCAATCGCGGTGGTGACATTACCTATCACGGTCCTGGGCAATTGGTTGGTTACCCTATTATTGACTTAGATAATTTTTTTACTGATATTCATAAATACCTACGTTTTTTAGAAGAAATTATTATCAAAACCCTTGAAGAATACGGTATTAAATCTGAAAGAAGTGAAGGCGAAACAGGTGTTTGGCTAGATGTTGGTACGCCATTTGCCCGTAAAATTTGTGCTTTGGGTGTTCGTACCAGTCGTTGGGTTACTATGCACGGTTTTGCGTTAAATGTAAATGCCAACTTAGGTTATTTTGACAATATTATTCCCTGCGGAATAAAAGGAAAAGCAGTAACATCTATGGAAGCCGAACTAGGTAAACAAATCCCTATGGAAGAAGTAAAAGCTAAAATTTTAAAACATTTTACTGAACTTTTTGAAGTTGAATTTGTTGGTTAAAAAGTTGATAGCTTTAAGTTTACCGTTTCAATCAACCTTACCACAAAATACATAAAAAACTTACAGAGTTCACTAAAAAATATAATGCGCTGAGCGCTTTGTATTAAACTTAGTGAACTTTGAAGTTTTATTGAGGTTTTAGCTTCGTTTTGAAGTGAACCTGAGGTTTTCCAACCACACTTCAACTACGCTTAGTGAGCAAAACTTTTAAACTTTTGACTTTAAAAACATACCACCTAACCCCTCTCAAGAGGGCATTTCACTTAACTTTCGACATTCAAACTTTCAGACTAAGTTTTACTCCTCGTCGTTAAAAAATACTTTGTAATATTTCATTTTACGCTCTTCGTCGTAGCCTTTTTCTAAATACTCAGCTGAAGCATCGGGTGAGTCGATATCCAATTTTATTTGAATGTTGGTATCTAGCTTAATTTCCGTTTTTAGTTTTTGCTTTTGCTTTTTTACTACAGCATCTGAAATTGCAAACTGATTGCGAACAAACACATCATTTAATTCTTCATATTGCTTTTTATAGTCATCAAACATTGATTTATAATCGTTGTTTTCTTCAAAAACTTCTTCTTTAAAACTTTCAATATTTACATCTTCATTTTCTTTAAAAAAATCGACAGTTTTTGCTAAAAATTTAGATTTTTCCTGCATTCCAAAATCTTCTTTGATAATTTCATCAGAAAAATCTTTACACATTTCTAAATAATTTTGGGTATGCTGGTTGCTATCATCGGCCAACTTAACACTTAAAAAGTTTTTAATCCAATATTGCGCATCGTAATTGTTGGTATCAATACTTAAAACCGCTCTACCTTCAGCGTCAGAAGAATTGATAATTAAACAACCTTTGTCTAGTTTTCGGGTACTAATACCACTTTGAACAAAAATATCCAAACTGTTATTTTCTGTATAAGTTTGAAAGAAATTCAACTTATTTTCAATTTTAAAAATACCTACAGCTTGGGTAACTACTTCTTTAAACTCAATATCTTCAAACAAAGCAATAATTACGTCACCTGTTTTAATTTGTGCCGAATTTGATTGTTCAAACAAATGTTTTACAATGTTTTTTGAAACTTCAACAAACGATTCGTTGTCTTGAAAAATTTGAGAAGTATAGTTGTTAATCTCATTTAATTCAACATTTGAATGGTGATTAAAACGGTAACTTTCGGTTAAATTTCCAAACGATTTTAATAAAAAAGGTTTCATTAACTCGTAACTTTCTTCATCAAAAGTAATCACGTTTTCTGAAAATATATTTGTGGCGCTGTTAAATTTATTACCAACTTTATGAATAATAAATTTTGAAATGGCTGCTCTGGTTCTTTTAATCATTGGTTTATTTTTAAGGATAGCAAATGTATCATTTTATAGCTACATTTTACAACTACAATTTTAATTTTAACTGTTCTGGTAACAATTTAAATGTTTTACGGTGATAGCAGGTTGGACCACATTCTCTTATAACATCTCGGTGCTTTTTAGTGGGATATCCTTTGTTTTGTTTCCATAAATACATAGGAAATTCAGCATCAATTTTCTCCATAAATTCATCTCTATAGGTTTTTGCCAAAACTGAAGCTGCGGCAATACTCATAAATTTTGAATCTCCTTTTACAATAGTTGTGTGCGGAATATTTTTATATGGCTTAAATTTATTACCATCAACAATAATATGCTCGGGTATAATAGCTAGCTTTTTTATGGCTTTGTGCAT
Source organism: Lutibacter sp. HS1-25 (assembly GCF_004121075.1). Classification (GTDB taxonomy): domain Bacteria; phylum Bacteroidota; class Bacteroidia; order Flavobacteriales; family Flavobacteriaceae; genus Lutibacter. The sequence goes on from NZ_RHLN01000012.1 coordinate 34,120, forward strand.
TCCCAAAATTGAAGCTTGTAAAATGTTGATTTCGTCTATTTTTTCTTCTGAAATAAACGACACTCCAAAAGCAAGAGCTTCTTTTTCAATAATTGGTCTTAAAATTTGACGTTGGTTTTCGGTTAATTGTTTAGAATCGTTTAACAGTGGATGTTCAAAATTGGCAGGCAAAATAACGGCAGCAGCCACAACAGGTCCCGCCAAACAACCTCTTCCAGCCTCGTCTGTACCTGCTTCTACACAGTTTTTTAAATAAAATTTTTGAAGTGCCATTTCTTAAAATTAAGCTGTAAAATTAGACTAATTTATCAAATAATTTATTGTCGCTCATTTCAATCAAATATTTTACCTTTGCCTCTTATGAGAAACATGTTTTTAATCGCAATTTTTGGACTGTTTTGTTTAAATGGTTTTGGTCAAATAACCAACAATGGTTATAATGATACAAATACCAATTATCAAAGTGATAGTTTGCTATACCGTAAAGAACGTAAAGTTACTATTGACGGAAAAACAAGTTATAAAGACTATAAATTAATAGCTCTTAACAACGATACAACAATTGTTGATACCATACTTACAATTCAAAAAAAATACAAATTTAACTTTTTAAGAAAAGATAATTTTGAGTTGATAGAATTTGCCAACCAAGGTGAGACTTTTAATAATTTGGGGTATAATTTTTACAACAGTGCTGTGCTACCAAGTATTGGTTTTAATGCCAAGCAATTTAATTATTACACTTTAAACGATATTTATTATTATCGTGTTCCTACGCCAACTTCAGAATTGATGTACCGAAAAGGGATTCAACAAGGGCAAGTGGCTGATGTATTTTTAACTGCAAACACCTCAAAGGAGTTTAATATATATATTGCGTATAAAGGCGTAAAATCTGAAGGTCGCTATCAAAATTCAAAATCAGATCAAAGAAATTTTAGAACTTCATTTAATTACCACACAAAAAATAAGCGTTACTATTTACGTGGACATATGTATGGTTATAATTTAAACAATGAACAAAATGGTGGATTGACACCACAGTCTGTCATTTATTTTGAAAACAACAATCCAAATTACAACGACCGTTCTAGACTTGAAGTAAATTACAACAATGCCGATAATACGTTGGAGGGAAAACGTTATTATATTGATCAAATTGTTACTTTGTTTTCAAATAGAAGCTTTGAAAAAAACAATGTGAAAAGTCAGATTAAAACACCAAAACCACTTGACTCGCTGCATAAAAACTTTCGAATAAAACCAAATGATTCTATTCAAAAATCAATTAAATTAGCACAAAAAGATGCTGTAAAACCTATAGATAGCTTGTCTTTAGATGCTGTTGCATTGACTTCATTAGAGTTAAAAAAAGACACACTTTCTGTAATTGATAAAATTGAAAAGCAATTGTTTAACCTTCAACTAGGAAACTCGTTATTATACGAAACAGAACATTATCGTTTCAATCAAACGAGTGCAAGTTCTATTTACGGAAATGCTTTTGAAAGTGTTATTAAAGATCATACTTCTTACCAAACTTTTAATGGTGAATTGTTTTTAAAACTATATTCTGTTTACACTGGAAGCGTAAAATTTAAAGTCGATTATTTTACTTACAACTACCATTACAACAGTGTTTTATTTTACAATGACAAAACCATTGGAGACAAAATAAAAGGAAACGCTTTTTCAATTGGAGCAGAGTGGGTAAAAACTTTTGGAGATTTACAATTAACTGCTGATGCTTCAACAATTGCTATAGGAAATTTAAACGGAAACACCATAAAAACAGGTATTACCTACAAAATGGATGACCTTTTTAATTTTAAGGGATATGCCGAATTTACATCAAAAGTACCCGAATTTAACAAGCAATTATACCAAAGTGATTATATAAAATACAATTGGCAAAACAATTTTGGAAACGAAAAAATAACCACTTTTGGAGGTGCTTTTAATTCAGAAAAATGGGCAACTGTAGAAGCCAGTTACAATATAATTGACAATTATACTTACTTTAATCAAGAGTCACTTCCTGAGCAAGCAAGCGAAACACTGAACTATTTTAAAATTAAATTGTTAAAAGAATTTACTGTTGGTAAATTTTCACTTGACAATACAGTAATGTATCAAAATGTGGTTACTGGCCAATCGTTTTTTAGAGTTCCAACATGGGTAACACGTAACACTTTGTACTATGCTACAGATGTATTTAAAGGCAAACCGCTTTACTTACAAACTGGTGTTACTTTTAACTATTTTAGCAATTATTTAATGAATGCTTACAACCCTTTAATAAGTGAATTTTACTTACAAGATGCTACTAATATTGGAAACTTTCCGTTGTTAGAGTTCTTTTTAAATTTTAGAATTCAACGAACTCGATTTTATTTACAGTTGGAAAATTTTAGTGGTGGATTTACAGGGCGAAACTACTATTCAGCACCTTCTTATCCTTACCGAGATTTGACCTTTAGAATAGGTATGGTTTGGAATTTCTTTATTTAATTTTTTTTTTGAAGCCTTTTTCTTTAATGATAAAAAAACATTTATAATTTTATTTTAACACCCATTCTATGGCTGCTTCTAGCGTACTAAATGGTTGAGATTCGCATCCAAGATTTTTAGATCCAACCAAAATTGGTATTACTATGTCTTTAGGATTTAAAGTAATAACAGCAATTTTACATTTATCAAATTCTTCAATATGGTCTCTGTAAAAATCGGCTATTAAGTTATGCTGTTGAACTTCCATAGCAAAACTAGCATTGGTATAATCAATTACAAAACCCTTGGTTTCTTTTGGAATTAAATTATTGTCAAAAGCATATTTCCAAGAAGATGAAATATCTGTCACACTAATTTCACCATAATAATACTTAAATAAAACCCCCAAAGAAGCATCAAAATGATACTTATAATTTTGTGTTAACTCCATCTCATTGTATTAAAAATTAAACTATCAACGCTTGATATTGACAGTTTTGCAAAATTAAACAATTACAATGAATCCTAAAATTTCAAACACCTCATAACGTGTTATTTAGGATAAGTTTAACAGCATTACTTATATAACTTAAAACACTTTACAAATTACATTACTTTATCTGCCAAATATTTTTGCACCTCGTAAACATCTATACTTTTGTTAAATTTTTTACTAACTGTTGGTGTATCTTCACTTGAAATCCAAATTTTCAATTCGGCATCCAAATCAAATGTTCCTGCAGTTTCTAGTGAAAATCTTGAAATATTTTTATAGGGCATCGATTTGTATTCGACTTTACTTCCTGTAATTCCCTGTATATCAATTAAAATTAACCTTCTGTTTGTAAACATAAAAACATCTCTCAAAAGTTTAAACCCAAGTTCAACTTGTTCGCCATTTACAAGCAATCTTTTGTATTTTTCATTTAATTTTTCCGAAGAAACTTCACTTGCATTTCCAAGTAATTTATTAAATAAGCCCATTTTTTAATATTATTTTTTAGTATTAATCAATCTAAAACATCAATAATTTATTTCTTAACCAGTTGTCTAATTTTAATATTAAATGCAGCAAAAGTTAAAGTCATTATTGGACTCAACCAGTTAAAAATTGCATATATAAAATACTCGCTAACGCCCACACCCAAAACACCCGATTGGTAAGCTCCACAGGTATTCCAAGGAATTAAAACCGAAGTTACAGTACCCGAATCTTCTAAGGTTCTACTTAAATTTTCAGGCGCCAAATTTTTATCTTGATACGCTTTTTTAAACATTTTTCCTGGTATAACAATTGCCAAATACTGGTCTGATGCAATTGCATTTAAACCAACACAACTTATTACCGTACTTGCAAAAAGACCAAAAACCGAACTTGCTATTTTTAACAATGCATTGGTAATTCTTGCCAAAGCACCAATGGCATCCATAATACCACCAAAAACCATAGCACAACAAATAAGATAAATAGTCCACAACATTCCTTTCATACCTCCAGCACTAAAAAGTTCGTTTAATTTTTCGTTATCTGTTACAATTTCTGTATCACTAAAAACCGCATTTATAATAGCACTTATTTTTGAAGAAGAAAGTGAATTTAAAATTTCAGGCTGAAAAATAAAAGCGAATATTGCTGCTAAAATAACACCAATTCCCAATGCAATTAACGGTCTTGTTTTTAAAACAATTAAAACAATAACAACCAAAGGAACAATAAACAGGTAAAGCGAAATATTAAAAGTACTGTTTATAGAATGCAACAAACTACTTAGATCTGTACTTCCTGTGGTTTCTATGGTAAAACTTAAAATAGAAAATACAATTAACGTTATAATGTAAGATGGTACAGTTGTATAAGTCATATACCCAATATGGGTAAACAAATCGGTTCCTGCCATTGCTGGAGCTAAGTTTGTAGTATCGCTTAAAGGCGACATTTTATCTCCAAAATAAGCACCCGAAATTACAGCACCCGCGATCATTCCGGTTGGAATACCCAGTGCAGTTCCAATTCCAACCAATGCAATACCAACCGTTGCTGATGTTGTCCAAGAGCTACCTGTTGCTATTGAAATTATTGAAGCAATAATAACGGATGCCGGTAAAAAAATTGCAGGGCTTAACACCTGTAAACCGTAATAAACCATTGCCGGAATAATACCACTTACCAGCCAAGTACCAGCCAAAGCACCAACCAAAAATAAAATGATAATTGGCACAAATACGCTTTTCATATTTTCCTTAATTTCAACAAACATACCTTTTATGCGCACTTTATTAAAAAAACCAACTATTGCGGCAATAACTCCACCTGCCAGTAAAATAAACTGGTTAGAATATTCGCCCAACAATTCGCCATTTGCATAAAAAATATTATAAGCCAGCATACACATCAACAAAACCACAGGTATCATGGCTTCCCAAATATTCAACTCCTTATTTTTAATTATTTTTTGTTCGTTAATCTCAATTTCCGATAAATTATCGTTACTATCCATCTACTATTTTTTAAGAAATGTAATAGTACGGAAAATTGATTTTTTTTGCAACAAAAAACCCCACTCAGAATGTGAGCGGGGCATCAACGTGTAAAAAGAAAGAATAATTACAACACTCCAACTTGTTTCATACAATCCTTCATAGATTTATAAGTTCTTTCAATATCGTTGTCTAAACCTATTGAAAAACGTATAATTCCGTTTGAAAGTCCCATAGCTGCTTGTTCTTCAACAGGTATTTCAGAAGATGTACTGGTACCTGGAGCGCTAAAAAGGGTTTTATAAAATCCTAAACTTACAGCTAAATAGCCTAAATTTTCGTTTTGCATTAATTCCATTAATTCATTGGCTTTTTCTAAATTGCCAACATCAATAGTTAAAATACCTCCAAATCCATATTCAACATTAAACATAGATTTAAAAAGTTTATGGTCTTTATGACTTTCCAAGCCTGGATACACCACTTTTAAACCATCATTTTCAAAATGCCGAGCTAAATACAAGGCATTTTCGCTGTGCTTTTTCATACGAATATGCAAAGTACGCAGGTTTTTTAAAATACTTGCTGCCCTAAAACTATCCATTACAGGTCCTAAAAGCATAGCGGCACCATCATTTACATTGCGTAAACTATCTATAAATTTTTGAGAACCACAAACCACACCACCAACAGTATCATTGGTACCGTTTATAAATTTTGTTAAACTATGAATGGTAATATTGGCGCCTAATTTTTGAGGCGAAATTATCATGGGCGAAAAAGTATTGTCTACCACCAAAAGAATATCGTATTTTTTGGCAATTTTAGACAATGCAGAAAGATTGGCAATTTCTAATAATGGGTTACTTATAGCCTCACAATAAATCATTTTTGTTGAAGGATTTATGGCTGCTTCTACTTTTTCTAATGAAGTAATATCTACAAATGAAGTATTGATGTTTAGTTTGGGTGCAAAGTTTTTTAAGAAAGCATAAGTACCTCCATAAATTGTTCGTGCTGAAATTATGTGATCACCAGCGCCACAAACCTGCAAAATTACCGATGTTATAGCGCCCATACCTGAAGCAGCTACATTTGCTGTTTCAGTAAATTCCATCGCAGCCAATGCTTTGCTTAAATACAAATTACTTGGACTTGTATGTCGTGAGTACAAATAGCAACCTTCTGCATGACCTTCAAATGTATCGAGCATTGTTTTGGCATGTAAGAAAGTATACGTTGCCGAGTCTGATATTGAAGGATTTACACCTCCAAATTCGCCAAAATACTGTAAATCCTGAATGTTATTTGCCGGTTTATTTGTCATAATAAATTACATTTATCTCAAATTTACCAATTAACAAGTTTATATTCTGTATTATTTTACATATTCAGTATTTTAAACTTTCATAAACAAATACAACAATATATATTACTGTTTTTATTGAAATTTTTTACTAATTTTAGGAAAATTTACTAAAATGAATTTAGACACAACCGACAAACAGATTTTAACACTTTTACAAGAAAACTCAAAAATCAACATTAAGGAAATTGCTTTAAAAGTAAATTTGACTGTTTCGCCTACTTACGATCGTATAAAAAGATTGGAAAAATCGGGGATTATTAAAAGGTATGTTGCAGAATTGGATCAGGAAAAAGTGGGGTTGGATTTGGTTGTTTTTTGTCAGGTAACTTTACAAGTACACTCAAAAACACTGATTACACAGTTTGAAAACGCAACTTCAAAAATGCCCGAAATTATTGGTTGTTACCACATTGCTGGTAATTTTGATTATTTGTTAAAAATTGTAACTCCCAATATAAAATCGTATCAGTTATTTTTAAAAAATAAATTATCGGTTTTACCATCGGTTGCAAATGTGCAAAGTAATTTTGTAATGAGTACGGTAAAAGAACATTCGAAACTGGAATTACTTTAATAAAAAAGGCTGTTTTAAAAAATTGAATTTTTAAAACAGCCTTTTAACTTGCGTAAACCTTGTTTATTTTTTAGCAACAATGGTCACTTGAAGGTCAAATTCATCATTGATAAATTTATCTTTTAAATCGTCAAAAAACGATTTTGACTTGTATTTAACATTGTAATCAGCTCTGTTAACCTGAAAAGTTTCACTTGTTAAAGTAACCGTATTTCCTTTTGCAACTACTGCAGCTTCAAAAGTAATTTCTTTGGTAATGCCTTTAATTGTTAAATTTCCAGTTATATGCATTTTACCAGCCTTATGGTGTGTTTTTGTAACTTCAAATTTTGAAGTTTCGAAAGCTTCAACGTCAAAAAAATCAGCAGATTTTAAATGACCTTCTAACTTTGCACTGCCATCATTATCTTTTATTGAAGACATATCAGCTACAAACAATCCAGATTTTAATTTACCAGCACTCATTTTAATAGTACCAGATTTTAACATAATAGTTCCCGAATGGTCACCTGTTGGTTTGTATCCTTTCCATGTGATTTTTGAACTTGCAGTATCAACTGTATAATTTTCTTCAACCAATGTAAAAGACATTGCAATAAATGCAATGGCAAATATTAAGATTCCTATTTTTTTCATTTTTTAAAATTTTATCAATTAGTAGTTATTACAATAGTACAGTTTTAGATTAAAAACTTACATAAGAATAGCCTTTTTTAATAAAATTTTATGAATCATATTACAATGTTGCCTTCTCTAAAACAATGCTTTCTAGATTTTTACTAACTATGTCTTTAAAAAAAACTTTAAGCGTATCATAATCTAACGCTGGATATATTGCAGTATTAATTTTTAAATACGACTTAACATTTATTGAATTTCCTGAAGTTAAAACATCAAATAAATACATACCATAATTATTTGGCAGACCAATGGCTATTTTTTCAGGAATAGAGGCTACTTTGTAACCCTCAGGTATTGCAATTGAAACTGTAACATTGTCAATCAGTGGAGTTCCAAAATCAATTGGGTATTCTCTTTTTTCTAATTTAAAAGGATTTTCAGTTTCTGATTTAAATAACAATGGCTTTATATAAATTTTATCTCCTACACGATCAACAAGATTTTCACTATTGAATCTATACATTTCAACAACAGACTTATAAAGATCTTTTTTATTGTCAACCCTTAATTCTTCAATTTCTATTTTATTCTTATCTTCAATTTTAGTAATAATATCTTCATCTTTAAGTTTACAATAAGTATCTCTGTAATTTATAGCTCTTAAATTAGTGTAACTATTTCTTACCATTCCTGATACTTCTCCAAGTTCATCAACTTTAATAATTATTTTTGAATTTACTTCAGATGGTTCAGTAGGAATTAAATCTATTGAAATTGAAGATTTATCATCTCTAATTAATCTTCCTTGCCAATTTAAATCCCTTAGCGGTAAATTATTTGGAGTACTATTTTGGTCGGTAGCATCTAACAATATAATTTTATCATCTAATTCTACCCCTGCAATTACAAAATTAAAACCTTCAATAGTTGGGTATAAGGGTATACCATGAGATCTAGTACTAATTAAGACAGGATTTGCTTTAAAACCAGCTGTATTTAACATTGAAACCAAATTTAAATTGATATCAGCTGCATTACCTACACCCTCTTTGTAGGCTTGTCTAGTACCATTTTCTGTTGTAAAACCGTTGAAATTATTCCATTTAATTTTTCGTTTCACCAATTCAAGAATTCCATTAATTTTATCCGAATTTGTTTTAGCCGAATCTAAAACCACGGCTAAATCTTCATTATAATGATTTGATTTATAAATTTGATTGCTAAAATCTGAATCGTTATAAATAGATTTAGTTACATCTTCCCAACTATTTGCATAGTACTTAACTGGTTCGTTTGGCCAATGCAATTCTGAATATTCATATTCTACTGTAGCCCTATAATTGTCAATATTATTAATATAAGGCTCTTCAATTAATGCAGGAACATCGTTAACATCATAGATCTCTTTAGTTATTATATAATCAATATTAGTTTGTGAAAAATTAGTAGTTCCTGAAGGTGTCCACCCAGTTCCTTCAGCTCTAGATTTAGTATTAAATATAATATTTCCTCTTTTCTTTTCAACTTTTGGAGACACAAGATAATAACCCTTTGAACTTTTATTGTACACAAAATACTCAGGAATCTCTATCTCAATATGCATCTTTTTCACAGGAATACCATATTGAAATTGAAGATTATCAATAGATTTAAATGGCGAAGAAATTTTGTATTTCCACTCTACAATACATCCTGGACTTAAATTAGGCATTGTGAATTTTTGCTGAGACCAATATTTATTTATCTCTTCATCAAAAACATCTTTATTACTTAAATCTGTCTCAACAATTTTACCATTATTAATACTAAAAGTTGTTGCTTTTAAAGACGATACTTTCTCATTTGCAGAAGAAGATTTATAATATTTTATACTTTTTGTAGCCCAATCAAAACCTTCAGTATTGTATATTTTTATTCGAACATGAACATCTGTAACAACCTCAAAACCCACCCCTTGAATGTATTCAAAATGGGTATATCTTTTTTTATATAAAATAGCTGCATTTGCTGAAGAATCTAGCGGATAATAGGTTTCCTCAAGCTCTTCTTTTGAAACTTTTCCAAATTTATAATCTTGCGCTATTAGTTGTGCCATGTTAAAAACAATGACTAGAGTAATTAAAATCTTTTTCATTAGGATTTACTTTTTAAAATTATTTTTGAATTATCATATTTACTAATTTCTTTTCTAAAATTTCTATATAGCTCATACTCTTCTTTTGGGTATTCACCTTCGTTAATTTGTATGGTTCTTTTGTACAAATAGGTATGTTCATCAACTTTAGAAACCTCAACTATATACTTACCAAATTTAGATTCAATTGTTTTATTTTCAGGAACATACTCAATATCAAAACTTACAGGCAATTTAATATCAACTTCATCAACATCTAAATAACCTTGCGAAATTTGGAATGATAATTTTCGTTCTCTTACTCTTTTAGGAATGACAAAATTTCTATTAAAAGCATTTATTGGCACTAACATTTCGTTACCATTAAGAATGGCATAATTAGATGCTTCAAACGCGATTTCTTCTTCAAATGCCATTTCTTTTTTATTATTAATAACTTGTAACTCTGAAAATTTTATATTGTTGATATGAGAAAAATAATCTTTAAACAATACGTCAAGCTCCTTATCACTTGCACCATCACTTTTTAGATTGTCAAAATATTGTGTTCCTTTTGAAATAATTTTAACTTCAGCTTGAATGCTTCCATTTCCTCTAACCTCATAACTTCCAATAGATTTTTGTAAATTTTCTGAAGCTTCATAAATTTTAGTACGTTTTATAATTCCACCATCTGGTTTTATTACTAAAACATTTCTGTCATCTGTAAAATCTCCTAAATACCCAAATGGCACTTTTTGATTTGTGCACTCTAGCCAAATATCACCATCATTTGTTGGTAAGTTTAGAATGATGTGGTTGCCTTGCATAGAGAAAAAATCTTCTTCAACATCTCTGTTTTCATCACCAGCCCAAATAATAGTATAATATGCTTCAACACCAACGGCATTAAGTAACGCCTTAGTATAATTCGATAGCCCCTTGCAGTCTCCATAGCCCAATCTATGAACATCATTGGCTTTTATAGGCATCCAACCTCCTATTCCTTCCTGAACACTGATATATCTGGTTCTGTCCTGAACATATTTGTAAATAATTTTAGCTTTTTCTATCGGATCTAAAATTCCATCTACCAGATTTAGAACTTCAGATTTCGCACTATCATTAATTTCATCGTTTCCATTTAACAAATAGTCATATCTCCATTTTCCAAATTCCGCCCAATTATTAGCTTCACCATCAATACCTTCTAAACTAAATTTATTTAGACCTACCAATAAATAAGGTGTAAAATCTTTAAATATTGGACAATAGGGTTCTCTTTTAATAGCTTCAACATTAACTACTTTATACTTTAGATTATTTGTAGCAACTTCTTTTTCAATGGTGTAATTTTCAAAATTTTTCTCTTTAAATCTAATAGCTAAACCTTCACTTGATTTAATTTGATAACTACTGCTTAAAACTGAAGTTGAATAACTATCTACAGGCTGCCAACTAGGTACAAATCCAGTATTTATAGTTTCAATAACATATTTTTTTTGAATAGTGTATGGATAAGAAATTGGTGTATATTTATAATATAACATTCTACTATCTCCATAAAGTGTACCTCCATCTACAGCACTTACATCTTCATATTCTTTACTTTTAACTTTATTAATTTCTTTACCAGAAGCATTGTAAATATAAGTTTCAATACTTTTAATTTTTTGATTTTTATCAAAATGGACGTATACATGGCTATTGTAGTCTCCCAGTTTATTTAGTACTGTTACAGCTGTATTAACCTCAATCGTCATTTGATTTTGAGATTTAACATTTACAAAAGTGTCTTCAAAAAGCACAACAGAATTTGCATTATTAAGCAGATTTATTGGAATTTTTGAAATTTCAAAACTATAATCTTGTGAGAATAAGCTTGTTGAAAAAATGCAAAAGAGCAGTGGGGTTAATATGTTTTTCATTAGAATTTTTTATTCCAATAAAAATAAAAAAAAATACTAAATAACCCTCAATTAAATTTTATTTTTTGAATCAATAATAATGGTTACAGGGCCGTCATTTAACAAATCAACTTTCATATCTGCACCAAATTCGCCAGTTCCTACTTTTTTATTGATTTGATTTTCAAAGCTGCTGATAAATTGTTTGTATAACGGAATGGCAATTTCAGGTTTTGCAGCGTTTAAATAAGACGGTCGGTTGCCCTTTTTGGTACTAGCGTGTAAGGTAAACTGACTAACAATAATGGCATCGCCATTAACTTCAATCAACGATTTATTCATTACTTGGTTTTCATCATTAAAAATGCGAAGATTTGCAATTTTTTTTGAAAGCCATTCTATATCGTTTTCATCATCTAAAGGTTCAATACCTAATAAAATAAGTAAGCCATTTTTTATTTCGCTTACAACTTTTCCCTCAATAGTTACAGCTGCTTTTGTGACTCTTTGTATTACAGATTTCATGTGTTTTTTTGTGGTTGATGGTTTCTATTGACTGTGATCAAGATCACAACTTGGGTCTTATAACTATATTATTATCGCTTTGACTGCGCACAACGACCAAAAGACTTCTGACTTTAGGCTTTTTAACTTTCAATTTCTGACTCCATTATTATAGCTTCGACTTCGCTTAGCAACCAAAAGACTTCTGACTTTTCAACTTAATTACTAACTATAAATATCTACCCTATAATGTTCTTCATCGCCTTCAACCATTTGCACATAACTATTGTAACGTGATGCGGCAATTTCGCCAGATTCTACTGCTTCTTTAATGGCGCATTTTGGCTCGTTTATATGCAAACAATTGTTGAATTTACATTTTGATTTCAGCTTAAAAAACTCAGGAAAATAATCAGTAATTTGGCTTGGTTCAAAATCAACCACACCAAAACCTTTAATTCCTGGTGTATCAATAATAAAACCTCCAAAACCAAGTTCAAACATCTCAGCAAAAGTTGTAGTGTGCATACCTTGCTTGTGTTGTTTAGATACTTCTTTGGTTTTTAAATTTAATGTTGGTTCAATGGCATTTATAAGTGTTGATTTCCCAACTCCTGAATGTCCTGAAAACATGGTAGTTTTATCTTTCATCAAAGCTTCAACCTCATCTACACCAATATTTTTTGTTGCCGAAATAGCGATACATTGATAGCCTATGTTGGTATAAATATCGTCTAACATGGCCAACTTGTCTAGCTGCTCATCGCTATAACTGTCTAATTTATTAAAAAGAATGACTGTTTTAATTGAGTAAGCTTCGGCAGTAGCCAAAAAACGATCGATAAAACCCGTAAAAGTTGGCGGATTGTCTATAGTCACCACCAAAAAAGCAATGTCTATATTAGAAGCTATAATATGTGTTAGTTTTGAAAGATTTACAGATTTTCGAATGATGTAATTTTTACGATCAAAAATTTTATTGATAACACCAGTTTCTTTTCCATCTTCAAATTCAAAATTTACCTGATCACCAACTGCAACCGGATTGGTACTTTTAATGCCCTGCATTCTAAATTTACCCTTTAAACGGCAATCTAAACGCTCTCCATTGTTATAATAAACAGTGTACCAACTTCCTGTAGACTTAGTTACAATTCCTTTCAAATTTTAGTTTTGGGTTTTTATTAAAAACATATGCACAAATATAGTAAGTTCTATTGAATTACGAATTTAGAGATTTACAATATTAGAAGTTTGATATTTGATATTTGATATTAGAAGTTTGATACTTGATATTAGATATTAGATATTAGATATTAGAAGTTTGATATTCGTAATTCATAATTTGTAATTCGTAGTTCATAATTCGTAATTCGTAATTCGTAATTCGTAATTCGTAATTCGTAGGAATAAAAATTTAATCCTTTGAACCTTTTGCAATGATTCTTTTAACCTCTAAAATACTTTAAAAAAACTACTTAAAAACATAGGGTACTTTAGATACTTGCGTTAATCTAAAATAGCCAAAAGCATTTGCAGCCGGATTTGTAGTATTGATACAATTTCCTTTTAATTGTGCTGGAATGGTACTAAAAGGACCGCCTTCACTACTTTGCTCTATCAATAAACGAATGTAATTATAGTATTGTTTTGAAATTCCGTACAACGCAATATTCACGGCATCTCCCACTTCAAAATCTTCACTTTCATAAAAAACATTCATTTGATTACCATCGGTAAATTCATCAGAAATATCAAACAATGCAGGTAACAAAATTCTTTCAGAAGTAAATTTAATTAAATAAAAATTTTCTATTTGAGCAGGATCTGTAAAAAGTACATTCACTTCTAGGGCGTCTTTATTAAAACCCTGATTTTTTGATTGACTCACAAAATCAATAGGTACCACTGGCATCAATGTTTCGGTTGCTGTATAAATATCGTTATTGTAAATAATTTCTAATGAATAAGATTGATTGACAACTGGTCTAAAACTATTTGTTGTGTAAGCGCCATTATTTTGATCTTCAAAAACAAAAACTTGATTGGTGGAATTGTTTGTTATTTTTACAGAAGCTCCTGTAACTATGTTTTGCTTGTTGTTTTCAAAATAAGAAGTTGACAAACTTAGATAAATTGTTTGTCTATTTCCCATAGTTCCCAATTCCCAATCAATAGAAGCTTCAACAACCAATTTTGGTGTTGCCATTGGCACATCAACATCAACAACATCGGTACAAGAAGTTAACAATACATAAAAAAGTAACAGGCTATATTTTAACAATTTGCTCATTTTCTTAAAAATTAAAATTATAGGTTACAGATGGTACAATACCAAAAATAGCGGTTCTTGTTGCTTCATTTACACTAGACTCCAAATTTTGACCAAAGGAAATAGCTGCTGCATTTTTGCGATTGTAAACATTGTAAATTCCAAAAACCCATTCGCCTTTCCACCTATTATCTGGTTTTTTATTGGGCACATAAGTTGCTGAAATATCTAACCTATTATAAACCGGTAAACGGTTTGAATTTCTTGGTGTATAACTTGCTATAGACAAACCTTCGTACACATATTGTGCGTTGGGATAAGTAACAGGTCTACCCGTTTGAAAAACAAAATTTGTTCCAAACGACCATTTTTCATTTAAATTAAAAGAACCTGTTATTGACAAATCATGTACCCTATCATAAGATGAATTATACCAATTACCATCGTTAATTCCCAAACCACCTGCTTTTCCGCCTAAAGTTTTTTGTTCGGTTTTAGACAAAGTATATGCAAACCAACCCGTAAATTTTCCAACTGTTTTACGCAGCAAAAATTCCAATCCATAAGCCCTAGATTGACCATTTAATATTTCACCTTCAATATAATTGTTACCAATTAAATCGGCTCCATCAATATAATCAATTCTATTTGCAACATCTTTATAATAAGCTTCAACTTCTAAAGAAAATAATTCACCTTTAAAATTTTTATAATACCCAACCGAATATTGGTTTGAAAGTTGGGGTTTGATAAATTTACCACTAGGAGTCCAAACATCTAAAGGTGTTACGTTGGTTGTATTTGACAATAAATGAAGGTATTGTGCAGTACGCGAATATCCAGCTTTTACAGAAGACGAATTATTTAACTCGTAAGCAACAGCCAAACGTGGTTCAAAATTGTTATAATTTGCAATGCTTTCATCTTTGGCATAATCGGTTTCACTTTCAATTTCACCCGTTTCATAAATCCCTAATTTCTCATTATAAACAACAGGCATACCGTTTACATAATTTGCCACAGACTGACCTCCTTGACGGTTAAAATAACTCCAACGCAAACCATATTCAACAGAAAAATTTTGACTTATTTTTTGTTCAACACTGGCATAAACACCCGATTCAAAAGCTCTTTTTTGATCTAATTTAAAATAATTTACTGAAGAAGTTCCTGACGTTGGAAAAATTTCACCAGGATTGAAATTGTAAGAAATAGAACTGGCTCCAAAATTTAATTTAACGGCATCATTTATATAGTACCTAAAATCGTATTTTACGTTGAAATTTTCTATGGAAGAAATCCAATCAAATTCAAAAATATCAATCCCTAATTCGTAATCGTATTTGCTATAAATCAACGATAAATTTGAAAATAATTTATCGTTAAAAATGTGATTCCATCTTAAATTTCCAGATAAATTTCCGTAAGAATTATTAAAACTATCCGAAAAAACCATATTATCTCTTCCAAAATAACCCGAAAGAAACAGCTTATTATTATCGTTTAAACTATAATTGCCCTTTAAATTTAAATCGTAAAATCCAACACCATAATCTTTGTTAAAAGCATCTAAAAACAAATTAACATAAGACGCTCTACCCGCAACAATAAAAGATCCCTGACCATTAAAAAGTGGCGCTTCAATAGCCAAACGACTAGAAATTGTACCAATTCCACCAGACATTTTAAATTGTTTGCTGTTTCCATCTTTTTGACGCACATCCAACACCGATGAAACCCGACCACCAAATCTTGCCGGAATACCACCTTTGTACAATTTTAAATCTTTAATTGCATCAGAATTAAAAACCGAGAAAAAACCAAAAACATGCGACGTATTGTAAATAATAGCTTCGTCTAATAACACCAAATTTTGGTCAACAGCACCACCTCTAACATTAAAACCCGTAGAGCCTTCGCCATTGTTAGTAACACCAGGAAGCAACAATATGGTTTTTAAAATATCAACTTCACCCATTACCGACGAAACTTGTTTTAAGGTTGCTGCACTTAATTTTAAAACACTCATTTGCGGTTTTGAAATACTCATTTCTTCAGAATCTGAAGATGTAATAAGCACTTCGTTTAATTGGGTTGAATTTTCTTTTAACTCAATAGCCAATTTTTTATCAGTATTTAAGTCAAATTGCTGAACCACATTGGCATAACCTAAATAGGAAACCACCAAAGTACAAGTACCTTTTGGCGCAGAAATAGAGTAAAAACCGTATTCGTTTGTCAAAACGCCAATGGTTGTATTTTCTATAAAAACTGAAGCTCCGTATAAGGTTTCTCCACTACT
Organism: Lutibacter sp. HS1-25; assembly: GCF_004121075.1. GTDB lineage: Bacteria > Bacteroidota > Bacteroidia > Flavobacteriales > Flavobacteriaceae > Lutibacter. Next base: position 50,750 of record NZ_RHLN01000012.1, read on the forward strand.
TGCATCGGTTACAATGCCACTAATTGTGTAACGTTGCTGCGCAACTATTGAGGTGGAAATGAATATAATTAGAAGAAATATCTTTTTCAAATTGATGTGTTTTACTATGAAAACTTTTGAATTCACAGTTACAAAAATAGGTAAGATAAATTTAAAACCGGTAAGCGTTGATTATTTTATTTTCAATACTTTAAGTGCATTGTTTTTATTTAAAATAACCAAGTGAGGTTGATTTTTAATCACAATTTTTGAAATAACTTTTGCTTCGTTGTTGTTAAAATAACTGGTATCATTTAAAAAATCAAAGCCGCCATTTTTATTTCCAAGCAAAACATATCCTTTTGAAGCGTCGTAACGAATGGTTTCAACCTCAGCTTCATACACATTTCCAACACCAAAAATATCCAAATAGCCATCGTTGTTAAAATCAAAAGTAACTGCACTTAATGTTGGACTAAATTGTGCCTGAACTGGTAATTGTTCAATTTCAAATTGTTTGTTTTTGCTGAATTTTAAAATAAAAGAATTAAAATTGTGTGCGGTATAATGTGTTGCATTGTTTAAGGCTTGTTCTCCGTAAATATCAGGCAATGTTAACGATGCAAACTCTTTAAAAGATTTTACTTTTTCATTTAATACTGGCACTTGTTGCGACGAACATTCTTTACCGCGAACCGGTAACAACGCACCTGTTTTTGAAACTTTGCTCAACACAACATCAAAAGTGGTATTGCTATCTAAATAATCTGCATAAATGTGTAATGGTTTTTCTTGGGATGGGTGAAACTTGTTATTTGCACCCCAATTACCAATAATATATTCTTTAAAACCATCGCTATTCGCATCGGTTTCTGTAATACTTTGTGCCCAATTATTTGAATTTTTAAGCACCGAAACTTCTTTTTTAATGAATTTTTTGCCAACATTTTCAAATATCACAACAGGCATCCATTCGCCAACAACCATTAAATCAAAATCTCCATCGTTGTCATAATCGGTAAAAATAGCATCGTTTACCATTTTTAAATCAGACAAATCATTTATTTTTTCTGAAGTTACATCTACAAATTTTCCATTGTTATTTTCTAACAAGTACGAATTATTAGACAAAGGATATTTTCCGTGAATGACCCTTCCGCCAACAAAAATATCAACATCGCCATCATTGTCGTAATCAGAAGCCGCAATACCTTTAGAATTTGTAGTAATTTTTGGTAAATTAGTTGCTTTGCTAAAATTGCCATTTCCATCGTTTACATACAATCTATCCTGCAACAATTCACTATTTTCTTTTATTTCATAACCTCCAGAAGTTACATACAAATCCAAATCTTTGTCGTTATCTGCATCAAAAAATACAGCATCCGTATCTTCAAACAACTTATCCATTTCAAACAAATTAATATTTGAACTTTTAAACGTTCCGTTGCTATTTTGAATGTACAATGCCGCTGCAGCACCTGTTGCATTTCCAACAAAAAAATCATCCAAACCATCGCTGTTTACATCGGCAACTGCCAAAGGCGAACTCACTTCAGATTGTTTTTGAGGCAACAACAATTGCAAGTCAAAATCGTTGAAATTGTTTTCTTTTTGCTGAAAATTGATTCCCAAATCTTCAGGAAGCACGTTAACAAACAAACCACTTTTTTCTTCAAAAGTTGAAGTTTTTACAGCTGCATTTTTATAAGCCAATAAATGATTTTGATTGATTGAAATGGCTGTTAATTTTTGCTGAAATCCATCAACCCAAACTACTTTAACACTATCAATTTTTGCTTGTTTTGCCAATCCAAAATTCAACTTATTTGAAACTGACGATTGAAAACCTCGACTAACATACAATGTTTTAGACTGCTGCAATTTACCTGCAAAAACAGTGACTTTGGCTCCAATACCTTTTTTATTATTTTCTGGACCTTCAAAAGAAAATGAAACAAAATTATTGTTGGCATTGTTTTGATAAATTGAAGCCACTTGAGCCATATTATTTACAACCAAATCCAAATCACCATCATTGTCCAAATCGGCATAAACAGCGCCGTTCGAATTTATTTCAGCATCTAAACCCCAATTTTTGGTGGTATTTGAAAAGGTTAAATCCTGATTATTTTGAAAAATATAATTGCTTAATTTACTAGATGGCATCATATTTATGGCTTCATCTAACGAAACTTTTTTGCGATTTTGAATATTTGTTTTCATCTGATTTCTAAAATCCTGATTCGACAAATCGTGTGCAATTCCATTGGTTACAAACAAATCGTTAAAACCATCGTTGTTAAAATCGGCCATTAAAGGCGCCCAACTCCAATCGGTTTTAGAGATTCCTGCCAGTTGCCCAATTTCACTAAAAGTACCGTTGCCATTGTTTAGCTGCAACATATTAGACATATATTGATAATGATAACCTGCATTTACCAACGCCCAAAAGTTTTGAGTACTCATAGTTGCCATATTTTCTTTTCCGCGAATATGGTCTTCTGCCATCATATCCAACACCAGCAAATCTGGTTTTAAATCGTTGTTAATATCGGCAAAATCAGACCCCATACTGTTGTATGAAATATGCTTAAAATAAGTTAAAACCTCATCTTTAAAAGTTCCGTTTCCTTGATTGATGTATAAAAAATCGGGTTCTAAAAAATCATTTGCTACGTAAATATCAGGTAAATTATCGTTGTTAAAATCGCCTATTGAAGCACTTAAACCCCAAGCTTTATTGGCAACACCAGCTTGTTTGGTTATATTTTCAAATTTTTCACCGTTATTTCTAAACAACTGATCTGAGTTGTAATCTTGAATATTCTGTTGAATTTCAGCATTGATAAATGTGTTATTTTGAAAATCTTCTCTGTGATTTACCAAATACAAATCCAAGTCGTTGTCTAAATCAAAATCAAAAAAATAAGCTTGTACAGAAAACCCAATATGATCAAGTCCATATTGCGCAGCACTTTCTTTAAAAGTATTGTTTTGCTGATTGATGTAAAGCTTGTTTTTTCGAAGTTCAGGATTTTTTAACGAACCCGATTTACAAACATAGATATCTAAAAAACCATCGTTGTTAATGTCGACCATAGTAACCCCTGCTGACCAACCTTCTGCATCGGTTACAGCTGCTTTTTCAGTAATATCTTCAAACTGAAAATTGCCTTTGTTTAGATATAATTTATTTGAACCTTGGTTGGCGGTAAAATATAAATCTTCCAAACCATCGTTGTTAATATCGCCAACAGCAACACCTCCACCATTGTAAATATAAGGGTAGTTTATAAAATTAAAATAAAGTGTTTCGGTAATTTTATTGTTGAAATTAACTTTAGTTGTTTGGTTATCAACCAATGTAAACAGTGTATTGCTATTTGAAGTCTCAATTGTTTCCGTTGATTTTTTACAAGAAACAACTAAAACTAACAATATTACGAAGCTATATTTTAAGATTTTTTGCACCATAAACAATTAATTTTCAACCATTAAAAACAACAATTTAAGCCAATTAATCTAAAAAGTTGGTTTCTTTTATTTTTAAAATCACACTTTCAATTGGTCGTTTTACAAAACGAGATGTTTTTAAACCTCTTTCTTTTAAAGCATCCATAATATAATCTTGGGCATAAAAAGCTATTGAACCCACAAAATACAATGGCACTGTTTTTAATTCTTCTTTAAATTGTAAAATATTATTGTCTATAAATTTAGCAATGCCTTCTCTAATAATTTTATCAATTAAAGCATTGTTTTTATGTTGAAATAAAAACTTTGCAAACTCTGCTAAATATTGATTTGGCGTATTTGACTGGTATAAATTTTGAATCACAATATTCTCATCTAAAGTATATTCTTTTTCAAAAGCTGCTTTCAAATCTGGCGACATCTGATTGTAATAATAACTTTTAAGCAACTCTTTTCCAAAGTAATTTCCACTGGCTTCATCCATTAACAAATAACCCATTGCAGGTACTTTTAACTGAATATTTGCACCATCGTAATAACAACAATTAGAACCTGTACCTAAAATACAAACCACCGCTGGGTCAAAAGTTGTTGCCCAAACAGCCGCCATAGTATCTTCTTTAACTATGGCTCTTGAATTAGGAAAAAGCTTGGAAAATAAAGATGTTATAACCTCAATTGTTTTTGATGTATTGCAACCTGCACCAAAAAAATAAATACATTTTATTTCATTTTTATATTGAAGCAATTCTTTGCTATTGGCTAAGATTTCTTCTAAATGCTCCTTTTTTAAAATTGAAGGATTTAAACCTTTTGTTCTAAATTTAATAGGCGCCTGCTTTTTATCTTCAAACAAAACCCAGTCGCATTTTGTTGAACCACTATCTGCAATTAATAACATAATTGTAATTTTTTAAAATTTATAAAAACAAGTATTTATAAGAATGCTACTGTTTTATTTTTTTACTTTTCGGAGTGATTTTACGGCTATTTTTATCGACTAAAAAAGCATGTAATTTTTGCAAATCATGATAAACTGCCAAATCAACATCAACAACTGGTTCTTTTAAAACCTGTAATAAGCCCCCTATTTTTTGAAGTTGCTCTTTGCTTAAATTTTCATTTTGAAAAGCATTTTTAAATGCTGTTGAAATTGAAGCTAAGTTGCGATACAAAGGATCAATTGTATTTAAAATCGGATTCTTTTTTAAATTTTTAAAAGCCTCATAATTAACAATCCAAGTATCAAAAAAGTGGGTTATTGCTTCAGTATTTGAAGCATTTTGTTCGGTTAAAAAGTTATTAACTGCTTTTTTAAATGTAAAACTATCAGCCGCATCAACAGTACAAGCGTCGGCAAAAAGCGTAAATGGCGAAAATGTTTTGTATTCTGTTCCACCTGCATTACGCGAATAAATTTTCACAGGTTCACAAACTTTTGTCAAAACTTCCAAAGATTCTGTAGGCTGATTGTTGGTGATATTTCTTAAAATAACATCACGGTTTCTAATTTGAGTAATTCCCAATTCCTCTAACCTAAAGTTAACATACGCTAAACGTTTGTACATATTTTCAACATCATTTACAGATGCATCAGACCAAAATCGCTCTGCAATGGCTGCGGTTCTTGGCCACAATCTAGAATCTATATTTAAAGGCGTAACCAACTCGCTCCACATAGTTGCTTCACCACCTAAAATTCTTGCTTTTTCTTCGGCAGTTAAATTATTGGTATTAGGTAAAGGATCTACCAAATAATGCTCGCTAACCGGTTGCATTAAATCTATATAAAAACCATTTGAAAGAATGGTATAATAACCTTTTTTAGCTGCAGCAATTAACGAACTTCCCAACTCCACACCTTCATTTACACCTTTCCAAGAATGAATTAAAGCTGAAGTAGGCATTTTATCGGTCATAATTTCTTCCCAACCCATCAACGATTTTCCGTTTTTTGCCAAAATTTCTTCCAATTTAATATTGAAATAAGTTTGCAAATCGTGGTTGGTTTCCAAACCATGCTGCTTCATAAAAGCCTGAATTTCTTCATTTTCATCCCAATGCTTACCTTCATTTTCATCGCCACCAATATGTACATATTGATCTGGAAACAAAGTTGCCATTTCACCAAACAAATCACCTAAAATTTCATAGGTTTTTGGGTTGATAGGATTTAAAGTTGGATCAAAAATACCCGAAAACCTTTCGATTGTATAAACAGTATCTTTACTTGCAATTTCAGGATATGCAGTTAAAATTGCCGTTGCATGACCTGGCACATCAACTTCTGGCACTACACGAATCCCTCTGTCTGAAGCATATTTTACCACTTCTTTAATTTGATTTTGCGTGTAATACAAACCATCTGAACCCAACTGATGCAATTTTGGATGCGTTTTAGACTCAATTCTAAAGCCTTGATCATCGGTCAAATGCCAATGAAAAACATTCATTTTAACTGCAGACATTGCATCTAAATTTCTTTTTAACACCTCAACAGGCTGAAAATGTCTTGCAACATCAATCATCAATCCACGCCAAGTAAATCTTGGAAAATCCTGAATTGATACTGCTGGAAAATAATAAGATGAATCGTTGTTATTTAACAATTGCAACAAGGTTTCTAATGCGTGAATTGCACCAATATCTGTTGTAGCTTCAATACTTATTTTTGAATTTGAAACTTTTAAAACATACGATTCATCTTCATTAACTGCTAATTTTCCAATACGTTGATACGCAATTTCTAAAGAAGGGTTTTCAACTTCAGAAGCAGAAAAAGCAAAACCATTGTCTATAAAAACACCTGTTCTACCACTCAATCTTCTTAAAAAATTGGTCGTTGCCAAATCAATTCTTTCCGAATTTGAATTATTAACCCCAATTGTAAAATCTGGTTTAACAATAAACTCGCCAGTTTCCAAAGTAATTTTTTGAGGCCAAGGCATTAAATTCAGGCTTTTTGATTGCCCAAAACAAGTTATTGTAAATACACTAAAAAAGAGAAATAGAATTTTTTTCATCATATTTTTATTAATAGTAATATCTTTTGAAAGCTTCTAAAGCAGCATAATCTGCCAAACCTAGTTTGTGATATTTTACAGCAGTTTCATTATTTCTTTCTTCAGCTCTTACCCAAAATTCGCGTGTATCATTTCCTTGAAACATTACACCATCTTTTTGTGATTGGTGAAAAAATATGGCTTTTCTTTTTTTCAAAACCTGATCTGGACTCATTGGAACAGCCATATCAATTTGATGAATACTCCACTCGTGCCAAGCACCACGGTATAACCAAACCCAACAATCGTTCATATAATCGTTGTGTTTTAATTGTTTTAGTGCTGCAAAAATGGCATCTAAACAAACTTTATGCGTACCGTGTGGATCGGCTAAATCTCCTGCTGCATACACCTGGTGTGGCTTAATAGTCGCTATTAAATCGGCTACAATTTCAACATCAACAATGCTTAGTGGATTTTTTTTAACACGTCCGGTTTCATAAAAAGGAAGATTTAAAAAATGTATATTTTCATCTGGAACACCTATAAAACGGGTTGCAGCCAACGACTCTCTTTTTCGTATAATTCCTTTTAAATTTCTAACTTCAATTTCATCTTCAATATCACCAACTTTGGTGTTAATTTTTCTAATAATATCATCAACTTTAGGATAAGTAGGATTGATATCTTTGATAACTTCGGCATATTTTAATGCTTCAGAATCTGATACTGCAATATTTCCTGAAGTTTGATAAGCAACATGAACTTCGTGACCTTGTTCAACCAAACGATCAAAAGTACCTCCCATTGAAATTACATCATCATCGGGATGCGGACTAAAAATAAGCACTCTTTTTTTAGCAGGATTTGCTCTTTCTGGTCTTGAAGAATCATCTGCATTTGGCTTACCTCCTGGCCAACCTGTAATGGTATGTTGCAATTTGTTAAACATAACAATATTGATATCGTAAGCCGAACCTTCCTGTACCAAAAGACTTGACATTCCGTACTCATTGTAATCTTTGTCTGTTAATTTCAGAATAGATTTTCCTGTTAAATTACACAACCAAACAATGGCTTTACTGGTTAATTCTTCAGACCAAATACAAGGACCTACTAACCAAGGCGTGTTTAAACGTGTTAAATCCTGTGCAGCTTCATCGTCTAAAATAAAAGTTGTATTTGGGTGATCTTGCAAATAGGTTGCAGGAACTTCTGAAGTAATTTCGCCCTCAATAGTTTCCTTAATAATAGATGCTTTGTTGTGTCCCCAGGCCAATAACACAATTCTTTTTGCTTTTTTAACAGTACCAATTCCCATAGTAATGGCTTTTTTTGGTACATTGTTAATTCCTAAAAACGAAGGAGCAGCATCTTCTCTGGTCATATGATCTAAGGTAATACTACGAGTTCCAGAATTGTAGTGAGAACCCGGCTCGTTAAAACCAATATGTCCGGTTCTACCAATACCCAACAATTGAAAATCTAAACCACCATATTCTTTAATTTTTAAATCGTAATCAATACAATATTGGTGTAGTTCTTCTAATGAAACAGTTCCTGAAGGAATGTGAATATTTTTAGGGTTGATATCTACGTGGTTGAATAAATGCTGATGCATAAAGTAATAATAACTATGCACACTACTTTTATCCATTGGATAATATTCATCTAAGTTGAAGGTAATTACATTTGAAAAACTCAAACCTTCTTCATTGTGCATTCTAACCAATTCTTCGTACACTTTTATTGGCGAAGAACCCGTTGCCAAACCTAAAATACAAGGTTTGTTTTTATCTTGTTTGCTTCTAATTAATGAAGCTATTTCTTGTGCTACACAAACAGAACCTTCTTCTGAATTAGCAAATACTACGTTGTGTATTTTTTCAAATCTGGTATCTTCAAATTGACCAGCAGGTTTGTGTGCAATGTCTGTAGTTGTCATAGTTGGATTTTTTATACTAAAATTGTAATACAGTAAATTTAATAATTAGATATGCTAAAAGTTTTATTTTTTCGACCAAAAGCTGCTAATGAGCGACAAAAAACAAACGGGAATGATTAATTCCCGTTTGAAAACATTTAATTAATCCATTTTAAATTTCGTTTTTAGAAATTTAAAAATTACTTCCAGCGATATCCCACCAAAGTCTTGTACCACCTGTATCTGGTCCGTTTAAATACCCTTTTGCAATTTCTACATTAGCTCCGTTGGTATTTATTTCATTTTGAACAAAATTGATTCTTCTAATTTGAATATTTGTATCAATTTTACCTCCACTATTATTAATAACTACTGGGAAAACTCTAGGATAACCTGTACGTCTAAATTCGCTCCAAGCTTCTTGACCATCAGGGAACATTGCTATCCATTTTTGAGTAATAATTTGCTCTAATTGTTCTTCGTTAGTACCAGCATTGTTGTAAGCAATTTTAACTTCACTAGGATATGTAAAATTATTTGCTGGATTTATAGCATCCACAAAATCTTTAGGCGTGCTTGTATTATCAGCCAAATAAGCATCTGCACCACTTACTCCATGTTGTGCAAAAGAAGCTTTTACACCATTTTCGTAATTTGCTTTTGCAGTACCTGCTCCAGACCAACCACGCAATGCAGCTTCAGCTCTTAAAAAATAAACTTCAGCAGCAGTCATCCATTGCATAGTTTCAGTTTCTATAGCACTACCAATAGCTGAATGCGCACCGTATTGACCTTTAGCTTCAATTTCAATTCCCATTCTAATACCTTTGTAAGCACCATTTAAAGTTGGGTCTTCGGCTGGTTTAAAATAAACTTCTTTTCTACCATCATCAAAACCTTCTAAAATAGATTCCATTTCAGCACCCATTCTAATATCTCCCCAAGAACCACTTATTACTGTTAATGGATGTGCATAACCAGTATTGATATACATATCTGTAGATTCTAATAAACCAGCATCACTTGACAATGATTTTTCACCTTCAGTTTTTGCTAAAGTTGCATCAACTTTAACAACTCGCATTGCTAAACGCAATCTTAAAGAGTTTGCATATTTACGCCACATTGCAATATCACCACCTAATGATGACATATCAAAAGGCACAAATTGTGTATCACCTTCAAAACTTTTTAACCCATCAATTGCAGCATCTAATTCAGCAAAAAATGCATTATATGCTTCACTTTGAGAATCGTAAATCCCAGTTGTAGCAAAATCGTCAAATTTTGTATAACGAATTGGCCCGTAAATATCTGAAACTCTGTGCATAGCACTTACTCTAATAATATTAGACAAATGCACAAACTTTTCTCCTGAAGGATCTCCACTTAACGCAACTGCATTTTTAATATCAAGTGCAAATGGCATTACGCTTCCGTAAGCATCGCCCCAAGGAAAACCATTCCAACCATCAACCAACGAATAAGTCATGTTGTTTACATTACCTGCAAATGGTGTTGGAGGTGTCATATATCCTGAATACACATCGCCAATTAAATTTTGTTGTAATTGGAAATTCCAAGCAGGAGTTACATTAAATACATTTAAAAACATTGGGGTAAAAGAACCACCAATATGATTGTTCATTTGTGTTAAACTTTCGTTTGAAATACCGTTTGGATCAGTATTTATATCTTCAAAGTCACCTGTACAGTTTACTAAACTGATAGCCATAACCGAAGCAAGTGTATATTTTATTATTTTATTCATTGTCTTAGAAATTTACGTTAATATTTAGTCCAATACTTCTTGTTGATGGTTGACCATAAATATCAACTCCTTGTAATCCCATTCCTGTACTTGAAGCAATATTTGGATCAAATGGCGCTTTTTTATAGAAAAAGAAAAGGTTATTACCAATTACAGAAAATCGGATATTATTTACTCGGCTATCAGGGAATATTAAGTTATACCCTACTGATAGTTCTCTTAAACTTACGTTGGTAGCATCGTATACATATTCTCCAATAAGACCTGCTCTACCACCAGTTTTAGTATAGTAATCTTGTGCTGTCATTTGTTGTGCATTTCCACTTCCATCAACAACATCAATCATTCCACCATTTCTATTTCTAGCATCAGCAGAAGCTTGAGATACACCATAAAAATCGTTTACAGCTTCAGTAATACTTACTACATCACCTCCAAATTTAGCATCAACTAAAAAGCTAACTTGGAAATTATCAAAGCTAAATGAGTTATTCCATCCTAATGTAAAGTCTGGTTGCGCGTGAGCAATTGTTTCCCAATCTGTAGCTTCAATACTAAATCCGCCAGCACCATCGTCACTTACAACAGGCAAACCGTTTTCGTTTCTTACTACTGAACGACCTCTGATACTTCCAAAATCTTCACCTTCAATTAATGAATAACCATAACCGTTTACACCTGGTGCAGTTATAATTGCTTCACCATTTTGTAATGAAGGGTGAACTGATACAACTTTATTTTTATTAGTAGCAAAGTTTAAAGCAGTTTCCCAAGTAAAGTTATCTTTTACAACAGGTTTTGCATCAACAGTTAATTCTACACCACTGTTTTTAATTTCACCTGCGTTTACAATATTTTGAACATAACCTTCTAAATTAGGCTCTGCAGCAATATAAAATATTTGGTTTGTTGTTTTGGTATTGTAATAAGTTAAGTCTAAACCTAATCTGTTACCTACAAATCTCCATTGCGTACCAATTTCAAATGAATTTTGTTTTTCTGGCTCTAAAGTTTCACCTTCAATTACACCAAATGTTGGCTTGGCAAAGTTACCTTGACCGTTAGGAATTGTATTTAAAGGAATGGTTGCATACGCAGGAATATCTTTACCTACAATTGCATATGATGCTCTTAATTTTGCAAAAGTAACTGACTTAGGCAATTCAAAAATTTCACTTAAAACACCTGTTAAACCAAATGATGGGTAAAAGAAAGATTTTGAAGCAGTATTTACCAATGTAGACGACCAGTCATTTCTTCCTGTAACATCTAAATACACCATACTTTTGTATCCAAAATTAACCGATGCAAAAACCGATTGTACTTCTCTGTTATAAACAGATTGTAACAAATCTTTAGTTTCAGCAAAGTTTCCAATAGTAAATACATTTGGATATGTTAAACCTTTTCCTATACCTGAATCTAAATGTAACTGATCTCCTGTTGAATATTTAGTTAAACTTGTTCCTAAAATTGCTGAAAAGTTAAAATCTTCAGTAATATCTGTATTGTAATTTGCAATTAAATCGATATACTGTTGTGTGTTTTCTGTTTTTTCTAAAATATATCTACCTGTTGCAGGTACAAAAGTAGGATCACTTCCTGCATACATTCTTTTATCAAAAGTAAAAAATGATTTATCGTAACTCGCTCTAGACTGAACAGATAAGTTGTCTAAAATTTGGTATTTAGCCGAAACGTTAGCAACTACTCTTTGCGCAACATCTTTACTTTGGTTGCGGTTTACTAACCAATATGGATTTTGTTGAATATTTTCATCAAAAGAAGTCGCATATTGATCCATCATATTTAAATCTGCATTAAAATACTCAAAGTTTTTATAATCGTTTAAGTCAATTCCAACTGGATTTAAATACAAGCCAGTTAAAGGATTTGAATACAAACCGTTTGTTGGTCTGTTCCAAATACGTTGGTCAGATAAATTTATACTTGCACCAACTGTAATTTTATCATCTAAAAAATTAGCAGTTTCTTTAACATTAAAGTTATTTCTTACCATTCGGTTATTTGGCATTACACCATTTACAGAAGTATTTGCATAAGAAACATAAGTTTGTGCCATTTTGTTACCCGCTAATAACGATAACGATTGGATAGCAGTAATTCCTGTTTCAAAAAAATCATCCACAGTATTTGATAAACCACTTGCTTTTGAACCCCAAGATTTAGGATCAGTAACATTTCCGTTTTCAGCAATTGCTTGTCCTACTGAATTTGATTGGTATTCAGTTTGTAATTTAGGTAATGAAGTTACATTGTCTACTGTTAAACTGGTATTGAAGTTTACACTTAACTTACCATCTTTACCAGATTTAGTCGTAATTAAAATTACACCATTGGCACCTTGACTACCGTATAATGCTGAAGCCGAAGCACCTTTTAAAACTGTTAAACTTTCAATATCATCAGGATTGATTAATGATAAAGCATCACCACCATCTCTGTTACCTGTTTGATCACCAAAAATATTAGTTCCTGGAGTTTCTCCATTACTACCATTTCCGCTATTTAACATTGGTACACCGTCTACTACATATAATGGATCGTTGTTTGTTGTTGAAGAGTTACCCCTTAATACTACTTTTGAAGATCCACCAGCTCCTGAAGAACTTTTAGTAATAGTGATACCTGCAGATTTTCCAGACAAACTATTAATTGGGTTTGTTTGTTTTACAGTAGTTAACTCATCACCTTTTACTTCTTGTGCAGAATAGGTTAAAGCTTTTTTCTCTTTTTTAATACCCAAAGCAGTAACAATCACCTCGTCTAAACTTAGTGCATCTTCTTGTAATTTTGCATTTACAATATAAGTTTCGTTAACAGGAATCAATTGCGTTGTCATCCCTATAAATGAAAACTCTAAAACGTCTCCTTTTGAAGCTTCAATGCTAAAATTACCGTCATAATCGGTTTGAGTTCCTTTTGTTGTTCCTTTAATCACAACATTTACTCCTGGAAGCGGAGCTTGATCTGATGCAGCTGTTACTGTACCAGATACTGTTTTCACTTGCGCAGCCACTTGTTGTGTAATTGCGAGTGAAAAAATCAGCATAAATAATGGTATTAATTTTTTCATAAATAAATAAATTAGTTAAATTTTGTTTTGATAAACGTATAAATAGAATCCCCTACTTCAAAAAAAATTCTATATACGACACAAAAAAAACAACGAATAACATGTTTTTTAATATTAAAGAAAACGTTTTCATAAACATATATATTTAATTGTTTTAAAATTTTGTCAACCTAAAAAAAACAACTACTTTTTCCGCCATAATCACATTTACACACCTTAAAATTAGTAACTTTTGAGATCAAAATGGCTTCAAAATACCAGTTATTCAATACCTATTAAATACCATATTTGGTTTTGGTTGGGTTATTTTATGTTCAACTTTATACGTTGGGGAAGTTATTTTGACGACTATTGGTACTCTTTAAAATCTAACCTTGTAGAATTTCCGCTACATATTGTATTTGTATATTTCAACATCTATTATTTAATACCTAAATTTATTTTAACCAAAAAATACAAAACCTATATTGTTGTATTTATTGTTTCGCTGGGAGTAATTTATGTGCTTCGTACTGGCTTAAACTATTTATTGGTAACTAAAAATATTTGGCCCGAAGCTGAAAACCCACAACAAGCATTTACTTTTAACCATATTATTGCTGTAGTTTTGGGTGAAATTTATGTAGTGGCTTTGGTTACTGCTATAAAATTAATTTTTGACTGGATTTATGAGCGCGACAGGGTTGAAAATCTTCAAAAGGTACAATTAGAAACAGAACTAAAATATTTAAAATCTCAAATACAACCACATTTCTTTTTCAATACCCTAAACAATTTATATGCGCTTACTTTAGAAAAATCGGATATCGCGCCAAGTGTGGTTTTAAAATTATCTGAAATCATGCAATATGTTTTATATGATGTTAGAGAACCTAAATTGAGATTGTTTACAGCCATTAATTACATTCAAAATTATTTAGATTTAGAACGTTTGCGATATGGAGATCGCATTATAACAAGTACAGATATTGAAGGAAACATTGAAGATATTGAGGTTCCTCCATTGTTATTTCTTCCTTTTATAGAAAACTGCTTTAAACATGGTGCTAAAAATACCGACACCATTGAAGTAAACATCTATTTTGAAAATGTTTTAGATAAATGGCTTATCTTTAAGGCTGAAAACTCTTTTAACAAATCAGTTGAATTGACTGAAACAACAAATACGCGTAAAGGAATTGGCAATCAAAATGTAAAAAGAAGACTTGAATTGTTATTTCCCAACAATTTTGAATTAAAAACCGAAATTAAAGACAACAAATATTGTGTTTATTTAAAAATACCTATCAATGAAAATTAAATGTATTATTATTGATGATGAACCTTTAGCAATAAAAGTAATTGAAAATCATTTAAGTGAATTTCCAACTATGGAGCTTGTTGCCACATACAATACGGCAATTGCAGCTTTACCTATTATTGAAAGTGGTGAAATAGATGTGGCTTTTTTAGATATAAATATGCCCAAAATGAGCGGATTGGATTTTTTACGTTCATTGCCAACAAAACCACTTATTGTAATTACAACTGCTTACCGAGAATATGCTGTTGAAAGTTTTGATTTAGATGTGCTGGATTATTTGGTAAAACCAATTCCGTTTGCACGCTTTTTAAAAGCAATTGCTAAAATAAACACAAGAATAGGTATAGACAAAAGCAGTGAAGTAACTTTTAAAGAAGATCCTTTTATTTTTTTAAAAGTTGATAAAAAATTGATGAAAATTAAGCTCAACGATATTTTATTTATTGAAAGCTTAAAAGATTATATCAAAGTATTTACTACAACTGGTGATTTTTTGGTTCACAAATCTATGAGCAGTATTGAAGAAGAATTACCAAGTGAAAATTTCTTACGAATTCATCGTTCGTTTACCATTGCGCTAAATAAAATAAAATCTATTGAAGGTAACTCGGTTGAAATTGCAAACCGACGCGTTCCAATTGGTCGTAATTATCTTCAAATTGCCAAACAAAAAATATTAAACAGCACCGATTTTATTGAATAACAGTTGTTTTATTTATTTTACAATTATTGTTCGTCTTTAAATTTTGTTAGTCTGACTATTATTTTATGCTACTTATAGAAAATAGTTAGCAGTAATAAATTATTATACTATTTTTAAGCCTATGAACACTCAAATGGTGTTTTTTCAGACTTTATTAACCAAACAGTAAATAATTTATATGTCAACCACTCAAACTTCAACAAAAAACAGCACATTAGTCCCAATCATTATTATTGCCGGTTTATTTTTCATTTTTGGTTTTGTTACCTGGATAAACGGGGCATTGATTCCGTTTATGAAAACCATCAACGAATTAACCTCGGCACAATCATTTTTAGTAGCTTCGGCTTCTTATATTTCATTTGTAGTTATGGCAATTCCTGCTTCTTCAATAATCAACAAAATTGGTTACAGAAAAGGAATGAGTTTAGGACTAATTGTAATGGCCATAGGTGCTTTGGTTTTTATTCCTGCTGCTGAAGCACGTACTTACTGGATATTTTTAACTGGTATTTTTATTCAAGGTATGGGAATGACCTTGTTACAAACAGCTTCAAATCCATACATTACCATTTTAGGCCCTATTGATAGTGCTGCAAAACGAATTGCAATTATGGGAATTGCCAATAAAATTGCAGGTGCTTTGGGTTCATTAATATTTGGAGCTTTATTATTATCGGGTATTGATGAAGTAAACGAAAAATTAAGCACCGTAACTCTTGAAGAAAAATCTCAACTTTTAGATACTATGGCAGATAGCGTAGTTACACCTTATATTGTAATGGCTGTTGTGTTATTTGTTTTAGGAATTTTAATTAGAAAAGCACCGCTACCACACGTTGAAGCAGAACCTATTGAAACACCTAAAGATGGCGAAACTTTAAAAACAAATATTTTTCAATTTCCACATTTATGGCTAGGAGTTTTAACCTTATTTGTATATGTTGGTGCCGAAGTAATTGCAGGCGATACCATTATTGCTTACGGAATTTCAATTGGAATTCCGGTTGAAGATGCCAAGTTTTTTACCACATTTACCTTAATGGCAATGGTTTTAACTTATGCACTTGGTGTATTTTTAATACCTAAATTTATGAGTCAGGCTTTTGCTTTAAAAGCAAGTGCCGTATTGGGTATTGTATTTACTTTTTGCATTGTATTTACCTCTGGATTTACATCGGTATTATTTGTTGCCGCTTTAGGAATTGCAAACGCATTGGTTTGGCCAGCGGTTTGGCCACTAACTTTAAAAGGTTTGGGTAAGTTTACAAAAACAGCTTCGGCATTGTTAATTATGGCAATTGCTGGTGGTGCAATTATTCCGCCTTTATATGGTAATTTGGTTGACGGACATAGAGTAGAATTAATCGCTCAAGGAATGAGTGAAGCTGCTGCAACAGCCGAATCAGCTACTTCTGGCTATTGGATTTTATTGCCTTGCTACCTTATTATTTTATATTATGCCATTGCAGGACATAAATTAGGGTTGAAAAAATAAGCTAATTAAAAATAAAATAATATGGCTACTCAACGTTTAATAGCGCTCGATGTAATGCGCGGATTGACCATTGCATTGATGATTATGGTTAATACACCTGGAAGCTGGGAATATGTATATCCTCCTCTATTACATTCAACTTGGAATGGCTGCACACCAACAGATTTGGTTTTTCCATTTTTCCTTTTTATTGTAGGGGTTTCTATGTGGTTTTCGTTTAAAAAATTCGACCAAGGAATTACAAAAAAATCACTTTACAAAGCATTAAAACGTTCTTCAATTTTGTTTTTATTAGGCGTTTTTCTAAATGCTTTTCCTTATTTTGATTTTGAAAACTTACGCATATTTGGAGTTTTACAACGCATTGCTATTGCTTATTTAATTAGTGCACTTTTGTGTATGCAATTTAATTACAAACAATTGGCTTATATTTTTTTAGGTATTTTAGTTGGATATTGGGGCTTATTATTTTTTGGAGCTTCTGAAGGTCCTTTTGAATTGACTACCAATTTAGTTAGAAAAGTAGATTTATTACT
Source organism: Lutibacter sp. HS1-25 (assembly GCF_004121075.1). GTDB lineage: Bacteria > Bacteroidota > Bacteroidia > Flavobacteriales > Flavobacteriaceae > Lutibacter. The sequence continues at coordinate 68,040 of NZ_RHLN01000012.1, forward strand.
TTTGGGTGAAAAACATTTGTATGGTGGTTTTGGAATTGCCTTTGATCCAGAAGGTTTACTTTCTTCAATTCCGTCTGTAGCCACTATATTGATTGGCTATTTTTCAGGAAGAATCATAGAATTTTCTGGAAGTACAATGGACACTATTAAAAAATTACTGATTTTTGGCGCAATTGCTACATTTATTGGATGGCTTTGGAATTTTATATTTCCAATAAACAAAGCACTATGGACAAGTACCTATGTACTTTACACTGGCGGTTTGGCAATGGTTTTTTTAGCTTTTTTATTGTGGTTTATAGATGTAAAAGGTATTAAAAAATGGGCAAAACCATTTATTCATTTTGGTACAAACCCTTTGGCTATTTATGTATTTTCTGGCTTGTATGTTTTGGTTATTATTTATTTAATTCACATCACCAATGCTCAAGGCGTAAGTGTTTCAGCATATGACTTTTTGTATTCAGACGTTTGCGTACCTATTGCAGGTAAAATGAATGGTTCTCTTTTATTTGCAGTAATGCATATTATTTTCTTTTGGTTTGTCACTTATATTTTATATAAGAAGAAAATTTTTATAAAAATTTAAGTTTTTTCCATACTTCAAAATAGCTAAAACCATAAAGTTTTACTTTAAAAAGCAATTAAATCAATTCTAATTTTTATAGGATAAAATAAAGGCTATATTTGAAATATGTTATAATAAATAGATCAACCCCAAAGACATTTTTATAACAAAAAAGGGTTTATTTAAATAAACCCTTTTTCTTTTGCTTTTAGTATCAATTCTCTATCATCGTTGTCCTGAACTTTAAACAACTCTTTCAATTGTTTCTTTCTTTTTTCAAGTCCTGGCATTGACATAGGAATTATATTTGGAAGGTCTTTCATTTTGGTTCCAATAGACATTTCATACAACAACTGTCTGTCTATTTTATCCAATTTATAATCTGTTGAAGATTGCTTGCGAAACAATTCTAAAACCGATTTACTATAATAAGGTGAATTGTCTAAAATGGTTTTTATTGAAGTTACCAATTCATCTTTATTGATATCGTTTTTAATTAAAAAACCATCCGGATTTACACTTTTAAGAATTACCTGAATGCGATAATTATCGTTAAAAGTAGTAGCCACAATAACTTTACAACTTGGAATTACTTCTTTTATTTTAACTCCAATATCTTCGCCCGATAAATATTTCCCATCACTTGAAGGTGGTAAAGAAATATCTAAAAATACGATATCTAAATTACCGCTTTTAGAAACCGAATTAATATGAGCAACAGCATCGTCACAATTGGTAACAATATCAATATTAAAAGTTACATCTTTTTTTTCAGCACTTATATATTCAAAAGCACTTTTATAGGCATCAGCAATTATTGGGTGATCATCAACTATTAATACATTATAAATTTTACTCATCATCATTATTTTGTAGGGAACAAGATACAAATATAGTAGTTCCTTTATTAATTTCAGAGTGAATATTAAAAACTCCGTTCAAATTATTTGCCCTTGATTGCATATTTTTAAGTCCAATACCCTTTCGTTTGTCTTTAACATCAAAACCAACACCATTGTCTTTTATGGTTAAATTTAGCATTGCATTTTCTTCCAATTCAATATAAATCAACACGTTTGTTGCTTTAGAATATTTTATAACGTTTTGTAAACCCTCTTGAATAATTCTGTAATAATTAATTTTTATATCGTCTCTAACCTCATCCCAAATAACGTCGCTATCACAACTAAATTTATATTCAAACTCCCCTAAATTACTAATTTGATCGATTAAATCGGTGATAATTTTTGAGAAATCTTCTTTTGAAGATAAAATTTCATTCTTTAATTCGTGTGAAATGGCTCTAATTTCTTTTTCAATATTTTGAAGTTCATCTATATAATTTTTGTGTTTTTCAATCGTATCAGCATCTCCATTAACATTTAAAAAACCCAAACCAAGTCTAGTTCCAAAAATTTTACCCAAAACACCATCATGCAAATCCTGCGCAATTCTGTTACGCTCGTTTAAACGTCCTTCTTCAAGTTTAGATTGTTGTTTTAACATCAAAGAAAAAATTTCTTCATTGGCTTTTTGCTGCTCTTTTTCAAAAAGCAATTCTTTATTTTTAGCCGATTGCACCCTAATAAAATAAGCCAATAACAACAACAGTACTGCAAAAAAAGCACCGATTGAAATAAATATTTTTTGTTGAGATAATTTTTCAGTTTCCTCAATATATTCATCGGTTTCAAAACGAATTCTGGTAAACTTATTTCTAATCTTTCGCTCTTCAATTTGAAGACTGTCATTTAAAAAAACATATTCTTTTAAATAACTGTTTGATTTTTGTTTGTCTATTTTTGAAAGTAGCAGTAACGTTTCAAGCTTATCTCTGTTGTTTTCAACCTGACCAGACAAACCATTGGCTTCATTAGCCAATTTAACAGCAGTTAAAGTATCTAATTTGTAAGCGTAAAATTCGCTTAAATGACGTTTACTAATAACAATTCCCGAGAAATTATTTATACTATCCCGTATTTTAAGTGCATAATCAAATTGATTGTACACATTTGCAGTATCTCCACTTAAAAATTTGGTATAAGCAATATTGTCAACCAACCTTGCATAAAAATTGACATCCTGTTTTTTTAAATTCTTATTATCTAAAACCTGTTCGAATATTTCTATAGCCTCCTCGAATTTTTTTTGCTTTTGAAAAACCAAACCCAAATTACTCAAAGTCCACCCTTTATAATTTCCTTTATCCTCAACATCATTTAAATAAGTCAAAGCTTTGTTGTAATAAAACACAGCCCTATCAAATTCTTCGAGATTGTAATAGATCAATCCTAGATAATTGTAACTTTGATAGAGATCATCATATTTATTTAATTTTTCAAATTTTGAAATCGCCTCAAAAATAGATACTTCACTCCCTGTATAATCTTTTAAACGCCCCTGAATAAATGCCATATTGTACAACATTTTACCCGTATAGTATTCATGATTAGTCATTTTAAACTGCTCATAGGCCTTATGAAAATGATAATAAGCACTGTCTATAACTTCCTTTTGAGTGTAAAATGTTCCAAAATTCCAATGTGCATCTCCAATTTTAAAAGTATCTTTTAATTTAACAGCATACTGCATTGCTGTTGTATTTACGGTTTTAAACAAAGCATCATTAGTTAAACCTCCAACATCAATTGCTAATTCTGAATAAATATTACTTTGTTCCCTTTCAGAAGGCAAGGTTTTCGTATAAGCATAAGCTTTTTGCACTGCCAATTCCCGCTCTTGAAGTGTATTTTTAAAATCACGAGCTTGTTCAATCCAAATAGCTACACTGTCTTTTGATTTATTTTTCGAAGAAATTACTGCATTTTTATGATCATCACAGCTAAAAACTGCCATCGCTAAAAATAAGCATACAAAAAAAGAAAGTAAAGGGTTGTTATGATAAAAGCTTGTTTTCAATGGGATTGTTTTGTAAAACAAAGCTACTAAAAAAGCCTTAACTTTTGGTTAAGGCTTTTTAAACTTTTATATGTTGTAATTTTACGCTGTAAAATTAGTTTCTTTTTGTCATGATAGCTGCACTACCTTCTTCACCAGTTTGTGAAGTTGCTTGTACTGTATTGTATAATTCATCATCTTCAGAAGAATCATTAGAACAAGAAATTGCGAAGTTAGCGAATAATAAAATTGCGAAAATGTATTTAATAGCTTTCATAATATGGGGCGTTTTTTAATTGGACAATATGTTTTTATAATTATTTTATCTTTTGTGTAATGTGTTTTAAACATTGTAAAAATCAATATTTAACTGCTTAATTACACTGCTAAAATACTACAACAAAGACATTTAGAACGAATAAATTCGTTGCCTTTAGTAAAACAGTAAGGTCTGAGTGTATAACCCCGTATTGTGAAAGGAAAATTAATTTAACGACTGGTAAGAATACTCTGATAAAGCTCTATTCATACTTTCTATATTATCAATATAGGTTTTTGTAAAAGGAACTTCATAGTCGTTTCTTTTAATAGTACAAGTAAATTTACCATATTGTATGCGAGAAACAAAATTTTTATTGATAATATAACTTTTATGAATTCTATGAAAATTGTTTGGCAGTATTTCTTCAAACGTTTTTAATGTTTTAAAAGCACTAATTACATTGCCATCATTCATATAAAAGTCGGTTGTATTGTTATCGGCTTTTAAAAATAAAATTTCATCGGTTTTTAAATACTGATAATCTTTATATGATTTTAAACAAATATTTTTTCTGGAGCGAGCTGGTATTTTTTTAAGGACTCTTAAAACTGTTTTACGAATTTCAAGTTCTTCAAGCGGACAAAGTAAAAAATCGAAGAAACCGCTTTTAATCACTTCATATATTCTATCTTTTGAATAAGACACTGCAATAAACACAGGAAAATCTTCATTAAACAAATTAAGTTCTTGAGCAAACTCAAAAGGATTGTCTTTAAAGTTATCAATATTAAAAAAGACCAAGTCGGGTGATTCTTTTAAAATAGTATTCATAGCTTCCTTGTATTCACAGGAAACACCAATACAGTTAAACTCGTAGTAATCTTCTAAAACACTCTTAATGTTTTGAATAGCATTTGAATCATTGTCGATAATAAAATAGTTTCTCATAATTTTAGGATACCATAAAATTTATAATGGTTAAAATTACTATAATTATCGATAAAAAGAGTATGGATTATCCTTGCTTTATTTACGGATTAATTCTCCTTTTTTTTAAACATCGTACTTACCTTTAGCATATTATTAAATGAAACAAATTATAAAATTTAGAAGCCCAACTAAACGATTTGATTACATAAAAAATGAAAAAAAAAGACCTTAATAAGCTAAATAACATTAAAGAAGACGAAAAAGCTAAAAAATCTAGTAACATGAAAAAATTCCCCACAGTTCAACCGGAAAACTCTGACAATAACAAGTCTGACAAATCAAATAACAATCCAAATAACATGTATCCTAGCGATATTCAATTATTATTTGAACGCTTAGGAATTGTATAACTTACTTTAAAATCAACCCCAATTAGATTTTAAATTATATGGAAAAGTAGTGATCCCCTCTCATTACTTTTTTTATAAGATATACTAAGTAGCCTATTTTAAAATTTCCAAGCAATTGGTTACAATCGCTGCTCTAGAGAACTTCCTAATCCTTTACATCAACACCAACATTCTGATTACCCAATAGTTTTACTTCAATTTTTTCTGCGGAAGTATTTATGTAAGCATCTGTAAATTCGGAAAATTCAATTGTTTTATTATTGTATTTCAACTTTTTCACACCAAAAAAGTAAGATTCATTTTCTTTGGTTAATGAAATTGTATTTTCATTTTCTGAAACCCACATAGCAGCGTTTAGCTTCCAACCTTTTAAATCTGGCAACGTTTTTAACTCATCTATCCTGTTATCAAAACCTTTATAAGGAAATAAGATTGTAACAAAACTAAAATCACCTGCTGTTGTTTTTGAAAGCACTGACCATTGTTTTCCTCTAGTTCCTTCACTTTTTACATTGTCAATTTTATGCAACTGAAAAATATCAAAACCAGTGGCATCGTCAAAAGTTGCACGTATTAAATTTACTCCATTTTCAACCGAGTAATGACCCTGCCAAACTTGTTTATAAACATGTGCCTGAGCTGATTTAAAGTTATCTTTTACAATCCAAAAATCATTTTTAACATTAATTACTTGTCTTGAATATGCAACGTCCACATTTTCAAATCCGTTATGAGAACCCACAAACAAATCGTACTTACTATTGTTTTCCCAAATAATTACTTTCGGATTTGGCAACGCTAAAAATTTACCAAAACCGCTTCCACCCTGATTTGAAGTATACTTTTTACCCTGTAATTCATCATCAACCAAAGCAACATTTTTTACCATTGAATTTTTAAAAAACCCATAATCTTCTAAAGAATAACGCACTTGATAATTAGGCAAAACCACCTTGCCATTTGCCATTGCCTGTACACCTAACATATCACCGTGTTGATGATCTGGCTTATCTGGATCTAAACCTGCCGAAATAATCATCATATTATCATTTAAATCCCAACCATTTCTTTGCACAAAATAACCCGTTGTTAAAAAAGAGATTGATTGAAAATTTGGCTGCTCTTTTTGAATGTTATCAAGTAATGAAAGTTGATTTTTACTTAAATACCAATACATTTTAGAAGCAACTTTGGAATTTGCAAAATAACCCAATGAAGGCTCTTCAAACAATAAATAGCCCAATGTTAAAGCACCTGATATGTCATTTTTTTCAGCCCAAGGATTGTCGGTATCATCTTGTAAAACCGGAGCAGATTTATCTGGATAAGCAATTTTTGTTAAGGTTGTAAACAACGAATTTAACTTTTCTTCCCAAAAAGGAGCTACTTTTATACCACTCAATTTGGCTAATTGATATACAAAATAATAATTTTCAATATCACTCATGTGATAATGAACAGAGCGTTCGAACTGAAAACCATCATCATTTATTTCTTTATCCAAATGTTCACCTAACAATTGCATTGACCTTTTATACCAGTTATCAGCTCCTTTAAAATCTCTAAATAAAATTGAAAGCATTGCCAAAGCCGACATACCGCGTGTTTGATGATTTCCTGCAACAAATTCAGTATTTGTTGCATACAAATTTGCAGCGTGTTGTAATAAGGTTGCAATAGTTGTTAACTGATCTTGGTGTGTATATGCCTTTTCACCCAAAAACATATTGTGAATTTCTAACCAATTTAACACACGATAACCCGAACGAAACGCCTCGTAAACACCATTTCCATCTTCTATTTTCTCATATTGATTCAATTCTAAAGCACTATTTAAAGACGCTACCTGATTGACAAAATAGTTTAGGTATTTTGTGTCTTTATTTTGATAATTATAGTAAAAAGCAATGTCGACCATTTTATGCTGACGCGCCAAGTGCCTTAAAGCATACGCATTTACAGGCTCACCATTTAAATAATTAAATGGCAACACCCATTGTGTACTATCTGCAAATTTTGAAATATGATCTAAAGCATTCTCTGTATGAGACACCTTATTTTCTGGGTATAATTGCTGATATATCTCAAATCTATTATTGAAGTTTTTCCAATTGTAAAAATAACGTTCTGCAAATTTTTCACGAAAATAGTTAGCTAAATCCACTTCTGAAACAACGCCGTTTTTACTTAACTCTTGTTGAACAGAAGCATTTAAATATTGATATAAATTAGCCGTGCTGATTACTTTATTAGTCGGAATTTCCTGACCAAAAGCAATGGACGATATAAATATTAAAATGCTAAATAATATTGTTTTCATGATTATATGAATTTGATTGTTGGCTGTTGCGCTTCGGCAAGTTCCGCATGACAACTTTGGTTTTTAGCTACTTAAGATTTTTATAATGACTTAGAATACGCTCAGCCACCAAAGTTCTTTTGACTTTAGACTTGAAACTTTAGACTTTAGACTTTAGACTTTAGACTAAAAAACATCTCCCTAACCCTCCTCAAGGAGGGAATCTTCTGAACTTATTTATATTGTTTTTTAAAAAAAACTTTTGACTTTAGACTTCGAACTTTTAACTTTTAACTTTTAACTTTTAACTTTTAACTTTTAACTTTTAACTTTTAACTTTTAACTTCAAACTATTTTAATACATCAACTTCAATTCAAGGTTTTCTTGAACTAAGATTTTGCCTGAATTTTCAATGGTATTATTAGACGCTGTATTGTTTTTTGCACCCCATAACAAGGCAACTAATTTCACTTTGTTATTTTTGAAAGTATTGTTAGAAATATCCACATTTACAATTCCGGTTGAATTAATTAAAACGCCGTTGGCCTCTTTGGCACCGCAATTGGTAAATGTATTATTGCTTACCAATAAATTTCCGCCAATAGTTGATTCGTCGTAACCACCTCTATAATAATCAATCACATTACTTTCTACGTTTGTAAACTGACAGTTTTGAATTGTTAAATATTCGACATTGTAATCTCCTTTGTCATTAATTTCTTCTGATAGTTCAATACCATTTGCACAATTAACGATTGAAGTGTTTTCAACCAAAATTTCTTCAGCAAAAGTTTGCTTATAGGCTTTTAAAACATAATTAAAATCGCTGATTTCGCATCCTGAAACAAACAATCCAAAATGATTGGACATATTTTCTTTTAAACTTGCAAAAGCTTGTTGCGTTCCATTTCCTGAAAGAATCACATTTTTTAACGTTAAAATACCGTAAGGATTTAAAGCAAACACAGGTGTATTTTCTGCGCCTTCAAAAATAATTTTTGCTTTTTCTTCACCTAAAGATTGTATGGTAATACTTTTGTTTATAATTAATGATGATGAAATTGTATATGTTCCACTATTTAAAGACACAATATCTCCTTTGTTTGCTGAAGCTATTTTAGCAGCTAAATCATCTTCAACAGTAACTTCAATTGTTTGGGCTTCATAAGCAGGTTTTTCACTTAAAAACCAAGTTGCGCCATATTTTTTCTTGTCTAAAATCAAAGGATCTTTAGTTGCTCCTTCAATTGAAGCTCCAATATTGTTATTTTCAGTTCTTGAATTTCCAAATAAATCTTTGGTAATGGTTTCAAATTCAAAACCTAGAAATGGTTTTATTTCGGTTGAAATTCCTTTTGGCACAAAAAGATAATCGTTTATAGCAACCAACTCAAAATTGTTTGGTGTAATGCGTTTTTCATCTTTAAAAGCAACACCTTGATTGTTAATTACATTGCTTTGGAAGTTTACCCCATCAGCTTCATCGTGCTCAATTATTGGATTTGCATCTCCAACATTGTTATAAATTACATTATTTGCCACCACCGTTCTTAATGGTCTCGCTGAACGAATTTCAGACAAAGGCAATACGTCTTTTTGAGCAATATTTGTACCTACACCAAATTGCCAAGGCGATTTACAGTTTACATAAGTATTGTATGCAACAACAACATCTGTAACTTGATTGTAACGATTTAATGGTGATTTTGGAATTCCGTTCATTACTGCTAACGGACTTCTAAAGTTTTCACCTATTAAATTATAAAAATAATTATTTGTAATCCAATGACCTGTATTTACAATTCTTATTCCTCCAATATTTGCATTTTTACCATCACCAATAAAATAATTACCATCAATAGTTACATAATTTCCGTGACGTGTAACTACAGAACCTTCACTTTTATAAAATACATTGTTTCTAATTTCGTTGAAATTTGTTTTACTTGAAATGACTTCAACTTCACCATTACATTCTTCAAATAAGTTATGAGCAATGGTTGTATTGCTTGGCGACATAGACGTAAAACTACTACCTAACTGAATAGTTTCTCCCCTTGCACCACCTTTACGCGGTCTTGGTCCAAAATGATTGTAAACAATTTGATGGTAATTTTTAATGCTCTCGTTACCCTTTAAATCTACCCTAACTGTTGGGCCTCCATTGGTTTTACCTGTTAAATAACAATGATCTAATTGGTTATATCTTCCAAAAAATTGCACCCAATGATCGTCTCTATCACGTTGCAACTGATTAAAATCTTCAATAACACAGTTGGTAACTGTACAATTATTAGCTACTTGGTTTTTATCAATTCTGAAGGCAATTACGTCTTCTGAAGGTGTATATCCATTTCTAAAATACAAACCGCTAACTATTAAATATTCTCCACCAAATTTTAAATTTGAAATACCTTCAATAAAAACTTCACCAGCAGTTTCTGCACGTAAAGTTATTGGTTGTTCTTTAGTTCCGTGTCCAATAAATTCAATTTCAACATCTTTCCAAACACCATTGGCAAGTACAATTACATCACCAGGTTTTGCTTCAGTTATAGCTAAATTTAAAGCTGCTTTATCTGCAACATTTACAATATTATTTTTCACTTCTTTACAAGAAATGAATATGAATATAAAACTAATAAGGAAAATATTTTTGTACATGACTATGGTGTTTTAATGATTTTTTGATGAAGATTACTTTCTGATTTCTTTGATTAAAGCTATGGCGTTTTTAACGTCTTGCTCTAATTTTGCGTAATCTTTATTTTTAATGATTTCTCCTGAAATCAATTGAGAACCCATTCCAACACAAGTTACACCTGCGCCAAACCAAGCCGATAAATTTTCCTTAGTTGGTGAAACACCTCCTGTTGGCATAATGCTTGTCCAAGGTTGAGGCCCTTTGATTCCTTTTACAAACTGAGGTCCGTAAATATCTCCAGGAAATAATTTTACTACTTCACAGCCTAATTCCTCGGCTCTTGTGATTTCAGTCAAAGTTCCACAGCCTGGTGACCATAATACTTTACGACGGTTACAAGCAATGGCAATGTCTTCTCTTAAAACTGGTGTTACAATAAAGTTTGCACCCAATGCCATATACAATGAAGCGGCTGCAGCATCGGTTACTGAACCAACACCCATAATCATTCCAGGTAATTCTTTGATGGCATATTTGGTTAATTCGCCAAAAACTTCGTGAGCGAAATCACCACGAGCGGTAAACTCCATTAAACGTGCACCACCATCGTAACACGCTTTTAATACTTTTTTACTTAATTCTATATCACTGTGAAAAAACAAAGGAATCATCCCTGTTTCTTTCATTGCCGTAGCAACTTCTATTCTTGTAAATTGTGCCATTTTTTTTGTTTTATTTTGTTTTGTTAGTTGTTGCGCTTCGACAAGCTCAGCGTGACAATTTTGGTATTCAATATATTATTTGGCTTCGACTACGCTCAGCCAACGATAACTTTTAGACTTCAGACTTTTCAACTATTCAACTATTCAACTATTATATGGCTTCGACTACGCTCAGCCACCAATAACTTTCAGACTTTCAGACTTTAGACTTTAGACTTTAGACTTTCCAACTATCATATGGCTTCGACTACGCTCAGCCACCGATAACTTTCAGACTTTAGACTTTTCAACTTTATTTCACTCCCAATTCAATATTTTTTTAAAATCGTAATCTGCTGGATTATCGACATATTGTTTTGCTGATTCGTAATCTTTTTCTCTGATATAAATTAAATTATTGATAAAAAGTTGCGCCATATCCGACTCAATATCTACCAATCGTGGCTGTACTTTTCCGTTTTCGTCTTGAAAATCTTTTAAATACAAAGGCGTTATATCTCCCCTTGAATTTGCACTTACAATACAACCCGAAACACCATTGTCGTATAATTTTTTAACACCTATACCCAATAAAGTACAAAGTGTTAAATCAAAAGCAATTGGTTTACAACATCTTAATTCGTAGCCAATTTCAACGGGTCTGGTTTTAATATCCAAGCCTAATTCTTTTAGTTTTAATTGCAATAAGTAATTGAATATATGCGATTTACTTACATTTCCCAATTCAGGATGCCCGTGATCATCATAGGTAAAATTAATACCCGAATTGATAATTTCTTCTTCTTCCATAAAATGAAAAACACCTTCACTTACCAAAGCTACCCCATACTCAATACCTCTAATTTTACTTTTTATGATTGATGAAATAATCATATTTGTCAATTTTTCAAAAGTAATTTTGGTTTTGTTGAACATTTCAGGAATAAT
>NZ_RHLN01000013.1 GCF_004121075.1 Lutibacter sp. HS1-25
TCACCAACACATTTTCCGATTCCTGAAGAACCCCCAGTAATTAATACGACTTTATTATTCATTGAAAATTATAAGATTAAAAATATTGAAATATTAGTTAGAAGTCAAAAATAAGGTATTCTTTAAAAAACAGAAAGATTAAAAGATTTATTTGAAATAAAAACGAAGAGATTTAAAAAAGTCCTTTCCTTAGGAAAGGATTTAGGATAGGAAAAATTCACCAACACATTTTCCGATTCCTGAAGAACCCCCAGTAATTAATACGACTTTATTATTCATTGAAAATTATAAGATTAAAAATATTGAAATATTAGTTAGAAGTCAAAAATAAGGTATTCTTTAAAAAACAGAAAGATTAAAAGATTTATTTGAAATAAAAACGAAGAGATTTAAAAAAGTCCTTTCCTTAGGAAAGGATTTAGGATAGGAAAAATTCACCAACACATTTTCCGATTCCTGAAGAACCCCCAGTAATTAATACGACTTTATTATTCATTGAAAATTATAAGATTAAAAATATTGAAATATTAGTTAGAAGTCAAAAATAAGGTATTCTTTAAAAAACAGAAAGATTAAAAGATTTATTTGAAATAAAAACGAAGAGATTTAAAAAAGTCCTTTCCTTAGGAAAGGATTTAGGATAGGAAAAATTCACCAACACATTTTCCGATTCCTGAAGAACCCCCAGTAATTAATACGACTTTATTATTCATTGAAAATTATAAGATTAAAAATATTGAAATATTAGTTAGAAGTCAAAAATAAGGTATTCTTTAAAAAACAGAAAGATTAAAAGATTTATTTGAAATAAAAACGAAGAGATTTAAAAAAGTCCTTTCCTTAGGAAAGGATTTAGGATAGGAAAAATTCACCAACACATTTTCCGATTCCTGAAGAACCCCCAGTAATTAATACGACTTTATTATTCATTGAAAATTATAAGATTAAAAATATTGAAATATTAGTTAGAAGTCAAAAATAAGGTATTCTTTAAAAAACAGAAAGATTAAAAGATTAAAAGATTTATTTGAAATAAAAAAGAAGAGATTTAAAAAAGTCCTTTCCTTAGGAAAGGATTTAGGATAGGAAAAATAATAAGATTATAAAGTTAATGGGAAGTAAAAACTTTTAACAGTAATTTTTATAAATTTAATTTTGAAAAAGACTTAACAAAAGAGCATAAAAAAAGGCAAGCTACCTACATCACACCGCTACGACCAATTACCTTTGCTGCGTTCCCGCCCTGGAGGATTCAAAGGGAGCTGGTTGTGTAGGACTTGCCCGCGGCAAATTTACAATCATTTTTAGGAAAAACAACCTTTTTTTTTATAAATTTATGTAACTTTTATAAACCGCTGCTTACTAATAAATTAGTAAAAATTAAAAATTAATCTTAACATTTAACATCGTGTACTAAAAGTGTATTTAGTATATTTGTTACTTTAAAAAACTTAATTATGGAAAATCAACAATCATCATCTAAACAAGTAATGCTTAACTATGGTTTAATTTTAGGTATTATATCTGTTTTAATTACAGTTGCAAATTATGCTTTTGGAAATGTTTATGAGCCTCATTGGGGTGTTTCTGTTGCATCAGGAATTGGTACTGTAGCAGTAATTGTTTTAGGACTTAAAGCAATTAAAACTAATAACGGAGGATTTTTAAGCTTAGGTGAATCTCTTAAAACCGGGTTAGGTATTGCCCTAATTTCTGGTTTGGTTTTTTTGATTTATTTTTATGTATTTGTAAACTTTATTGAAGCAGATTATTTTACAAATATGGCTTCATATCAAGAGGCTAAGATGATTGAAATGTATCCAAATATGTCTGATGAAGATTTAGAAAATGCGATAGAAATGTCTAAAAAATTCTCTGGCTTTGGAATGACTTCAGCAATTATACTAATTATGAGCTTATTCTTTGGTTTTGTGGTTTCATTAATTGCAGGTTTAATTATGAAAAAAACAGAAGAAGTAGATTAATACCAATTTATAAATGAATATATCAGTAGTCATTCCACTACTTAACGAAGACGAATCTTTAAACGAATTATACGATTGGATTGTAAAAGTTATGCAATCCAATCGTTATTCTTATGAAATACTTTTTATTGATGATGGCAGTACCGATAACTCGTGGAAAGTTATTGAAAGTCTTTCAAAAAAAGATTCAAATGTAAAAGGAATTCGGTTTCAACGTAATTATGGAAAATCACAGGCTTTAAATGCTGGATTTAAAAAAGTAAAAGGCGATGTAGTAATTACTATGGATGCCGATTTACAAGACAGTCCCGATGAAATTCCTGAATTGTATAACCTTATTGTAAATGAAGGTTTCGACTTAATTTCGGGCTGGAAAAAAAAGCGATACGATTCTAAAATTCGAAAAAATATTCCATCAAAATTATTCAATGCTGCAGCTCGAAAAACCTCAGGTTTAAAATTACACGATTTTAATTGTGGATTAAAAGCTTATAAAAATGAAGTTGTAAAAAGTGTTGATGTTCGTGGCGAAATGCACAGATATATTCCTGTATTGGCTAAAAATGCAGGTTTTAATAAAATTGATGAAAAAATAGTTGAACACCAAGCCCGTAAATACGGTGTTACCAAATTTGGAATCGATCGTTTTATCAACGGTTTTTTAGATTTAATCACCATTTGGTTTTTATCAAAATTTGGAAAAAGACCAATGCATTTATTTGGCTTATTAGGAACTGTAATGTTTGTAATAGGATTTTTATTTGCCTTTTATTTAGGAATTGATAAGTTATTTTTTAACCCAGCAGGGCGTTTAATAACTGAAAGACCTCATTTTTATATTTCGCTTATAACTATGGTAATTGGAACGCAATTCTTTTTAGCAGGATTTTTAGGCGAAATCATTTTAAGAACAAAATCAAAAGAAAAACGATATTCAATTTCAAAAAAAATAAATTTATAACGTTTTAGTTAAAAGGTTTAATTTTATTCATTAAATAACCGTCAATAATATTATTTTTGTAATTATCAAAATTAAAAAACATGAGTATTTTAGAGAAAGCACAATTATGGTTGTCAGATACATTTGATACTGCAACACAACAAGAAATTCAACATTTAATTGACACAGATACTACCCAACTAACCGATCGTTTTTACCAAGATTTAGAATTTGGAACAGGTGGAATGCGTGGTGTTATGGGTGCAGGAACCAACCGTATCAACAAATATACTTTAGGTAGAGCAACACAAGGTTTGGCTAATTACTTAAATCAAACTTTTCCAAATAAACAATTAAAAGTTGCTATTGCTTTTGACTGTCGCCATAACAGTAAATCATTTGCAAAAATTGTTGCCAATGTGCTTTCAGCAAGTAATATCAAAGTTTATTTATTTGAAGATTTACGTGCTACTCCAGAGCTTTCATTTGCTGTAAAATACTTAGGTTGCGACGCTGGTATTGTTTTAACTGCCTCTCACAATCCACCAGAATATAACGGTTATAAAGTGTATTGGAATGATGGTGGGCAAATTGTACCACCTCAAGATGGCGAAATTATCAACGAAGTTGTAAATTTAGATTTTGCTGATATCAATTTCAATGCAAATGAAGATTTAATTGAAGTTATTGGAGAAAAAGTTGACAATGCATTTATTGATGCTTCTGTAAAAAACGGAACTTTCAATACAACTGGAAAAGACAATTTAAAAATTGTTTTCACTTCATTACACGGTACTTCAATAACTGTTATTCCAGAAACATTAAAAAGAGCTGGTTATAATGATGTTCATATTGTTGAAGAACAACGTGAGCCAAATGGTGATTTTCCAACAGTAAAATCTCCAAATCCTGAAGAACCTGCAGCATTAAAAATGGCTACAGAATTGGCAGATAAAATTGGCGCTGATATTTTAATTGGAACAGATCCTGATTGTGATAGATTAGGTATTGCGGTTAGAGATTTAGATGGCAATATGAAATTGTTAAACGGTAACCAAACTATGTGTTTAATGACCAATTTCTTAATTAAAAAATGGAAAGATGCTGGTAAATTAAACGGAAAACAATTTGTTGGTTCTACCATTGTTTCTACCAATTTGGTAAATGAAATTGCAGCAAGCTATGGCGTTGAAACTAAAGTTGGTTTAACTGGTTTTAAATGGATTGCTAAAATGGTTCGCGAAGCCGAAGGTAAACAAGATTTTATTGGTGGTGGCGAAGAAAGTTTTGGATATATGGTAGGTGATTTTGTACGCGATAAAGATGCTGTAACTGCAACACTTTTAGCTTGTGAAATTGCTGCTGATGCAAAAGCAAAAGGAAGTTCTATGTATCAAGAATTATTACAAATTTATGTAGATAATAGTTTGTATAAAGAACATTTAATTTCTTTGGTTAAAAAAGGTATGGATGGTGCTGAGCAAATCAAACAAATGATGGTTGACTTACGTCAAAATCCTGTAACTAAATTAGATGGTTCTTTAGTTATTTATGTTTATGATTATGATGCTTCAACAAAAACAAATTTAATTACAAAAACTGTTGAAAACATTGATATACCAAAATCAAACGTATTAATTTACGAAACTGTTGATGGTACAAAAGTGGCTGCAAGACCTAGTGGTACAGAGCCAAAAATTAAATTTTACTTTAGTGTTCGTGGTAAATTAGACACTATTGAAAATGCTAAAAAAGCAGAAGCAGCATTAGATTCAAAAATTCAACGTATTATTGAAGAAATGCAATTGAAGTAAAATTAAAACTTCTGTGATTATAAAAAAATATGAAATACTTTAAACAAATTTTAGTATATGCAAAACCGTATAAAGTATACGGTTTTTTTAACATTATTAGTAACATTTTCTAT
Organism: Lutibacter sp. HS1-25; assembly: GCF_004121075.1. GTDB lineage: Bacteria > Bacteroidota > Bacteroidia > Flavobacteriales > Flavobacteriaceae > Lutibacter. Next base: position 4,853 of record NZ_RHLN01000013.1, read on the forward strand.
GCCTTATTTGGCACTTTAGCATTTGTTTCATTAATGCCTATGCTAAAAGTACTTTTTAAAAGTGCCGACCCAATTAATACGCCTCCAACTTATAATGGCATTTCAAAATTGGGCGATTATATTGAGAATTCAATCAATTATTTTATTACACAAAAAGTAAATAATGAAGGTGAATTAAAAGCTTTGTTATTTATGATTGTAATTATCATAAGCACTTTTTTATTGAAGAATATTTTTGGCTATTTAGCTATGTATTTCATTACTTTTTTAAGAAATGGTGTTTTAAAAGATGTTAGAAATGATTTGTATGAAAAAACAGTTGATCTACCACTAGCCTACTTTTCAGAAAAAAGAAAAGGTGATATTATTGCCCGTATTTCAACTGATGTTTTAGAAATACAACATTCGTTTTTATCTATTTTAGAATTAATTGTTAGAGAACCTTTAACCATTATTTTTACTGTAGTTGCAATGCTGGCTTTAAGTCCGCAATTGACTTTATTTGTATTTATATTTATTCCTATTGCAGGTTTTGTAATTTCATTGGTTGGGAAATCATTGAAAAAAAAATCAGACAGTGTTCAAAGAGAACAAGGTCAGTTTTTATCAATTGTTGAAGAAACTTTGGGAGGTTTACGTGTTATAAAAGGATTTAATGCTGAAGGGTATTTCAATCAAAAATTTCAAGACTCAACTTCAAGATTTTATCATTTTTCAAACAAATTGCTAAATCGTCAAAATCTTGCTTCACCTTTAAGTGAATTTTTAGGAATTGGTGTTATTGCCATTTTATTATGGTATGGAGGCTCATTGGTATTGGTTGACAAAACATTAGCTCCCGATGCTTTTATTGTTTATATGGGACTGGCATACAATATTTTAACACCTGCAAAAGCAATTTCTAAAGCTGTTTACGGTGTTAAAAAAGGAGATGCTGCAGCAGAACGTGTATTGGAAATTTTAAACACCAAATCACCTTTGGCAGACAAAGCAAATGCAACCGTAAAACAAAATGGTTTTACATCAAGTATTACCTTAGAAAATGTTTCTTTTAAATATGAAGATGAATACGTTCTTAAAAACTTTTCATTGGAAATTCCTAAAGGAAAAACAGTTGCTTTTGTTGGTCAGTCTGGTAGTGGAAAATCTACAATAGCCAATTTATTAACTCGTTTTTATGATGTAAATGAAGGTAGTATCAAAATTGATGGCATTGATATTAGAGACATTACAAAAAAATCTCTAAGAGATTTACAGGGGCTTGTTTCACAAGATTCTATTTTATTTAACGACACTATAAAAAATAATATTTTACTAGGTGTAAATGGTAAAACTGATGATGAAATAATTGCTGCTGCAAAAATTGCAAATGCGCACGAGTTTATCAAAGACTTACCAAAAGGTTACAATACAAATATTGGAGATAGTGGTAATAAATTATCTGGCGGACAAAAACAACGTTTAAGTATTGCGCGTGCTGTACTAAAAAATCCTCCAATTATGATTTTAGATGAAGCAACTTCAGCTTTAGATACAGAATCTGAAAGATTGGTTCAGGATGCTTTGGAAAAAATGATGCAAAACAGAACGTCTGTTGTAATAGCTCACAGACTTTCAACTATTCAAAAAGCAGATTTAATTGTAGTACTTCAAAAAGGTAAAATTATAGAACAAGGAACTCATAATGAACTAATTGAAAACAACGATATGTATAAAAAATTAGTTGAAATGCAAACGATTTAGTTAATTACGAATTATCAATTACAAATTATTAATTACGAATTATTAATTGCGAATTATCAATTACGAATTACGAGTTATCAATTACGAATTATCAATTACGTATTACGAGTTATTAATTTTTTATTACAAATTTCAAATATTCCTTATTAAAAATTCATTTTTAAATATTCATTGTTAAATATTGGCTAATAAAATATCAATTAGTATTTTTACCAAAAATATTAGATCAATATGAGTCAAATTATAACTTTTGGAGAAGTTTTAATGCGTTTATCGCCCGAAGGAAACAAAAAATTTATACAAGCCAATTTATTAGAATTTTATTTTGGAGGTACCGAAGTAAATGTTGGAATATCTATTGCCAATTTTGGTGGAGATGTTAAACATATAAGTTGTATTTCTAACGATTTTGTTGGTGATACAGCAATTTCATATTTACGTAAATTTGGTGTTGATACTTCTGCAATTGTTCGCTCTAGCCGTCCGTTAGGTGTTTATTTTTTAGAAGTTGGAGCGGTAATGCGCCCAAGTACAATATCTTATAATAGATCTCATTCATCATTTTCAGAAATAAAACCTTCAATGGTAGATTGGGAAAAATCTTTAGAAGGTGGAGAATGGTTTCATTGGACAGGAATAACACCTGCGTTATGCAAAGGTGGTTACGAAACCCTAAAAGAAGGCCTTATTTTAGCTCGTAAACAAGGAATGACAGTATCTGCTGATCCAACTTACCGAAAAGGATTGTGGCAATATGGCGAAAATGCCAAAGATGTTTTAAATGATTTACTACAATATTCAACTATTTTTATAGGCGGAATTGATGAAATAAACGAAGCTTTAGGTACTAGTTTTGGTTATTCTAATGAAGAATTTATTGAAGCTTGTAAACAGTTAATGATTGCATTCCCTTCTATAGAAAAAGTATTTGATAAAATTAGAACCGCTGTAAACTCTTCGTGGAACAGAATTAGAGCTAGAATGTGGAATGGTATAGAATTTAGAGAAACAGCCGATTTAGATATTACGCATATTATTGATAGAATTGGAACTGGTGATGCTTTTGCTGCAGGATTGATTTATGGACTACAACATTACGACGATGACTTTAAATCTATGGAATTTGCAAGTGCTTCAAGTGCTTTAAAACACACTTATGAAGGTGATGTTAACTTTTCTAGTGTTAATGAAGTTTTAGGCATTTTAGAAGGAAATACTACTGGACGATTTAATAGGTAACCTATTAAATCAGTCCTTTTTTAATCCTAATTTTTGGGCTCTTTTTAGCATAAAAGCATAGGCTTCATCATAGTCATTTGCAATTTCGCCTTCTAAGATAGCTTCTTTTATGGCATCTTTAATTTGACCAATTTCACGACAAGGTTGTAAATTAAATGTTTCCATAATTAATTCTCCAGAAATTGGTGGTTGAAAATTACGAACGTGGTCACGCTCTTCAACTTCTTTAATTTTTTGACGAACAATTTGAAAATTATGATGATAATTTTTAAACTTTTTAGGGTTTTTGGTCGTAATATCTGCTTCACATAAGGTCATTAAACTCTCAATATCTTCACCTGTATCAAAAATTAAACGCCTAACTGCAGAGTCTGTTACATCTGAAGCCAATACAATTGGTCTTGAACTTAAAAATACCATTTTTTGAACAAACTTCATTTTTTCATTCAAAGGCATTCTCATTCTTTTAAACAATTTGTAAACCATTTTAGAACCTACAAATTCGTGTGCGTGAAAGGTCCAACCAATATTTTTATCAAACTTTTTTGTAGGTGCTTTACCAATATCGTGCAATAATGCAGCCCAACGTAACCACAAATCATCTGTATTTTGGGCAATATTATCAACAACTTCTAAAGTATGGTAAAAGTTATCTTTATGCTTCTGCCCTTCTAACTCTTCAACACCTTGTAAGGCTGTTAATTCTGGTAAAAATCGGGATAATAAATTGGTTTGATGTAATAATAAAAAACCAACCGAAGGCACTGGAGATAACATTATTTTATTCAATTCATCAACAATACGTTCACGAGTAATAATATCTATTCGCGCTGCATTTTTAGTAATTGCGTCAAAAGATTGCTTTTCAATGGTAAAATTTAATTGAGAAGCAAACCTAATGGCGCGCATCATACGCAAAGGATCATCAGAATAAGTAATATCTGGATCTAAAGGCGTTCTAATAATTTTAGCTTCCAAATCTGCTATTCCTTCAAAAGGATCTAGCAAAGCGCCATAATTATGAGTATTTAAACTTAAAGCCAAAGCATTGATGGTAAAATCACGCCTGTTTTGATCGTCTTGTAAAGTTCCGCCTTCAACAATAGGATTGCGACTGGTTTCGTTATACGACTCTTTTCTTGCCCCTACAAACTCAATTTCAATATCTTCAAAACGCAACATTGCAGTACCATAAGTTTTAAAAACCTGAACTTTTGTTTTGTTTGGCAATAATTTAGCAACCTCATTTGCCAAATCTATACCACTTCCAACAGCAACAACATCAATGTCTTTTGAAGTTCCTCTTTTTAAAAAATAATCACGCACATAACCTCCAATTACATAGGTTTCAACCTGTAAATTATTAGCTGCTTGTGAAATATAATTGAATATTGGATGCGTTAAAGCATCTTTGTAAAGTTTGTTTTTTGGCATATTTTAACTGCGAAGCACTATTAATTCTCCATTTTCAGCGACTTTTAAAATAGTAGACGACTTTTCATTTATTGCTTCGCGTTGCAAATTTACAACATAGTCTACGCTATCCAAAATAGCTTGGCTAATTTCTTTAAAACTTTTAGGCGTTTCGTCTCCACTTATATTTGCTGAAGTAGAAACAATGGGTTTTCCAAAAGTTGAAATTAACTGTTTACAAAAGTCGTTTTCAGGAATTCTAATAGCTACTGTATTGTCGTTTGCAACTACATTTTTTGCCAATCCAACCGGATTGTTATAAATAATTGAAGTAGGCTTTGTAGTGTTTTTTAAAATTTCTAAAGCACTTTTTGGAATTTCAGGAATGTATTGTTGCAACATTTCTAAACTGGCTACCAAAATAATAAGACTTTTACTTTCTGATCGCTGTTTAATTTTAAAAACTTTATTTACTGCTGCTTCACAAGTAGCATCACATCCAATACCCCAAACAGTGTCTGTTGGGTATAAAATTACTTTTTGTTGCAGTAAATGTGTTAACGACAAATCAATTTCAGATTTCATTTAAAAAAATATATTAATGTTGAAACTTTTCATTTAACCAGTACAAAATATGTTTTAACTTATCTTTTGGACATTGGTCTAAGCTTTGCAAACATAAAAATAATTTATTTTTATTAGTAGTTGATTTTAAAACTTGCATATACCATGACAATGGCTTTTTATAAGATTGAATGTACACCATTTGATAATCGCTTTTTAAAACACAGGTTTTATTTTTAATTTCAATATGATTTGCCAATCCTTGTGGGGTAAATTGATTTGCACTTCTAAACCTATACTTTAAATTTTCTAATTCAATATTTTTATGTGCACTGAAAAAATTCTCAAACGTAGATTTTCTAAGAGGATAAGGCGTATGATGAAATTTATAATATTTTTTAAAACCAACAATTGATGCCCCTAGTTGCTGCGCAATTTTGTGTCCAGCCTTTTTAACTTCTTTTTTCTTTAGAAATATTTTTTTAATTTTTTTATAAAATAAATCGTCATCAAACTTTAACCATTTGCCTCTTAACACAGGAAACTCATCGATAAAAAAATCGGTAGGATTTGTTTTATTTACTAAAAACATATCGTCGTTAAAATACACAAAATGCTCAGCCAAATCAGGGATTTTATACAATTGTGTTTCAATTGGTCTACAATTAAAAGTAGGTAAAAAAGCTTCATAGCCTTTAAAAATAGTTGAATGATCTACAATAATTACCTTTTTATACAAATGTTTTGTACTATCATTATTTAAAAATGAAGGAGTTTGATTGTCTGTAACAATAAAAATATTTCTTATAAAAGATGCGTTTTTTAAAATAGAATCGACTGTAAATTTTATTTCTTCAACTTGATCAAATCGAGTTCTAAAATTTTTGCAAGTTCCTTCTTCATCTGAAATATATGGCGCCATTTTTTTAATATGATTTTCATCTTCACCATCAACCCAAGAAATTACAGCATCAATAGGTTTTGTTATATTAATATTTTCTACCATTTTTGAAATTAATAAACTGTGATTTCATTTTCATTTTCAGGAATTTTTGGCAATACAATTAAATCTCCAATTGATTTATTGTATTCATTTGGAATAAAATCTTTTCTTCCATCTGAAGGATAAAAAGTCATTTCACCAAAAACAGCTTTCCCATCTATCGAATAAAAATCTACTCTTACAAAAGGAAAAGAACCTGCTAACTTTTCAGACAACACCTTCATCTCATCTAAATTAGATGGCTTTTCAACAACACTATCAATACTTTTTTCTATTGAAACATATCTAAAAGGCAACCTTTCAAAATTTAGATCAAAAAAACCTCTTTTATGGTTATTTGCTCTATCCAAATGAACTTCAATAAAACTAGCTTTACCTTCAAAACAATAAAATTTATAATCTATTAATGAGCCTTGCCCAGCTTCTTTCAAATATTTTTCGGCAATCAATCTTGGTTTTACATCTTTATAAGCCCATTCCTGACCAGTTCTAAAATATTGATTTCTGTTTAGCCATTTTTTAAATAGTTTACGTGCTTTTGTTTCAACCAATTTGGTTTTATCACTAACTATCAAATTATAACTACTTGCATGTGTTGCTTTAATTACAAATTGATTTGGTAACTTATCAAAATCTACTTCATTTTCACTTTCATATACACCATATGCTTCATTTAAATATTGAGCACCAATTTTTTCTTCAACATAAGCCCTAACCGCGTATTTATCAACCAATTGATTTAAAATTTTAGGATGATAATAAACTTTAAGCCACTGTATTTTTTGATTAAACTCTGTCGGATTATTTAAATTTAGTTTTTTACCTGTATAATATTCATATAAATAACCAGCATAATCTTTAGGCGGTAAAAATGTCATTTTTTTTAACCACTTTAATTTAAATTTACGAAGATTTGAAAGCATATACGATTTATTTTGGTCAAAGATAAAAATAGTTTAATGTAATCTTAATTCTATAAATAAAAAAAGCTGATAAAGATTTATCAGCTTTTTCATTAATTTTTTTAAATTTTTAAACAGCTACATTGTTTTCACGTAGCGCATCATTTAACGATGTTTTTTTATCGGTACTTTCTTTACGTTTACCAATAATCATTGCACAAGGAACATAAAATTCTCCTGCCGGAAATACTTTTTTGTAACTACCAGGAATCACAACCGAACGAGACGGAACTACACCTTTATATTCAACAGGTTTATCACCAGTAACATCAATAATTTTAGTACTCATAGTCAATACTACGTTTGCGCCTAAAACCGCTTCTTTTTCAACACGTACACCTTCAACAACAATACAACGTGAACCAACAAAAACATTGTCTTCAATAATTACAGGAGCCGCTTGCAAAGGTTCTAAAACACCACCAATACCTACACCGCCACTTAAATGTACATTTTTACCAATTTGAGCACAACTACCAACAGTTGCCCAAGTGTCTACCATGGTACCTTCATCTACATATGCCCCAATATTTACATAACTTGGCATTAAAATAGTACCTGCAGAAATATATGCTCCGTAACGTGCAACTGCATGTGGCACAACACGAATACCTTTTTCTTTATAACCTGTTTTTAACGGAATTTTATCGTGGTACTCAAAAATACCAACTTCCATTGTTTCCATTTTTTGAATAGGAAAATACATTACAACTGCTTTTTTTACCCATTCGTTTACTTGCCAACCACCTTCAATAGGTTCTGCAACACGTAACTTTCCACTATCTAACATTCCAACTACTTCACGAATGGTTTGTTGCGTATTTTCTTCTTGTAAAAGCGCTCTGTTTTCCCAGGCTTTTTCAATAATTTCTCTAATTGCTTCCATACTCATTTAAAAATTCTTTAATAATGCAAATATAAAACTTAAAACCATAATTCATCTAAAATGCCTAAATTTGCACAACTTTATTAATAATGTTAACAATTTGGCACGCATATTAGCTTTAGATTACGGAACAATTAGAACAGGAATTGCTGTTACAGACGAATTGCAAATTATTGCATCTGGACTAACAACTGTTGAAACTAAAAAGATTTTTTCATTTTTAATGGATTATCTAAAAAATGAAAAAGTTGAATTGTTTGTTATTGGTGAGCCTAAACAAATGAACAATAAAGCAAGTGAAAGTGAGCAATTTATAAAACCTTTTATTGAAAAACTACAACTTACTTTTCCCAAAATACCTGTTGTTAGAGTTGATGAGCGCTTTACGTCTAAAATGGCTTTTCAAAGCATGATTGATAGCGGTTTGAAAAAAAAACAACGACAAAACAAAGCTTTGATTGATGAAATTAGCGCTACTATTATTTTACAATCGTATTTACAGCAGAAATAAATACCCATATTTTAGTTTCCACTAATTATTTTGTACTTTTGCAATCCAAAAAAAATAATATGATTTTACCAATTATAGCATATGGTGATCCTGTTTTAAGAAAAGTAGGTGTTGATATAGATAAACAATACCCAAACCTTGATCAATTAATTGAAAACATGAAAGAAACCATGTTTAATGCACAAGGTGTTGGATTGGCTGCTCCACAAATTGGATTGGCTATTAGACTTTTTATTGTTGATGCATCGCCTTTTGGTGAAGATGATGATTTAGATGATGATGAACGTGCTTTTTTAGGTGGATTTAAAAAAATATTTATCAATCCTAAAATTTTAAAAGAAGAAGGTGAAGAGTGGGCTTTTAGTGAAGGTTGCCTTAGTATACCAGATATTAGAGAAGATGTTTTTAGATCTGAAAAAATTACCATCGAATATTTAGATGAAAACTTTGAAAAACATACTGATGTTTTAGATGGTTTAGCAGCAAGAGTTGTACAACACGAATACGATCATATTGAAGGAATTTTATTTACAGATAAAATCTCTTCATTAAAAAAACGATTAATTAAAAAGAAATTAGAAAATATTTCAAAGGGAATTGTAAAAGCTGATTACAGAATGAAATTTCCTTCATTAAAAAGAAGATAAAAATATGGAATTAAAAGATATTGTAGCAATCAACGGTAAACCAGGATTGTTTGAAATTAAAGCACAATCTAAAGGTGGTATTATTGTAGAATCATTGTTAGATGGAAAAAAAGTGCCTGTTACTGCAACCCATAACATTAGTGCTTTAAACGAAATTGCAATTTATACCTACGAAGAAGAAGTTCCGTTGAGAACTATTTTTAAAACAATTGGTGAAAAAGAAAATGGCGCGGTTGCCATTAGCCCAAAAGAAAGCGAAAAAGTTTTAACTTCTTATTTTCGTGAAATTTTACCAAATTTTGATGAAGAACGTGTTTACACTTCAAACATAAAAAAGGTATTACAATGGTATAACTTATTGGCTTCAAAAAACTTTGATTTTACTGCTATTGTAGAAACAGAAGAAGAAACAGAAGAAGCATAATGAATACTAGAGAACAGCAACTGCAAGCATTTGGTCGATTATTAGACGTTATGGATGAGTTGCGTTCTAAATGTCCGTGGGATCAAAAACAAACGTTTCAATCTCTAAGGCATTTAACCATTGAAGAAACGTATGAATTAGGTGACGCCATTCTTAATAACGATTTTGAAGAAATCAAAAAAGAATTAGGAGACCTACTACTTCATATTGTTTTTTATGCAAAAATTGGTTCTGAAACCAACAGTTTTGACATTGGAGATGTTACCACAGCTATTACTGAAAAATTAATTTACCGTCATCCTCATATTTATGGGGATGTACAGGTAAAAGATGAAGAAGAAGTAAAACAAAACTGGGAAAAACTCAAATTAAAAGAAGGAAAAACATCGGTTTTAGAAGGTGTTCCAAAAGGTTTACCAGCTATGGTAAAAGCCAATAGAATTCAAGATAAAGTTGCTGGCGTAGGTTTTGACTGGGAAAAACCTGAGCAGGTTTGGGAAAAAGTTCAGGAAGAATTAAGTGAGTTAAATACTGAAATTGAAAAAGGAAATACCGCTAAAATAGAAGCCGAATTTGGCGATGTTTTATTTTCTATGATCAATTATGCGCGTTTTATTAAAGTTGATCCCGAAAATGCTTTGGAACGTACCAATAAAAAATTCATCAACCGTTTTCAGTATTTAGAAGCCGAAGCTAATAAAGTTGGAAAATCACTTCAAAATATGTCTTTAGAAGAAATGGATGTATTTTGGAATGCTTCTAAAAAGTTTTACAAATAATCTTTAACTTAGCATAGTGCACAATTACTACAACTATGCAAATAAAAGCAAACACACCAACAGCCTATATTGCTCAAATTTCTGAAGATCGCATTCCTTATTTTGAAAAATTAAGAGCAACTATTTTAACAAATTTACCCAAAGGTTTTGAAGAGCAAATGAGCTATGGAATGATTGGGTATGTAGTTCCTAAAAGCAAGTATCCAAATGGCTACCATTGCAATACCAATTTACCGCTCCCTTTTGTTAACATTGCCTCTCAAAAGAATTTTATTGCACTTTATCATCTAGGAATTTACGCCGACAAAAATTTGTACAATTGGTTTGTAAATGAATACTCCAAACACTGTAAATACAAATTAGACATGGGTAAAAGTTGTATTCGTTTTAAAAAACCTGCAGAAATTCCGTTTGAACTTATAGGAGAATTAATGCAAAAGATTTCAATTGAAGATTGGATTGATTTATATGAAAATACAATTAAAAAATAAAAAGCTTTTATGGAAAAAATTTTAATAATTACAGGAGGAAATAAAGGGTTGGGACTTGGTTTGGCAAACCAATATCATAAAAATGGTTATAGAATAATTTCAATTTCTCGTAGTAAAAAAGAAAAATTATACTCAGAAGAACAGTACCATTGCGATTTAAGCCAATCAGAAACTATTGAAGCTACTTTTACTGAAATTTTTTCTCATTTGGATAAAAACAATACTAAAAACATAACCCTAATTAACAATGCCGGAGATTTAGGCAACGTTAATACTATTGAAAATATAAAACCTGAAGAAATAAATTACACAATTACAGTAAATTTAATTGCTCCTTTAATTTTATCTTCACTTTTTATCAAGTTTACCAAAGACTGGCATTGCAAAAAAAACATCTTCAATATTTCTTCGGGCGCAGCCATCAATCCATATGAAGGTTGGTCTACTTATTGCACTTCAAAATCGGGATTAGATATGATGACTAAGGTTATTTCAAAAGAACAAAAAGAAGAAAAAAATGGTGTGAAAATTGTCTCAATATACCCTGGCATTGTAGATACTGAAATGCAAACAAAAGTTAGAAGTTCGCCTAAAGAAAACTTTAAATCAGTTCAAAAATTTATAGATTTTTACGAACATGGCGAATTGACTTCTCCCAAACAGGTTGCTGAAAAAATTTACCATTTAGATGAAAGTGGTGAATTAAAAAACGGAGTGATTTTAGATGTAAGAAATTTCTAATAATATGATTAAAAACAACCATATTAGCTTTCTTTTATGTAACAATGTAGATAAAAATAAATTTATTGAGACGCTGATTTTAACAAATAAATTAGATCAACTTGATTTAAAAAACCTAAAAGGCATCCTTTTTTCTGATATTACTATCAACAAATTAATTGAAGAAGAAGACAAACACGATACCATAAATGTGCCTACTAAAAACAATAGAAAATTTCGCTCACTTTCTTCAGGAGAACAAAAAAAAGCATTTTTACAATATTGTTTAGCGCAAAATTTCGAATATATTATTTTAGACAATCCTTTCGACCATTTAGATAAAAATTATCGCATTGAACTCTCTCAAATTCTTTCTTCTATTGCTAACTCTGTTTTGTTAATTCAACTAACCAATAGAGAAGACGAAATACTGCCTTTTATTTCTAAAAGATTATTGATAAAAGACAATACTTTAACAATTGAAAAATTAGAAAACACACCTATTAAAAAGCTTCAAACAATTAATTTACCCATACCTAATACTTATCAATTGTTTGATTACAAGTTTAATAACATACTTAAATTTGACAATGTTTCTGTAAGTTATGGAGCTCAACAAATTATAAACAACATATCCTGGACTGTAAAAAAAGGTGATTTTTGGCATCTTACAGGCCCTAATGGCTCTGGTAAATCAACACTACTATCACTTATAAATGGCGATAATCCAAAAGCTTATGGACAAAATATTTATCTTTTTAATAAAAAAAAGGGAAGTGGAGAAAGTGTTTGGGAAATTAAAAAACGTATCGGATATTTTAGTACATCTATGACTGAATTATTTGCTAGAAACCACACTTTAGAACAAATGATTTTAGCTGGTTTTTTTGATTCTATAGGTTTATATCAAAAACCAACTAATTTACAACAAAAAATTGTTGAGCAATGGATTGCAATCATTGATTTGTCTGCATTCAAAAAAACACCTTTTATCAAACTTACAATCAGCCAACAAAGAATTGCACTTATTGTAAGAGCAATTGTAAAAAATCCTTTATTGCTAATTTTAGATGAACCTTTTGAAGGTTTGGATGATGAAAATTTAGCTCTGGTAACAACCATTATAAATGCTGTGATTGCCAAAACTAAAATCACGACCATTTATGTTTCACACAGAACAGATCCCAGAATTACACCAACCGCTATTTTTGAATTAACCCCCAGTAAAACCGGATCTACAGGAAAAATTACAAATATTATTTAAATCAAAAAACCGAACCATTTTAACGTGGTTCGGTTTTGTTTTATAATTTATAAACTGAATTTTTAATCTTACTTTTTAGTTGTTTTAACTTTTTTAGTAAGTGTTAACTTTTTTGCATTTGGCACTTTTTGTTTAGTCAATGCAATGTCAATTACCTCTCTCATTTCAGTCACATAATGAAAAGTTAGTCCTTTTAAATAAGAAGCTTTTATTTCTTCAATATCCTTTTGGTTGTCTTTACAAAGTATAATTTCTTTGATATTGGCACGTTTTGCTGCCAATATTTTTTCTTTAATACCTCCAACTGGTAATACTTTTCCTCTCAAAGTAATTTCTCCAGTCATAGCCAATTTAGATTTAACTTTACGCTGAGTAAATACAGACACTAAAGATGTTAACATGGTAATACCCGCACTTGGACCATCTTTAGGAGTTGCACCTTCTGGAACGTGAATATGCACTTTATATTCATCCAATAATTGTTGATCAATTCCAAAATCATCTGCATTTGCTCTAATATATTCCATAGCAATGGTAGCAGACTCTTTCATTACATTTCCTAAATTTCCAGTAATGGACAACCCTTTTCCTTTAGAAATTATAGATTCTATAAATAAAATATCACCACCAACACTTGTCCAAGCCAAGCCAGTTACAACCCCTGCAACATCATTACTTTCGTACTTATCGCGCTCTAAATGAGATGGTCCTAAAACTTTTTCGATAATCTCATTGGTAATTTTCACTTCATAAGCTTCTTCCATTGCAATAGATTTGGCTGCAAAACGCACCATTTTTGCAATTTGTTTTTCCAAGCCTCTTACACCAGATTCACGCGTATAAGCCTCAACAATTTTTTCTAATTGAGGTTTTCCCATTTCCAAATGCTCTTTGGTTAGTCCGTGTTCTTTTAATTGTTTAGGCAATAAGTGACGTCTAGCTATCTCAACCTTTTCTTCAATAGTGTATCCTGAAACGTTGATAATTTCCATTCTATCTCTTAACGCCCAAGGAATTGTTGATAAACTATTGGCTGTTGCAACAAATAATACTTTAGACAAATCGTAATCTAACTCTAAATAATTGTCGTAAAAAGTAGTGTTTTGTTCAGGATCCAATACTTCCAACATTGCAGATGAAGGATCTCCGTTATGACTAGAAGATGCCAATTTATCAATTTCATCCAATACAAAAACAGGATTAGAAGTACCTGCTTTTTTCATATCCTTTATAATTCTACCTGGCATTGCACCAATATATGTTTTTCTATGTCCGCGAATCTCAGCTTCATCTCTAACACCACCCAAAGACATACGCACATATTTTCTACCCAATGCTTCAGCAATAGATTTTCCTAAAGAAGTTTTACCAACACCTGGAGGACCGTACAAACAAATAATAGGCGATTTCATATCTCCTTTTAATTTTAAAACTGCCAAATGTTCAATAATACGTTCTTTCACTTTTTCCAATCCAAAGTGGTCACGATCTAATATTTTTTGAGCGCGTTTTAAGTCAAATTTATCTTTTGAATATTCATTCCAAGGCAACTCTAACAACAAATCTAAATAGTTACGTTGTACAGAATATTCAGCAACTTGTGGATTCATACGTTGTAAACGCCCCAATTCTTTGTCAAATGTATCTTTAACGTGTTTATCCCACTTTTTAGATTTAGCTTTTTCACGCATTTCATCTAACTCTTCATCATACGAAACACCACCCAATTCTTCCTGAATAGTTTTTAACTGCTGATGCAAATAATATTCGCGTTGTTGCTGATCCATATCAGAACGCGTTTTAGACTGAATTACATTTTTCAATTCTAAACGTTGTAACTCAACGTCCATTTTTTTCAATGTTAATAAAGCGCGATCTTTTAAATTTTCAGTTTCTAACAACTCTTGCTTCTCCTCTACTTTTAAATTCATATTAGAAGAAACAAAATTTATCAAAAACGGTTTGCTTTCAATATTACTAATGGCAAAAGAAGCTTCTGAAGGTAAATTCGGATTTTCCTTAATAATTTTAATTGCCATATCTTTTATTGAATCTATAATCGCTTCAAATTCAGGCTCTTTTTCTTCAGAACGATCTTCAACACGTTTTTTTGTAACAGCTTTAATATAAGGTTCTTCCTCTACAAAACTATCAACTTCAAAAGGTTTTTTACCTTGAATAATTACGGTTGTGTTACCATCGGGCATTTTTAACATACGTAAAATACGCGCCACAGTTCCAACTTTATAAATGTCGTTGATCGTAGGATTTTCTACGCCTTCATTTTTTTGCGCTACAACTCCAATAATTTTATTTCCTTTATTGGCTTCTTTTATTAATTGAATAGATTTATCACGCCCAGCTGTAATAGGAATTACAACCCCTGGAAACAAAACCGTATTTCGCAAAGGAAGTATTGGTAAAACATCCGGAATTTCTTCTTTATTGATTTCTTCTTCATCTTCTGGCGTCATTAAAGGTATTAAATCCGCGTCGTCGTCTAAAATATTTTGTAATGACAGATTGTCCATTTTTAAAAATTTTGTTTTACTCATAGTCTATATAGGGTCATTTTGTCATTTAAAATTACTTCAAAAATAAAATTTTAAATGCAAAAATAGTTTATTAATTTGATTACCAAGTGATTAAAATTAACCTATTAGGTAATATTACTTATAAATTTCAATAGTTATGCCAAAAAAAATAATATAACAGTCTTTTTTTAATTAATTTTAATTAAAACTGTAACAGTTTAAAATTATTCATGTCTTTTTAGTAGAAATCAATTTTTGAAACCCATAGATCAACATACAGACCAACTGATTTATAATTGCAAAAAGGGCGATAAAACAGCGCAATTTACAATTTATAAAAACTATTACAAAGCAATGTTTAACACTGCTTACAGAATTGTGAACGATCGTTTTGAAGCCGAAGATATTATGCAAGAATCATTTTTAGCCGCTTTTACAAAAATAGATTCGTTTATTGGAGATGTAACTTTTGGCTCGTGGTTAAAAAGAATAGTGATTAATAAAAGCTTAACTGCTTTGAAAAAAAACAATAAAATGGATGTGGTTTCTTTGGAAAAAGTAACTGTAAAAGAAGTTGAAGATACGTTTGAAGATTATAGCCAAATAAGTGCTTCTGAGATTTTAAATAAAATAACACAACTTAAAAGCAATTATAAAGTTGCGATAACGCTTCATTTAATTGAAGGATTTGACCACGAAGAAATAGCTCAAATTATGGATATTTCAAATGAAAATAGCAGAACAATGATTTCGAGAGCAAAACAAAAATTAAGACAACTTATTAATGATAAATAATGAAAGATCATTTAGAAAATAAATTTAAAACATTAGAAAATCAGTTTGATATTGAAGAGCCTGATTTTGGTCATTTTGATCGGTTTGAAGCAAAACTAAACAATACAAAACCAAAAACCCGCAACAACATAATCAAATTAATTATCACCATTGCAGTTGCAGCATCAGTTGTATTATTTGTTGGAATATGGATTGGAAAAAATCAAAATTCACAAAAAGGAATGCAATTGGCTAGTGTTTCATCTGAAATGAAAGAAACACAAAGCTATTTTGTTACTGTTATTGAAAAAGAATTATATACAATTGACAATGAACGAAATAAAGATACAGAAAAACTAATTTCAGATGGATTAAATCAATTAACCAAACTTGAAATAGCATACAATAAACTTACTTTAGAACTAAAAGAAAGCACTGAAGATAAACGAATTATTTTTGCAATGATTTCAAATTTTCAACAACGAATTGACGTTTTACAAAGTTTATTATTACAAATTGAAACCGTTAAAAAACTAAAAAATCAACACAATGAAAACCATATTTAAAATAGCAATTATTTTCTTTTTAATTCCGTTAGCAATTTCAGCTACTGAAAGAAAAGGGAAATTCACCAAAAAAAAGGTGATTAAAAAAGAATATACCGTAAACAAAGATGCCACTTTAAATGTGACAAACAAATTTGGAAATATTGAGATTGTTACCAATACATCTAACAAAATTGAAATTATTGTAAATATTACAACCAATGGCGATAATGAAGAAAAAGTACAACAACGTTTAAATGAAATTTCTGTTGCTTTTGAATCAGGCTCAAATACAGTTTCTGCGCAAACCATTATTAAAAAAAGTTCCAACTCGTGGAATATGTGGGGCAATAAAAGCAATGTAAATATGGAAATTAATTACATTATTAAAATGCCAGTTACAAACAATGTGAAACTTGAAAACGACTATGGAGCCATTAATTTGGATAAGATTGAAGGAACCGCAACTATTAACTGCGATTATGGTAGTTTAAATATTGGTGAATTGTTAAATAACGACAATAAAATAAACATTGATTACAACAATAAATCGAATATTGAATATATGAAAAATGGCGCTGTTAATGCAGACTACTCTACCATACACATTGAAAAAACGGGCAATATCTTATTAAATGCCGATTACTCTAATATTTCATTTGGAACAATCAATTCTTTAGATTATAACTGTGATTACGGTGATTTAAAAATTGGAACTATCAATAACATTAGTGCTAATTGTGATTATATGAATACTGCTATTGAAAAGTTGACTGGATCTGGTACTTTTAATATAGATTATGGTTCTTTAAAAATCAATGCCTTTGCACAAAATTTTAAACAACTAACTGTCGAATCTTCTTATACCCAAATTAAATTAGGTATAAATACAACAAATTCTTTTAACATTAAAGCTTCCTTAAGTTATGGAAATTTAAAATCTATTGACAATTTTACTTTTAACAAAGAAATTTCAAAAACAGCTTCAAAATATTATGAAGGCTTTTATAATTCACCCAATGCAAATAGCAAAATGGATTTAAACACAAATTATGGAAACATCACATTTACAAATAATTAAACCAAATTTTATGAAAACAATTTCACAATTAATTATTATTGCAACCTTCATTTTTAGCATTGGTTTAAATGCTCAATATAAAAGTATAAAAGCCAATGGAAATATAATTACACAAACAAGAACA
The DNA here is from genome assembly GCF_004121075.1 of Lutibacter sp. HS1-25. Taxonomy (GTDB): domain Bacteria; phylum Bacteroidota; class Bacteroidia; order Flavobacteriales; family Flavobacteriaceae; genus Lutibacter. The sequence goes on from NZ_RHLN01000013.1 coordinate 22,557, forward strand.
GTTGCTAATTTTAGCAAAATAAGTATTTCGGGGTCTTTTGATGTGACATTGACAAAAGGAAATGAAGGTAACATTTCAATAAATGCAAGTGAAAATTTAATGGATATTATTGAAACCAAAGTTGAAAACGGAATTTTAAAAATTAAATTTAAAAATGGCATAAATGTTAAAAATCATAAAACAATTTTTATAACTGTTTTTTATGATACCGTCAACTCAATTTCATTAGGTGGATCGGGAGACATTCATTCATCTAATACTTTAAATGCTAATGATTTAGAGTTGATTTTGTCTGGTTCTGGTGGATTTAATTTAGCAGTTTCCACTACCAATTTAAATATCAATATTTCTGGTTCTGGAAATATGAATATTGCTGGAAAAACAGCTGTATTAACTTGTGCCGTTTCAGGATCTGGGAATATAAAAACAACCGATTTAACTGCTAATATTGTGCATGCTAAAATATCAGGATCAGGAAATATAAAAGTACATGCTGTAAACGAAATTAACGCAAAATCATCGGGTTCTGGTAACATTATTTATACAGGAAACCCAACAATTATCAAATCAAATTCAAGTGGATCAGGGTCAATTCAAAAAAGAGATTAACCAAATCTATTCTTAAAAAAAACGTCCAAACTAATAATTTGGACGTTTTTTTTATTTAAGCTGATTGATAAATTACTTGCTTTTTGATAAGGGAAATTTGGCTCCAAACACCCACATATTTTCAAAAAAAGTAAAATGTTGTGAGGCTGAATCTGTTTTACTTGCAGTTGTTCTAATATCTTGCATATTGATATAGCCTGCTTTAAAATTATATTGAATAAAGAAATATTTATAAAAAGTCAAATCCAAACCAACGTGTGCTGAAAATCCATATCCAGAAACATGAAATTCGTCATAACGTTCATTGCCCAATAACTTGGTGTTTGTTTTTGGATATAAAGCGCCAATACCAATACCTTCGGTTAAATTGATATCAATATGTTTAACAGGAAATCCAATCCAATTATCAACAGTATCAAACCTATTAACTTCAACAGTTACATAGTTTAAACCATCTGTATGCTCAAAAGTTAAAAAATCTTTATCTAAATAAATAGGATCATTATTATAAATACCATTATAAGTACTACCATCGTTAATATTTCCACTAATATTAACCGTTTGGTCGTTTCTCATCACATATTTCATATGGTCAACACCTAAAGCAACATTGTAATGATCGTGAAAAAAATAACCAACTCTAAAATTGGTTTGCGGAATGGTAATTTCATCCAATTTAAAAAAATAAATACCAAAAGGTTTTGGTTTATCTTCGGCTTTTACATCATATAATGTAAAATAATAATCATCACCTTTAAAGGTAATATCCGATTTAGAATAGTTACCTCTGTTCCATCCCCAAAAAATGTACATTCTGCCTTTATTGTGCTTAACATCGTTAAAATTTCTTTTAACAATAGAATCATTTTTCACAGCATCAACCTGTTGAGCATATAAAGCTCCAGTAATTAGCAATACAAATACTATTAAAAACTTTTTCATTTTAATTTATATGCAATTTTTAATTTCTTCAATAAATCTAAGTGCTAAAGCATCGGCTGTTTCTTGTGAAGTACTTTCTGTATAAATTCTGATAATTGGTTCAGTATTCGATTTTCTTAAATGAATCCATTCTGATGCAAAATTAATTTTTACACCATCAATGGTAATTACATCCTCATTTTTATAATTTGAAGCAATGGTTTCTAAAATTTTATCAACATTGATTTGTGGTGTTAACTCAATTTTATTTTTACTCATAAAATAACTTGGGTAACTATCTCTTAAAGCTTTACAAGACATTTTTGAATGTGCCAAATGAGATAAAAATAAAGCTACACCAACCAATGAATCTCTACCATAATGTGACTCAGGATAAATAATTCCGCCATTTCCTTCACCACCAATTACAGCATTTGAAGCTTTCATTAATTCCACAACATTTACTTCACCTACAGCACTTGCCTCATATTTCCCTTGATGTTTTTCAGTAACATCTCTTAAAGCTCTTGAAGACGATAAATTTGAAACGGTGTTTCCTGGCGTTTTACTCAAAACATAATCTGCACAAGCAACAAGTGTATATTCTTCACCAAACATAGAACCATCTTCACTTACCAATGCCAATCTGTCAACATCTGGATCAACTACAATTCCAAAATCTGCTTTTTCTTTAACTACCAATTCTGAAATATCAGTTAAATGCTCTTTTAAAGGCTCTGGATTGTGCGGAAAATGACCATTTGGCTCACAATATAATTTCACACATTCTACACCCAATTCTTCTAACAAAGCTGGTATTACAATACCACCACTTGAATTAACAGCATCAACAACTACTTTAAATTTTGCTTTTTTAATAGCTTCAACATCAACCAAGTTTAATTTTAAAACTTCGTCAATATGTTTTTGCATATAGTTACTTTTTTTATTGTAAGTACCTAAATTATCAACTTCAGCAAAAATATAACTATCATCTTCAGCAATTTTTAAAACTGCCTCACCCGCTTCACCATTTAAAAACTCACCTTTGTTATTCAATAATTTTAAGGCGTTCCATTGTTTTGGATTGTGACTTGCAGTGATAATAATACCTCCATCGGCAGCGTCAAGCGTTACTGCCAACTCTACAGTTGGTGTTGTTGATAAGCCAATATCTGTAACATTGATACCTAAACCTACCAAAGTATTACAAACTAAACTGCTTACCATTTTACCCGAAATTCGGGCATCGCGACCAACAATAACGGTTAAATTTTGTTTTGTTGAATTATTTTTAAGCCACATACCATAAGCTGCAGCAAATTTAACAGCATCTATTGGAGTTAAATTATTACTAACTTCTCCTCCTATTGTACCTCTTATTCCTGAAATTGATTTTATTAAAGCCATTGTTTTATTTTAGACAACAAATATAAATTTAATCGTTGTATTAGCGAAAAAAAAAGCTGTATCAAATGATACAGCTTTTTAATTATAAAAATTTAGGAGTGATTAGTTACCACCTTCCATTTTTTTCTTCAATGCAGCTAAATCGTCATTTAAGTCTCCAAGAGTAATTTTCTCAGCAGTATCAGCTTTTTTCTGAGCTACTTTGATATTTTTCTCTTCTTGAGCTTTAAATATTGAAGTGTGAGAAGCTACAATTCTTCTAAATTCTTTGTTAAATTCAAGAACTTTGAATTCTGCAGTTTCACCTTTCGCTAATTTAGAACCATCTTCTTTAGTTGTAAATCTACTTGGTACAAAAGCTTCAACATTATCTTCAAAAGTAATGATTAAACCTTTATCGCTTTTATCTTTTACAGTACCTGTATGTACAGAATCAATAGCGTAAGTATCTTCATGAACATCCCAAGGATTGTCATTAGTTTGTTTGTGACCTAAGTTTAATTTACGTCCTTCAACATCTAATTCTAATACTTGAACCTCTAATTTATCACCTACAGATGTAAAGTCAGATGGATGTTTAATTTTCTTAGTCCAAGAAAGATCAGAAATGTAAACCAATCCGTCAATTCCTTCTTCTAATTCAACAAAAACACCAAAGTTAGTATAGTTACGTACAATACCAATGTGAGAAGAACCTACAGGGTATTTTTTAGCAATATCAGTCCAAGGATCTGGATGTAATTGTTTAATACCTAAACTCATTTTTCTTTCTTCTCTATCTAAAGTTAAAACTTGAGCTTCAACTTCATCACCTACAGATACGAAATCTTGTGCAGAACGTAAATGTGTTGACCAAGACATTTCAGAAACGTGGATTAAACCTTCAACACCTTGTGCTACTTCAATAAATGCACCATAATCAGCAAGTACAACTACTTTACCTTTTACAGTATCACCAACAGCAATGTTAGCATCTAAAGCTTCCCATGGGTGAGCGTTTAATTGTTTTAAACCTAATTGGATTCTTGTTTTCTCATCATCAAAATCAAGAATTACAACGTTTAATACTTGGTCTAATTCAACCACTTCACTTGGGTGGTTAATTCTTGACCATGATAAATCTGTAATGTGGATTAATCCATCAACACCACCTAAATCAACAAATACACCATAAGAAGTAATGTTTTTAACAACACCTTCTAATACTTGTCCTTTTTCTAATTTACCAATAATTTCTTTCTTTTGAACCTCAATATCTGCTTCAATAAGCGCTTTGTGAGATACAACAACGTTTTTAAATTCTTGGTTGATTTTAACAACTTTGAATTCCATTGTTTTCTCTACGTATTGATCGTAATCTCTAATTGGTTTAACATCAATTTGAGAACCTGGTAAGAATGCTTCAATTCCAAAAACATCTACAATCATACCACCACGAGTTCTACATTTTACAAAACCGTTTACTACTTCACCTGTTTCGTGTGCATTATTTACACGATCCCAAGCTTTAATAACTCTTGCTTTTTTATGTGATAATACCAATTGACCAGTACTATCTTCTCTTTTATCTACTAAAACTTCAACAATATCACCAACTTTTAAGTTAGGATTGTAACGAAATTCGTTTAATGAAATAACTCCTTCTGATTTAGAATTGATATCAATAATTGCTTCACGGTCAGTTTTTCTTACAACTTTTCCGTCAATTACCTCACGTTCTTTAACCAAACCTAAAGTACCATCTAAGGCAGCTTCAAAAGCTTTTAAGTTTTCTTCGTCAATAGCTTCAATACCTTCTTCGTATTTGTGCCAATCAAAACTTTCTAAAAATTGTTCAGGACTTACTTTTGCAACCTCTACAGCTGCTGTTTTTTGCACTTCAGGAGCATTTACTTGCTCTTCAGTATTTTTTGTTTCTTCAGACATGTTTGCTGATGATTAAAATTTGTATCTTATTGTTATTCAGATTTTTAAACGATAACAACTCCAAGAGATTATTTATATAATTATTTATCTATATTCCTTTTTAAATCTGTACTCGTAAAAAGGAGTGCAAATTTACGTATTTATTTTTAATCTAACAAGAAGAAAATGAATGGTTTGTGTAATTTAATATCAAAATTTAAAATGACGTGTTAAAAAGTGCTCATTTTTTTAAAAAACAACTTAACACACTTAATACTAGAAGTTTGAAGTTTATAAAATTGACCTAACATTCAAGTCTAGCCAATTATTAAAAAATTAAAGCTAAATGTAAGTAATATCAACAAAAAACCTCAAATTTTAAATTGTTTTATATGGGTGTTCCCTATCGGTCGGGCTATTCGCTATATCTTTTTTACATTTCCACTGCGTTGCAATATAAAAAAGGATGCCGCTGCTATCCCTAACACAATGCAATCAAAAAAATAACATATTTTAAATCGCTGTAAACTAAAACGTATAAATTTAAGTCACTATTATTTAAAACATGAAAACTGCTACCAGAAACTACTCAATAAAACATTCATTTTTAAAACCTATCAAATATACTTTTTCTTGTGCTCTTGTAAGCGCTGTATACAACCAACGGTAATATTCAACTCCTTCTCCGTTAGGTAAATATGGTTGTTCTATAAAAACAGTTTTCCATTGCCCTCCTTGTGATTTATGACAAGTAACTGCATAAGCAAATTTAATTTGCAACGCATTAAAGTATTGATTGGCTTTTATACCTAACAACTGTTTGTACTTAGATTTTTCATGAGCAAAATCTTTCCCAACTTCATGATACAATCTATTTGATTCTTCATATGTTAAAGAAGGGGATTCTGATGCCAGTGTATCTAATAACAATACCGTTTCAAAAGGCTTTTGATTTGGATAATCAATCATTCTAATGGTAACTTCCGCAAAACGAAAACCATACAACTCCTTTATATTTTTAATTTCCAAAATTTCACAAATATCTCCGTTGGCAATAAAACCAGCATCACTCGAATCTTTAAGCCAAAAATAATTGTTTTTAACAACCATTACATAATCGCCCGTAGAGATTTCATTTTCCTGACCTCGTATTTTACTTCTTATTTGCTGATTGTATTGATTTGCTCTTTTATTAGATCTAACAATAAATGCAGTATCCTCTACACCTATATTATCATAAGCTGAATGAATAGCGTCTTCAATATCATAACCATCAACCAATCTAATCAAATCTGGAAAACCCAATTGAAATTGAAATGTATTTGACCCAATATTGGCTATTATAAATCTTAAATCGGTCGCATTAATAAGTATCCCCGATGCTTCATGCTGACGCATAACCTCACTTAATTCAATTTCAGTAACTACTTTATCGTAGTTAAGTTCTAACTTTTTAGCATCTAATGCCGGACTAATATCTAATTTTACTGGTGGTAGTTGAGCGGTATCACCAATAAAAATAATTTTACAACCAACACCCGAATATACATAAGACATTAAATCATCTAATAAAGAGTTATTCTCAAATAATTTAACTTTATCAGATCCATCAGGTATCATAGACGCCTCATCAACTATAAAAATGGTATTGTTGTGTTTATTAGGCTGTAAAGTAAAATCTACACCACCTGACTTATTTTTTTTTGGAAAATAAATCTTTTTATGAATTGTAAATGCTTGTTTATTAGCATATCCAGAAATAACCTTTGCAGCTCTTCCGGTTGGAGCCAACAAAACAGCCTTTTTACCAATATGCCATAAATTATTTACAACAGTACTAATAGTCGTTGTTTTTCCTGTACCAGCATAACCTTTAATTAAAAACAAACTGTTCTTATTTTTATCGAAAATAAAATCTGTGAGTTTTGTAAGTAATAAATCTTGAGAAATTGTAGGTTCAAAAGGAAACTTTTGGATTAAAATTTTATAAAATTCAGAGGCCGTTTTAATCATATTTTAAAAAAAAACAAATATACAAATTGATTTATGCTTAAAAGTTTTTCTCATTAAAAAAAATTTGTAGATTTGCGTACACACAAAAAATAACATATATAAAATGATAACATTATTAATTATTGTAGCAGGTATAATAGTTACGGGTTTAATAGCATACGGAGTAGTGAATTTCGTTCCAAAAAAATTACATTGGTTAATCTCAGTTGTACTTATTTGTTTAGCAGGACTTTTAATTTACAAAATCAATTTCGAAATAAGAAAACCTATCTTATTTAACAAAGAAAAAGTAGCTAAATATTCAAAAGTAATTGAGCAATTAAAAATGATTCGTGATGCTGAAGTTGCTCACAAAAAAGTAACAGGAAGTTACAATGCTAACGGTGAAGATTTAATAAAATTTATTGACACTGCTAAATACGCATTAACACAAACAAGAAACGTTCCTCAAACAATAAATGTTGGTGGTGGTATTACTAAAGAAATTGAAATTAGAGTTGTTGACACTATTGGTTATGAAGATGTTAGAGCTCAATTTGCAGGTTTAGACTACAAAAACATGATGAATATTCCTGGTACTAACGAAAAATTTAAAATTGAACTAGGAGAAATTGAAAAAGTTGCTGGTTTAAAAGCGCAAGTTTTTGAAGTAAAAGTAGACAAAGCCTTGATATTAGAAGGAATGGACACTAACCTTGTAAAGCAAGAAAAAGAAGCTATTGGAGGTGAAGAAATTAGAGGTGAATATATTAAAATAGGATCTTTAGGCGAAGTTAGTGAAGACGGTAACTGGCCACCATCATATGATAACAAAGATAAAAAAGAAAACTAATAATCAGATAGATTATAAAAATCTAGAAGAAAATCATTTATCCATCCAATTGAGTTTGGATGGATTTTCTTTTTGTATTTATAACAAAGCTGTAGAAGAATTTGGCGCTATTGCTATTTATAAATTTGAAGGTAACACCTTAAGTCCTTTTCAACATTTAGAAATGGTTGAAGAACTTTTTAAAAAGGAAGAGTTGCTAAAAATCAACTATAAATCTGTCAGCGTTTCACACTTTAACAATCTTGTAAGCCAAGTACCTTTGCCTTTTTTTGAAAAAGAAAATTTAGCAGACTATTTACAGTATAGCGTTAAAGTATTAGAAAATGATTATATAACTTACGATCAACTGTATAATTCGGAAATTGTAAATGTGTACATCCCTTTTGTAAACATTAATAATTTTTTTATAGATTGTTATGGTTCATTTGAGTTTAAACATTCTTCAACCATATTTATTGAAAAATTATTACAAGAATTTAAACATGCTACTAAAGATTGTTGCTTTATAAATGTTACTGGAAATAATTTTGAGATTGCAATTTTCACCAATAAAAAACTACAATTATTTAACTGTTTTACCTTTAAAACAAAAGAAGATTTTATCTATTACATCCTTTTTACAGCCGAACAGTTAAATTTAAACCCTGAGGAACTAAAAGTCGTTTTATTAGGAGATATCGAAGAAAAATCAGATCTGTATGCTATTTTATTTCAATACATTAGAAATATTGAGTTTTACAAGCCACAACATTTCTCTTCATTTTTAAAAGAAACCATTTCAGCGCATTCTAACTTTACGCTGCTAAATCAAATATAATGCGCATCATCTCTGGAAAACACAAAAGCAAACGTATTCAAGCTCCTAAAACGTTACCCGTTAGGCCAACAACTGATATGGCAAAGGAAGCTTTGTTTAATATTTTAAATAACTTATATTTTTTAAACGATGTCTCTGTACTAGATTTATTTTCTGGAACTGGAAATATTAGTTACGAATTTGGATCAAGAGGAACCGAAAAAATAACCGCCGTTGATGCACATTTTGGTTGTGTGAAATTTATAAACACTACAGCACAACAATTAGACCTAAATATCAATGCATACAAAAGCGATGTATTTAAATTTTTAGAAAAATGTACTGGTAAATTTGATGTTATTTTTGCAGATCCACCTTATGAATTTGAGCAGGAATTATTTGAAAAAATAATTGCATTGGTATTTGATAACAACCTACTAAACGAAGATGGGCTTTTAATTGTTGAACATTCTAAACATACAAATTTAGATAAAAACCAACACTTAAGTTATCAAAAAAAATATGGTGGAAATATGTTTAGCTTTTTTGAAAATAAATCAGCAGAATTAGAATAAAGATTCTATAATTTTCTTTTCATTAATACCTTCAGCTTCTGCTTTGTAATTTTTTACAATCCTATGCTTTAAAATAGCATACGCAACCGATTGAACATCTTCAATATCTGGTGAATATTTTCCATTTACAGCTGCATTGGCTTTGGCTGCTAAAATTAAATTTTGAGAAGCTCTTGGTCCTGCACCCCAATCTATGTAGTTATTTACAATTTCAGTAGAATGTACAGAATTTGGACGTGTTTTAGACACCAATTTCACTGCGTATTCTATTACATTATCTGCTACGGGAATTCGTCTTACAAGATGCTGAAAATTTGTAATTTCTTCCGCAGATAATAAAGTGTTAATTTGCTGTTTTAAATCGCTTGTGGTGCTTTTTACAACAGCAACTTCGTCGTCAAAACTTGGATAATCCAACTGAATTGAAAACATAAAACGATCTAATTGTGCTTCTGGTAAAGGATATGTTCCTTCCTGTTCAATTGGGTTTTGCGTTGCCAATACAAAAAAAGGTTTAGCCAAAACGTGATGATGACCCGCAACAGTTACAGTACGCTCTTGCATAGCTTCTAACAAGGCTGCTTGCGTTTTAGGTGGCGTACGGTTTATTTCATCGGCTAAAATTATATTGCTAAAAACAGGCCCTTTGATAAATTTAAAATGATTGGTTTCGTCTAAAATTTCACTTCCTAAAATATCTGAAGGCATCAAATCTGGTGTAAACTGAATTCTTTTAAAATCGAGACCTAAAGTCGATGCTATAGTGTGAACCATCAAGGTTTTAGCCAACCCAGGTACTCCAATCAGCAATGAATGACCACCACTAAAAATTGAAAGTAATATAAGATCTACTGCCTTATGCTGTCCAACAATTACTTTTCCAATTTCTTGTTTTAAAGCATCGTATTTCTCGACCAATAATTTTAAAGCAGTAACATCAGACATTTTTTATTTTTCTTTTTTCCAGTTTTTTTCAAAATCACATTCGGTATGCGGACTATTTATTTTAATATAAGTATCCATCAACTTTTCCTGTGCCCATTTATTTATAGTTTCTTCTTTCTTTTTTTGCAATGCCAATTGTTGAATTTTCTCATAATCATCAGAAAAATTAGCTGTGTGAGCATCGATTTTTCCAACAACTTTTATCATTTTAAACATTTTATCTCCACCTCTCACTTCTTCATAAAATGGTTGTGTTATTTCATCGGGTTTTAAACTACTAACACGGTTATACAATTGTGGATCCATACGTGTAAGATCAAATTTTGTATCATTTGTCTCTGGATTCATAATCAACCCTCCACTTGTTTTGTTTTCTTTATCGTCAGAGTATTGTAATACTGCTTCAGCAAAGGTAATTTCACCATTTAATATTTTATCGCGTATTGATTTCAACTCATCTTCAGCTGCTTTCATTTCGGCTGAACTAATTTTAGGCTGAATTAAAATATGACTAACAACACGTTCTTGACCTTTAATTTTATCTACCAAAATAATATGATAACCAAAACTTGATTTAAATGGATCAGAAACTTGACCTTCGTCTAAACTAAACGCAACTTCTTTAAACTCCTTTATAAACCCACTTTGACGTGTAATTGTATATTGCCCTCCAGATCCAGGTCCTTTACTAGACACCGCAGGATCGTCTGAATTTATAATTGCTTTTAACCTAAAACTAAAACCTTCTTCAACTTCTTTTTTAATTTCATTTAATTTGTCAATCACCCTTTCGGTTTCCTCATCAGTAGGCTTCATTGTTTTTACAATTTGAGCTAAAACAATTTCTGTACTAAATTCAGGTAATTCACCATCAACTTCTAAGTTTTTAAAATAAGTTCTTACTTCTTCAGGAGTAACATCAATATTTTCAGTAATTGAAGCGCTTTCTCTACGAATTAACAATTGCTCTTTTTGAATTTCATACAATTCTTTTCTTAAATCGTCTTCATCATTAAAACCATACATAGCAACAACTTTTTCCATAGAACCTAATTGTTGTTTAAAATAATCGATATTACGGTCTACTTCTTCATTTACTTCGGCTTCAGAAACTGCAACACTATCAATAACTGCCATATGAGCAATTAATTTTTGAGTCATTATTTCTTCTAATATTCCACAATTAGAAATCCCAATATCTCCGCCTTCCATTCTCAATTCTAATTCTTTTTTGAATTTATCTATATCCGAATTTAAAACAATATTATCACCAATAACAACAGCAACTCCATCTATTTTAACCTTTAACGGATTGTTATATCTAGCCTCTGAAATCACTTTTGGTGGCGCTTCAACTGTTACAGTATCTGACTTAAAATCTGGCATTGGGCTTCCAATCCCACCTTTTACATAAGTACTATCTGTTTGTGCATTTAATCCTGCAAAACATAATAAAAAGGTTAAAATTAAAGTGTTTTTAAATTTAATATATTTCAAATTGTTGATTATTTCGTGCATCATCTATTAATGTTTCTTCAATATTTCTTAATAATAATAATTTTCTTTGGTGCAAAATCATTTGCTTAATTGTTGGTGCTATATAACTTTTTGGTGCAACCTCATTTCTATTTAACACTTTTTTTACAGCCACCAAATATAAGCTTAATGAGTCTTCTTTTTGAATAAAATTGTCATTTTTTAATAACTCATCTCGACTTACGGTTTTAAACAGAGGAACCTCATTAATAAAATCGCTATATTTAATCCAAACTGTATCATTTAAATGGTGAGATGTTAAAGATAGCTCTTTGGATTTTAACTTTAATAAATCTTCTTTTTTATTAGAATTAAAAAGTTTTATCAACTCCTTTTTATCGTAAACATCTTTCCCTAACTTAATATATTTCAACTTTAGCAGTTCTTCATTTATCTTAAAATTTTGACCATTTTCTTTGTAAAATTTTTCAATATCTTCATCTGTAATTTCAGTATTTAAATACTCTGCAACAACAGCTTCTTTATAGGAATTTATATACAAATCCTGGCGATATTTTTTTACCAGTTCATCAAATTGATCTGCTTTATTTTCTAAATTTAATTGTGCTTTTGCCAATAATAACTGCTGCTTAACCCAATTATTTATATAGTTATTAGTTATTAAAATACTGTCTTGCTGTGAAGTACCACTAGAAACAATTTTTTTCAAATCAGTTTTATACAAATAGGTGTCATTTACACGTGCAACTGCATCTTTAGACTCTTCCTTTATGGTAAAATAGTCACAAGATTGCAATAAAAACAACAAAAATATGATGTATAAAAAAGAATATCTCATTATTTTAAATTTTCTTTAAAAAGACGTTTTTTCTCCCTCTCTACAAATTCAACTTGGTATTTTTGATGCAATCCTTGAACCCATACTTTTTCTAAATAATTTTGATAATCGGAAATTACAAGTCCTTTATTTGTTTCCAAATCTTTATCTAAATACTTGCTATTTTTATTTGATTCATAAAAATTTTGCAATCCAATACTGTCTTTAGATTTATCCCAAACTTGTTTCTCTAACATTGCAAACAATAACAATCCTTCTTCAAACTCTTTGTATGTTGCTGCAAACTCTTTATTTGTAAATTGTATATTTTCTTTGTAATAATTTAAAACATTTTCTTCTTGAAAAGCCTTAAAAGCTACTTCTAAAGTCTGATTATTTCCACTATTAAGATATTTGATAAATTGATTTTGATAAATATCTAAATCCTGAATTTTAAGTAGTTTTTTGTCAAATTTCTCTGGATTTTGCTTCCAATCATCTGTTTTAAATTGATTCAATGCTTCATTATAAACTTCAACATTGTATTCATTAAACAAACGATTAACTACAGATTTCCCTATCAATTTAGAACGCTCATCACTTTCTACCTGTTGTGTTAATTTTGGTTTTAAAACTTCAAAACTCTCTAAAGGATATTTATTTAATAATTTAACAATATGCCAACCATATGCTGTTTGAAATGGTTTAGAAATAGCTCCAACATTTTGTAAAGAAAATGCCACATCGGCAAAATCCTCAATCATTTGTCCGTAATTGAACTTTTTTAAACGCCCTCCATTTGGGGCACTTGAATTGTCTTCTGAAAATTTTTGAGCTAGCATTTCAAAATCAGCAGGATTTTTTAGCACAAGTTGATAAATTGAGTCTACTTTTTTAGAAATTTCTCCTGATTTATTTTTAAACATAATATGAGCCACTTCTACTTCACCCTGAGATTCTTTAATATCGTTTACTTTTACAATATGATAGCCAAATTTTGTTCTAAATGGCATAGACACCTCACCAACCGCTGTTGAATAAGCTGCATTTTCAAAAGGATAAACCATTTGTAAAACCGAGAAATAACCTAGTTTACCTCCGTTTTGAGCTGCAGATGGATCTTGAGAAAATTGTTTTGCAACGACTTCAAAATCTTGTCCATTTACAATTAAGTTTCTAGCTTCAACCAATTTATTATAAGCCGCCAAAGTGTCTGCAGGTTTTGCATCTTCAGCAACAAAAATTAAAATATGACTTGCATCAATTTGAATTTTCATGCGTTCATAAGCTTCTTTTACCAACTTATCAGTAACCTCTTTATCTGCCAAATAAGGTAAAATCAATGAATTTTTGTATTGCTTTAACTCATCTATATAACTTTTAACGGTATCTAAACCAATCTCTTTAGCATTTTTTACTTTCAACTTATAATCTACAAATAATTGTAGGTAATTTTCTATTGTATTGTCTTTTGAATCTGGAACAACATTTAAGTTTTTATTGTAAACTGCTAAAAATTCACTTGAATAATAAGGTTCATTATCTATTGTAAATAAAATTTTATTTGAATTTTGGGAGTTAGCAATTGCCCCTGCAAAAAAGGCAAAAGCTATAATCAATTTTAATTTCATAAAGTGTTTATTTTGCTTTTTAAAAGCGCTAAATTATTTTTTTAGAAAACGCTGCAATTTATTTTTTATTTTCAGCAAAGGGTGTTAAAACTATCACAAAGAAATAATTCCTTCAATTTTTTCGGCAGCACGGTATTTTTCAATAACAGCATCTGCACTATCCATAATTACCTGTATCGATACACTTGTAAACTTTCCTGTTTTAGATACATTTTTATTGATAACCGCACCTCCAAAATCAAATAAATCTTCAATTTGCTGAATAGCTACTTCGCTAGAAGGAACAATAAATTTGAATAAATATTTTGAAGGAAAAGTAGTATCTTGATTTAAATCTGTTTTTAGTTTGTCGTAAAATGCTTTTTTATCGCTCATTGGTATTTATATTTAGATGCATAGACATCAAATTAAACAATTATTTTGTTAATATCAATTAACAAAATTACAAGAATATTTTTAGTTAAATTTATCCAATACCTTATTTTTGTTAAATGCAAAGAAAAATTGTAATCACTGGAGGCCCTGGAACAGGAAAATCTACGGTAATTGAAGCTTTAATAAAACTTGATTTTACCTGTATGCCCGAAATTTCGAGAACCGTAACTTTAAATGCCCGAGACCAGGGTATTGAACAGTTATTTTTAACAAAACCATTGTTATTTAGCGAATTACTACTAGAAGGTCGTATCAATCAGTATCTTGAATCTGAGAAAAAAAACAGTGAACTCGTTTTTTTTGACCGTGGAATTCCAGATGTACACGCTTATTTAAATTATATTAGTGTTGATTTTCCAGATTCATACATTCAAAAAAGTAATTTGTACCGATATGAATTTGTGTTTTTAATGCCTCCTTGGGAAGAAATTTATATAACCGATAATGAGCGTTATGAAAATTTTGAACAGGCTTTAGCCATTCACAATCATTTAGAGCGAACTTATAAAAAATTAAATTATCCAATTATTGAAGTTCCAAAAGGCACTGTTAAAGAACGAACCGATTTTATTTTATCATTTATAAAAAAATGAAAACGCCTTTAGAAATACTTCAAAAATATTGGAAACACTCACAATTTAGAGAACCACAAGAAGCTATTATAAATAGTGTTTTAAACGGCGAAAATTGTATTGTTTTACTACCAACAAGTGGTGGTAAATCTATTTGTTATCAGGTTCCTGCTTTACTTTTAGAAGGTATTTGTATTGTTATTTCTCCTTTAATTGCTCTTATAAAAGACCAAGTTAACAGCTTACAAGAAAAAAATATCAAAGCCATTGCCTTAACTTCACAATTATCACAAGATGAAATTGTGATTGCTTTTGACAATTTGCAATTTGGCGGTATTAAATTCTTGTATTTATCGCCCGAAAAATTACAATCAAAATTTATTCAAGAAAAAATAAAACAATTAAACGTATCATTAATCGCCATTGATGAAGCCCATTGTATATCTGAATGGGGGCACGATTTTAGACCTTCGTATTTAGAATTAAAATTATTAAAAGAACTTCAGCCTAAAGCTAGTGTTATTGCTCTTACAGCAACGGCTACACAAAAAGTGTTAGATGATATTCAGCAAAATTTAGAAATTGAAAATGCTCAAATTTTTAAAAAATCATTTAAACGAAATAATTTAGCTTTTCATATTATAACTACTGAAGATATTTACGGAAAATTGCGTCAGGTTTTAAGTCGGTTTAATGAATCTACCATTGTTTATACCAACAATAGAAAACAAACAAAAGAAGTTTCTAAATTTTTAAACAGAAACGGTTTTAAAAGTAGCTTTTACCACGGTGGCTTATCAAACGATGAAAAAAACAATGCTTTTAATAGTTGGATGCAAGATGAAACACCCATTATGGTTGCTACCAATGCCTTTGGTATGGGAATAGACAAACCCAATGTTAGAGCTGTAATTCATATAAATACACCAAATAGCTTAGAAAATTTTATACAAGAAGCTGGGAGGGCTGGTAGAGACGGTAAAAATTCATATTCGGTATTATTAACCAATAAAGCAAGCTTATTTGAAACCGAAAACAAATTTGTTTCAAACATAGCAACCGTTAAATTTATAAAAACAATTTATTCACATTTAAACCAGTTTTACAGTGTTTCTATTGGAGAAACACCTGTTGAATCGGTAAATTTTTCGCTGCAAGAATTTTGTGTTAAATATCAGTTGAATTTACTACAAACCTACAATGCTCTTAAAATTTTAGAACGCGAAAGCATTATTTTACTTGACGAAAATTATACGCGAAAATCAACCATTCGATTTACTGTTGGTAACCAACAACTATTTAATTTTATTGAAAATACACCTTCTAAAGAAAGTTTAATTCAATTAATTTTAAGAAGTTATGGTGGTGTTTTTGAACATTTTACCGTTATCAATGAATATGTAATTTCAAAAAAACTAAACCTTCGAAAAAAAGAAGTTATAAACCAGTTAAAAGAATTAAATGATCTTGGAATTTTAAACTATGCTTATGCTGATACAACTTCAAAACTTACTTTTTTAGTTATTAGAGAAGATGATTATACCATAAACCGAATTTCAAAAAGCATCAATCAGCAAAATGAATTGAAATTTGAAAAATTAAAATCAGTAATTCAATTTATAGAAAACAACCAGGTTTGCAGAACAACACAGCTACTCTCCTACTTTAACGAACGTACAACCGAACCTTGCGGTAAATGTGATGTTTGCTTGGCTTCAAAAGCTAAAAAAACACCCATAAAAGATATTGTTTTTCAACTTACAGAAGCTTTAAAAAAAGAGCCAATGTCATCGCAACAACTTTCAAATATTTTAAATTTCCCAGAAAATGAAATTTTAAATACCTTAAAAATATTATTAGAGAAAAATAAAATAACAATAACTTCGCAAAATAAATTTAAACTTAATTTATAATGAGAGATTTGAGAATTGTATTTATGGGAACGCCCGATTTTGCTGTTGCTACTTTAGATGCTTTGTTAAAAGCAAAATTTAATGTAGTTGGCGTAATTACTGCACCCGATAAACCTGCAGGAAGAGGACGAAAATTAAATCAGTCTGCCGTTAAAACATACGCTTTAGAACACCAATTAAATATATTACAACCTACCAATTTAAAAAGTGAAGATTTTATTGCTGAATTAAAAGCTTTAAATGCCAATTTACAAATTGTAGTAGCTTTTAGAATGTTACCCAATGTAGTTTGGCAAATGCCCCAATTTGGAACCTTTAATTTACACGCATCACTTTTACCAGATTATAGAGGTGCTGCTCCTATAAATTGGGCTATTATAAATGGTGATACCAAAACTGGTGTCACAACTTTTTTTATTGATGAAAAAATTGATACCGGAAATATTATTTTACAAGAAGAAGTTTTAATTGGCGAAAATGAAACTTTAGGTGAATTACACGATAAATTAATGAATATTGGTAGTAAATTGGTTGTAAAAACAGTACAAGCCATTAAAGAAGGTACTGTTACAACTACAAAACAACCTGAAATTGAAGAAAAAGCTGCTCCTAAAATATTTACTGATACCTGTAAAATTAACTGGAACGATTCTTTAAACAATATTTACAATTTAATTAGAGGTTTAAACCCTTATCCTGCTGCTTGGACAACTTTGATAAATAATAATGAAGAAATTAAATTGAAGATTTTTGATGTAAAAAAGGAAGAAGCAATCCACCAAAACAAAAATGGTAAAATAATTACTTCAAAAAATGAAATTAAAGTTGCAGTTACAAATGGTTACATTATACTTGAAAGTTTACAACTTTCTGGTAAACGAAAAATGGATAGCAAAAGTTTATTAAATGGTTTTAGTTTTAACGAGCAAGCTATTTTACAATAAACCTATATTTTACTAGGCTTACAGGCTTTTTTACAAAAAAAATACAAACGTTATTAACATTTAACCTCTTTTATTAACAAAAGTAACAAGTTTTATGCTAAAAACTTGCACAAACCCTTATTCCGTCTAACTTTGTTAAGCTATTATTAGCGAAATATGTTTAACCAAAATAAATTAAGATTTAAATTATGAACAAATCAGATTTAATTGATGCTATGGCAGCTGATGCTGGCATTTCAAAAGCAGCAGCAAAGTTAGCTTTAGAATCATTAACAGACAATGTAACAAAAACACTTAAAGATGGTGGTAAAGTTGCACTAGTAGGATGGGGAACTTGGTCTATCTCTAAAAGAGCGGCTAGAAGTGGTAGAAACCCTCAAACAGGAAAAACCATTAATATTGAAGCTAAAAATGTAGTTAAATTTAAAGCAGGTGCTGGATTTAGCGATGCTGTAAACTAATACATAAAAGTTTATCTTATTAAAAAGCTTTCTAAAAAAATTAGAGAGCTTTTTTTTGTTCCATATTTTTATTACATTTAATCAAACGCTTTATTTATGCTAAAAATAAAACCCTCAAAAGGAAGGTTGCTAATTGCTGAACCTTCAATATTAAACGACAAATCATTTAATAGGTCTGTTATATTCTTAACAGAACATAATAATGACGGAACAATTGGTTTTATTCTTAACAAACCTTCAGAATTTACAATTGTAGATTTAATTCCAGATATTGATTGTGATTTTGTAATTTACAATGGCGGTCCAGTAGAACAAGAAAACCTATATTTTATTCATAAAATACCCGAATTAATAACAGATAGTGTGCATATAGCTAACAACATTTATTGGGGTGGTAATTTTGAAAAATTAACAGCGTTATTAAATAACAACAAGATTAAAGCAGATGATATTCGTTTTTTTCTAGGATATTCTGGATGGTCACAAGAACAATTAAATACAGAACTCCTTGAATCTAGCTGGGTTGTTATTGAAAATAAATTTGAGAATTTATTTTCTGTAGAAAGTGATGAATTTTGGAAAAATCAATTGCTTAAATTTGGTGGAGAATACCAAATTTGGGCAAATGCACCTGAAGATCCTGCCTTAAACTAATTTTTTAAAAATTCAACTATACGTCTCCCTTATGTAAAAATTGATGTTTAGCTAATAAAACCTCATCAGTTTCAACATTATCTTCATCAGGTACACAACAATCAACAGGACAAACTGCTGCGCATTGTGGCTCGTTAAAAAAACCTTTACACTCTGTGCATTTATCTGTTACAATAAAATAGTATTCGTCATTTAAAGGTTCCTGCAACTCATCAGCATCAATTTTATTACCATTTGGCAAAACCACACCTCCTTCAAGTGAAGTTCCATCACTGTATTTCCAATCTTCAGACGCTTCATATATAGCATTGTTTGGACATTCTGCTTCACAAGCGCCACAATTTATACATTCATCTGTTATTTTTATTGCCATACTATGTATTTAGATTAATTTTGCAGCAAATATAAAATTTTTACGACAATGAAATTAGAGCAACGAAAAGAAGCTTTTGCAAAACTAGGTGTATTTTTTAAACAATTCTCTAATTCAAAAATTGAAAAAACAGACAATTCAGAATTCAACACGCTATTTTTTGATGCTTTTAAAATGCAAATCGAAAGAGCTCAAGAGTTTAACGGATGGTTTACAAAAAACAATGTGCTTACAGCAATTGAAAGTTGGAGCAATGCTTTGAGCATTGATAATTTGAATAAATGGACTTCAAAATACTCTTTTAATGAAAATACCGAACCAAAAACTGTAGCCATTATTATGGCTGGTAACATTCCTTTGGTGGGTTTTCATGATTTGTTGTGTGTGCTTATTACAGGAAATAAAGCCTTGGTAAAACTTTCATCACATGATAAACATTTTTTACCTTTAATAGTTAAATATTTAGAACATTACAATCCTTCATTTAAAAACAGCGTTACTTTTACACAAGAAAAATTAACCAATTTTGACGCCGTTATTGCAACTGGAAGTAACAATACTGCACGTTATTTTGAGCATTATTTTGGAAAATACCCAAATATTATTCGTAAAAACAGAAATTCGGTTGCCATAATTACAGGAAAAGAAACCAATGAAGAACTTGAAGCCTTGGGTGAAGACATTTTTCTATATTTTGGATTGGGTTGTAGAAGTGTTTCAAAATTATTTGTGCCAAAAAATTACAATTTCGATTTACTATTCAATGCCTTATACAAATATAACGACATTATAAATTACAAAAAATACGAAAACAATTACGACTATAATAAAGCCGTTTATTTAATGAGTATGTTTAAAATATTAGAAAATGGATTTGTAATGTTGAAGGAAGACAGTAGTTATAGCTCGCCTATTGCAACTGTATTTTATGAGCATTATGACGATTTTGAAATCTTGACAAAAAAGCTAAAAGCAGAAAGTGAGCAAATTCAATGTATTGCGAGTAACGAAAACGTTGTAGATTTCGTAAAATTCGGCAAAACTCAACATCCAAAATTATGGAATTATGCCGATAATGTCGATACCATTGAATTTTTAACGAAAAGTAGCGATTTTTTTTAATAAATATTTTACTCTTTTTTATATTTTTTTAACGAAATTTGTCAGAAATTTAATTCATATTTTATAAAAATGAAAAAACATAATTTTAGCGCAGGTCCTTGTATTTTACCTCAAGAAGTTTTAGCAAAATCTGCCGAAGCGATACTTAATTTTGATGGTCTTAATTTATCATTAATAGAAATTTCACACAGAAGCAAAGAGTTTATTGCTGTAATGGATAAAGCAGTAAGTTTAGTAAAAGAATTATTAAACCTACCTGAAGGTTACTCCGTATTATTTTTACAAGGTGGTGCAAGTCTAGAATTTTTGATGACACCTTATAATATTATGAAAGTTGGCGGTAAGGCTGGATATTTAGACACAGGTGCTTGGAGTTCTAAAGCTATCAAAGAGGCTAAATTATTAGGTGATGTTGAAGTGTTTGCTTCATCTAAAGATAAAACTTACAACTACATACCTAAAAATTACACTGTACCAAAAGACGTTGACTATATCCACGTAACTAGTAACAACACTATTTATGGTACTCAAATAAAAGATTTCCCAAAAACTGATGCACCTTTAGTTGCTGATATGAGTTCTGATATCTTTTCTCGTCAGTTAGACTTTAGCAAATTCGATATTATTTATGCTGGAGCACAAAAAAATATGGGACCTGCTGGTGCAACACTTGTTGTTGTTAAAGACGAAATTTTAGGAAAAACTGGACGTCAAATTCCTGCAATGTTAGATTATCAATCTCATATCAAAAACGACAGTATGTTTAATACACCTGCTGTTTTCTCTGTATATGTTTCAATGTTAACATTACAATGGTTAAAAGACTTAGGTGGTATTCCAGCTATCGAAAAAATAAATGAAGAAAAAGCTGCTTTATTGTATGCTGAAATTGATAGAAATCCTCATTTTAAAGGTTTTGCTGAAAAAGAAGATCGCTCATTAATGAACGTTACTTTTAACTTAACTAACGAAGCTGACCAAGAAGCATTTGACAAAATTTGGAATGCAGCTGGTATTAGTGGTATAAAAGGTCACAGATCAGTTGGTGGATATAGAGCTAGTATTTACAATGCAATGCCTATTGAAAGTGTTCAAGTACTTATTGATGCAATGCAACAACTTGAAAAACAAAACTAATAACAAAAATATATTATAATGAAAGTATTAGCAAATGACGGTTTAGCCAAAAGTGGTATAGCAGCTCTTGGATTAAATGGTTTTGAAGTGGATTTAACTACTGTTGCACAAGATCAATTGGTAGATTACATAAACAAAAATGAAATTGTTGTATTACTTGTAAGAAGTGCTACACAAGTTAGAAAAGATATTATAGACAATTGCCCTTCTTTAAAAATTATTGGTCGTGGTGGTGTTGGAATGGACAATATTGATGTTGAATATGCTCGCGAAAAAGGCCTAAAAGTAATTAATACACCTGCAGCATCTTCTCACTCTGTTGCAGAGTTGGTTTTTGCTCATTTATTTGGAATGGTTCGTTTCTTACACGATGCAAACCGTAACATGCCTTTAGAAGGTGAATCAAAATTCAATACATTAAAAAAAGCTTATGCTAAAGGTATTGAGCTAAAAGGTAAAACTTTGGGTGTAATTGGTTTTGGTAGAATTGGTCAAGCAACTGCAAAGGTTGCCTTAGGATTAGGAATGAAAGTTATTGCTTTTGACCCATTTTTAGAAAGTGCAGATTTAGAATTAGAGTTTTTTGATGGTCAAAAAGTTTCATTTAACGTTAAAACAATTGCAAAAGACGAAGTTTTAAAACAAGCTGACTTTTTAACTTTACACGTTCCTGCTCAAAAAGAGTACGCTATTTCAACAAAAGAATTTGAAATAATGAAAGACGGCGCTATTTTAGTTAACGCAGCACGTGGTGGTGTAGTTGATGAAGTTGCATTGGTAAAAGCTATTGAAAGTGGTAAAATTGCAAAAGCTGCTTTAGACGTTTTTGAAAAAGAACCAAAACCTGAAGTTCAATTACTAATGAACCCTAACCTATCTTTAACTCCACATATTGGTGCAGCAACTGCTGAAGCACAAGATAGAATTGGAACAGAATTAGCACAACAAATTGTTGAAATATTAAAATAATTTGTAGTACATATATTTAAAAAAAGGCTGTTATTTAACAGCCTTTTTTAGTTTATAATTGTAACTTTGACACATTAGTTATTATAAAAACACAAAACTTAATATGGCAATAATTAAACCTTTTAAAGGACTTCGTCCACCTCAAAATAAAGTTAAAGAAGTTGCATGTTTACCTTACGACGTAATGAATTCTGAAGAAGCTGCAATTATGGCAAAAGATAAACCCGCATCATTATTACGTATAACACGTGCTGAAATTGAATTTGAAAAAGACATTGATGCACACGATGAAAAAGTTTATTTACATGCACGTAAAAACTTCGAAATTTTTCAAGAAAACGGAACTTTAACACAAGATAGTGAGCCTAAATATTATATTTATGCGCAAACTATGAATGGAAAAACACAATACGGAATTGTAGGTGCCGCTTCTTGCCAAGATTATTTAGATGGAAACATTAAAAAACACGAACTTACAAGACCTGATAAAGAAGAAGATCGTAAAGTGCTTTCTCGTATTTTAGAAGCAAACATTGAACCTGTATTTTTTACTTACAGAGCAGTGCCAGAAATTGATGCAATTGTTTCTAACATTGTAACCACTAAAAACCCTGAGTACGACTTTTTTGCTGAAGAAGATGGTTTTGGACATCATTTTTGGGTAATTGAAGATGCTGATACAAATAAAACTTTAGAGCAACTTTTTAAAGAAAAAGTACCTTGTACTTATGTTGCAGATGGGCATCATAGAACTGCTGCTGCTGCAGGAATGGCCGAAGAATTTAGCAAACAAAATCCAAATCATACTGGAAATGAAGATTACAACTTTTTTATGGCAGTTCATTTTCCAGACAACCAATTACAAATTATAGATTACAACCGTGTTGTAAAAGATTTAAATGGTTTAAGTACTGATGCGTTTATTGCTAAAGTTGAAGAAAATTTTACAATTAACCAAGTTTCCGAAGAAATCGTAAAACCAAGTCAATTACATGATTTTTCTATGTATTTAAATGGAAAATGGTACGGACTTACTGCAAAAGAGGGCACTTTTAACGACAATGATCCTATTGGTAGCCTTGACGTTAGCGTTTTATCTAAATGTATTTTAGAGCCTGTTTTAGATATCAAAGATTTAAGAACTTCAACAAGAATTGATTTTGTTGGTGGTATTCGTGGCTTAGGAGAATTATCTAAAAGAGTAAATAGTGGTGAAATGGCTGTTGCATTTGCTTTATTCCCTGTAAGTATGGATCAATTAATGAACATTGCCGATACTGGAAATATTATGCCTCCAAAAGTAACCTGGTTCGAACCTAAATTACGTTCTGGACTGGTAATTAATAAATTAAAATAGTAGTTTGTGTCTATAAAAAACAACCTACATAGCATTTTACAATCATTTCCTGATAACGTTCAGTTAGTTGCTGTTTCAAAAACAAAACCTGCAAGTGATGTTCTTGAAGCTTACAATGCCGGACAACGCATTTTTGGCGAAAATAAAATTCAGGAAATGGTTGAAAAATACGAGCAACTTCCAAAAGATATCCAATGGCATATGATTGGACATTTACAAAGCAATAAGGTAAAATACATGGCTGGTTTTGTAAATTTAATTCATGGGGTTGATAGTTTTAAAACATTGAAAGAAATTAACAAACAAGGCCTTAAAAACAACCGAATTATCAATTGTTTGTTGCAACTTAAAATTGCAAAAGAAGATACCAAATTTGGCTTTTCATTTACAGAAGTAGATCAACTTTTAGAATCAACAGCATTTGAAAGCTTGAAAAATATTCAAATTCTGGGTTTTATGGGAATGGCTACTTTTACAAATGATGAAAATATAGTACGTGAAGAATTTAGATCATTGAAAAATTATTTTGAAGCTTCAAAAAAATACAGTTCTTTCAATTTCAATCCTACACAACTATCTATGGGTATGAGCGACGATTATAAAATTGCAATTGAAGAAGGAAGTACCATGATTAGAATAGGAAGTGCTATATTTGGAAATAGAAATTATATATAATTGTACGCAATACTTGACATAGAGACTACCGGAGGTAAATTCAACGAAGAAGGAATTACAGAAATCGCCATCTATAAATTTGATGGTCATGAAATTGTAGATCAGTTTATTAGTTTGGTAAATCCCGAAAAAGACATTCAACCTTTTGTTATTAATTTAACTGGTATTAACAATGAAATGGTTAAAAATGCACCAAAATTTCACGAAGTTGCAAAACGAATTGTTGAAATTACAACAGATTGCGTTTTAGTTGCTCACAATGCCGATTTTGACAATCGTATTTTAACAACAGAGTTTAGAAGACTTGGTTACAATTATGATCGCAAAACACTTTGTACTGTTGAATTAAGTAAAACATTGATTCCAGAACTTCCTTCTTATAAATTGGGTAATTTATGTAAATCATTAGGCATCCCAATTTCTAGTCGTCACCGTGCTGATGGTGATGCCATTGCAACAGTACTATTGTTTAAATTATTGTTAGCTAAAGACATTCACAAAAATATTATAAAAGAAGCTGTAATTACAGAAAATCCAAGAAAATTAGCTTCTAAATTATTGACTATTCTTGACGAATTGCCGTCTAAAACAGGATTGTTTTATGTTCATAATTGTACTACACAAATAATGTACATTGGCAAAGGCAAAAACATTAGAAAAGCTGTAAATCAATTGTTTTTACGTGCATCAAAAAAAGCGCAAACAATTCAAAAAAATGTTGTTTCCGTGACTTATGAAGAAACTGGTAATGAGCTAATTGCGCAATTAAAATTTAACGAAGAAATAAAAACAAACAAACCAAAATATAATTTTATTGCCAAAGTTAAAGAGGAACCTATTGAATTTAGCAACGATAATTTATTAATCATTGACAGAGGTAGAACCATAGGTGAAAAATCAGTTATATTAATTGAAAATAACGAATTTAAAGGTTATTGCTACACCGATTTTGGTTACCAATTAAGTCACTTAGAAATACTTAGAAAACTTATCTCTCCAATGGATAATTCTATTTCAAACAGAAATATCATTAAAAAATACCTTCAAAAAAACAACATTGAAAAAATAATAAGGTTTTAATTATTTAAAAGCTTTAACTTAGTATTTCATTTAGTGATTCTTAATTTTGATTGAACAAAAAAATAACAAACAGGTAAATTGGAAATCGAGACTTCATGATATTATTTATGAAGCCGACACCAAAGAGGGTAAATTATTTGATATCATTCTAATTATCACCATTATAATTAGTATTGTATTGGTAATGCTTGAAAGTGTGAGCAGTATTGACCAAAAATACCACAACATTTTAAATATTTCTGAATGGATTATCACCATTTTATTTACTATTGAATACATTGCCCGCATTATTTGTATTAAAAAACCAACCTCCTACATATTTAGTTTTTATGGAATTATTGATTTTTTAGCGACCATTCCAAAATACATTTCATTAATTTTTGTGGGTACACACGCCTTAATTGCACTCCGTGCTTTGCGCTTGTTAAGGGTTTTTCGAATTTTAAAATTAGCACGCTATATGGGTGCTTCTATCAATTTGGTTGCAGCACTTAAAGCCAGCCGAATTAAAATATTTGTCTTTCTATTTGCCATTATAGTACTTACCATTATTTTAGGAACTATTATGTATTTGGTTGAAGGACCACAAAATGGATTTACCAGCATTCCGTACAGTATGTACTGGGCAATTGTAACCTTAACTACGGTTGGTTATGGTGATATTTCTCCGCACACACCATTTGGTCAGTTTATTGCAAGTATTGTAATGGTATTGGGTTATGGAATTATTGCGGTTCCTACGGGTATTGTTACTTCCGAGTTAACTAAAGCAGATACAAAAGTTCCTATAAATACCCAACATTGTACTAATTGTGGTTCAGACAAACATTTAGACAATGCCAAATATTGTAATAATTGTGGCGCAAAATTATAATATGAAAAATTATTTAATCACAGTTGTAGGTGCTACCGCAATAGGTAAAACAGCTTTAAGCATAAAATTGGCAAATCATTTTAATGCTGAAATTATCTCGTGCGATTCTCGTCAGTTTTATAAAGAAATGAGTATTGGAACTGCAGTACCTTCTACTGAAGAATTGGCTGCTGCAAAACATCATTTTATTAAAAACCGTTCTATTTTTGAAGATTACAGTGTTGGACAATTTGAAAAAGATGCACTTGCTAAATTAGATGCTCTTTTTTCAAAAAACAATGTAGCGATAATGGTTGGCGGTAGTGGCTTGTATGCCAATGCCGTATTAAATGGTTTAGACTATTTTCCTGATGTTCCTGCGGAAATAAGAGCAAATTTAAATGAAAAATTAACTTCAGAAGGAATCGAAGTTCTTCAAAATGAATTAAAAGAACTTGATATTGAAAGTTACAACACCATTGAAATTGAAAATCCACATCGTTTAATTAGAGCTTTGGAAATTTGTATTGGTACTGGTAAAACTTATGCTGAATTTAAAAACAAACCCAAAGCTGCAAGAAATTTTATACCAATAAAAATTGGTCTTACTGCTGATCGCGAAACTATGTACAATCGTATCAACAAACGAGTTGATATTATGATTAAAGAAGGTTTGCTAGAAGAAGCCAAAAACTTGTATGAATTTAAAAAACTAAACGCATTACAAACAGTTGGTTACCGAGAATTATTCGAGTTTTTTGATGGAAATTGCACCTTAGAATTTGCAATTAATGAAATTAAAAAAAATACAAGAAGATTTGCAAAACGACAAGTAACCTGGAATAAAAAAGATACAGAAATATTGTGGTTTGATTTTGAAAAAAACTTCAATATCATTTCAACAGAAATTGAAAAAATAATTCAAAAATCATCTTAATTAAATTTTCAATCATCTAATTTAGTAACTTAAGGTATAACAATTGATAGTACTTATATAATAAACCCTTAGTAAATATTTCATTAACCAATTCTAAAAAATGAAATTATGAAAACTGCAATAAGTAACAGGTTTAAGCTTCAATTCAGTATATTAACAATCGTGTTTTTAACTACTCTCCTATTTTCTGGCTGTGAATTATTTTTAAATGAAGCTGTGGATTGTATTGCTAAAGTAAAACCAAAATTACCCGATAACAATTTGGCAGAAGGAAAATTAGGTATTGAGTATTTTGAAACCATAACTGCTTCAGCAACAAACCACGTAAACGATGATGATTTTGCATATTATTTTAATATGATAGGCAGACCTCCACGTGGAATTAACTATGTTTTTGACCACCGAAAAATTTATTTTAGTGGCATTCCAACCGAAAAAGGTACTTTTAGTTTTTCTATTGATTTATCTATAGGTGATGGATTGGTTTTTAATGATGATGGCATTTGCTTTAGCGACGATTCTACTTCAAAAATTTATACCATTATTATAAATTAGTATCTTAAGGTTTTTAAAACATTTATAAATTGATATCATTGAAATTATTACATTTGTTGATAATTAAAAAAACTTTAAACATGAAAAAATTATTTACATTCTTACTATTCTCTGGTTTATTTGTTGGTGTTTCTAATACAGTAATGGCACAAGAAGATTATCAAGCGTTAAATTTGGCTATTTCTTTTGGAAATAACACTAAAATAAAAGCCAATTACGAAATTCCTGTTGCAAAAAATATCACTGTAGCCCCAGCTGTAATCATTCCTCTAGATTTTGATTATATTGGACTTGGTGTAAAAGCAGATTATTATTTTGATAGTTTAATGAATTTACCAAAACCTTGGGATATTTGGGCTGGTGTAGATACCAGTTTTAATGTAGGTCAAGACAACGATATTTTTGATATTAATGCGCATGTAGGTGTTGAATATAAATTTAACAGCACTTGGGGTATTTTAGGCGAATTTGGTGGTGGATCTGCTTCATTTGGAGGAATTGGTGTAGGTATACACTTTTAATAAAAAATATTTTATATTGAGGCGCTTTTATTAAGTTAAAAGCGCCTTTTTATTTTAACACATTTACAAAATAGACCTTGAATAAAACCGAACTCAAAGAATTTTTAGATCAAAAAGTAATTCAATATAACAATCCAAATTTTATTGAAAGTGATCCTATTCAAATACCGCATCAGTTTTCAATAAAAGAAGACATTGAAATCGCTGGTTTTTTAACAGCCACAATTGCTTGGGGAAACAGAAAAATGATTATCAAAAATGCTTCTAAAATGGTTGAATTGATGGGCAATTCTCCTTATGATTTTGTAATGAACCACAAAGAGCATCATTTAGACAATTTTGATAGCTTTGTACACAGAACATTTAATGCTTATGATTTTCAGTATTTTATAAAATCACTTCAACATATTTATAAAAATCATCAAGGACTTGAAAATGTTTTCAGCAAAAACACTACAAAAACTTCTATACAACCTGCTATCCATAATTTTAAACAACTTTTTTTTGAAATACCACATTTACAGCGTACTGAAAAACACATCTCAGACCCGCTAAAAGGTTCGGCTGCAAAAAGAATTAATATGTTTTTAAGGTGGATGATTAGAAACGATAAAACAGGGGTTGATTTTGGTATTTGGAAAAGTATCTCGCCAAGTATTTTATCTTGTCCGTTAGATGTACACTCTGGAAACGTTGCACGAAAATTAGGTTTATTAACCCGAAAACAAAATGATGCTAAAGCGCTAAATGAGTTAGATTTAAACTTAAGAAAAATGGACAAAAACGATCCCGTAAAATATGATTTTGCACTTTTTGGATTGGGTGTTTTTGAACAGTTTTAAAATTTATTTTAACATTTTATTATGATTTCTAACTTCAAATTATTTTCAAATGAATAATAAGATTATATTTGTGTAGTAACGTTACCTAATTTTAAAAAACATTTAAATGAAAAAACTTAAAAAATTTCTATTGATTAGCTTGGTATTAGTGGCTACTACCAATTATGCACAAACAAACAAATACGGTATTCGTGCCGGTGTAGGTATTCCAAATTTAAAAAGTACTGATAACAACATTTACAGTAAAGATTATGAATCTGTTACTGGATTTGATGGTAGCTTATTTGCTGATTTTGGTATTACTGAAGAATTTTCTATAAAAGCTGAATTGGGCTTTTTAAGAAAAGGAGGCGAACGCAATGGTTGGCAACCAATACCTGCTGCTTTATTAGTGGATCCTGCTACTGGTGAGCCTTTACAATTACCTCCAGGAGTAGTTCCTTATGCTACATTTGATAACAAGGCTGTATTTTCTTATATAGAAATCCCTGTATTGGCTAAATACGAATGGAGTTTAGGTGAAACATGGGGTGTTTATGTAAACGCTGGTCCTTATATTGATTTTATGATCAACCCTAAACAAAAAACAAAAGGAGAGAGTTCAATTTTCATATACTCTCCAGAAGCTGGTGATTATATTCCGATAACTCCACCTATGTCATTTGAAGCAACAACTGATATTTCAAAAGACCTTGCTACCATTGATTTTGGTGCTATGTATGGTATTGGAGTTACCGCAGCTATTAGCGAGCACAGTGAATTATTATTTGATGTAAGAGGTTCTTATGGTTTTTTACCTTTACAAAATGACAAAGACACTTATGGTACAGTTCATATGGGTAGTTTATCTTTTGCTTTAGGTTATGCATATACTTTTCCTAGTAAAGTTCAAAAAACACCGGTTAAACAATAATTTAACTACTTTTTAAAATATAAATCCGCTAAGAAATTGCTCTTAGCGGATTTTTTTTATTGAATTACCCTAGTCTAAATAATTAGTTAAAGCATTTTTAAACCATTGAATTGATTTAAATAAACATTGAATAAATCATCAAAAAAAAACCTTTTAGAAACAAATCTAAAAGGCTTTTTAATTTTTTATAATTTAAATATTACATCATTGAAGCTGCAATACGTTTATAAACACCACCTTCTAATTTTTCACGAATTGCAGAAAAAGAAGCAATTGTTATTTTTACATCTTCTAAATTGTGAGCTGCTGTAGGAATTAATCTTAATAAAATCAATCCTTTTGGAATTACAGGATACACAACTATTGAACAGAATATAGAGTAGTTTTCGCGTAAATCATGAACCATAGCCATTGCTTCAGGAATTTCACCTTCTAAGAAAACCGGAGTAACACAAGTATTAGTTTTACCAATATTAAATCCATTTTCTTTCAATCCATTTTGAAGTGCATTTACATTTTCCCAAAGTTTGTCTTTTAACTCAGGCATTGTTCTAAGCATATCCAAACGTTTTAAAGCACCTTTAACCATTGGCATTGGTAAAGATTTTGCAAACATTTGTGAACGCATATTGTACTGTAAATATTGAATAATGTCTTTATCTGCCGCAAAAAATGCACCAAATCCTGCCATTGATTTTGCAAAAGTAGCAAAGTAAACATCAATACCATCTTGAACACCTTGCTCAAAACCAGCACCTCTACCACCTTCTCCTAAAGTACCAAAACCGTGCGCATCATCAACTAAAAATCTAAAATTGTATTTTTCTTTTAATGCAACAATTTCTTTTAATTTTCCTTGTTCTCCACGCATTCCAAATACACCTTCAGAAATCACTAAAATTCCTCCACCTGTTTCTTCTGCAATTTTTGTAGCTCTTTGAAGATTTTTTTCTAAACTTTCAACATCATTGTGTTTGTAAGTAAATCTTTTTCCATGGTGTAATCTAACACCATCAATAATACAAGCGTGAGAATCAACATCATAAACAATTACATCATGTTTTGTAACCAAAGCATCAATAGCTGAAACCATACCTTGGTATCCAAAATTTACCAAATAAGCAGCTTCTTTTTC
This sequence comes from Lutibacter sp. HS1-25, assembly GCF_004121075.1. Taxonomy (GTDB): domain Bacteria; phylum Bacteroidota; class Bacteroidia; order Flavobacteriales; family Flavobacteriaceae; genus Lutibacter. The sequence goes on from NZ_RHLN01000013.1 coordinate 53,956, forward strand.
AACAAACTCAGCACATTCACGCTCTAATTGTTCATGAAAATTTGTATGCCCAGACATCATTCTAGCACCCATAGGATAAGCCATACCATATTCAGCCGCGGCTTCAGCATCTGCTTTTCTTACTTCTGGATGATTTGCCAATCCAAGGTAATCGTTAATACTCCAAGTAATAACTTCCTTACCATTAAATATCATTTTATCAGAAATTTCACCTTCTAATTTTGGAAAAACAAAATAGCCTTCCGCTTGTTTAGCCCATTTTCCTAAAGGACCTTTATCTTTTACTATTCTTTCAAATAAATCTTTCATTATATATTATTTTAAAATATATGTATTTGATAACTACACATACAAGGGTGCAAATTACGTGATTTTTTTTTTGCTATCAAATGTAAATTACACAAAAAAAGAGGTTAAAATAAATTTCAACCTCTTTTTTTTATTTATTATTTTGATAATTATTTGATGTATTCTACAACTTCATGTGCTTGTTTCTGCGAATCAAAAAATCCTTGTTCTTTCATCCAATCATCACAAAATACTTTTTCCATATAACGAGAACCGTGATCTGGCAATACCAACACTACTTTTGAGTTTTCGTTAAAATAACCTTGCTCTGCATATTGCATTGTTGCTTGTACTATTGCACCACTTGTATATCCTGTAAAAAGACCTTCGGTTACAGCTAACTCTCTTGCTCTGTGTGCTGAAGCTTCATCTGTAACTTTTTCAAAAACATCAATCACATTAAAATTGGTTGCAGTAGGAATTAAATTTTTTCCTAAACCTTCAATTCTGTATGGATAAATTTCATTTTGATCAAACTCACCTGTTTCATGAAATTTTTTCAAAATAGATCCAAAAGCATCAACACCTAAAATTTTAATATTGGGATTTTGTTCTTTTAAATATTTACCAATACCTGAAATTGTTCCTCCTGTACCACTTGCAGCAACCAAATGGGTAATTTCACCATTTGTTTGTTTCCATATTTCTGGACCTGTACTATTGTAATGTGCCTGAGCATTTAATTGATTGAAATATTGATTGATGTAAACTGAATTTGCAGTTTCAGCATGCAATCTTTTTGCTACTTCATAATATGATCTAGGATCATCGGCTTTAACGTGTGCAGGGCAAACATAAACTTTTGCCCCCATTGCTTTTAGCATATTAATTTTTCCAGCAGATGCTTTTGAACTTACTGCCAAAATACAATTATAACCTTTAATAATACTTACTAAAGCCAAACTAAAACCTGTATTTCCTGAGGTAGTTTCAATAATTGTACTCCCTTTTTTTAACAATCCAGATTTTTCAGCTTCTTCAATAATATGTAAAGCAATTCTATCTTTCATAGAATGCCCAGGATTAAATCCTTCATATTTTGCATAGAAACTACCAGAAAGATCTTTGGTTATTTTGTTAAGTTTAATTAATGGAGTATTACCTATTAGGTCTAAAATATTGTTACTAATACCAGTATTTTGTATCATTTTTAATAGTTTAATTCAATATCAAATATTTTTAAAAATAATATTTGATTAATTATCTACAACATGCAAATGTAATATTTTTTTTGAAATCACAATGAAACTTCTAAATCAATTAAAAAACTGTAGTCTCTTGCCACTTCTTTTAAGGCCTCAAAACGCCCAGAAGCACCGCCATGACCAGCTTCCATATTAATATGCATAAGTAGTAGATTTGAATCTGTTTTTAACTCTCTTAATTTTGCTACCCATTTTGCAGGTTCAAAATACTGTACTTGAGAATCGTATAAACCTGTTGTAACTAAAATATTAGGATAATTTTGTTGAATTACATTGTCGTATGGAGAATATGATTTCATATACTCATAATATTCCTTTTCATTTGGATTTCCCCATTCATCATATTCACCAGTTGTAAGCGGAATGCTATCGTCTAACATAGTAGTTAAAACATCTACAAAAGGAACAGCTGCTATAATACCATTAAACAAATCTGGTCTTTGATTAATAACGGCACCCATTAATAAACCACCTGCAGAACCTCCATTTGCATACAAATGTTTACTTGAAGTATATTTATTGTCAATTAAAAAATTAGCACAAGCAATAAAATCGGTAAATGTGTTTAATTTTTGAAGTAATTTTCCGTTTTCGTACCATTTTCTCCCTAAATACTCTCCTCCTCTTATGTGCGCTATGGCAAAAATAAAACCTCGGTCTAACAAACTTAAGCGAGTGGTACTAAAACCTGCATCTACAGTAATACCATAAGAACCATAACCATACAATAACAATGCTGTGTTTTCGCTTAACAAAGTGTTTTTATGATAAACAATAGACATTGGAATTTGAGTGCCATCAGTAGCTGTAGCCCATAAACGCTCACTTTTATAATTACATTTATCAAAATTACCACCCAAAACTTCTTGTTCTTTTACAATTGTTTTTAGTTTGGTATCTACATTAAAATCAATTACCGAACTTGGTGTTGTCATAGAATTGTAACCATAACGAACAATATTTGTGTCAAATTCAGGATTGTAATAAACACCTGCCGAATAGGTTTCTTCTCCAAAAGGCAAATAAAAATCTTCCAAACCATCCCAACGTCTAATTCTAATTTGACATAAACCATTTGAACGCTCTTCAACAACTAAAAACTGTTTAAAAATAGAAATATCTTCAATTAAAACATCTTCTCTATGCGAAATCAAATCAATCCAATTTTCTTTAGAAGTATTTGTTTCTGAAGTTTTCATTATTTTGAAATTGGTAGCACCATCTTTATTGGTAAGTATGTAAAAATTATCTTCAAAATGGGCAATTTCATATTCTAAATCGCGCTCTCTTGTTTGAAAAACTTTAAAATCGCCTGTAGGATTATTGGCATCTAAAATTTGATATTCGGTTGAAACCGTGCTACTTGAACCAATTACAATAAATTTACCTGACTTTGTTTTATAAACAAAAGCGTTAAATGTTTCATCTGCTTCGTAAAATACTTCAACATCTGCCTTAGGATCTGTACCTAAAACATGACGAAATATTTTTTCTGAACGTAAAGTAGACACATTATTTTTAGTGTAAAAAATAGTTTTACTGTCACTTGCCCAACAAGAACCTCCTGTGGTATTTATAATTTTTTCAGGATAAATTTCACCTGTTTCCAAATTTTTAAATTGTAAGGTATATTCTCGTCCGCCTGTAGTATCTACTCCAAAAGATGCTATTTTATTGTTTGGACTTATTGATAAACCCGAAAGTTTATAATAATTATATCCTTCGGCCAACTTATTTACATCAAACATTACCTCTTCTTCTGCTTCTAAAGTTTCAAATTTTCGAGCATAAATTGGATATTGATTTCCTTTTTTAAATCGAGTAATGTAGTAATAGTTATTTTTTTTATAAGGTACAGATTCGTCATCTTCCTTAATACGCGCCTTCATTTCTTCAAATAAATCATCCTTAAACTGCTTTGTATGTGCAGTTTTTTCATTGTAATAATCATTCTCAGCATTTAAATAGGCTATTACTTTGGGATTTTCCTTGTCGTTTAACCAGTAATAATTATCTATTCTTACATCACCATGAATTTCTAATTTCTTTGCGATCTTTTCAGCTCTTGGCGCTTTTACTCCACTTACAATCATACATTTATTTTATTGGGCAAAAATAGTATATTTGCCATTGCAACTTGTTAAAATATATTAAAATGTTTGGAGATTTAGCTGGAATGATGGGCAAATTAAAAGAAGCTCAGGCAAAAATTGAAGCCACAAAATTACGTTTAAACAGTATTTTTATTGATGGTGATGCTGGAAACGGAATGGTAAAAGTTACTGTTACTGCCAATAGTAAAGTAACAAATATTTCTATTGATGATAGTTTAACCGATAAGGAAGAAATTGAAGATTACCTTATAATTGCTCTAAATACTGCCTTGGAAAAAGCAAAAAACATCAACGAATTAGAGCTTGCCAATGCTGCCAAAGACGGGATGCCAAATATTCCTGGAATGGATCTGTTTGGGAAATAAATATTTGATATTGATATTAGATATTTGAAGTTTGATATTTGAGGTTTGAGGTTTATAGATTATCATGTCTATTTATTTCGAAATAACACCTTCGAACTTTAGACTTTTGATTTTTGACTTCAGGACTTTTGACTTTTGACTTTAGACTTAAAACTTTTGACATTCAAACCTACTCTATCCAATTTTTAAAGTCTTTTACACGTTCTCGACTAACAATTATTTCGGTTGCTGAAAACGAGTTTAAAATCAACTTTAAACGACTATTACTGTACGATATAATATCTTTTATGGCGTTGATATTTACTAAAAATGTTCTGTTGGCTCTAAAAAACAATGCTGGATCTAGTTTTTCTTCCAATTGTTCTAAAGTTTCTTCGAGCAAATAGCTTCTATTGTCTATTGTATGTATGTTAGTTGCCTTGTTTTCACTATAAAAACATTCAATAGCTTCTACTGAAATCATTTTTAAATGCTGTCCTATTTTTACTGTAAAACGCTTTTTATAGCTTTTTTCAGAAGGCGCAACCAATTTTTTAATCTGTTCTATATTAAAATTAATTTTTGCTGAAGTTTGCAATTTATTGTATTGATCAATGGCATTTTGAAGTTCATCACTATCAATTGGTTTTAACAAATAATCTACACTATTTAACTTAAATGCCTTTAAAGCATATTCGTCATAAGCAGTGGTAAAAATAATGGCACTTTTGACATCAACTTCTTCAAAAATTTCAAAAGACAAACCATCAGATAGTTGAATATCTAAAAATAACAAATCGGGGTGTTCGTTGTTATAAAACCAATTTACCGATTCTTCAACGGAGTGTAACATCGCAATTGGTTCTATACCAAATTCGTTTAACATTCTGCTCAATCTTCGAGCAGCAGGTTTTTCGTCTTCAATAATTACTACTTTCATTTTTAGTATTTAATAGTTGTACTTTTTGACTTTTTACTTTTTACTTTTTACTTTTTACTTTTTGACTAAATATCACTCCCAAAATTCTTTTTTATCTTTGTTCATAATTTCTTTAATTTTACGTTCTTCCCAATCTTTCCCTAATAAAAACTGCATTCCGAATACATTAAACGCATGAAAAACAATTCCTATTCCCCAAAATATTAAGGTATTGTACGATTGCCATTCCCAAAATATTTTCCATCCACCATAAGAAACTGCGCTTGAAATTAACAAAAAAGCATTTACGATAACAAAAACAGTTAAATGAACATAAAAACCTTTGATAGACTTTACCCGTTTTTTGGCTCTGATATATTTTTGCTCTTCTAAACTTGAATTTTCCATCTTCTTAAAATTTACGATTGTTATCTTTTTCCATTATTTCTTTAATTTTTCGTTCCTCCCAATCTTTTCCAAAAATTAAGTTATTTCCAAACACTCCAAAACCGTGAAATACAACACCTATACCCCAACCCATCATTGGCCACCAAGCCCAATAATACCCAGGCGATGTCATATAATTTATAAAAAACAAAAAAGGAATTACCAAGCAATAAGCTGTTAAATTGGCATAAAACCCTTTGATATTTTCTACTCTTTTCTTTGCTCTAAGATATTTTTCTTCTTCTGTATAATTTGTTTTCATTTTTTTTATCGTTTTAGCTACTGGCTTATGCCTTTAGCTGGTTGCTTAATATATTTGTTATAAAATTATCGCTTCGACTTCGCTTAGAAATCAGTATAATTTGACTTTCGGCTTTTGACTTTCAAACTATATTTAATTACTCCCAATATTGTTTTTTATCTTCATTCATATATTCCTGAATTTTGCGTTCTTCCCAATCTCTTCCTAAAAACGGATTGTAAGCAAAGGCCTTAAATGCTCCAAAAACCAATCCAATTCCCCAACCTACAATTGGAAACCAAAACCAACGAAATTGTGGTACGTAGGTTAAATTAATATAAATTAAAAAAGGTATTACAATACAATAGGCTATTAAACTTGAATAAAAACCTTTGATATGTTCTACTTGTTCTACTGCTCTTAAATATTTACTGTTTTCTAAATTTTCTGATGTTTTCATAATCGTTGTTTTTTGAGTTAATAATGGTAATTTCACCATAAAACTATCTGCATTTTTTTCGACTGACACCTTTTTTAAGGTAATTAAATCATATCTGTCTATAATATTTTTCAATCCTACTTTGGTTCCTTGTTCCATAGTAGTTTTAGGGTTGTAATTGTTGGTAATTATTAAATATCCAACTTCTTCAGTTATCACAACTTTTAAAGGATTTTCGGTTGAAACCACATTGTGTTTTACTGTATTTTCTAACAGTAATTGTAACGATAACGGAATTATTTTTAATTCTAAATTGCTCGATTTCTCTGGAATTTCAAAAGTAACAGCATTTTCAAAACGCATTTTAAGCAATTCCATATATGCTTTGGCAAATTGTAATTCTTCATCTAAATCAATCAAATCCTTGTTTTTTTGCTCTAAAACATACCTGTAAACCTTGGCTAATTTGGTTGTAAATACTTCTGCTTGCTTAGGGTTTTCGCCAATTAATGATGTTAAAACATTTAAACTGTTGAATAAAAAATGAGGATCAATCTGACTTTTTAACGACTCGTATTTGGCTGTTTCAGTTTTTGCTACTATTTGTTGTTCTTCTACTTTCTTTTTGGTCATTGCCTTGTAAAAAAAGATCGTATGAAAAATTAAACTAACAATTAAAGTAATTACCAAACCAAACACATAATAATTTGTTGCATAAGGGTCATTAAAAAAATCATCAATTGGCTTATTATAAAGTATCACTATAGTTATAAACCTTAATAGCACCAGGCCTAACATAGTAGCCAAAACAGAACCAATTGCACCAATAATTAAGCGTTTTTTAGCGTGGTCTTTCCAACCCAATTTTTCATTTAAATACTTAAAAAAATAAGCATTAACAACCGTTAAAACAAAAGCATACATAAAATGAATTCCCAATATTTTTACCAATTCTACTGGAGCAATATCAAATCCATTGGTAGTAAGCAATCTCTCTACAATAAATATTGAAAACCCAACTATTATTGAAATTTTTAAAAGGTATTTAAATGCTGTCTTCATTATTTGGAATCTAACTTTTTATCAACTGCAATTTAAAACTTAATTTCGATATCAAGATTTTCATTTTTAACTTCAAATTTTGAAGTTTCAAATTGTGGCGGACCAAAATTCATAACATTATTTGAAGCCCCAAAAGCTTCCTTGGGCATTCCATTCAATTCAAAATCCATTTTACCGTTCTCATTTTCGTCATGAAAACAAACAATCGCATATTCACCTGTTGGTATATTTGTAAATACTACTGTACCTACACCATTTTTAACAGCACTCGACTGCGATTGTAAAGGCTCCATTTTTAAAAAAGAATCTTTGGTATGAATAGAAAATTTAATAGTACCAGCATCAGTTAACGCATTTGGCACAGTTACTTTAATTGTTTGTCCGTTTTCAGTTACTTTTTGTGCTACACTTGTTTGCGCTACCAAATAAGATGTAAATAAAAGTGCAATGGCTATTAGAAATTGTTGCATTTTAAATTGTTTTTAGCGTTTATAATTAATTTTCACACTTCAAAAGTGTAAGAAATTAAACAACTACAAAATTTAAGTTTTCTGAATTGTTGATTTTTTAGGATGAAATGTAATTAGATGATCATTTCCGATTTTCTATTTACATATTTGGTTCACGTTTATCTGATAATCCCTCTAACCTTTTGACTTTGGACTTTGCACTTTTGACTTTTAAACCCAAATAAACTTCAACGCTACGCTGTTACTAAGAATTTTTCAATAAGCTACTTTTCAACCATATAAGTAACCAAAACCTAACATTCGTCATATTTTAATGCTAAATATTTGCTAACTTTATAAGACTTTTTAATATAAACCGCAAATATTATGAAAATATACGATGACAAACACATTAAAAATGTTGCTTTTGTAGGTGCTCACAAAAGTGGAAAAACCACACTTGCAGAAACAATGCTCTTTGAAGCTGGCTTAGTCAGCCGCCGTGGTAGCGTAGAAAACAAAAATACCGTTTCAGACTATCACGAAATTGAACACGAAAGAGAAACTTCCATTTTTGCCACTCCACTTCATACCGAATGGCGCAACTACAAAATAAATATTATAGACACTCCTGGCTTAGACGATTTTATTGGAGAAATCGCCTCAACTATGCGCGTTGCAGACTCAATTGTTACGGTTATTAATGCACAACATGGTGTTGAAATTGGTACAGAAATTATATGGAATTATGTAGATCGTTTTTCAAAACCTACTTTATTTGTAATCAACCAAATCGACAATCCTAATGCCGATTTTGATGAAAGTTTTAAAAGTATTGTTGAATTGGTAGGTAAAAATGCCGTTAAAATTCAATATCCAATTGTAGTAGATGGTGCCCAATGTATTGTTGACGTTTTAAAAATGAAAATGTACAAATTTGGTGCTGAAGGTGGAAAACCTGAAAAATTAGCAATCCCTAAAGATCAAATTGAAATAGCCAACGAACTTCACAATGAATTGGTTGAAAAAGCTGCTGAAAATGATGAAGATTTGATGGAATTGTTTTTTGACAAAGGCACTTTAAATGAAGATGAAATGCGTAAAGGAATTAAAAAAGGGATGTTAAATCACGAATTGTTTCCTGTTTTCTGTATTTCAGCATTAAATGATATGGGAACTGGTAGATTGATGGGCTTTATAGACAATGTTGCGCCTTCTGCTGCCGATTTAAAACCTGAACAAAGTATTGATGGTGAATTGGTTGAATGCAAAATTGATGCACCAACTTCTTTATTTATTTTCAAAACATTGTACGAACCAAATTTAGGTCAGATTAGTTTTTTCAAAGTAAAATCGGGTGAAATTAAGCAAAATGATAAATTAGAAAATTCAAGAAACGACGAAATTGAAATTATCAATCAACTGTATATTATGGATGGTAAAAACCGCCAGCCAGTAGAAAAATTAAGCGCAGGTGATATTGGCGCAACTTTAAAACTAAAATACACCGAAACAAATGACACTTTAAGAACCAAAGGCTCAAATATTACCATTAAGCCAATTGTTTTTCCTGAACCAAGAATAACTAAATGTGTGAATGCTGTTGATAAAAATGATGATGAAAAATTAAACGAAGCACTGAAAAAAATACACAGTCAAGATCCTACGGTAAGCATCAGTTATTCAAAAGAATTAAAACAACAAATTTTAACCTGTCAGGGCGAATTGCATTTAGCAACCATAGACTGGACTCTTGAAAAACTCTACGGTATTAAAGCAACATTTGACCAACCTAAAATTGCATACAGAGAAACCATTCAACGCTCTGCATCAACAAGTTACAAACACAAAAAACAATCAGGTGGTTCTGGTCAGTTTGGAGAGGTACATTTAAAAATTGAACCTTGGTTTGAAGGAATGCCAGAACCTGAAGGCTTTAACATAAGAGGAAAAGAAGAAGTGAATTTAGATTGGGGCGGAAAATTGATTTTTTACAACTGCATAGTTGGTGGTGTTATTGATACTCGCTATTTACCATCAGTATTAAAAGGCTGTTTAGAAGTTATGGAAGAAGGTCCACTAACAGGTTCGTATGCCCGCGACATAAGAGTTATGGTTTACGACGGTAAAATGCACTCTGTAGATTCAAATGATATTTCTTTTAAAATTGCTGCAGCTCACGCTTTTAAAGCTGCATTTTTAGAAGCCAAACCTAAATTATTAGAACCTATTCACGATTTAACTGTTAAAGTTCCTGAAGATTTAATGGGAAATGTAATGACCGATTTACAATCGAGAAGAGCTATAATTTTAGGAATGGATAGCGAAGGAAAATACCAAACAATTAAAGCAAAAGTACCTTTAGCTGAAATGTATAGATACTCAACAAATTTAAGATCTATAACACAAGGTAGAGGTAATTTTAATACCAAATTTGCAAGTTTTGAGTTGGTTCCTAATAACATTCAGGATGAACTAGTAAAAGAAAATAGTTAATTCATAATACTTCAAATTAAAGACTCACCTATTTTTATAAATTTGGTGAGTCTTTTTATTTAACAATTTTTCGTCTTAAATATTTACTTTTTCCAAATTAAATAATGTGCAATCACAAGTTTAATTCTTATATTTGCACTCTTAAATTATTTGTATGAAATTATTGTTAATTACCCTTGTATTGTTAGGAATTGGTGTTGCAGGAATTGCAATAAAACTATGGGCTAAAAAAGGCGGTAAATTTGCAGGTACTTGCGCCAGTCAAAATCCACATTTAAACAAAAATGGAGAGCCTTGTGGCTACTGTGGAAAAACTGCTGACCAATGTGAAAACAGGTAAACTATGCTTGAATATCTATTCATTGCTTTTATAGTAATTTTTTGTATTCAATTTTTTTATAACTTTTTTCTATTCAGTTTTTTTTCTTTTTCAAAACAAAAAACAATTGAAACTTCTTTTACAGAGCCTGTTTCAGTAATTATTTGTGCTAAAAATGAAGCTCAAAATTTAATTGAAAATATACCTTATTTTCTAAAACAAAATTATCCAAATTTTCAACTTGTTTTAATCAACGACAATTCTCACGATGAAACGTTGGATGTTATTGAACAATTTAAACTTGAATTTCCAAATCAAATTAAAATTGTTGATGTAGCTGAAAATGAACAATTTTGGGGAAGTAAAAAATACGCTTTAACCCTAGGAATAAAAGCCGCAAGTTACGAGCATTTACTTTTTACTGACGCCGATTGCAAACCCGTATCTGACAATTGGATTGCTGAAATGGTTTCTCATTTTACTTCAAAAAAACAGTTGATTTTAGGTTATAGTCCTTATAAAAAAATTAAAAAATCTTTACTAAATAAGTTACTTAGGTATGAAACCTTACTAACTGCAATTCAGTATTTTTCGTATGCAAAATTTGGATTACCTTATATGGGAGTAGGTCGCAATATTGCCTATACAAAATCTGAGTTTTTTGCAGCAAAAGGATTTTCAAAACATATGCATGTTAAATCTGGTGACGATGATTTGTTTGTAAACCAAATAGCTACAAAAAAAAATACAAGTTTCTGCACTTCAAAAAACAGTTTTATAGAATCTATTCCAAAATTGACTTTAAAAGATTGGATTGCACAAAAAAGAAGACACATTTCAACAGCAAGCCATTACAAAACAATACATCAATTTTTATTAGGAATGTATTTTGTTTCAAAAGTATCTTTTTGGATAATTGGACTATTGCTTATTTCATTTCAATTTCAATGGCAAATAATAGCAGGTTTATTACTTTTTAAAATCATACTTTTTTATGCTGTTATTTGGTCTTCAGCAAAAAAATTAAATGAAAAAGATTTGATTTTAATTGCACCTTTTTTAGAATTATTTTTGATTTTCATCCAAATGATTATCTTTATAAAAAATCTATTTTCAAAACCCTTACATTGGTAAATAAAGATATTGATATTGCTGATTTAATTGAAAAGGCAAAAAAAAAGGATCAAAAGGCATTTAACACCTTGTTAAATACCTATTGGAGTGATGTTTACAGATTTCAATTTTCAAAAACTGGTGACGAAGATGAAGCTGAAGATATTACCATAAAAACTTTTTCAAAAGCATTTGAAAAAATTAATTTATACAACAACAATTACAATTTCAAAACTTGGTTAATTACAATTTCTAAAAATATATTTTTAGATCATTTAAGAAAACAACGTGCTGAAACTGTTTCAATTAACAAAAAAGAATCTGAAGCTTACAAGATTTTCGACGAATCTCCTTCTGCTGAAGATCAATTAATTATAGATCAAAATTTAGCGCATTTATTACATCATTTAAAAAAATTAAAACCTCAACATCAAGAAATTATCAATCTGCGATATTTTAGAGAAATGAGTTATAAAGAAATGGGCGACTTACTAAATGAACCTATTAGCAATATCAAAGTAAAACTTTTACGCGCTAAAAAATTACTCGCTGAAATTATCAATAAATCTACTGAAAATTGAATGCTACAAAATCAAACTGGTTTAAAAAGTTAGGACCTGGTTTATTGTTTGCCGGTGCTGCAATTGGTGTTTCACATTTAGTACAATCTACTCGTGCGGGTGCCGATTTTGGATTTGGCCTGGTTTGGGCATTGGTTCTTATTCACATTGTTAAATATCCCTTTTTTCAATTTGGACCACGATACGCTACAGCAACTGGCGAAAGTTTATTAGACGGTTACAAAAGGTTAGGAAAAGGAGTACTTATTGCCTACTTTATTTTAAACTTAGCTACTATGTTTACCATTCAGGCAGCGGTAACTATTGTAACTGCTGGTTTGGCTGCTAATTTATTTGGCATAAGCACCAACCCTATTATTTGGAGCGCCATAATTACCTTAATTTGTTTTACTTTACTTTTAATTGGTCGCTATAAATTATTAGACCAGTTAATGAAAATAATCATCATTACACTTACTTTAAGTACTGTTATTGCATTAATTATTTCAGCATTTAGCACTAACAATACTTATAATTTTACGCAAATTTTACCTAAAGGAAGTGTCGAAATTGGCTTTTTAATTGCCTTTTTAGGTTGGATGCCTGCCCCACTCGATGTCTCTATTTGGCAATCGCTTTGGGCAATAGAAAAGCAAAAAGATAAAACAAACCAATACAATACCAAACAAGCTATTTTTGACTTTAATATTGGTTATGCCGGAACCTTGTTTTTAGGAATTTGTTTTGTCGCTCTAGGAGCCATTGTAATGTTTAATTCTGGTGAAACTTTTAGCGGAAGTGCTGTTGTTTTTTCAGAACAATTGATCAATTTATACACTCAAAATTTAGGAACTCAATTTTATATTTTTATTGCAGCTGCTGCTTTTACCACCATGTTTAGCACCACTATTACAACTTTAGATGCATCGCCAAGGTCTATGACCAAAACAGTGGATTTATTAACTAACAAATCTTACAAAAACATGTATTGGTTTTGGCTCACCTTTTTAGCCATAGGAACAATGTTAATTTTAATGTACTTTATGTCTGAAATGGGTGTTTTAATTAAAATAGCAACCATACTTTCATTTTTAACAGCGCCATTTTTTGCAATTATCAATTATGTTTTAATTACAGGAAAACACACACCAAAAAAGTTTCAACCATCTTTAGCACTTAAAATTTTAAGTTGGGTTGGGATATTGTTTCTTATTGGTTTTAGTGCTTGGTTTTTAACTAGTTTATAAATTCTTTGTATTTTTGCAATCAATTTTATAAAAGTTATGTCTGAAGAATCTATTCAATCGCAAGTTAAAGTACAAAAACCTAAGTGGTTACGCGTAAAACTTCCTGTAGGAAAAAAATACACAGAACTAAGAGGTTTAGTAGATAAATACAAATTAAATACCATTTGCACCAGTGGAAGTTGCCCAAATATGGGCGAATGTTGGACAGAAGGTACTGCTACTTTTATGATTTTAGGTAATATTTGTACACGCTCATGCGGATTTTGTGGTGTACAAACAGGAAGACCTGAAAATGTAGATTGGGAAGAACCAGAAAAAGTAGCACGCTCTATCAAGTTAATGAAAATTAAACATGCCGTTATTACATCGGTTGACAGAGATGATATAAAAGATGGTGGTTCAATTATTTGGGTTGAAACCATCAATGCTATACGAAGAGCAAATCCTGAAACAACTTTAGAAACTCTAATTCCAGATTTTCAAGGAAATAAAACAAATATTGACCGAATTTTAGCGGTTGCTCCTGAAGTTATTTCACACAACTTAGAAACTGTTCGCAGATTAACACGCGAAGTTCGTATACAAGCAAAATACGACAGAAGTTTAGAAGTTTTAAAATATATGAAAGACCAAGGACAACGTAGAACCAAATCTGGTATTATGTTAGGTCTTGGTGAAACTGAAGAAGAAGTTTTAGAAACAATGCAAGATTTAGCCAATGCTAAAGTAGATATTTTAACAATTGGACAATATTTACAGCCTAGTAAAAAACACTTACCGGTAAAAGAATTTATTACACCTGAACAGTTTGAAAAATACCGTGAAGCTGGTTTAAAAATGGGATTTAGACATGTTGAAAGTAGCGCTTTGGTTCGTTCTTCATACAAAGCTCAAAAACATTTAGAATAAAAAACCTTTATTAACTTTTAATTAACAAATGTCAATATATTATTGGCATAGCTATTGCATTGTACAATTAGAACAAAGAAGTAGTTAGCTTTGTTTTCATATTAAAAGTTTGGTTAGTTAATAAAAAAGCGCCCCATAAGCGCTTTTTTTTGTGCGACAATGTAAAAAATTTGTTTATTAAAATTCGGCTTTTTTATAAAATACCATTGGTTGTTTGGTTGTAGGATGTATAAATTCTAAGGTATCTGCATGTAAATACAAACGATCCGATTTTTGTCCATACAAATCATCTCCAATAATTGGAATATTTAAGCCTAAAGTATGAGATGAATGAACGCGTAACTGATGTGTTCGTCCAGAAATTGGATAGAAATGTATTTTGGTTTGTCCATTTTTTCGTTCAATAACTTCCCAATTTGTTTCCGCAGGTTTTCCGTGTTCAAAACAAACCAATTGCCTTGGCCTGTCATCTAAATCAACTCGAAGAGGCAAATTAATTGTTCCTTTGTCTTCTTTTACAATGCCATCTAACAAAGCTGTATACCTTTTTTTTACCGTTTTATTGATAAACTGACTTTGTAAATCTTTGTGTGCTTTTTTATTTTTTGCCAAAACCAACAAACCCGAAGTATCCATATCTAACCGATGAATAATAATTGGTCCTGAAATATTTTTAACTTGCTGTTTAATTCGGGTATAAACCGAATCTTGGATATGTATTCCCGGAACCGATAAAAACGCTGCAGGTTTAAAAACCACCATCAATTGTTCATCTTCAAAAATAGTTTCAAGTTCTTTACCAATTGCAGGGTTTTGCAACAAAGGATCGGTATCCATTTCTATTCCAGCCAACATATGCGTTAAAATAGGTTTGCATTTTCCTTGACAAGCTGGATAAAACTGTTGGTGCTTTCTTATTTCTTTATTTGGCGATTGTCCCCACCAAAATTCGGCCATAGCAATGGGCTTTAAATTGTTTAAAAAAGCGTACTGTAAAAGTTTTGGCGCAGCACATTCTCCTGAACCAGCAGGCAAACTTTGCTCAGAACTTTCAATAAATAACTGAGCTAAATTTTTGACTTCTTTTTTTGAATTTAAAAATTGATATTGTTCAAATAAATATTGTTGCAATGCAGCAGATTTTGTTTTACGTTGCTCTTTTAACAATGCTATTTGATTGGTATAAAACAACAATTTTTCTTTGAAGGGCTTTAACATATGCTCCCAATAACGATTTACATTGTTGAAAAAATATTTAGCTTCTAAACTTTCTTTAGCCAAAGAAGCTTCAAAAATAGCGAATGCTTCTGCTGACAATTCAATTTTTGCTTTTTCTCTTCGAAAATTTCTATCTTTTTTAGCTGCTTTTAAAGCTGCTTTTTTCTCCTCAATATCAATTGCTGCTTTCTTTTTCTCCAATTGGTATTGTGCTAATAAAGCTACATAATCCGTATTTTTTTTCAAACACTCTATGTCACTATTGATACTGTTTAAAACAGCTTCCTCTTTTAAAAAATACGAATCTTTTGCAAGCATATCATAAACTGGCGGAACAAACTTTTTATGATTGTTTTTCTCAGCCAACTTACCTGAAACAGCTGCTATATAACCTATTTCATTTTGCTGATTTTGTACCACCAGCACACCAAACATTTTTCCTATAACCAATCCTTTTTTAGAAGAATCTAAGCCAAAATTATGTTCAAAATCGGTTTGTGTTTTTAAATAATTTTGTACTTCACTTGCTGCCAACTTAGACAAAGGATGCGGCTCATAATAAAACGGAAAGGTAAATTTAGCAGGAAGCTCAAACTTGTTTATAGAAGCAGAAAAGTATTGAAAATAGGTTTGCAAAATGATTTGTCTAAAATTATGGGCAAATATACTTTTTTTTGAAATGAAATTTTTGAGATTCAATTCAACAAATTTAGAACGTTTTACATACTTTAATAGCTCAGGGTTTAGGAGCCTTTTTTATTTCTCAAAATTTTGACAATACGGCTATATACAATTTCAGATAAATTCCAGGTGTAACCATCAAAATTAGTTGTATTTACAAATTGAATAACAACGGTATCAATATCTTGATGATATTTAGCAATACTTTGATAACCAGGAATTAAACCTGTATGTTCGTACACATAAATGGAAGAATAGATTTCTTGCTCCCCTTCATTAAATACTGAACCATCATTTAAAGCTCTCAAGAATATACCCACATCTTCAGCAGTTGCTATCATTAAGCCTGAATATTCTGACTTTAAATCATCTTCAATTCCTACGTAATAACCACTCATTACATTGTTTATATCTACTTCATAAAGCGAACCGAATGTATTGTTAAGTTTGAGAGGTCTCAAAATTTCTTCTTTGATATATTGTTGATGACCATAACCAAGTACTTTATCAATAAGATCAGAAATCAATAAATAATTAGTATTTGAATAACCATAATCTTCATCTGGCTTAAAATCGGCAGGTAAATCAAGTGCATATTCAAGTGTTTCTTGTCTGTTTTTAGGTGGATTTTTCCAATAATTAGGATGGTTTACAAAATTTGGAATACCACTACGATGTTGTACCATCATTCGCAAGGTTATTTTGTCTGCATTTTCAATTCGTCCTGATAATTCTGGAAAATAATCAGCGAGTGTTTTATCTAACGATAAACATTTATTATTTACCAATTTAGCAACAGCAACAGCGACATAAAGTTTGGTAATACTGGCAATTTTGAATAGCGATTTTGGATTGGCAGGTATTTTGTTTTTTCGGTCATTCCAACCAGCAGCATAAAACTCAGGTGGGTTGCCTTTTTGATCTACATAAACAATCATTCCATCAAACCCAAGACCAATTGCCTTATTCACTTGTTCTTGAACTGTGTTGGGTAATGGTAAAATCCAAGCTTTTACTAAAATCCAAGGTACAAACGCCAAAGAAGAAATACTTGCAATAATAAATAATATTTTGAGTGTTTTTTTAATTTGCATTTTTGTCATATCATTTCAATAAATAATCAACCAAATTATAAGACAAATCATTCATAATTTTTTCTGCATTAACTTTAAAAATTTGATTCATTTTATTCATTTCTCCGTTTTTATTAAATAGATGTGAAGGGGAAATATTGGCAATAATTTCTCCGTTTTTATCCATAATATCTCCGTTTTCAGCACCCAAATCAAATGTCATTTTAATTTCGCTATCGGTAAAATTAACCGTAAACAAATAAGGTAAATCCGCAATTAGGTCAAAGCCCATAATAGTTCCAAATGTCACATTTTCAGTAAAGTAGTTTATGCCCATATTTTTATCTGGAACATGAGTTATAATAGCTTCATTCTGAATTTGGTAATATGAATTAGCCCAATTAACAGCCTTACTGTAAAGCTCACTTTTACTCAAATTATTGATAGCTACAACAACAGGCTCAATGCCTTTACTTGTAATTTTAAATAAATTTATGGGTGATTTCTCTTCTAATTGAGGTGCACTAATTTTAATAATTTCTCCCGATTTAAATGCTGGTTCAAAATCTACTACAATATTGTTAAAAAATAAACCTTCAATCAATTGTATATCCCGCATATTGATAACTCCCAAAGTTTTTTTTCCTTTCTTTTTGGATGAAATTTTACTGAAATTTTTAATAACCAATTGCTTTCCTGTAAAACTACTGTCTAAATTCTGTTGAGGTAAAGCCTTGGAATCAAAACCTGAATTTTCGGAAAAAAATCCGGCAAGAATATCTTTTGCCAATGGAATATTAGAGTTTTGAGGAGCGTAGATATTTTTAAAATTACCCGTTATTTTGTCGCTACCTTTTCCTAAAAATACAATATCTCCTTGTCTAACAGTAAGCGTATCGAATAAAACGATGGGACCTTCAATTGTTTTTCCAGGAATTTGTCCAAATATAGTACTGCTTAAAATAAACATACCAATTGTCAATATTTTTTTCATATTCTAAATTATTTTAAAAGTACGTTTACAGATTGTTTAAGCATGGCTTTATAGTAAAGTGCTGTAATATAGTAAAAAGAAACAGTGAAGTGATCTATATTTTGGATTTTATAAACTAACTAAAACCAATCTATTGATTTATAACATTTTTGAGCATTGTTATTTTTTATAAACTCAGTAAATATTTTATTTTCAGGAAATTGAATATTATTTTATTTACTGATTTGCGCTAGGGATTGAAGTGGCATCCTTTTTTACAATGCAACGCAGTGGAATTGTAAAAAAGATATAACGGAAAGCCCGACCCTTGGGTAGCGCCCAAATTATTTTAACCCAAAAGTATAAGGAATAATACTAATTATGTTTAACTTTTAATTAACAAGTAACCATATATTAACGGCATAACTATTGCGTTGTACATTTTAGAACAAAGAAGTTGTTAGCTTTGTTTTCATAATAAATGTTTGGTTAGTTAATAAAAAAAGCGCCCAATAAGCGCTTTTTTTTATGATTGTAATTTGAAAGTTTACCAAATACAAGATACCTGATACTAAAAACCTTATTCTACTTTTTCTACGCTAAATAAATAACCGTAAAGCATCCCTACAAAAATAGCTCCACCAACAATGTTACCAAGCGTTGCAGGAATCAAGTTGTTTACAATAAAAGTGTTCCAGGTTATATCTGCACCTTCGAAAATTGCTAAAGGAATAAAATACATATTGGCAATACTGTGCTCAAAACCCATTGCTACAAAGGCCATAACAGGTATCCAAATAGCAAATATTTTACCGGTTGTATCTTTTGCTGCCATACCTTGCCATACTGCCAAACAAACCAACCAGTTGGCTCCTATCCCTTTTAAAAAAGTGACTAAAAAAGTATGACTTGTTTTGCTTGTTGCAATATTTAGAACAGAATTTGAGTAGGGCGCACTGCTAACAATATGCGTTAAATGTGTGATAACATAGGCAACAAAAACGGCTCCTAAAAAATTACCAAAATATACAAGTCCCCAGTTTTTTAGTACGGTATTTAGACTTTGTTTTTTGGTTAAAACATTTGGTATAAAATAAGCATTGTTACCTGTAAAAAGCTCTGCGCCCACTACCACAACCAAAATAAGTCCTAATGGGAAAGCAGCACCAAATAAAAATTTAGCCAAGCCTGGGTTTTCTGCTGCTATGCCAGGAGAACCTCCACCAACAATAATGGCTAATAAACCTCCAAAAGCAATATATGCACCTGCTAAGAAAGCCAATACCAATGTTTTTGATATTTTGTAAGATCCTTTGTTTTGAGCTAGTTTATTTACAATTCCTATAACTTCTGTAGGGGTATTCATGATTTTACTTTTATGTTGCTAATAGCAACATTTTTATGATTAGTTAATTTTTACTTCTTTAAAATATTGCGCTAAAATTTTTGCTGCTTCTTCAATTTCCTCAGGAGTATTTTCACGAGCATCTTTTAGTTGGTATTCCCAACCTAAAGCTTCCCATTTGTGAATTCCTAATTTATGATACGGCTGAATTTCAATTTTTTCGATGGTTTTGTAGTCTTTAAAATGTTCTCCCATTGCGTGTAAAAGTTCTGGCTTATTGGTAATACCAGGAATTAACACGTAACGCAACCACATATTTTTGCCCGATGCTTCTCTATGCGCTGCAAAATTAAAAGTAGTGTCTTTTAAACGCATTCCGGTTAAATATTCATAACCCTCTTCAGTCATATGTTTGATATCTAACATCACCAAATCGGCATAATTATCTAACAATTCTTTCACATGCGAATTTAACATTCGACCGTTTGTATCTACATTGGTATGAATACCTTCTTCTTTTAATCGCTTAAAAAACGGAATCAATTCTTTTGCCTGTAATAAAGGTTCTCCACCAGAAACTGTTACGCCACCATTTTGTCTAAAATAAGGTTTCATGCGAATTGCCATTTTAACCAAATCTTCAATTTCATATTCCATTCCACCCGATGTTTCAATGGTATCTGGATTGTGACAGTATAGGCACTTTAATTTACAACCTTGTAAAAAAATGACCAATCTTATTCCCGGACCATCATGGGTTCCAAAAGATTCAATAGAATGTACACGTAATATGTTTGAAGTAGTTTTGATAAGCGTAGTTTTTAGCATTAAAGTGTCCATAAAAATTAACAAGTTAATTTTTATGGACAGCAATAATACAACTTTAAATTTTATTACATTGATTCGTGGAACGAACGTGTAATTACTTCTATTTGTTGTTCTCTAGTTAAACGTACAAAATTTACAGCATAACCAGAAACACGAATTGTTAATTGAGGATATTCTTCAGGACGTTCCATTGCGTCAATCAATGTTTCTTTATCCAATACATTTACATTTAAGTGATGTGCATTGTTTAAGAAATAACCATCAATAGTTGCTTTTAAGTTATCAATTCTTTCTTGCTCATTAGCGCCCAAAGATTTTGGTACTATTGAGAAAGTATTAGAAATACCATCTTGAGAATCTTCGTAACTAATTTTAGAAACTGAATTTAACGATGCAATTGCTCCGTTTTTATCACGTCCGTGCATTGGATTCGCTCCTGGTGCAAAGGCAATTCCGTGAGCTCTACCATCAGGAGTTGCTCCAGTTTTTTTACCGTAAGAAACATTTGAAGTAATGGTTAATACAGACATTGTTGGTGTTGCATTTTTGTAAACAGGTAGTTTTTTTAACTCATCGTTAAAATCTGCAACTGCCTTTGCTGCAATAGCATCAGCATTGTCGTCATCATTTCCATAACAAGGAAACTCACCTTCAATTTCAAAATCTACTGTTAAACCTTGTTCATTTCTAACTGGTTTTACTTTAGCATATTTAATTGCTGATAATGAATCTGCTACAATTGATAAACCTGCAATACCATAAGCAATATTGATTGTTGGGTTTGTGTCTATTAAAGCCATTTGAGCTTTTTCGTAGTAGTATTTGTCATGCATATAATGAATAATATTCATAGAATCGTTATAAACACGCGCTACTTCTTTCATGGCAATTTTAAAGTTTGCCATTACTTTGTCAAAATCTAAATACTCATCAGTATATTCAGGAACTCCTTTAACAACTTGCGTACCTGTAAATTCACAACGACCACCATTTACAGCTAACAACAACGTTTTAGCCAAATTGGTACGTGCTCCAAAAAACTGAATAGATTTTCCTAATTCTTGGTAAGACACACAACAAGCAATACCGTAATCATCTGATCCACGACTTGCAACCATTAAAGCATCATTTTCAAACTGAATTGATGAAGTATCAATAGCTACTTTTGAACAATATGTTTTAAAATTATCTGGTAAATAATTTGACCATAAAACTGTCATATTAGGTTCTGGAGATGGGCCTAAATTGTACAAAGTATTTAAGAAACGGAAAGAAGTTTTTGTAACTTTTGTTCTTCCATCTTCAAACATACCACCAATAGCTTCTGTTACCCAAGTTGGATCACCTGCAAAAATTTCGTCGTAAGCAGCCATACGTAAATGACGCACCATACGCAATTTCATAACCATTTGATCAATATATTCTTGCGCTTCAACTTCAGTAATAATACCTTTAGCCAAATCTTCTTCAATATAAATATCTAAAAATGTAGAAACATTTCCTAAAGACATTGCAGCACCATCTTGCTCTTTTACTGCAGCTAAATAACCCATATATGTCCACTGAACAGCTTCTTGTGCATTTTCAGCAGGACGAGTTAAATCTAGGTTGTAAATTTTACCTAATTCAACTATTTCTTTTAAAGCTTTTATTTGTTCAGCAACTTCTTCACGTAAACGAATAACAGCATCACTCATTGGACCTGTTATAGCCGCTTTATCAGCTTTTTTAACTTCAATTAATTTATTAACACCGTATAAAGCAATTCTTCTATAATCACCAATTATTCTACCACGTGCATAATTGTCTGGCAATCCTGTTAAAAATCCTAAAGAACGGAATTTTTTTATCTCATCAGTATAAGCATCAAACACACCATCATTATGTGTTTTTACATATTTTGAAAATAAATTTGTTAAATCTTCATTAGGTTGCACCCCATGTTCAGACAAAGCTTTTAAAACAACTTTAAAACCGCCATAAGGTTTCATAGTTCTTTTCAACAATTCATTGGTTTGTAAACCAACAATTACTTCATTTTCCTGATCAATATAACCAGCTTCAAAAGCACTTATTGTTGAAATTGTTTCTGTATCAACAGATCTTACGCCATTTCGTTCTCTTTCTTCTTTAGTAGCTGCTTTACAAATGTTCCATAATTTGTTTGTTTTTTCACTTGGACCTACTAAAAAATCATGATTCCCATGATAAGGAGTTATATTGTTAAATACAAAATCCCTTACATTAATTGTATCTTGCCACACTCCTTTTTTAAAACTTACTTCACTCATATAATTCTATTTTTAATAGTAAATATTTCAATAATTTTAGACCACAAAAATACGACTTAAAAGTGCGAAAACCCTACAAATAAAGACAAAATAGACCTTTATTTTTTGGAATTTTACTAAAACGTTTGAATTGTATGGCTAAGGGGTAGAAAATGTAATTAACCACTTTGAATTAACATAGGTAATATCAAATAAGCATAATTTTCGGTTAATTTTAATCATAAATATTTTGCGTATCATTCAAGAAAAGATCTTAAAAACGACAGAATTTATACTATTTTAAAAAAAACTGATACTATTTAATCAAAATGATAAAAAAGACCTCAAACATACCATCAAAAATTATATTGTTGTTAACAATTAGATACTTGTAAAATCATTTTATATTTTATACTTTGCATTACCGCTTAAATAAAACTTAATGACAAAAGAAATCACAAGATTATTCGACTTTGCTTATTATCAGCTTGAAAATTATAATTTACCAAAAGCTTTTAATACAAAATATCAAGGCAAATGGGTTGCTACTTCAACTAAAGAATTTGTTGATAAAGCCAATGCTATAAGTCGCGGATTGTTAAAACTAGGTGTTAAACCTGGCGATAAAATTGCCGTAATTTCAACTACCAATAGAACGGAGTGGAATATTTTAGATGTTGGTGTTTTGCAAATTGGTGCAATTAATATACCTATTTATCCAACTATTAATGAAGATGATTTTGAATACATTTTTAATCACGCAGAAGTTACACACTGTTTCTTATCGGATAAAGATCTTTTCAAAAAAATAAATTCAATAAAAAATAAAGTACCGACTTTACAAAATATTTACTCCTTTGATATTGTTAAAGGCTGTGAAAACTGGGAAGAAGTTGTTACTTTAGGAGAAGATAAAAGTATACAACCTGAAGTTGAAAAATTAAAAGACAGTGTAAAAACCGATGATTTAGCGACTATTATTTACACATCTGGTACTACTGGTACACCAAAAGGTGTTATGCTTTCGCATAAAAATGTTGTTACAAATGTAATAGACTGTATGCCAAGACTTCCTTTAGAACTTGGAAAAATAACCGCTTTGAGTTTTTTACCTGTATGTCATATTTTTGAACGTATGCTACATTATTTATACCAATTCTCTGGAACTTCACTTTATTTTGCTGAAGGAATGGATAAAATTGGAGAAAATATAAAAGAAGTAAAACCACAGTTTATGTCGGTTGTACCTCGATTGTTAGAAAAAGTGTATGAAGGTATTATTGCCAAAGGCGCTCAACTAACAGGTATTAAACGACTTTTATTTTATTGGGCTTTGGATTTGGGTTTAAAATACGAACCATTTGGTGCTAATGGCTGGTGGTACGAGTTTAAACTCAAAATAGCTAACAAATTAATTTTTAGCAAATGGCGAGAAGCTTTGGGTGGAAATTTAGAAATTATGGTTTCTGGCAGCGCTGCTTTACAACCTAGATTGGCGCGCGTTTTTACTGCTGCTAAAATGACTATTTTAGAAGGTTATGGTCTTACTGAAACCTCTCCTGTAATTTCAGTAAATATGATTAAAAAAGGCATGTTCAAAATTGGAACTATTGGAAAAACAATAGACAATGTTGAAGTGAAAATAGCTGAAGATGGAGAAATTTTAGTTAAAGGACCCAACATTATGCTAGGTTATTATAAAGATGCTGAAAGAACAGCAAGTGTCATGTCTGGCGAATATTTTCATACGGGTGATAAAGGTGAATTTGATGCTGATGGTTTTTTATTAATTACAGGTCGTAAAAAAGAAATTTTCAAAACTTCTGGCGGAAAATATATTTCTCCTGCTTTGCTTGAAAATGAAATGAAACAATCTCGTTTTATTGAACAAATTTTAGTAATTGGTGATGGTCAAAAAATGCCTGCAGCATTGATTCAACCTAATTTTCAATTTTTAAGAGAATGGTCTAAACGCAAACACGAACCCGTTTTAGAAAGCAATGAAGATTTAATTAAAAATCCAATTATATTAAAACGAATTCAAAAAGAAATTGATAAAGGAAATAAAAGTTTTGGTAAATGGGAAACAATCAAAGTTTTTGAATTAACTCCAGATATTTGGAGTGTAGACAACGGACTACTAACACCTACAATGAAACCTAAACGAAAAGAAATTATTGCAAAATACCAACATTTGTATAATAAGATATATGAATTGTAGCCTATTGGTTGTTGATTGTTAGTGAATCAGCCTATAGTTGATTATGGCTTCAGCTACGCTCAGCCAGCATTATAACTTTGAAACTTTTTAAACTTTTAAACTTTTAAACTTAATTATGGCTTCGGCTACGCTCAGCCACCATTACCCTTTGAATATTAACAAAACAAAAAAACTGTCTAAAAAATAGACAGTTTTTTTATGCTCAATACATTCATCTTTCACAAATGTTTTTCTATTTTTGCAATACACGCTAATTTTACTCTATGGAACAATTTATAGTATCGGCCCGCAAATATAGACCTCAAACTTTTGAGGAAGTTATTGGGCAACAAGCAATTACTAACACGCTTGAAAATGCTATAAAAAACAACCATTTGGCACAAGCCTTATTATTTACAGGGCCTCGTGGTGTTGGTAAAACTACTTGTGCGCGAATTTTAGCCAAACAAATCAATCAAACTGCTTCAACAAAACCCGATGAAGATTTTGCTTTTAATATTTTTGAATTAGATGCCGCTTCAAATAACTCGGTTGATGATATTAGAAGTTTAACCGAGCAGGTTCGTATTCCACCGCAAACAGGTAAATACAAAGTATATATTATTGATGAGGTTCACATGCTATCTCAATCGGCTTTCAATGCTTTTTTAAAAACATTGGAAGAACCACCTGCACACGCCATTTTTATTTTAGCAACTACCGAAAAACATAAAATCATTCCAACCATTTTATCGCGTTGTCAAATATTTGATTTTAAACGTATTGGTGTTTTAGATGCTAAAAACTATTTAAAAAAAATAGCTCAAGACGAAAATGTTGAGGCTGAGGATGATGCATTGCATATTATAGCACAAAAAGCTGACGGCGCTATGCGTGACGCCTTGTCTATTTTTGACCGAGTTGTGAGTTTTTCGGGAAATAAATTAACACGTAAAGATGTTACCGAAAATCTAAACGTACTTGATTACGACGAGTATTTTAACACCACCGATTTATTGCTTCAAAATAAAATTCCTGAAGTTTTAATACTTTTCAATACCATTTTAGCAAAAGGATTTGAAGGCCATCATTATATAAGTGGATTGGCATCACATTTTAGAGATTTACTGGTTGCAAAAGATAAAATTACTATTGAATTGTTAGAAGTTGGAGACAACGCAAAAAAGAAATATCTAGTTCAGGCTGAAAAATGCGAACTTTCATTTTTAATGCAAGGTATTGAAATTGCCAACGACTGCGATTTAAAATACAAAACCAGTAAAAATCAGCGATTGCTTGTTGAACTTGCCTTAATGCAAATTGCCTCTATCACATTTGATAGAGAAAAAAAAAATAACAAACCTTACATAATTGCCGCTCTTCACTTTAGAAGTGCTGTTAAAAAAGCAATTAAAAAAACACCTGCTCCAGAACTAAAAAAGGCAGCTATTAAAAAAGAAATTGCTTCAAAAAGTATAGAAACAATTTCAAAACCTGAAGTTAAAATTCCTACATTAAATACGCTTAGCAGACGACCTTCTGGGCTTTCAATTAAAAGTATTGAGCGTAAAAAAGAATTGGAAAATACCGAGGTTGAATTTGAACAAGTCGACGGTTTACCTTCAGATAAATTCACAGAAGCTCAAGCTGTTGAATTATGGGAAAAATATATTGAAAAGTTAATAAATGAAGGTAAAAAAAGTGTAGCATCTATTATGAATGCCAACAGACCAACTGTTAAAGGCCATGAAATTCATTTTGACTTGCCAAACACTTTAATGAAAGACCAGTTGCAAAGGGCAAAAACAAACTTGCTAAAATATTTACGTGAAACTCTTAACAACTTTAAAATTGATATTATTATTGAAGTTAACGAAGAGGAAACGGTTAAATATGCTTATACACCTGAAGAAAAATATCAAAAATTAAAAGAAAAAAATAGCGCTATAGAATTGTTTAAGAGAACTTTTGATTTAGATTTGTAAAAGTCTGTTTATAAAACAGTTTTGTGGATCTAAAAAACCACTTTTAAAAGAGCTTAATTTTAAATTTATCACTAACATGTTAGGATTAAAACTACCAACCGATCCGCGTTGGGTAAATATCGCAGAAAAAAATATTGATGAAATTTTAATAGACCACGCCCATTGCGAATTAAAAGCAGCATCAACAGCCAATTCGCTGATAATGAGCTTTCCAGAATATCCAGATTTGGTTACTGAAATGGTTTCAATTGTAAAAGAAGAAATGAGTCATTTTAAATTGGTTCACGAACGTTTGCTAAAACGAAATGTAACTTTAGGACGCGACAGAAAAGATTTATACGTACACGATTTATTGCGTTTTTTCCCAAAAGGAGGCAGCAGAACAACACAATTAATTCACAGATTGCTATATGCTGCTTTAATTGAAGCACGCAGTTGCGAACGATTTAGATTGCTTTCTGAAAATATTCAGGATCAAGATTTGGCAAAATTTTATAGAGACTTAATGGTTTCAGAAGCAAATCATTATACCTTATTTTTAAACTTTGCACGCAAATTTGGAGATAGAAAAGAAGTCGACGAAAAATGGCATGAATTATTGGTTTATGAAGCTGAATTAATGAAAAACTTAGGCACATCAGAATCTATTCACGGATAGTTTTGATAATTAATAATTAAAAATTGATAATTGACAATTGATAATTGATAATTCGTAATTCATAATTGATAATTCGTAATTGATTATTGAAAACTAGTCGCTGAGCGCAGCCGAAGCGATAATTCGTAATTAAAAATTGACAATTGATAATTGATAATTGATAATTGATAATTGATAATTGATAATTCGTAATTCGTAATTCGTAATTCGTAATTAAAAATTGACAATTGATTATTCGTAATTCATAATTGATTATTGAAAACTGGTCGCTGAGCGTAGCCGAAGCGATAA
>NZ_RHLN01000014.1 GCF_004121075.1 Lutibacter sp. HS1-25
TACAACACTTTTGATAAAGAACAAGGTATTTTAAAGTCAAAGCGAAAAAAGAAAAACGAGGACTTCAACAGGGATAAACTATATTACAACCAAGAGCAAGACCACTATATCTGTCCAATGGGTCAAACTATGAAAAAAATAGGTGAGCGAAAGAGAAAAACCAAATCAGGTTATGCACAAACCAGTAGTATATATAGCGCACAAAACTGTCAAGATTGTCAATTGCGAGGCGCTTGTTTTAAGGCAAAAGGAAATAGAATTGTAGAGCGGAATCACAAACTAGAGGCATACAAGGAAAAAGCAAGAAGGAATTTGCTTAGCGAAATAGGTGAACTAAAACGCAAACAGCGTACTGCCGATGTAGAACCTGTTTTTGCACACATAAAATCCAATCGAAATTTTAAACGATTTACCCATAAAGGAATAGAAAAAGCTGAATTAGAGTTCGGATTACACGCATTAGCGCATAATATAAGAAAGAAATGCGCCTAATAAATGGCAACTTCTTGCCAAAAATTAAAACCTCCTAAAATTATCGGTAGAAATTAAAAATAAAAAAAACCGCCCCAATTTAATTTTGAGACGGCTTCTTTTATTTTTAAATTATATATACTAAACTAGTTAGTTAAAAGCCCTTCAACAGAAAGATAACGCTCACCAGTATCATAATTAATTGTCAATATTGTCTCTTTAGCATTTAAAGTCTGTAATTGTTTTCTAACTGCTGCCAAAGAAGCTCCTGTAGAAATACCAACTAAAATCCCTTCAATTTTAGCTAAATTTTGAACTTCCTTAAACGCTTCTTCCTTTGTTATTTTAATAACACCATCTATAGAATTTCTATTAAAAACTTCTGGAAAAAATCCAGGTCCAATACCTTGTAAAGGATGCGGCCCAGGTTCACCACCTGAGATTATTGGAGAATCATTAGGCTCAACTGCAATTACCTTTAAATTCGAGAATTTTTCCTTTAAAACTTCTGAAATACCTGTAATATGACCGCCTGTACCAACACCTGTAATTAAATAATCAAAACCTTCAGGAAAATCTGCTGCAATTTCTAAAGCAGTTGTTTTGCGATGTATCTCTGGATTTGCCTGATTTGTAAATTGTGAAGGCATCCACGCATTTTTATTATTTGCAACCATTTCATTTGCTTTGGCAATGGTACCTTTTAAACCCAATTCTTTAGGGGTTAGCACAAGATTAGCACCGTAAGCTGCCATTAAAGCCCTTCTTTCAACAGACATAGATTCTGGCATTACCAATGTTAGCTTGTAATTTTTTATTGCAGCAACCATTGCCAATCCAACACCTGTATTACCAGAAGTAGGCTCAATAATTTCAGTATCTTTGGTTAAAATGTTTCTTTTTTCAGCATCTTCAATCATTGCCAATGCAATTCTATCTTTAATACTTCCACCTGGATTTGCTTTTTCAAGTTTCATCCAAACATTTGCATCTGGAAATAATTTAGACAATCGAACAACAGGTGTATTACCTATGCTTTCTAAAATGTTATTAATTTTCATTTTTTTTAATTTATGTAGTATTATTTATTTTTAAATATTGTTTATGATTTTATACAACATTGACATTGAAAAAATAACCAACAAGTGCTGTGAGCCCCATTGCAACAGTTCCCCAAAAAGTAATTCTAATTATAGCTTTTGCTATACTAGAACCTCCTGTTTTAGCTGCTAATGCCCCTAAAATAATTAGAAAAAATATTGCAAAACCGTAAAGTGAATATTCCATACTCTTTAAAGGCAGAAATAATGTCACTAAAAACGGAAGTAATCCTCCAATTGTAAAGGCTGCACCAGAGGCAAAAGCCGCTTGCATTGGATTGGCTTGATTAATTTCATTAATTCCCAATTCATCTCTAATATGTGCACCTAATGCGTCGTGTTCTGTTAATTCTTTAGCCACCATTAAGGCAGTTTCCTTTTTAAGACCTCTTTTTTCATAAATTTGAGCAAGTCTTTGTAATTCAATTTCTGGCATATCTTCCAGCTCTTGCTTTTCGCGATCAATATCTGCTTTTTCTACATCTGTTTGAGAACTTACAGAAACATATTCTCCCGCGGCCATTGACAAAGCTCCTGCAACTAAACCTGCTAATGTAGCTAAAATCACAGGTGCACGCATATCGCTAGCAGCAGCAACTCCAATTGCAATACTCGCAGTTGATAAAATTCCATCATTAGCACCAAGAACTGAAGCCCTAAGCCAATTACTTCTGTTTATGTAATGAATATCTAAATAATTATCTAATTCATCTATTTTTTTGGTCATCTATTTATATTTCTTTAATTAAAGCGACTGCTACTTATAAAGTTTCTAAATTACAAATTATTTTTATCTGGTCATAAAATTAAATTTCACATTGCTATTTTATCTAACTCTAAATGTAAAATGCTCTTTAAATTACTAAATTTAAAGAGCATTTTTTTAATTATACAATATCTTAAACTACTTAGCACACCTAAACCCCATATTAAATAAAGATGTTTCAACAGAATTTTGACTTCTAAAAGTCGTTGTAAAACTATTTTCTCCAGCTTGGTCAAACATAAAAGAACCTCCACGCGTAGTACGTATTTTTGAATCTTGTACCTCCTCAGCATTATTAACAGGATATTGTTTAAAGCTATTTTCACACCATTGCCAAACATTACCTCCCATATCTGTTAAACCAGCAGCTGTTTCACCAAAAGCACCAACAGGCGATGTGTACAAATAACCATCTAATATTTCTTTACTTTTAATTTCACCCTGCCATACATTGGCCATATACTTTCCATTTACTTGCAATTCATTTCCCCAGGCATATTTATCATTCGTATTATTTCCACCTTTTGCTGCAAATTCCCACTCAAATTCTGTTGGCAATCGTTTACCTACCCAAGTTGCATACGCTTTGGCATCATTCCAGCTTACATGTGTTACCGGATGATCCCCTATAGCTTTTGCCTTATCACGCCCTAACGGATATTCCCAATTAGCACCTTTTAGCAAAGTCCAATTATTGGTTTCAAACAAATAAACACCCGAATCACCAAAATTGTCTGCTTCGGTCTTATATCCCGTGTTTTTTATAAAATTGCTAAATTCATCAACCGTTACCAGATTTTTATCAATATAAAATGGTCCAATTTTCATTTCAAATACAGGTTTTTCATTTTCTTCACCATTATCAGATCCAATTAAAATTGTACCTCCTTCAAAATAAACCATATTTGTGGTATCACTTTTAACAGTTACAATTTCTGTTGGCTTTTTAGCTGTAATAATAACTGCATTATTGGGTTGTTTATTTTCTTTACAAGCTGTGAAAACAACTACACAAAAAATCGCAATTTTTAAAAATTTCATAAAATATATTTTTTAATTCCTCTCTTTAAGCATTGGTACAAATTTAAATTTACCCAATTCTTGTTTTTCAAAATCTATTTCAGATGTTCTTACAAATAAATTCATAGTTTGAACCTCATCACCAACCGGAATAACAAGTCTGCCTCCTATTTTAAGTTGCGCCAATAAAGGCTTCGGAACAAATGGCGCCCCTGCAGTAACAATAATACTATCAAAAGGAGCTTCTTCTGGTAAGCCTATATAACCATCGCCAAAAACCATTTTTTTTGGTTTATAGCCCAATTTTGGTAAAAATAATTTTGTTTTTTTAAACAACTCTTGCTGACGCTCAATTGTATAAACTTTTGCGCCAACTTCAATTAAAACTGCAGTTTGATAACCCGAACCCGTACCAATTTCAAGTACCTTATGCCCAGGTTCTACCTGTAAAACTTCTGTTTGAAAAGCAACTGTATAAGGTTGAGAAATAGTTTGTTCTGCTGCAATAGGAAACGCTTTATCCTGATAAGCAAAATCTGCAAAACTTGAGTCCATAAACAAATGTCTTGGTACTTTTGCAATGGCATTTAATACACTTTTATTGGTAATTCCTTTTTCTGAAATTATCTTTACCAACTGATTTCTAAGTCCTTGATGTTTGAGTGTGTCTTTCACTAAAAATTTAAATTTGAATTGCTAAAAATAGGAATAAATGCCTAAAGATTGCTACTTTTGTTTTACTAAAATTAAAAATATAATTATGCTAAAAGTAGGAGTTTTAGGTGCTGGACATCTTGGTAAAATTCATTTAAGATTATTAAAACAATCCGAAAAGTATGATTTGGTAGGTTTTTTTGATCCAATAAAAGAAAATGCTGTAAAAGTTGAAAAAGAATTTGGTTATAAATCTTTTGATACTATTGAAGCTTTAATTGATGCCGTGGATGTTGTTGATATTGTTACTCCTACCCTGTCTCATTTTGATTGTGCCAAACAAGCTATTGAAAAAGGAAAACATATATTTATTGAAAAACCCATTACAAATACAATTGAAGAAGCTCAAACTTTGGTTGAACTGATTAAAAAACACAACGTTAAGGGTCAGGTAGGTCATGTAGAGCGATTTAACCCTGCTTTTACTGCTGTAAAAGATTCTATTCACAATCCAATGTTTATTGAAACTCATCGTTTGGCCGAATTTAACCCAAGAGGAACAGATGTTCCTGTTGTACTGGATTTAATGATTCATGACATTGATGTAATTTTAAGTGTGGTAAAATCAAAAGTAAAAAATATCAAATCTAGCGGGGTATCTGTAATTAGTGACACGCCAGATATTGCAAACGCTCGCATTGAATTTGAAAATGGTTGTGTTGCCAATTTAACTGCAAGTCGTATTTCATTAAAAAACATGCGTAAATCTCGATTTTTTCAAAAAGATGCTTACATAGCTGTTGATTTTTTTGAAAAAGCTACTGAAGTTGTTAAAATGAAAGATGCGCCTGAAGTACCTGGTGATTTTGATATGATTTTACAAAATGCTGAAGGTATTAAAAAACAAATTTATTTTGAAAATCCAACTATTGAAGCCAACAATGCTATTTTAGATGAATTAGAAACTTTTGCTGATGCAATAAATAACAATACAACCCCGGTTGTTACATTACAACAAGGAACAGAAGCGCTAATTGTAGCGCACGAAATTATCAATAATTTTTAATTTTATTTTAATGAAATGAAACCAAAAGTTACAACTGAACATAACAAAGGAAATGCTACGATTTTTAAAAATCCATTTTTAGAAAGTCTAACTAAAACAACTTTGATATCTAATGTTATAATTTACGGAACGGTAGTTACACTACTTATTTACAACGCGTTATATATTAAAAAAATTGAATATCCAACTTTTTTAGCATTGTTTATTTTTGCTTTATTTTTTTGGACATTTGCAGAGTATATTTTACATCGTTTTGTTTTTCATTGGATAAATGACAGTAAAGCAGTACAACGCTTTCATTTTATTATGCACGGATCACACCATTTATATCCAAAAGATACAGAGCGTTTACTAATGCCTCCTGTACCCGGAATTTTAATGGCTAGTATTTTATTTTGTGTTTTTTATGTGTTTTTTTACGTTATGGGTTATCCAAATTATACCTGGGGATTTTTTCCTGGATTTTTCTTAGGATACCTTTTATATTCATTTTTACACAGAGCTACACATGTTGTAAAACCACCTAAAAAATTAAAATTTTTGTGGAAACACCATAGTTTACATCATTATAAATATCCAAATAAAGCATTTGGAGTCTCAAATACTTTATGGGATCGTGTTTTTGGAACAATGCCTCCAAAAAATCAATAAACTTAAAAATAATCTAATATGAAAAATGTAGCAGTAATTGGAGCAGGTACAATGGGAAACGGAATTGCGCATGTTTTTGCCCAAAACAATTTCAATGTTCATTTAATAGATATTTCTCAAGATGCCATTGACAAAGGTTTAAAAACCATTACAAATAATTTAGACAGACTTGTAGCTAAAGAAAAAATAAGTGAAAGTGTTAAATCTCAAACATTAGCAAATATTTTAACTTTTACTGAAATAGCTAAAGGTGTAAAAAATTGTGATTTAATTGTTGAAGCTGCTACCGAAAATATAGATTTAAAATTAAAAATTTTTAAGGAATTAGATAAAGAAGCGCCCCAAAAAGCCATTTTAGCATCTAATACCTCATCAATCTCAATTACAAAAATTGCAGCAGTAACATCAAGACCTGAAAATGTTATAGGAATGCATTTTATGAATCCTGTACCAATTATGCAATTGGTTGAAATTATTAAAGGCTATAACACTTCTGAAGAGGTTACAAATAGCATTGTTAAACTTTCTGAAAAATTAGGCAAAGTACCAGTTACTGTAAATGACTATCCTGGCTTTGTGGCAAACCGTATTTTAATGCCTATGCTAAATGAAGCTATTGAAACATTGTACAATGGCGTAGCTGGTGTTTATGAAATAGATACCGTAATGAAATTGGGAATGGCACATCCTATGGGGCCATTACAATTAGCTGACTTTATTGGGTTAGATGTTTGTTTATCTATTTTAAATGTGTTGTATGATGGTTTTAAAAATCCGAAATATGCCCCTTGTCCTTTGTTGGTTAATATGGTTCAGGCAGGTAAATTAGGCGTAAAATCTGGTGAAGGTTTTTATGATTATGCAACAAGTAAAAAAGCTGAAAAAATTGCAAAACAGTTTAGTTAGTTTTTAAAAACTAGTTATAAAAAAAGCGTCTAAAGTTATTTTAGACGCTTTTTTTATTGAATTAATTTACTCCTATTTTCTAAATAGTGGATCTGCTCCAATTGTACCCACCAAACTATCAATATATTTTTCAGAACTTACTTCTTCTAACAATTCTTTTACACGTTGTAAACGACTTTTTAAATTCATTTCAGCAACTATTAAAATATTATCAGCATTTGAAATAAAATCTTCTAAATATTTTATTTGATTATTAAAATAACTTATATCCTTTTGTTGTTTTAACAACAACCTTTCTTTATACCAATCGCTATTAATTACATAATCCCTTTCAAAATAAGCTCTTAATTCTGGGTCATTCATTTCTTTACCTTCGTAATGACCGTAAGCCATCATATGCAATAATATTTTTAATGGCGGAATTGCACCTTCAACACTTCCGTCTTCAAAATAACGCAAAGCCACTTTTTGCTGAGCTTCAACAATATTTGCAATACCATCAACATAATCTTCAATACCTTGCAATTCTGGTTTTAACATTTTTTCGTTAAAAACAGCATCTGGTTCATCAAATAAACGGTTCAAACATCTTAAAGAAAATGTACTTGTTATGCGGTAACCCAATCTACTTGCCAACACTTTTTTACCTTCGTATTCAAAGTCTTCAATTTTTTCTAAAGAACCATTTGCAATTAAAGCTTTTGGATCACGATCTTCAGGTACCAAACGTGCCCAAATTTCAGGAATTAACAAACTAATATCGTGATCAACTTTATTTTCAGCACCAACATAACCTGCAGCTGTACTAAACGCCTGAGATTCGGTTAAAATATGCGATAACAAGGCATTGTTTAAATCGGTTGTAGGTATCAACATATTAAAAGGTCCTTTTGTTAAGGCTCCTTCAGATCCGGCACCTGTTGTAGAAGGAGATTTACCTGTAAGACTACAAATAAAATCCATAAACAATTCTGGTGTTTCCTGATAATGAATTGGACTATAAACTGCCAACGGACGAATACCTGCTTCTTTATCTACTGGGTTGTTTCTTCTACCTGGTAAAACGGCATTTACTACATTAATTACTGGGTCTTCAGATTTTATTTTTCTGAATAAACGCACACCAACTTCACTTAAATAACTCAATTCAGTTTCGTTGATAAAAATATTTGGCTCTAAATAACGAGGGTTTTTGGTTGGTTCTCCATCAACAATTCTGGTGTGTGATGGCAACGCAAAATACGCTTCACTATTTGGACTATTTACAATGCTTATAATTAAATCTTTAACTGGTTGTGTATATTTATCAAAATTAATGGTGTCTTCAAAAATTTCAATGGCATCTTTCTTTTTCAACAATTCGTAATTTGTTAAAAATCTATTGTCAGATACTATATCAAGTTCGGCACCTTTATCATATCCTCTTATAATTGCCTCATCTGGTCTTTGAAATAAATGAGATTCACAATTGGCTACAACTTTTAAACTCTTATTTGTAAATTCAGGATTTAAATTTTTGAAATTATTTCTTGGCAAAGTAATCGATGCTGAAATATCATCTTCAATTTGAATTTTTTCACTTGGCGAAAAATCTGATCTTAGTTTATTAAGCAACCAAAGTCCTTTTTGATTAAATCCTATACGAACATAACTACCAACAACAGGCGTATTATTGTATAACAATCCTGTACCATTTTGACCATTAATAATGTCTACCGACATATATTCTTTCCAGTTTAAATCAACGTGATCCTGGCGGTATAATCTTTTTACAAATAATACAAGAGATCTAATATGTACCGGAATATTTCTTAAAAACTCATTAAACTCATCATTATTTTTATCAGATGGCGTTAATAATTTTACTGCAGACCCTAATGTTCTTCCTTTACTTAAAAATGATCTTGATGGTTTTAAACTTGGATCGTAATTTTTCCATCTTGTAGAGTAATTATACTCAATAATTTCATCGGCTTTTTTAAAATCTTCATCAATATCTACAATGTTAAATGCACTATAGGTAATGGCATTTTGCATAGATTTAGAAATTTCAGACTTTCCTCCACCAGAAACGGTACAAGGTTTATGACAAAAAACACCTTCAGGAGACGTGTTTACAATTCTCCACAAAGCTACGGTATTGTGTTTTTCTAATTTAAACTTATTACCTGTTGGATGAACATAAACTTTAAGAGGAGATAAAATTAATTTTTGTTCCTCGTTGTTATGCATCCAAGTAATTGAATTTGTATTTGTGTTAATAAACGCATTTTCAGGTACGTAAATTATATTTGGATATTTTTTATCAACAGCATAATTGGCTGGTTTTACTTCAATTCTATCGCCCAATAACGATTTAACTTCTTCAAAATTAAAATTGTTATTGTATTTTAAAGAAAATGCAGCACCATCAACAATATCACCCATAACACCTCTTGGAAATGCAATAGCACCACCTGCGTGTTCTTCTTCAACCAAACCAAATAAATTGGCCGAATAACTAATCTGTGTTTTTATTTCTTTTTTAGAATATCCATAGTAATTATCTGCAATAATAGTTACTACCACACCTCTATCATCTCTACATGTAACTTTAAAAGCACCACCATCATTGTACAACTCATTTTCATCTTTCCAGCACATTTCATCAATTTTCTGACGCTCAGTAGCATCATTAAAATGAGGTAAACCTACTTGCTTTTTAGTCAAAGTTTTTAAATGTGGTGCTAAAATAATACAACCAGTATGACCCGTCCAATGTTCTGGATCAAGCGCAGCATCATTTTGGGCTAAATTAGGATCTCCTGCGTTTCCAAAAATTGCTTCAACAAAATCAAGATTACTTACCAAACTACCTGGAGCAAAAAAACGTACTTCCAAGCTTTTTTTAGCAACAACACCTTTAACCTCTGGACAAACCATTGGACGCATTAAAAACGAAACCATAACTTTGGCTTTGTCTGGCTGGTTTGAAGTAAATGGCAGCGTATTTAATTCATCTGAAGGATTAAACGCGGCGTTTAAAAAATGAGCAAATGCAATTTTTGGAACTTCTTTTTTATCTAACGGAACAGGTAAATCTCCTTCAACAATATGAAAAGTACCTTTGGTTGTTCTTTTATCGTTAATAGGGTTGTTTAATATTCCTTGTTTAATTCTATAGGAAGTAATGTCTTCACTAATAAAAACATTTCCATTTGGCGGCAAACTCACCTCTCTTGCATGACCTTTTTGAGTTAAAACAAGTGTATCATTTGGCAATGCATAAGATTTCTCAAATTTTACATCTTTAAGATAATCATTTATAAAATTTTGAATTCTACCATCTACTGGAGAATAATGATGTGAAAGCAATCTGGATTTTTCTCTGAAGCTTTTAATCAATCCATTTGTTAAAGCCTGAAATTTAGGATTACAAAATTTATGTTCAGCATTTTCACTATCCTTATAAATTGGCTGACCTAATGAAGCTAATTGTAGGTTAATATATTGAACAATTTCTTTTCTATTTTGTTTAACATCTTCTGAATTTGCATTAATTTCTTTAATCATTTTTAAAAATTTATATCGATAAGATTTTTACATTAAAAATTAGCTATTTTGCTTTGTATCCTAACCAAATTATAGCCCAGTGCTATTAATTAGACAATTCAGTCTTAAATTCGCAAAACACCACAAAAATCAATAAAAATAACGACTTAAAAAAGTAAAAACTCATAATTTGGTTAACCAAATAACTACAAGGGTTTCTTAAAAAACATAAATTCTAATTTCGCTTTATTAAGACTTAAAAATCGACCCTTAAATGTTAAATTTTAAAAAAACAGCTATAAAAATAAAAATTTAACAACATCTTAATTTGGGCGTAACCTTACAGGTCGGGCTTTTCGCTATATCTTTTTTACAATTTCACTGCGTTACATTGTAAAAAAGGATGCCGCTGCAATCCCTTACGCATCTTTAGTTTAGACATCTAATCAATGTATAAAACAATAAACGTATATTTTTAAACAAAAAAAACCGAAAAATTAATTTTCCGGCTTTTTCATATCTTATTAATTCCAAATATTATCTAGAATAATTTGGAGCTTCTTTAGTAATGGTAACATCGTGCGGATGACTTTCTCGCATACCAGCAGATGTGATTTTAACAAATTGAGCTTTCTTTTGAGTTTCAATATCTTTTGCGCCACAATAACCCATACCAGCTCTTAAACCACCAATAAATTGATGCATAGTTTCGTTTAATTCACCTTTATAAGGTACACGACCAACAATACCTTCAGGTACTAATTTTTTAATATCATCTTCAACATCTTGAAAATAACGATCTTTTGAACCATGCTTCATAGCTTCAACAGACCCCATTCCACGATACGATTTAAATTTTCTTCCTTCAAAAATAATGGTTTCACCTGGAGACTCTTTAGTTCCTGCCAATAAAGATCCTAACATAACGGTATCTGCACCTGCAGCAATGGCTTTTGGTATATCACCCGTATAACGAATTCCACCATCTGCAATTACAGGAACACCAGTACCTTTAATAGCTTCAGCAACCTCTAAAATAGCAGATAATTGAGGAAAACCAACACCAGCAACTACACGCGTAGTACAAATTGAACCAGGGCCAATACCTACTTTAACCGCATCAGCACCAGCTTCAACTAAATATTTTGCAGCCTCACCAGTTGCAATATTTCCAACTATAATATCAGTATTTGGAAATTTGCTTTTCACTTTCTTTAAAACAGCAACCACTCCTTTTGTGTGTCCGTGTGCTGTATCAATTATTAAAGCATCTACGCCCGCACTAATTAATGCTTCAGCTCTTTCTACAGCATCACCTGTAACACCAAGTGCAGCAGCAACACGCAAACGACCGTATTGATCTTTATTTGCATTTGGATTTTCGCTTACTTTAATAATATCTCTAAATGTAATTAAACCTACCAATTTATAATCAGCATCAACTACAGGTAATTTTTCAATTTTATTTTCTTGTAAAATAAGTTCAGCTTGTTTTAATGATGTTCCTTTAGCAACAGTCACCAAATTTTCTGAAGTCATAATTTCAGAAATTTTACGACTATTATCACTTTCAAAACGCAAATCTCTGTTGGTTACAATACCAATTAAAACACCATTTGAATCAACAACCGGAATACCACCAATACCATATTCTTGCATTAAAGCTTTGGCTTCTAAAACCGACTGATCTTTTGTAATTGTTACAGGCTCTATAATCATTCCAGACTCAGAACGTTTCACTTTTCTAACCTCTGTAGCTTGTTGCTCAATAGTCATGTTTTTATGTAAAACACCAATTCCACCTTCACGAGCCATAGCAATTGCCATATCAGACTCAGTAACTGTATCCATAGCAGCGGAAACAATTGGAACGTTTAAAGTAATATTTTTTGAAAATTTTGTTTGAATACTAACCTCGCGAGGTAATATCTCTGAATATGCAGGAATTAGTAAAACGTCATCGTAGGTTAAACCTTCGCCTACAAACTTTGAAGTGTGTGAAATCATAGTGCAATCAACTTAATAATTAATTGCGTGCAAATTTACATTTTTTAATTGAATAAACACTATTAATTCTTATTTGAAACCAAAATTTGATATACTATTGACAATGTGGCTATTAAAAAACTTAAAGTCATAAATGTACCTGAAATCATGATAACATATTTAAACCATGTAATGCCAGACCACATTAAATAAATACCTCCAAAGGTAAAAACTATTGATAAAAAAGGTTCTACCATTAAAAAATACTTTAATTTTTTATTGATAGAAGTTGTTGTTAGGATTAGTGATAATAAAAAGAAAATAACCGATAAAGATAGGATATGACCGTGTACAAGTGTTAAAATTTCACGTTCGTTTTTTTTGAATTTCATAATTTCAGCATCCTCATCATCTTCATTTCCTAAATAATGAGTTTCAACACCTTTTGCATTCATTGATGTTGTATTGTTTACAAAACTAATTCCGCCATAAAAACCAATACTTAATACTGAAATAAAAACCAAAATCAGTAATTTTAATTCTTTTGGAAATTGATGAATAAGTCCGTGTAGTTGCATTATAATTGATTTTTAGTATTTAAAATATCGACCGTTTTTAATAGTTTATTCACTTCATTAGTCATCGATTTTACAGAAA
Source organism: Lutibacter sp. HS1-25 (assembly GCF_004121075.1). GTDB lineage: Bacteria > Bacteroidota > Bacteroidia > Flavobacteriales > Flavobacteriaceae > Lutibacter. The sequence continues at coordinate 12,809 of NZ_RHLN01000014.1, forward strand.
TTGTTGCTCCTGAAATTCCAACAATATCATTTTGATAAACCAGTGTTTTATTTGATGGTGTACCGCTAAATTGCTTCAACCATCGTTTACTCCCTACTTCACCACCGTGATCTTCTCTATAAACCAATACAGTAACTTTAGAAACTATTAAATCTGCGTCAAATATCACCAAAAAATCAAAATAATCAGCTTTACCATAGGCTTTACCAAGATAATAATATCCAAGTACTTTATTATTATCTATAATTTTAAATAAATTTTCATTGGTTATTTTTAAAGGCAAGCTTTCATTCATTTCAGAAGAAACCTTGATATTTTTTATTGAATAGCTCTCTATATTAAAAGTACTTTTAATTTCTTTTTTAATAAGCTCATCAATTCTATTTACCAAAGTAAAACCTGAGGTAATTAAAATAACTAAAATGAATATTATTTTTTTCATACACTTGCAAATATAAAAAAGAGACTCCAATAAATAATTGGCTATTAAAATTTGTTTTGGAGCCTCTTTAAAATTTATTTTTTAGAACCAAACACCAACACCGGCATTGAATTGTTTTTTAGTATCACTATCAACAACAGCATTGCTAAACAATTGGTAATCTACTTTAAACACAACTCCATTGGCTACTTTATAATCCAAACCAAAAGTTACATCATCTCTATCATACGCTTTATTTTTAGCTAAATCTCCAGCAGTTGAAGCATGTGTATTGTATTTTTCGTAACGTAAAAATGGCGTTAATTGCTGCTCTGCATTCAACGGGAAATTGTAAGCAACTTCTCCATAAGCACCATTCATTTGCGAACCAAGATCTTTGTTGTTAAATACATTATAAGCATTTGTATTAGACAAATCAGTATAAATATATTGTCCTCTCAATTCTAAATTTTTATACACATAACGTGCATCTAAACCTAACATAGAAACCCCTACAGTACTTTCTTCTATGCTAGTATCATCAGTTTGTGTTTTTCCAAAATAACCTGCCAAACCAAGTCTTAAACCTCTAACCCCATAATAATCAAATTTTGCAGAAAAATTAGCCGATGTAATTAAAGACTCCGCTCCTTTTTGACGACCTTTACGCAAACCATCTATACCTCTTAAAACTCCAGATCCATCTTTGTAAGATACAAATCCATTAAAAATATAAGCCTGGTATTTTAATGAAGCACTGTTAATATTTCCTGAAACCCCAATACCCAATTCTCTCCAAGTTGTTGGCACAATATAGCTATCAACATTTGGACGCTCAACACCATGATATGTTGTTGGCTCGTGAAATTCATTGATAATTCCCATTGGAACCAACATTAAACCAGCCAATACATTTACAGATGGTGCTACTTTATATGAAACAAATGCTTGTTCTACATAAATTTCTTCAACATGCTCTAATTCAATTTCAGTTAAAAAACTTACTTTATCACTAAATTTATAAGCAAATAGCAACACCAATCTATGTACATCTAATTTTCCTGGTGTTGAACCATCTGGCTCATTGTAATCTATTTGACCGTAACCGCCCAATGTTATTCCTTTATCAATTGGAGTATTTAATAAGCGTTGACCAGAATTAAAATAACTGCTCCCATCTCTTTGTTGAGATTGAAATTGCTTTACTGAATCTTGTAATTGTACGTTTGAATTCTGTTGTGAATGTCCTAAAAAACCAACCAATAGTAAGGTTAGTATAAATCCTATTTTTTTCATTTTTAATTAATTGTTTGTTATTCTTATTTAGACTTATTATAAATAGAGTGCAAACATATGTAACTTTTGTCACATTTTAAAGTCTTATTTAGATTATTTCTAAATAAGATGATAAATATCAGGAAGTTTAAAAAACAATAATAGTTAAACTATTGATTTTGTATATTTTAAATTAAATTGAAAATTTTTAAAGCTTCATTGTAGGCACTTTCAAAGCTCATTGCCTGAATATTTGTTGAAGCCTTTTGCTGATTAAAATAAGTAATTAATTTTTCGGTAGGCATATTACCTGTCAATTCTTCTTTTGCCATTGGGCAACCTCCAAAACCTTTTATAGCACCATCAAAACGATTGCAGCCTGCTTTATATGCAGCATCAACTTTTTCGAACCAAGTATTTGGTGTTGTGTGTAAATGGGCTCCAAACTCTATGTTTGGATATAAGGGAATTAAATTTGAAAATAAATAAGATATTATTTCAGGTGTTGAGCTACCAATGGTATCAGACAAAGACAATATTTTTACGCCCATTTTTGAAAGTTGCGCTGTCCATTCTGCAACTATATCAACATTCCAAGGATTTCCGTATGGATTTCCAAAACCCATTGATAAATAAGCAACAACTTCTTTATTTGATTTGACAGCAATATTTAAAATCTCATCTAAAATTAAAATTGATTCTGAAATGGTTTTACCCGTATTACGCATTTGAAAGTTTTCAGAAATAGAAAAAGGATAGCCCAAATAATTGATTTCTTCAAATTGTGAAGCTTCATCAGCACCACGAACATTGGCAACAATAGCCAATAATTTACTTTCCGTTTTACTTAAATCTAACTTAGCCAAAACTTTTGCAGTGTCTTGCATTTGCGGAATTGCCTTTGGAGAAACAAAACTTCCAAAATCAATGGTATCAAAACCTACTCTAAGTAAGGCATTTATGTATTGTGCTTTTGCTTTGGTAGGAATAAAATGCGACTTAACACCTTGCATGGCATCTCGCGGACATTCAATTATTTTTACTTGTTTCATACAAATCAAATATACAATACAATTATGAAAAAAGTATAAAAATTGCAATACCAACAAATACAACAATTTTAAACCATTTTATGTTGGTATTAAACTTTGGATGGGTTTTTAAATACTTAGCAAAATAGCCTGCAAGCATTGATACTGTAACAAATACAAGTAAGGCTTGCAACATAAACAAACCGCCCAAAACATAAAATTGAACTACCGTGTTTTGCGTATTACTATATAAAAAACCTGGGAAAAAAGCTAAAAAGAAAATCGTAACCTTCGGATTTAAAACATTCATTATAAATCCCTGTTTAAATAATTTAAATAAATTTTCCTTTTTCACAGGTGTATTCAACAAAACTTCATCGGTAGATTTATAAGTTATAAAAGCCAAATAAATTAAATACAACGCTCCAAATAATTGAATGGTAAAAAAAATATTTTCAGATTGTTTAATTATTGCTGAAACTCCAAATGCAACTAAAGTAGTATGAATTAAGATTCCTGAAACCAAGCCTAACGAAGTAACAATACCAAATTTTTTACCATTGCTAATGCTCTGAACCAATACATAAATTATATCTGGACCAGGTAAAATGGTTAATAATAATGAAGCTCCAATAAATGAGATTAAGGTTTCCAATTTGGTTGTTGGTTGTTTGTTGTTAGCTTCGACTTCGGTCCTCTGACTTTAGACTTATTAACTTTAGACTTTAGACTTTAGACTTGCGATTTTAGGATTATTTAAGGCTTCGACTACGCTCAGCCACCAGTAATCTTCGGCTTCCCGACTTTAGACTTTAAGACTTAACAATTGCCTTATTAATTTTTTTCACCAATGAAGGACCTTCATATATAAATCCGGTATAAATTTGAACCAAATCTGCTCCAGCATTTAATTTTTCTAAGGCATCTTCAGCGGCATGTATACCTCCAACTCCAATAATTGGAAAAGCTTTGTTTGAAGTTTTTGACAAATATTTTATCACATTGGTACTTCTATCTTTAATTGGTTTTCCGCTTAAACCTCCATTTCCTATAGCTTCTAATTGTTCTTTTGAAGCTATTAAACCTTCTCTGTTAACCGATGTATTTGAAGCAATAACACCATCAATCTTGGTTTCTGCAACAATTTCAATTACTTCATCTAATTGCACATTGTTTAAATCGGGTGCAATTTTTAATAGTATTGGTTTTTGAACTGAAAACTTATTATTGGCTTGTTGCACCTTGGTAATTAACTCAACTAAATAATCTTTATCAGTTAATTTTGCGTGACTGCTAACATTTGGACAGCTAACATTTAACACAAAATAATCTACATATGGGTGAAGCGCATTAAAACATTCCAAATAATCTTCGGTATAACCCTCAGGCATTGTAGCTGTATTTTTTCCAATATTTCCTCCAATAATAATTTTTCCTTTGTTGGTTTTTAAATTTTCAATTGCAGCTTCAATACCATTGTTATTAAAACCCATTCGGTTAATTAAACCATTGTCTGCTTTTAATCTAAAAATTCGTTTTTTAGGATTTCCTTCTTGTGCTTTTGGCGTTACCGTACCAATTTCAATAAAACCAAAACCAAAGTCGGCCAATTCATTAAATAAAACTGCGTTTTTATCAAAACCAGCAGCCAAACCAACAGGATTTTTAAAAGTAAGTCCGAAAAGTTTACGTTCTAATTTTGGGTTATTTACTTGAAAAAGACCTCTAAAAATAGCTGAAACACCAGGTATTTTAGCAAGAAATCTAATCAATGAAAATGTAAAATGGTGAATTTTTTCAGGATCGAAAAGAAAAAACAGAGGGCGAATTATAATTTTATACATAAAGTTATGTTTGTGCAAAATTAAAAAAAAGCCCTTAGAAAATAATCTAAAGGCTTAATTATTAAAAACTTTTTATTTAACGTAAAGTTGCTCCAACATTTTTTTCAAATGTTTGTTGCAATTTTTGCATTATTTTATCTATTTGAACATCGTTCAAGGTTTTGTTTTCATCTTGTAATAAAAAGCTAACCGCATACGATTTTTTACCATTTTCTAATTTATCACCTTCATAAACATCAAACAAATCAACATCTTTTAATAAGTTTTTTTCTGCCTGAAAAGCCAAATTATAAATTTCGTTAAAAGTAACTTGCTCATCTAACAACAAGGCGAAATCACGTTTTACAGAAGGAAATTTAGGTAATTCAGCAATTTTTATTTGTGATTTACCGCCTACTTTTAAAACATTTTCCCAATTAAAATCGGCAAACAACACTTCTTGTTTAATACCAAATTCTTTTAAAATTGAACGTTTTACAACACCCAAATCAACCAATTTAATTTTGCCCAAACTCAATGTAATTCCTTCAGAAAAAACATCATTTTTAGTTGGAGTTGTTTTTACATTTTGAATTCCCAATCGGTTTAACAAACTAACAACCGTTCCTTTTAAATAAAAGAAATCCGACGATTTTTGAGCAACATTCCAATTGTGTTTTGTTCTGTTTCCTGAAACAAATAAAGTTAAATGTTTTTGTTCGCTATAACCACTTTCAAATTTGTGATATGTTTTCCCAAATTCAAAAAGTTTTAAAGAACCGTTTTTTCTATTGATATTATAAATAACAGACTCTAAACCACTAAACAACAATGATTGGCGCATGACACCTAGATCGTTGCTTAAAGGATTTAACATGGCTACATTTTGATCTTCATTTAACATTTCAGACAAAGAAACATAATCTGATTTTGTCAATGAATTTGCCATAGTTTCATAAAAACCTTGAGAAACTAATTGGTTAGCAGCTACATTTTCAACCTTTACTATATCAAATTCTGAAAAAGAAATTGATGTGTTTAATTTATGAGAAAATTCAACATTGTTATAACCATAAACTCTTAAAATTTCTTCAATTACATCAGCCTCACGAGTTACATCAACACGGTAAGAAGGAATGGTTAATCCTATTCCACTTTCTGTAACATTGTTAACTTTAATATCTAATGATGCTAAAATATTTTTAACAGTTTCTCTTGGAATTTCAGAACCAATTAAACGATCCATTTTTTGAAACGATAAAAACACTTGAAAATCCTCAATTTTTGATGGATATAAATCTGTAATTTCTGAAGTTACTTTTCCACCTGCTACTTCTAAAATTAAATTTGCAGCACGTTTTAAAGCATACTCTGTAATATTTGGATCTATTCCTCTTTCAAATCTAAAAGAAGCATCTGTATTTAAAGCATGACGTTTTGCTGTTTTTCTTACAGCAACAGGATTAAAATAAGCACTTTCTAAAAATATTGAAGTTGTATTGGCTGAAACACCTGAGTCTATTCCTCCAAAAACACCTGCAATACACATTGGATCTTCATTGCCATTACAAATCATCAAATCTTCTTCGTGTAAACTACGTTCAACACCGTCTAAAGTTGTGAATTTTGTACCAGCTGGTAATGTTTTAACAATAACTTTATTTCCTTTTACTTTTGAAGCGTCAAAAGCATGTAAAGGTTGCCCTAATTCATGTAAAACATAATTAGTAACATCAACTACATTATTAATAGGACTTAAACCTATTGCTTTTAACCTGTTTTGTAACCAAGAAGGAGACTCTTTAACTGTTATATTTGAAATGGTTAAACCTGCATATCTAGGTGCTTTTTCAGCATCTTCAACAACAACATCAAACTTTAATGTTCTTTCATCAACATGAAAATCGCTAACTGAAGGTGAAATCAATTCTAAAGACACATTGTTTTGAATTAAACCAGCTCTTAAATCACGTGCAGTACCTAAGTGGCTCATTGCATCGGCTCTGTTTGGTGTTAAACCAATTTCAAAAACTTCATCTTTTTCAATATTAAAAACTTTTGAAACTGCGGTTCCGGCAACTAATTCATCATCTAAAATCATGATACCATCATGATTTGTTCCCAAACCAAGTTCGTCTTCGGCACAAATCATTCCAAAACTTTCTTCACCTCTAATTTTGCCTTTTTTAATAACAAAACTATTTCCCTTATCATCATATAAAGTTGTACCAATAGTAGCTACAGGCACTGTTTGTCCAACAGCAACATTTGGCGCACCACAAACAATTTGTAAAATTTCAGTAGATCCAATATCAACTGTTGTAATCTTTAACTTATCTGCATTTGGATGCTGAACGCAAGTTAAAACTTTACCAACAACAATTCCTTTTAAGCTTCCTTTAATAGACTCTACAGTTTCAATTCCTTCAACTTCTAGTCCTAAATCGGTCAGTAATTCTCCAATTTTTTCAGCTTCCCAATCAACCTTTAAAAATTGTTTCAACCAATTGTATGATATTTTCATGTAGTTTTTATTTTAACAAGGTGCAAATATAAACAATACAACTTAAATGCTACCTAAGTTTAAACCTAAAAATTAGTCAACTCTAATGTTTAATAGTGAAATTAAATTCTTGTTTTTTATATTTTTTTTATAGTTTTTTTAACATCTATATCGTTTTCGAAATTGTATAATTGTAAAACGAAAAAAGAAATAAAAAAACTTAAATTAAGTTTTAAAAAAATAGATTTTTTTTGATTGATTGTTATTCACTGGTTTTTGTGAAGTAAAATAAAAGTTGTTTTTTGTTCTTTACAACTTTTTATTTTACTTCATTTAAACCTTTTTTTTAGCTTATATTTTGCCAAATAGTACTTTTTTTACTTATCTCTAGGTAAGCGGTTTTTATATATCTATTTTCTGGCAAACTTAACGACGGATCTTTTGTTAATAATTCAATTGCTAATATTCTGGCAGTTTTTAATATAACATTGTCTTTAATAATATCTGCAATTTTTAAATTTAACACGCCACTTTGCTGTGTACCCATTAAATTACCTGGACCGCGTAATTTCAAATCCACTTCTGCAATATAAAAACCATCGCTAGATTTTACCATGGTTTCCAATCTAATTTTAGCATCGGCAGATAATTTAAAACTGGTCATTAAAATACAATAACTTTGCTCAGCGCCACGACCTACTCTACCTCGTAATTGATGTAATTGCGACAAGCCAAAACGCTCAGCACTTTCAATGACCATAACGCTGGCATTGGGTATGTTTACACCAACCTCAATAACGGTAGTTGCCACCATTATTTGAGTTTCGTTTTTAATAAAACGTTGCATTTCGTACTCTTTATCTTCAGCCTTCATTTTACCATGTACAATACTAATTTGATATTTTGGTACAGGAAATTCACGTGAAATACTTTCGTAACCATCCATCAAATCTTTATAATCCATTGCTTCAGACTCGTTGATTAACGGATAAACAATATAAACTTGTCTACCTTTAGCAATTTCATCTTTCAAAAATTTAAAAACAGACAAACGGTTAGAGTCGTATCTGTGCGCAGTAGCAATTTCTTTTCTTCCTGGCGGCAATTCATCAATTACAGAAATATCCAAATCGCCATAAGCGCTCATTGCCAAAGTACGTGGTATAGGTGTTGCTGTCATTACCAAAATATGTGGCGGTAAATCGTTTTTATGCCACATTTTAGATCGTTGTTCAACACCAAATCTATGTTGTTCATCAATAATAGCAATGCCTAGATTTTTAAACTGAACTTTATCTTCAATCAAAGCATGTGTGCCAATTAAAATATGTAATTCACCCGATTCTAATTGCTGATGAATCAATTTTCGTTCTTTGGTTTTTACTGAACCTGTTAGCAATTTCACATTCAAATCCATTCCTACCAACAACTCTTTAATGGCATTAAAATGTTGTGTTGCCAAAATTTCGGTTGGCGCCATTAATGAAGCCTGAAAGCCATTATCTAAAGCTATCAAAATAGTTAACAATGCAACAATGGTTTTACCAGAACCCACATCACCTTGCAACAAACGGTTCATTTGGGCATTAGAACCAATGTCTTTTCTAATTTCTTTTAAAACCCTTTTTTGCGCATTTGTAAGATCAAATGGTAAATTATTTTTATAAAAATAATTGAAATAAGCACCTACTTTTTCAAAATTATAACCTTTGATTTTAGATTTTCTGATTAATTTTTTTCGAATTAATTGCAGCTGAATAAAAAATAATTCTTCAAATTTTAAGCGATTATGGGCTTTGGTTAACAAATCATGACTTTGCGGAAAATGAATATTTAGCAAGGCTTCACTTTTAGAGAGCAAGTGAAACTTTTGAATAATTTCATCCGATAAGGTTTCCGTAAATCTTCCTTCAACTTCTTCAAAAAGTGTTTGAATCATTTTTGAAACAACCCTGTTTGTAATGCCTTTATTGGTTAATTTTTCGGTTGAAGGATAAACAGGTTGCATTGCTGTTCGAAGATTTTTTTTATAATCAACAAGCAATTCCATTTCGGGATGCGGCATAGAAAACAAACCGTTGAAATAGGTCAATTTTCCAAAAATAACATACGGTGTGTTTACCTTTAATGTGTCTTTAATCCATTTTGCACCACGAAACCAAATCAATTCCATACTACCAGTCTCGTCAATAAAAGTAGCTACTAACCGACTCCCTTTTTTTTGGGCAACCGTTTTAATATGGGTAATTTTTCCAATAATTTGAATTTCAGCCGTATTTTGTTGCAACTGATTAATTTTAAAAAACTGGGTTCTGTCTATATATCTGTTCGGAAAAAAATGCAACAAATCATTGAACGTGAAAATCCCCAATTCAGATTTCAACAAATCTGCTCTGCTAGGTCCTACGCCTTTTAAATATGATATAGAAGTGTTTAAAGTTGCTACCGACATTGACAAAATACAAAGTACGAAGGTAATAATTCAAAGAGCAATAAACAATTACATTTTTAAATGAACAAAATGCGTATCTTTGCCACCACAATTTTTTAATATGAGATTACACAGAAACCTAGTATTTACAGTTATTGACTCCATAAAACTTGTTTTTAATGAAGGGGAATATGCCGATAAAGTCGTTCAAAAAGCATTAAAACGTGATGCCCGTTGGGGAGCAAGAGACCGTAAATTTGTTGCCGAAACAATTTATGAAATGGTACGTTGGAAACGTTTGTACAACGAAATTGCTGGAACTAAATATCATTACACTACTGAAAATGTTTGGAAAAACTTTGCTGTTTTCGCCATTTTAAAAGGTTATAAATTACCAGATTGGAACCAATTACAAGATGTTCCTGAAAGACGAATTAAAGGTAAATTTGACGAATTACAAAGTCAACGTGTTTTTAAAGAATCTATTCCAGATTGGTTAGATGAATTGGGTGTAAAAGAATTAGGTGAAAAGCATTGGAGTAAAGAAATTGAGGCTTTAAATATGCAAGCTGAAGTTATTTTAAGAACCAACACACTTAGAACCAATAAAGTGTCATTAAAAAACAAATTGGCTGAAGAAGGCATTGAAACTACTTTTATTGAAGGTTATCCAGATGCATTGCGCTTAATTGAACGTGCAAATGTATTTACTACGGCTTGTTTTAAAGATGGTTTGTTTGAAGTGCAAGATGCTTCATCTCAATTAGTTGCAGCCTATTTAGACGTTCAACCAGGTATGCGTGTTATTGATACATGTGCTGGTGCTGGTGGAAAAACATTACACTTGGCAGCTTTAATGGAAAACAAAGGTCAGATTATTGCTACAGATATTTACGAAAGTAAATTGAAAAAATTAAAAATCAGAACTCGTAGAGCTGGTGTTTTTAATGTTACAACCAAAGAAATTGATTCTTTAAAAGTAATTAAAAAAATGAAAGGAACTGCAGATCGCGTTTTAATTGATGCGCCTTGTAGTGGTATTGGTGTTTTAAGAAGAAATCCTGATAGCAAGTGGAAATTACAACCTGAATTTGTTGAAAATATAATTAAAACACAGGCCGAAATTTTAGAAAACTACTCGCAATTGGTTAAAGTTGGTGGAAAAATGGTCTATGCAACTTGTTCTATTTTACCTTCGGAAAACGAAAAACAAGTAAAACATTTCTTAAAAAACAACGAAAATTGGATAATTACTAAAGACCATAAAGTATCTCCTTTTAAAACAGGTTACGACGGTTTTTATATGGCTTTACTTGAAAGAAAAAGTTAAATTAACCTAGATTTAATACAAGTCAGTTCTAATTAATGTTAAATTAATACTTAAAACTAGTTTTTTCATAAATTCGTGCTTTAAAAATTTAAACACATTTTTATGAAAAAACTTTTACTTTTATGTTACTTAATTTCATTAACAACTTACGGTCAAATTCCGAGTGGTTATTATGATAGTGCAACAGGAACAGGCTATACCCTAAAATCACAATTAAATTCCATCATTTCAAATGGTCATATAGACAATGGCTATACAGCATTATATACAGGTTACCAAACCACAGATAATGATAGCTATTATGAAAATGATGGTACTGTTTTAGACATGTATTCTGAAAATCCTTTAGGAAATGATCCTTACAACTACAATCATGGCTCAAATAATTGTGGTAATTACAGTTCTGAAAGTGATTGTTACAATAGAGAACATTTATTTCCTCAAGGTATTTTTGGAAGTGCTTCACCTATGAAAAACGACATTCATCATGTGGTTCCTTCAGATGGTAAAGTAAACGGACAAAGAAATAATTACCCTTTTGGAGAAGTTACAAACCCAACTTGGACTTCTTTAAATGGCTCTAAATTAGGAGCTAATTCAACTCTAGGATATAACGGTACTGTATTTGAGCCAATTGATGAATTTAAAGGAGATATAGCTCGTTGTTTGTTATATTTTGCAACTCGTTATGAAACTCAAATTGATAGTTGGTCGCACGATATGATTAATGGTACTAAAGATCAAGTTTACGAAGATTGGTTTATTACTTTATTGGTAAAATGGCATACTAACGACCCTGTTAGCACACGTGAAATTGACCGAAATAATGCTGCGTACGCTTACCAAGGAAATAGAAACCCATATATAGATCATCCTGAATATGTAAATGTTATTTGGAGTGCTTTTACAACAACTCCAGATACCGAAAAACCTTCAACTCCAACAAATTTAGTTGCTTCAAACATTACAAATACCACTGTAGACTTAGCTTGGACTGCTTCAACCGACAATATCGGTGTTACAAAATATGAAATTTTTGTTGATGGTAATTTATACACAACCTCAACAACAAACACAAAAACAGTAACTGGTTTAACTAAAAATACAGCATACAATTTTACTGTTTACGCTAAAGATGCAGCTGGAAATATTTCAACAGTAAGCAATACAGAAACGGCTACAACTGATAATTTTATTGATACAGAGAAACCTTCAACAATTACTGATTTAATTGCTTCAAATATATCAAGCTCATCTGTTGATTTAACTTGGACAACATCAACAGATAATGTAGAAGTAACTTTTTATGAAGTTTTTAAAAATGGCTTATTTTTAGAATCTATTAATACAAATTCTTATACAGCTACTAATTTAACACCTGAAACTACTTATACCTTTACGGTTTATGCAAAAGACGCTGCTAATAATACTTCAGTTGTTAGTAATACAGAAACAACTACAACTTTAGCTGCTAGTTCATTTTGTGGCACTGAAACTTTTACCAATGCAACTAACACCCCTACAGGTAGTTATGGAGATGGGTCATTTATTGGGGATAACGCTATAACCTGGACTTACACACATGCTAGAGCTAATGATGGGTTTGTAATAGATGGAACGGGTATTATGTTAAGAAGACAAACAAGCAACAGTAAAGTTGTATCTTCTACAATTTCTGGTGGAATTGGAGATTTTACGTGTAGTTTAAAGAAAGCTTTTACAGGTGGTGGAGACAGACAGGTTGAATTATTAATTAATGATATTTCAAAAGGAACATCAATTGCTTGGGACAATACAGATACGCAAACTTTTACCGTTAGCGGAATAAATATCTCTGGAAATGTGAAAATTGAAATTAGAAATATTACCGAAAAACAATTAATTGTAGATGATATTACTTGGACTTGTTACAACACACTTTCAAATGAAGATTTAGAACAAAATCTATTCAATGTTTATCCTAATCCTTCAAAAAACAATACTATAACCATAAGTTTATCTAATAACAATATAACTTCTATACAATTATATGCTATTACTGGTCAGCTTATAAAAAGTATAAAAAATCCCTCATCAAAAGATCATAAAGTGATGATTGATTACATTCCAACTGGGGTTTATCTATTAAAAGTAAAAAGCAATGAAGCTGTTGCTACAAAAAGAATTATTATAGAATAGTATATTTTTAGCTATTTTAAATAAGTAAAGGCTGTATAAAAAGTAAACTTTTTATACAGCCTCTTATTTTATGCTATAATTGAAACACCATTTAAATCGGTTGTTAGCACATCACTCATATAATCAAAATAAGGACGCATTGCTTTGTATGAATTTGTAACTTCTTCTAAAAAATTAGGACTTAAGATTTCCTCATCCGTAAAATTACGAATTACAATAAATTGTTTCATTCGTATCAAATCCATATCAGGATGTTCTTTATCAAAGCCACGTGGTGCAGTTTTTAAAGCATCACCTTTTAAAGTTCCAAAATACTTTACAAATGTTGGATTGGTGATTATTTGTCGTATTTCAGAAGCATCCATTTCAAATTCTTTTCTAATTCGCAATAAATCTTCTTTATTTGGTTCCCAAAAACCACCAGCTAAAAAACTTTCTCCTGGTCTAATTCGCAAATAATAACCGCCCCTTAACTTATTGGTAGCTCTTGAAAAACTTCCTGCAAAATGAGGTTTGTAAGGTGTTTTGTCTAAAGAAAAACGCACATCACGATAAATGCGAAACAATTTAAATTGATCAATATCATCATGCAACTTTAACTGTTCTAAAATGGCATTGTAAAACTCTTTGGCCTTCTTTTGCTCTTTTTGAAATTCGGTTTTATGATCGTTAAACCAATCTCGATTGTTATTTTCTTTTAAAGAAGAAAGGAAATCGAGTGTGGTTTTTGATATTGAAGCCATGTTGAATGTTAGATTTTAAAGTTTAGAAATTAGAAGTTAAATATACGATATTAATTAAAATTAGTAACTAGCTTTCAAATTATACATTTTCTATCAATTATGGCTTCGACTTCGCTCAGCCACCATTAAACGTCCGATTTTAAACTTTAGAAGTTAGAAATACAATATTAGAAGTTAATTCTAAAAATTCGTAATTCGTAATTTATTTATGTCTTCCTTGCAAAACAGCTACAATATCTTTTAAAGTATAACCTTTAGCTTGTAGTAAAATTAAGTAATGAAACAACAAATCTGCTCCTTCATTTAAAAATAACGCTTCATTATCATCTTTTGCTTCAATAACAATTTCAACAGCCTCTTCACCTACTTTTTGAGCAATTTTATTGATACCTGCTTCAAACAAAGAAGCTACATAACTCTTTTTTGAATTGGCATCTTCTCTCCTACTTTTTATTACATCTTCTAATTCTGATAAAAATCCAAAAGACTGCTCGTTTGTTTCTTCCCAACAAGTATCTGTTCCTTTGTGGCAAGTTGGTCCAACAGGATTTACTTTAATCAACAAAGTATCTTGATCACAATCGTTTTTTATAGAAACCAAATTTAAAAAGTTTCCACTTTCTTCACCTTTGGTCCACAATCTGTTTTTTGTTCGACTATAAAAAGTCACTTTACCCGTTTCAATAGTTTTGGCATAAGCTTCTTGATTCATATACCCAAGCATTAACACTTTTTTTGTTATTGCATCTTGAATAATTGCCGGTACTAAACCATCGTTGTTTTTATTAAAATCTATATTCATAATTGTATGTTTTATGGTGATTGAGCTTAGTCGAAATCACAATTTATAGTTGTTTCTGATTTGCTCAACTACCAGTAAAATTATAATCTTACCGGAATATTATTCCTTTTTAATTCGTTTTTTAAATCTATAATTTCAATTTCTTTAAAATGAAAAACACTTGCTGCCAAAGCTGCATCGGCTTTTCCTTCAATAAAAGTATCGGTAAAATGTTGCATATTTCCTGCGCCACCCGAAGCAATTATTGGTATATTAACCAACTCACTTAAATAAGCCAAGGCTTTATTTGCAAATCCGTTTTTTGTACCATCGTGATCCATTGAGGTAAATAAAATTTCACCTGCCCCACGTTGTTCAACTTCTTTTGCCCAATCAAATAATTTGATATCTGTTGGCACTTTTCCACCAACCAAATGCACCATCCATTCTCCATTAATCTGTTTGGCATCAATAGCAACAACCACACACTGACTTCCAAATTTTGCGGCCAAATCGTTGATTAATTGCGGATTTTTTACTGCGGAAGAATTGATTGAAACTTTATCAGCTCCAGAATTTAGTAAAATTTCAACATCCTCAACTGATGAAATTCCACCACCAACAGTAAATGGAATATTCACCTTTTCAGCCACGTGCATCACCAGTTCAGCCAACGTTTTTCTGCGTTGTTCAGTTGCTGTAATATCTAAAAACACCAATTCATCGGCACCTTCATTTGCATAAATTTCAGCCAATTCAACAGGATCACCAGCATCGCGTAAATCTACAAAATTCACCCCTTTTACAGTTCTTCCGTTTTTAATATCAAGGCAAGGTATTATTCTTTTTGTTAACATTTTTTAAAGTTTGATATTAAATATTAAATATTAGAAGTATTCATTTTAGAATGCTTTTTTACTTCTAATATCGTATATCTAACCTTGTAATATAAATTGTTCTATTTGTTTCATACTAATTTTATGCTCGTAAATTGCTTTACCAACAATGGTTCCTTCGCAACCCATTTCAGCCAAACGCGGTAATTCATCGTATGTTGAAATTCCTCCTGAGGCAATTAGCTTAATCTTCTCGACTGCGCTCGAACTAACAAAATTGGTTTGATCTAATATTTTTTGATACAAAGCAAAAGACGGACCTTGTAACATACCATCTTTTGCAATATCGGTACAAATTACGTAGCGCACACCTTCTCTCATATAATTTTGAATAAATGGTATCAATTCCTCTTTACTTTCTTCTAACCAACCACTTACAGCAACTTTTTCGTCCATTGCATCGGCACCTAAAATAATTTTATTTGCTCCAAATTTTTGCAACCAACTTTTAAATGTATCAGGATTTTTAACAGCGATACTTCCACCAGTAATTTGATTTGCACCACTTTCAAAAGCAATACGCAAATCGTCATCAGATTTTAATCCACCACCAAAATCAATACTTAAATTTGTGTTTGAAGCGATACTTTCCAATACTTTATGATTTACAATATGACTTGCTTTTGCACCATCTAAATCTACCAAATGTAAATGTTTTACACCGTGTGCTTCAAACATTTTAGCTACCTCTAACGGATTTTCGTTATAAATTTTTTGTGTTGCGTAATCGCCTTTTGAAAGACGTACACATTTTCCGTTGATGATATCTATTGCTGGAATTATTCTCATTTTTTAATATATGATTTACGATATTAGATTTACGATATTTGATATAAGAAGTTTAAACTTTTAATATCAAATATTTAACTTCTAATATTCCTCTTCTTTTATTTACTATTTCTTCTTGCTGTATTTATTGAAGCTACTGTAATAGCCAACAGCTCATTTCCTTCTTTTTTTAACTGTTGAATTTCATCTAAATTATCAGTCATTATTTCTTCAAAAATTTCTAACCAATAAACACTTTCATCAATTTCTTCTTCAACTATTTTCAATTTATTGATAAAATCGGCTGTTGAACTTCTAATATCTAATATTGAACTTCTAACTTTAAAAAATTCTCAAGAATTTTAGCTCCTGCTTTGCTGCTTTTTTCGGGGTGAAATTGTACACCGTAAAAGTTTTTTTCTTGTAAAGCTGAGGCGTATGTAATTCCGTATTGGGTTGTTGCAATAGCTTCATTGTTTAACGAAACATAGTAACTATGCACCAAATACATATATTCTTTCTCGTTAATGCCTTCAAAAATAGCTGATTTCAAGTTTTCAATTTGATTCCACCCAATTTGAGGTACTTTTTCAGTAGCATCAAATTTTAACACGTCACAATCAAAAATACCCAAACCTTTTGTATCACCTTCTTCACAATACCTGCACATCAATTGCATTCCTAAACAAATTCCTAAAACAGGTTGTTTTAATGTTGGAATTACTTTGTCTAATCCGGTTGCTTTTAGCATTTCCATAGCACTGCTTGCTTCACCCACACCTGGAAAAATTACTTTATCGGCATTTCTAATTTCTTCTTCATCGTGCGATAAAACTGCTTCATAACCCAAACGCTGAATCGCAAATTTGATAGATTGAATATTTCCTGCACCGTAATTTATGATAACTATTTTCAATTTTTTAATTTTAAAAGTTAGATATTAGAAGTTAAAAGTTTAACTAACTTCATACTTCTAATATTTAATATTTCACCTTATAAAAGTCCTTTTGTACTTGGTAAAATCATTTTTTCAGGATCGCGTTTTACAGCAACCTTTATGGCCTTTGCAAATGCTTTAAAAATACCTTCAATTTTATGGTGTTCATTGGTGCCTTCAGCCTTAATATTAAGGTTACAACGTGCACCATCAGTAAACGATTTAAACAAATGATAAAACATTTCAGTTGGCATTTCACCAATTTTTTCTCGTTTAAAATCTGCATCCCAAACCAACCAGTTTCTACCACCAAAATCAATAGCTACTTGCGCTAAACAATCGTCCATTGGCAAACAAAAACCATAGCGTTCTATTCCTAATTTATTTCCTAAAGCCTTTGAAAATACTTCGCCCAAAGCAATCATAGTATCTTCAATAGTATGATGTTCATCTACTTCTAAATCGCCCTGAACCTGAATTGTTAAGTCCATACTTCCGTGACGCGCAATTTGATCTAGCATATGGTCAAAAAATGCAATTCCTGTTGAAATGTCGCTTTTACCAGTACCATCTAAATTTAATTTGATGTAAATTTTTGTTTCGTTGGTATTACGCGTTAATTCAGCAGTACGGTTTTTTAATTTTAAAAACTCGTAAATTTCTTGCCAATCGTTGCTTTCTAGTGCAATAAATGAATCCAAATCATTTCTTTTTACTGAAATTTCATTGATACCTAAATGGGTATTGTCATTTATAAAAATAGCTTTTGCATCTAAATTTTTTGCCAATTCAACATCGGTCAAACGATCTCCAATTACAAAAGAATTTTTCAAATCATATGCTTCTGTAAAATATTTGGTTAACAAACCTGTTTTTGGTTTTCGGGTATTGGCATTTTCGTGTGGAAAAGTTTTGTCAATAAACACATCTTGAAACACAACGCCTTCATTTTCAAAAGTATTCATAATAAAATTATGAACAGGCCAAAAAGTATCTTCAGGATACACATCAGTTCCTAAACCATCTTGATTGGTAATCATAGCCAATTCAAAATCCAATTCTTTGGCAATTTTACTTAAATAAGTAAATACTTTTGGATAAAAAACCAATTTTTCAAACGAGTCAATTTGCTCATCAGCTGGTTCTTTAATCATCGTTCCGTCACGGTCAATAAATAGTACTTTCTTCATTATTTTGCAATATCTCTTAATGCCTTAATTAACACTTTATTTTCATTTTTAGTACCTACTGTTAACCTCAACGTGTTTTCGCACAACGGTTGCGTGGTTCTATTTCTAATCACAATTCCTTTTTCTAACAGCTGATTGTATCTTTTAACAGCATCATCAACCTTTACCAAAATAAAATTTGCATCAGTTGGGTAAATTTTTTCGATATAAGAAACGGTGTTTAATCTTAACAATAACTTTTTACGTTCTTCTAATAAAATATCAATTTCTTCCTGAACTTTTTGCTGAGTTAACAAACGTCTTACAGCCTTTTGCTGTGTTAATTCGTTTACGTTATAAGGCGGTTTTATTTTGTTTAAAATTGAAATAATTTCTGTTGAAGCATAACAAATACCCAACCTTATACCTGCTAAACCATAAGCTTTAGATAAAGTTTGAGTGATTATTAAATTAGGAAATTCATTCAACCTTTTTAACCAACTTTTTTTAGATGAAAAATCGATATAAGCCTCATCTATTACTACCAAACCTGGAAATGAACTAAGTAAAACCTCTACAGCTTCATTTGAAAACGAATTCCCCGTTGGATTGTTTGGAGAGCATAAAAACAAAATTTTTGAATTTTCGTCTATTGCCTTTAAAATTTGAGCAATATTTGGTTCAAAACAAGGCGTTAATTGTACTGTTCTTTCTTCAACATTATTGATATTTGCCAACACATTATACATCCCGTAGGTTGGCGGTAATGTAATTACATTGTCTTGTTTTGGTTCACAAAAAGCCCTAAAAATCAAATCCAACACCTCATCACTTCCATTACCTAATAAAATTTGATCTACAGGAACACTTTTTAATTTAGATAATTCTATTTTAACATTTGTTTGTTGAGGATCTGGATACCTATTTACACCATTTATAAATGGATTTTCATTGGCATCTAAAAAAATCATATCTTTTTTAAACTCCTTATACTCATCTCTTGCCGATGAATAAGGTTTTAATTTTTTGATATTATCTCTAACTAATTTTTCAATTTTCATATTTTCATTTGTTATAGCAAGCAAACTTTATATTTTGTGTAACAACTAAATTGCTATTTAGCTTTTGCTTATTAAAATGACATTTATTTTAAACTATTTAAACGCAAAGTTACAGCATTTTTATGAGCATCTAACCCTTCTTCACCTGCCAATACTTCAATTGTTTTCCCTATATTTTGAATTCCTTTTTCTGAAATTTTTTGAAATGAAATCGCTTTTAAAAACGAATCTAAATTAACCCCAGAATATGCTTTTGTATAGCCATTTGTTGGCAATGTATGATTGGTGCCCGATGCATAATCACCTGCACTTTCAGGTGTATAATCACCTATAAAAACCGAACCCGCATTTTCAATACCATCAACATAAAAATCGTTTGTTTGAGTACAAACAATAAAATGCTCAGGACCGTACTCGTTAATCATGTTTAAAGCAATTTCTTTACTTTCAACATAAATTAATTTTGAATTTTCTATGGCTTTAATTGCTATTTCTTTTCTTGATAAAGCTTGTAATTGAGATTCTATTTCTTGCTCAACCTCAATTATTTTTTCTTTTGAAGTTGAAACTAATATCACCTGACTATCGGTTCCGTGTTCAGCCTGACTCAATAAATCGGAAGCTACAAAACTCGCATTGGCACTATCATCCGCAACTACCAATAACTCACTTGGACCTGCAGGCATATCAATAGCCACTCCAAATTTGGTTGCCAATTGTTTTGCAACAGTTACAAACTGGTTGCCTGGTCCAAATATTTTATAAACCTGCGGAATACTTTCCGTTCCAAAAGTCATTGCTGCAATAGCCTGAATACCACCTACTTTTAAAATTTTAGTAACACCACATTGTTGTGCAGCATAAATAATTGCTGGGTGAATTTTACCTTGTTTATTTGGTGGTGATGCCAATAAAATTTCTTTACAACCTGCAATATTAGCAGGTGTTGCCAACATTAACACCGTTGAAAAAAGTGGTGCCGTTCCTCCTGGAATATACAAACCAACTTTTTGAATTGGTCTTTTTTCTTGCCAACAAGCAACACCTTCAGTAGTTTCAATAGCTACTTTTGCTGTTTTTTGAGCTGCGTGAAATGCTGTTATATTTGTTTTTGCAACACAAATAGCCTCTTTCAGTTCATCAGAAACCAATTGTTCTGCTTCTATTATTTCTTCAGCTGAAACAAATAAATCTTCCAATTCAACTTTATCAAACATCGTAGTATATTGCCTTACAGCTTTATCTCCGTTTTGTTTAACATCGTTAAAAATTGCAATTACCTTTTCTTCAATAGCTTCAACAGTTTGAGTTGATCTTTCTAACAACTTTAACCATTCACTTTTTGGCGGATTTATTACTTTTTTCATTTTTTTTATTTATTTCCTATCCCCAACCCTTTCCAAACGAAAGGGAGTTGTTTTTATAGTTTCGACTTCGGTCTTTCAAATTAGCTTTAACAACTATAATGGTTTCGACTACGCTCAACCACCAATTTACTTCGGTCTTCGGTCTTCCGACTTTCAGACTTTTCACCTTTTATCCCCTTAGGAGGCTAGGGGGATTTTATAATACCATTTTTTCAATAGGCACAACCAACAAACCTTCAGCACCATTTTCTTTTAGCTGGTCTACAACTTCCCAAAAAGAGTCTTTATCAACAACGGTGTGTATAGAGCTCCAACCTGCTTCTGCCAAAGGCACTACAGTAGGACTTCTCATTCCTGGCAATATTTTTATAATGCTTTCAACTTTGTCGTTTGGCGCATTCATCAAAACATATTTTGATTTTCTTCCCTTTAAAACAGATTGAATTCTAAATAGTAATTTATTTAGTATTTGTTGATTTTCTTCAGAAATGTTTGGTGAAACAGCTAAAACAGCTTCACTAGTTAACATTTTTTCAACTTCTTTTAAATTGTTTTTAAACAAAGTACTACCACTCGAAACAATATCACAAATAGCATCGGCCAAACCAATACTTGGCGCAATTTCAACAGAACCATTGATTAGGTGAATATCTGGCGTAACATCAAACTTTTTAAAATAAGCTTTTACAGTATTTGGATAAGATGTTGCAATACGCATACCATCTAAATCTTTAATTCCTTTGTATTTTACACCTTTTGGAACAGCTATTGAAACTCTACATTTTGAAAAACCTAAACGCTCAGCAATAATGATATCATCTCCTTTTTCAATCAATACATTTTCGCCAATAATAGCAATATCAACTACGCCATCTCTTAAATACTGAGGAATATCTCCGTTTCGTAAATACAAAACTTCCATAGGAAAGTTACTTGCTGAAGCTTTTAATTGGTCTTTTCCATTGTCGATTGAAATACCACATTCTTTTAATAACTGAAGAGAATCTTCATTCAATCTACCTGCTTTTTGAACTGCAATTTTAATTTTGTTCATTCTTTTTGTTTTTATGTTTGAGTATTCAACATTTTTTAAGGTATATAAATAACAAACCCGCTTGAATTACTCAAACGGGTTTATAAATATATTTTGAATTTATTCAATACATTTTTAGCTCGCTTGATTGCCAGTATAAAAATGATGATGATGTAATTGAATAAAATTCATTGTTTTTATTATTTTAAAGCACAAATATAAATAAATGTTGAAAACATGTAAAGATTAAAATTAAAAAATTTACACATATTATTAAATCGTTAATTAATTAACATTAAAAATTATTATTTTTTTTAAAAAGCATACATAAAACCAAAACTTAAACGCATCGCATCTCTATTTTGATAATCATCTATAAATTGATTATTTACACTTCCGTCAAAAGAAAGTTTTTTATTTCCATAGTCTACTTCTACTCCAATAGTCATTCTTTCTATAGGATCATACATTAAATTTACAATTCCGTAATAGTGATAGTTTTCAACATTACCATTAATTAAAAATTCTGAAAAATCATTACTTTCTGAAAAAATTATACGATTTACATTGTCTAATTTAAAATTTGTATACCCTAACACAAAAGTGCTATGTATTTTTGGTGTATAAAATAATTCATACGATGCCCACCCTCCAAAAGCAGGAGTTGCATTTAATTGATTGTTAATATTTGGATAACCATCATAACCATACCCCTGAACACTTGTAATATATGCTGAAACACCTTTCCCTCCTGTTAATTGAAATTGAAAATTATTCAAATTATGTAAATAAATACCTGACAATGAAAATCCATACCCAATAAAATTATTTTGATGATCGTCATATATATAGTTCACATTTCTTAAAATTGACGAAAACCTAAGATGTCCCCAATTGTTTTCATATTTTAAAGCAGCACTAAAATCGGGTGTTGTTTGATAGGCTTCTTCAAGCAATGGTTCAATTTCTCCATATTTTTCATAATCTATAATGGGTGCATTAAAAGACAATACATATTTCCAATTTTTATTTCTAAACGAATTAAAATAACTCAACTGAGGTGCTCTTACCCAAATTCCAGAAGGTGGACCTTCCCATTCCATAATATTTGGCCAAAGTTCATCATCACCATATTGAACCCAAGATTGTCCAATTAACCAATGGTCAGTGGCCACATAAGCTTTTCTTAATCTCATTTTACCATTTCCTCCCCAAAAATCAAATTCAACAACACCATTTACTTGCTTTCCTTTTTTGGTCATAACCAAAGACTCAAACTTTATTTGAGTTTGGTATAAATCTACCTTAAAACTCCCCGAATCATCGGTTCCAAAAACGTTGATATTGCCTACATTAAAAGTTTCACTGTCTTGCAAACCTCCAAAAAAATCAAAATAACCGTTCATTTTTAAACTTACGCCTATACTTCCTTTTACTTTAGATTGCCCATTTATACTGTCTTTTGAAGCATAATTTATAAACTTTTCTTGTGAAAAACTTATCGCACAAAAAATAAAACCCATAAAAATTGTAAGTGTTTTTTTCATTTTATATCAATTTATATGAATCAATATTACAAAATATCCAGATTTATTTATATTATTAAACCTATAAATAATTTAAGCATTCTTAATATTTTTAAATTTACTTATGCATAATTTAAAACACTTAAAGATTAAATGTTAAAAACTACTTAATAAGTGCTTTAATTCTATAAAAACTAAATTATCTATTTCTAATATACACTCTACTAAGTCAAGCTATTTTTAAAATCACATTAACACAGTCTAAACTTACTGCTATAATTTACCTTTAATAACTGCCATAATTTTGTCTACAGCTGCTTGTGGCGAATCTAATGGTGTTTTTATTTCTACAGTAGGATTTATTGGTGCTTCGTAAGCAGAGCTAATTCCTGTGAAGTTTTTAATTTCTCCTCTTCTGGCCTTTTTATACAAGCCTTTTACGTCTCGTTGTTCACAAATTTCTAAAGCAGTATTTACATAAACTTCAACATAATTATCGGCGCCAACAATTTCTTTTATTTCTTCGCGTGTTTTAATATAAGGCGAAATAAATGCTGCTATTACAACAACTCCTGCATCTATAAAAAGTTTTGCAACTTCAGCCGTTCTACGTAAATTTTCATTTCTATCTTCTTTTGAAAAAGCCAAATTTTTATTTAAACCCCTACGTAAATTATCACCATCTAATGAATAAGTATGAATATTTAGTTGGTGTAAACGCTTTTCCAATAAATTGGCAATGGTAGATTTTCCTGAACCCGACAAACCAGTAAACCACACCAAAAATGAATGATGTTTGTTTATTTTTTCACGATCTTGCCTGTTAATTGTGTATTCCTGCTTAACTATGTTGTTTGTGCTCATTTTTCAACTATAAAAAAAGGGTTCAACAAATTTTCTTTATTGTAATATAACTCATTTTCTTTTGTATCCTGCCAAACTTTCAATCCAACTGCATTGCAAATTGCGTGACCAGCAGCTGTATCCCACTCCATTGTTGGCGCAAATCTTGGATATACTGTTGCTTCACCTTCAGCAACCAAACAAAATTTTAACGAACTACCTTTTGAAACAATTTCAACCTGCTTACCTTGATTCTCTATACTTTGAATGAATGCTTCCGTTTCAGCACTTTTATGTGATCGACTTCCAACAACCTTGATTATTTGCTGATTAATATCCAAAGGTTTTATTTCATCTTTTGAAGAAAACAATCCTTCAACTGTAAATTTATGAGCATTTAAAACAGTTTTATAAGCCTTTAAATCATCAACTATTCCGTAATATAAAGTTTTGGTTACAGGTACATAAATAACACCTAAAACAGGCTTGTTATTTTTAATCAATGCAATATTTACTGTAAATTCTCCATTTCGTTTTACAAATTCTTTGGTACCATCTAATGGATCAACCATCCAACAAATGTCCCATTTTTTACGTTCCGAAAAATCTGTTTGCTTGTTTTCTTCACTAATAATTGGAATAGCCGTTTTTATTAAAAATGAATTGATAACCTTATTGGCATTTTGATCTGCCATAGTTAAAGGCGAATTGTCTGATTTTATTTCTACTTTAAAATCTTCAGCATAGATTTTCATGATTTCTAAACCTGCCTCTATTGCTGCTTCAATTGCAATTTTTAATAATTTTCTCATGTGTTTTGGTACACTTTTCAGGTAATAAATCTGTTATATTGAAAAATTTTATTACTTATTTTTCAAACTTTCCAACTCTAAATATTTAGTTACAAAAGCTTTCACCCCTTCTTCTAAATTAGTAGTTGGTTTAAAATTTATATACTCAAATAAACTTTCTACATTGGCATAAGTAGATTGTACATCACCAGGCTGCATTGGTTTAAAAATTACTTTACCTTTTTTACCCAAAGCTTTTTCAACAGCCTTTACAAAATCCATTAGTGCAACAGGACTATTATTTCCTATGTTAAATATTTGATATGCTTTTGAACTTTTTGAAGGTGTTGGTTTTTTAGGATTGAAATCTGGATTGTTTTCTTTAGGAGCTAAAGGAATCAATCTTTTTATACTTTCAACAATATCAGCTACATACGTAAAATCTCGACTCATATCTCCGTTGTTAAAAACCTCAAATTCTCTGTCATTAACCATGGCTTCTGTAAATAAATGCAATGCCATATCTGGTCGTCCCCAAGGACCATAAACTGTAAAGAAACGCAATCCGGTACACGGAATTTGATATAAATTAGCATAAGAATGCGCCATCATTTCATTGGCTTTTTTACTTGCTGCATAAATTGCCAACGGATGATCTGTACAATTATCTTCCTGAAAAGGAATTTCTTCACTTAAACCATAAACCGAACTTGACGATGCAAAAATCAAATGCTCTACAGGATACGCTCTACAACTTTCTAAAATATTTAAAAAACCTGTAATATTACTGTCAACATACGAATGCGGATTTTTTAATGAATACCTTACACCTGCTTGTGCTGCCAAATTAACAACATAATTAAATTGTTGTGTTTTAAATAGTTCTTTTATATTTTCAAGATCTGTTAAATCTAATTTCACAAACGAAATTTGATCTATTACAAGCAACTTATTGTATTCTATTTCAGCAGTATCAAAACCCAAATCTGTTAATCTTGCCAACTTTAAATTAGGATCGTAATAATTGTTTATATTGTCTAAACCTACTACATCATAACCAGATTGAACCAATAATTTTGTAAGATGATGACCTATAAATCCAGCCATTCCTGTAACCAATACCTTTTTATTTTTCATTGTATTTATTTTATTACTTCGGAAACTTTTACCAAGATGTTTATTTAAAAAAAATCTTTATTTAAGTTTTTATTTTATAACTTTTTCTCTTTCAACAAAAATAGAATTAATAACCAAAATTAGGTAACATATCCTTTATTTATTTTGAAATAGTATCATTTTAAGTGGATAAAACTATTTAAATTTGAATATTAAATTATTATTAAAATGAATAAACAATTGATAGAATGCGTTCCAAATATTAGTGAAGGACGCGATACTGCTAAAATAAATGCCATTGCCGCTGTTGTAGAGACTGTTGATGGGGTTAGATTATTAGAAATTGATCCAGGTAAAGCAACAAACAGAACTGTAATTACTTTTGTTGGTGAACCAAATCAAGTTATTGAAGCTGCTTTTCTATTGATTAAAAAAGCTTCGGAGTTGATTGATATGCGCAAACACAAAGGCGAACATCCTCGTTTTGGCGCCACCGATGTTTGTCCGTTGATTCCTATTTCAGGAATTACCTTAGATGAAACCGCTGTTTATGCACATAAATTGGGCGAACGTGTGGGAAAAGAATTAGAAATTTCGGGTTATTTTTATGAAAATGCAGCTACAGAACCAAAACGAAAAAATTTAGCTAGTTGTCGTGCTGGTGAATACGAAGGCTTGAAAGAAAAAGTTGCAAAACCAGATTGGAAACCAGATTTTGGACCTACTGAATACAACGAACAAATGGCAAAATCGGGCTGTACAGCCATATCTGCACGAGATTTTTTAATTGCATATAACATTAATTTAAATACCACTTCAACCCGAAGAGCAAATGCCATAGCTTTTGATATTCGTGAAGCTGGAAGGGTTCAATATGAAAATGGTGTTTCAGGAAAAATTGCACTGGATAAAAATGGAGAACCAATTCGCATACCCGGAAAATTAAAAGCCGTAAAAGGTATTGGTTGGTATATTGAAGAGTATGGAATTGCACAAATTTCGTACAATTTAACAAATATCAATATTACACCATTACACATTGCATTTGACGAAACTGTAAAAGCAGCTACCGAACGAGGTTTGCGTGTAACTGGTTCAGAGTTAATAGGTTTAATTCCTTTAAAAGCAATGTTAGCTGCTAGTGATTATTTTTTAACAAAACAAAATAGGTCTTTAGGAATTTCAGAAGAAGAAAAAATTAAAATCGCTGTAAAATCTTTAGGGTTAGACGATTTAAAACCTTTTAACCCTCAAGAAAAAATAATTGAATATTTACTTAAAGACAACTCTAAAAAATTGGTTGATTTAACCATCAGTAATTTTGCCGAAGAAACTGCTGGAGAGTCTATGGCTCCAGGTGGAGGTTCAATTGCTGCTTATGTTGGTGCGCTTGGTGTTTCGCTTGGTACGATGGTTGCAAACTTATCGGCTCACAAAGCTGGTTGGGACGAAAAATGGGAATATTACTCAAATTGGGCGGTAAAAGGACAAGCATATAAAAATAAATTATTGTATTTGGTTGATGAAGATACCAATGCTTTTAACAAAATTATTGAAGGTTTTAGAATGCCTAAAACAACTTCTGAAGAAATTGAAAATCGCAAATTAGCTATAGAAAATGCCACTAAATATGCAACTGAAATTCCTTTTGAAGTGATGGAAACAGCTTTTAATTCTATTGAAGTTATGCAGGCTATGTTAAAAGAAGGCTTGCAAAGTTCTTTGTCTGATGCTGCTGTTGGTGTATTGTGCGCCAAAACAGCGGTTGTAGGTGCTTATTTTAATGTTAGAATCAATGCAAAAGATATAAAAGACCGTGTTTTTGCCAACGATATTTTAAAACGTGCTCAAATAATTTACGAAAAAACAATGAAAGCTGAACAAGAGGTTATTGCCTTAGTAGACAGTAAAATGTAATTGAGAATTGAGCATAAAAAAACCGTCTAAAAATTTATTTCTAGACGGTTTTTTTATGGTAAATATTAATTAAAATAGTATCCAATTGTTAATTGAAAAACACTATTACTTTTTCCATAATCGTAATACCAGTATCCTGGTGGTGGACTTTTAACATACCCTTTCCAAACGTTTGTTAATCCACCAATATAACGTGCATTCACATTAAAACCATTGTCAAATTTATATCCTAAACCAACTATAAAATCAAAAGATGCAGTTGTTAAGTTGTCTTTTAAATTAACAAACTCTTTTTCTGAACCATCGGCAGTTTTGGCTGATAATAAAAAACCTACTTGAGGACCAATTTCAAAAGAAGCGCCTTCACTATAATAATATTTAAAAACAAGAGGAATATTTAAATAGTCAAATTTATAATTGTCTTCAGCCAACGTAATAAAATTACCATTTGAATCCCTAAATGTTCCACCATTGTAATGAAATCCTTGACCTGAATACATAATTTCTGGCTGTACTGATGTTACAGGTGATGTTTCAATTTCAGCAACTAAACCTACATTAAAAGAAGTTCTGTAACGAATTCCGTTGATATTGTCTCCCATTATTGAAGGAAAATTCACACCTCCCTTAATACCAAAAGAAGCTTGAGCTTTTACACCTGTAGTACCAAGCAAAGCAATAAACACAATTGCAATAATTTTTTTCATAATAAATATTTTTGATTTAAATTTTTAAACAAATATATCATTTTTATTTTGGGAGATAAACTATAAAATGTAATTTCAACAAATGAAATGGAACTCGGCGCTTAACGACTATCAGCTATTTTTAAAAATAGAAAAAGGGTTGGCAAAAAACTCAATAGACAGCTATTCTTTAGATGTAAAAAAATTGATTTCTTTTTTAGAAGAAAATGAAATCAAGGTATCTCCTATTACAATTACTTTAGAAAACATTCAAGAGTTTATTTATCACGTTTCCAAAGATTTAAATGCGCGTTCACAAGCACGTTTAATTTCTGGACTTCGTAATTTTTTTGATTATTTAATTTTTGAAGATTACCGCAAAGACAATCCGACAGAATTGTTAGAATCACCAAAAATTGGACGAAAATTACCCGATACATTGGCTATTGAAGAAATAGATAAAATTATAAACACCATAGACTTATGCACTCCACACGGAGAACGCAACAGAACTATTTTAGAAACTTTGTATAGTTGTGGCCTGCGCGTTTCTGAATTGATAGACTTACAAATTTCTGATTTGTTTTTTGATGAAGGCTTTATACGAGTTATTGGAAAAGGAAACAAACAACGATTTGTACCTATTAATACACATACTCAAAAGTACATTAATTTATACCTTCAACACAACAGACGCCTTATAAAAGCTCAAAAAGGTTTTGAAGATACTGTTTTTTTAAACAGACGAGGTAAAAAGTTAACCCGTGTTATGATTTTTACCATTATTAAAGATCTAACCATTGAAGCTGGTATTGATAAAAAAATTAGTCCGCATACATTTAGACATTCTTTTGCAACTCATTTACTAGAACGCGGCGCCGATTTAAGAGCAATACAACAAATGCTTGGTCACGAAAGCATTACAACAACCGAAATTTACATGCACGTAGATAAAAGCTTTTTAAAACAGGTAATGCAAAATTTTCATCCAAGAAAATAATTTACAAAAACAAAAAAACCATCTAAAAAAGTTTTAAAATACGTCATTCTTAATTTATTTCAGGTTGACGACAGTTTTTTTTTAGACAGCTTTTTTTGAAATTTTTTAATCATTAAACTCTCAGTAAAAACTAAGATTTAAATGCTAAAATTGTTTTTTTAATAATTGAAACACAATCCAATAATTGTTCTTCATTCATAACCAAAGGTGGCGCAAAACGAATAATATTTCCGTGTGTTGGTTTTGCTAACAATCCGTTATCACGCAGTTTTAAACAAATATCCCAAGCAGTTGAGCTATCTTCAGTATCATTAATTACAATGGCATTTAACAAACCTTTACCCCTAACTAATTTAATTAAAGTATTGGTTTCAATAAATTTTTGAAGTTCACTTCTAAAAAGTTGACCTAATTTTTCAGCGTTTTCAGCCAATTGTTCGTCTTTTACAACTTCTAACGCCGCAATTGCAACGGCACAAGCCAAAGGATTACCTCCAAAAGTAGAACCATGTTGACCAGGTTTTATAACATTCATAATTTCACTACTCGAAAAAACTGCAGAAACAGGGTAAACTCCACCACTCATTGCTTTTCCTAAAATTAAAATATCTGGCTGAACATTTTCGTGGTTTACTGCCAATAATTTTCCGGTTCTGGCAACTCCCGTTTGAACTTCATCTGCAATAAATAATACACCGTATTTTTCACACAATGCTTTTGCTTTAGACAAATAACCTTCAGATGGAACATAAACTCCTGCTTCACCTTGTATAGGTTCAACTAAAAAACCTGCAATATTTTTACGCGATTTTAAAGTAGTTTCTAATGCTTCAAGATTGTTGTATTCAATTTTTATAAAACCTGCTGTAAAAGGACCAAAGTTTTTACGCGCATCTTCATCATTAGAAAATGAAATAATGGTAGTTGTTCTTCCGTGAAAATTATTTTTACAAACAATAATTTCTGCCTCATTTTCAGGAATTCCCTTTTTTTCATAAGCGTATTTTCTACATAATTTTATTGCCGTTTCTACAGCTTCAGCCCCAGTATTCATTGGCAATACTTTTTCAAAACCAAAATATGTAGTAACATATTGCTCGTATTTTCCAAGCACATCATTATAAAAAGCGCGAGATGTTAGTGTTAATTTAGCAGCCTGTTTAGTTAAAGCATTTATAATTTTAGGGTGACAATGCCCTTGATTAACAGCTGAATATGCCGATAAAAAGTCGTAATAACGTTTACCCTCAACATCCCAAACGTACACACCTTCACCCCTACTTAAAACCACTGGCAGCGGATGGTAATTATGAGCTCCGTATTTATCTTCTAAATCAATTGCTTGTTGTGATGCATTTTTTTCTGAAACCATCGTAATAAAAAAGTTTAAAATTGAAAAATATCAATTCCTGCTTTTGGAGAGAAATCATCCTATTTAATTGGCAAATTACAAAATATTCAACATAAAATAGAATGTTCAAAACAAATTAATTAACAATTAGAATTTCCATAAAAAACAACTAAAAAAATTGTGATTAATATTACATAAAACAATATATTTTTAACTAAATTTGTTAACGTATTTAAAAATATTAAAAAATGAAAAAAACCGTATTTATTGTTGCAATGGCTGCTCTTTTTTTAACTAGTTGTGGTGAAAAAAAGCAAGAAAAAGAAGTTGAAGTAATTGAAACTCCAGAAGTAGAAACTGTTGAGGAAACTGTTAGTGCTGCTGTAATTGTTGGAGATCTTGAATTAGGAAAAAAATTATTTACCGATAAAACTTGTGCTACTTGTCACCAAGCAGATGCTAAACTTATTGGTCCTTCTATAAAAGATATTAATAAAGTGTATACTGAGCAAAATGCTGATATTGTTACATTTTTAACTGGTAACTCAGCTCCTATTGTAGATACTGACCCAGGTATGGTTGCTATTATGAAAGCAAATTTAGATGGTTTTGTAAAAGACTTATCTGCTGAAGAATTGGCTTCTATAGCATTGTACATGCAAAGCATCAAATAATTTTATATTAAAGAAATTTAAAAGCATCTCTTTCGAGATGCTTTTTTTATGCCAATTTGTTACATTTGCACCATGGCAAGAAGAAAAACACCAATTATATTTGAGAACATTGAAGTTTTAGATGCTGGGGCACGTGGAAAAACCATTGCTAAAGCACCAGACGGACGTGTAATATTTTTATCAAATACTGTTCCTGGCGATATTGTAGATATACGTACCGGAAAGCAAAAAAAAGCTTACTTTGAGGGTACTGCTATAAAATTTCATAAACTATCAACCAAAAGAACCGAACCCGTTTGTCAGCATTTTGAACATTGCGGTGGTTGTAAGTGGCAAAATATGGCTTACGAACATCAGATAGCCTATAAAGAAAAAGAAGTTACCAATAATTTAAAGCGAATTGGCCATTTAGATTTACCTGAAATTACACCAATTTTGGGTTGCGAAAACATATATTATTATCGTAATAAAATGGAATATTCGTTTTCTAACAGTCGTTGGTTAACTTTAGATGAAATCAATTCTAAAGAAGAAGTTGACAACAAAAATGCCTGTGGTTTTCATATTTCAGGAATGTGGGATAAAATTTTAGACATTGAAAAATGTCATCTACAAGAAGAACCTTCAAACCAAATTCGCAACTTTATCAAAAAATACGGTATTGAAAACGAATTGGATTTTTTCAACCCAAGAGAACAATCGGGATTGTTGCGTACCATTATGCTTCGAATTGCATCAACAGGTGAAATTATGGTTGTTATTCAGTTTTTTAAAGAAGAAACCGCAAAAAGAGAAGGTTTATTAAATGCCCTTTCTGAAGAATTTCCTCAAATTACTTCACTTCAATATGTAATTAACGGTAAAGGTAACGATACCATTTACGATCAGGACATCCTGCTTTTTAAAGGTAGAGATCATATTTTTGAAGAAATGGAAGGCTTAAAATTTAAAATTGGTCCAAAATCATTTTACCAAACAAACTCTGTTCAAGCATACGAATTGTATAAAATTACAAGAGATTTTGCCAATCTTTCTGGAGATGAAGTTGTTTACGATTTTTATACAGGAACAGGAACCATTGCACAATTTGTTGCAAAAAATGCAAAAAAAGTAATTGGAGTTGAATCTGTTCCAGATGCCATTGCCGATGCAAAATTAAATGCCGAATTTAACAATATTAAAAATGTTGAATTTTATGCAGGTGATATGAAAGATGTTTTTAATGATGCTTTTATTAAAAAACACGGTCAGCCAGATGTTATAATTACAGACCCTCCTCGTGATGGAATGCACAAAAATGTGGTTGCTAAAATTTTGGAAATTTCGCCAAAAAGAATTGTATATGTAAGTTGCAATTCTGCTACACAAGCACGTGATTTAGAATTGATGAAAGCGCAATACAATATTGTAAAAACACAGGCTGTAGATATGTTTCCGCAAACTTTTCATGTAGAAAACGTGGTACTTTTAGAATTAAAATAACAAAAATGAAAAAGTATATTCTACTAATTTTAACTGCAATAATAGCGCTAAGTAGTTGCGAACAAGATAATATTTGTGTTGAAGCCACTACGCCAAACCTAAGTATTCGGTTTTACGATTATACAAACCCAACTAGCTTAAAAGATGTAACAGAATTAACCGTTTGGGCCGCTGGAAAAGATTCGTTATACATAAAAAATACAACCGACTCAATTTCAATGCCTTTAGATGTCAATAAAAATTTCACCTATTATATTTTAGCGACTGAAAAAAATATTGATACTATAAAATTCTCTTACAATAGAAATGATATTTATGTAAGTCGCTCATGTGGTTACAAAACTATATTTGAAGAATTTACAGCTGAAATAAACACCAGCACTTGGATAAAACAAATTGAAATAATTAATACCATTATAAATAATGATACAGCTGCGCAAGTTAACATTTATCATTAGTATCTTATTTACTTTTGGTACTGTAAATGCTCAACAGGAAAAAGATACCACCCATGTAGAACAAGTCTATGGAATTAGATTTGGAGCAGATATTAGTGTGCCTATTATTTCTTTTATTAAAGAAGGTTATAGTGGTTATGAAATTGTTGCTGACGCACGTGTTTATAAAAATATTTATGCAGCCGTTGAATTTGGACATAATGATGCAACAACTGTTGAAGATTTTATGAATTTTACCACAAAAGGAGATTACTTTAAAATTGGGGCAAACTACAATGCCTACGAAAACTGGGAAGGTATGACCAACGAAATTTACGTTGGTTTTAGATACGGATTTAGCAAATTTAGCCAAACGTTAAACAGCTACACCCCAAATGTTTACGGAACTTACCTTACACCCGAAATTATTGAAGTAAATGAGCTTCATCCAGATTTAAATGCACATTGGCTAGAGTTTATTTTAGGTATTAGAGCCGAAACTTTTAAAAACTTTTATATGGGTTTTAGTGTAGGTTTTAAAGCAATGTTAAGTACTAAAGAGCCTGAAAATTTCCAAAATTTATATGTTCCTGGGTTTTACAAAGTTTCGTTAAACAATCTTGGTTTTGGCTTTAATTACACTTTAACTTATCTTATTCCATACGCTAGAAAGTAATTATTTTTTGTACTTTTAGTCAAATTTAATTTCAGTTTCATGGTATTAATTCTAAATATGGATTTAGTTGATTTCATTTCAAAAAAAATCTAAAAGTTAAAATTACATTTAAACTGTAACTAATTTAAAAACAAACATTTAAACGCATTAGACTTGTTAAAATGATTTCTAAAAAAGTAATATCCTTGTTTACCTTTGGTGTGTTTTTGCTAATTGCAGGCGCAATTTCAAAACTTTTTAATGCTGCTCAGGCCAATATAATTATGGCTACAGGGTTATTATTTGAGTTATTGGCAGGTTTGCTATTTATTTGGAATAAAATTAAAAGTAATGAGTAAAAAAAAATTAAGTAGTTTAGAAGATTTAGGTGGATTTGTATTTTCAACAAATAATAGTTTTGAGTTTGAAAATGAAGAAAGTGAAGAAACCTTAGTTCCTAACAAACAATATTTAGAAGCACATTTTTCAAACAAAGGAAGAGGTGGTAAAACAGTCACTATTATTTCAGGATTTGTAGGCAAAGAAGACGATTTAAAATCTTTGGGGAAATTATTAAAAACAAAATGTGGTGTTGGTGGAAGTGTGAAGGATAATGAAATTGTGATTCAAGGAAATTATCGGGATAAAATAATGGAAATTCTTAAAAAAGAAGGATATAACGTAAAACGTGTAGGAGGATAATTATGAAAAAAATAGCAGCTTCAGAATTAATTTTAAATCCAGATGGTAGTGTTTATCATTTAAATTTAAAACCCGAAAATATTGCAACAAATATCATTTTTGTTGGCGATCAAAATAGAGTATCTAAAATTACAGCTCATTTTGATGAAATTGAATTTGAAACTCAAAAAAGAGAATTTAAAACTGCTACCGGTAGTTATAAAGGTACTAGAATAAGTGTGATTTCAACAGGAATTGGACCCGACAATATTGATATTGTTATGAACGAGCTCGACGCTTTGTTTAATATTGATCTTGAAACTCGTACTATAAAACCAAAACATACGGCCTTAAATATTGTAAGAATTGGAACTTCAGGATCTTTACAAAATGATATTCCGGTTGATAGTTTTGTTTTAGCAAAATACGGTTTGGGCTTTGATGGTGTATTGCATTCCTACGATTGCGAACACATTTTAGATGCTGATTTTGAAAATGCTTTTATCAAACACACCCAATGGAATAGCCGAAAAGCAAGACCTTACATTGTTAAAAACAGTGCAGTTTTAGAAAAAAAATTATCAAGTAATCAGGTTTTTTTAGGCGTAACTGCAACTGCTGTTGGTTTTTATGGACCTCAGGGACGCGTGCTTCGTTTAGCGCTTGAAGATCCTCAGCTAAATAACAAAATTGACAGCTTTGAATATAATGGACTTAGAATTACAAATCTGGAAATGGAAACATCAGCCATTTACGGTTTATCTAAATTATTAGGACACCATGCCTGTTCTATGAATGCGATTATTGCCAATCGTGCAAATGGTACTTTTAGTAAAGATCCTTATAAACCTGTAAATGATCTTATTGTTTACACCTTAAATAAATTAAGCGAATAAAAAATAAATTGTATATTTCAGCGTTAAAATTATAATAAATACCATCAGAATGAAAAAAACTGCTTTATATATCATAGGAATTACTTTAATAAGTTTAACTTTAATTAATTGTGGGTCTACCAAAAAAGGGTGTGGATTAAGTAGTGATGCAACTAAAATTGAACAAGTACCTACAGCACAAGCTTCATTGATTGCTGAAAAGTAATATTAAATAACATATTATAACAAAATTAAAAAACCGCTTAAAAACGGTTTTTTTTTGCAATTAATCATGTAATTTTGAATTCACCCCTACAGTACTAATTTCGTAATTCGTTGTTTAATTAATTCAAACAGCCATTACCATAAAAACATTTTTACTTTGTAAATATGCCTTCAAAAAAAACTAGAAAAAGAAACACTTATGAATGAAAAATTTATTTCAACTGCAAAAAAAATAAAAAATAAAATTTCGAGTTTAAGATTTGATCTTTACCACAAATACAGTGCAATAGATAGTTTAAAAGATGTTGTAGCAATTAAAGGAAAAACAGATCCTAAATTAATTAAGCTATCTAATGAATATGCTATTGATGTTTTAGGCTGGAAAGGCTATGCTCCCTGGCTTATTGTTTACAGCGCTTTTGCAGAAACTTTTAAAGAAGGTTGGATACCTGACAACTATTACGGTAAAATTGTTATTCCAAAAATTCAAGGCGATTACGGAAAGTTATCTTTCTTAAAATCTATCACATATAAAATTTTTGATACTGATGTATTTCCTGATATCGGTTACTTTGCCAATGGATTATTTTATAAAAATAACTTTGAAATTATTCAATCTATCGAAATTGTCGACTTTTTATTTAAAAAATCAAATAAAATTGTTTTTAAACTAGACCATTCAATGCAAGGTTTAGGGGTTTACTTTTTTGAAAAAGATTCATTTGACATTCATAAAATTAGCTCTTTAGGAAATGGTGTATTTCAAGAATTTATAGAACAACATGCTATTTTTAATGAGTTTATGCCTTCATCGGTAGCCACTATTAGAATAACAACCGTAATTGACAATCAGGGAGAACCTTCAGTAAGAGCTTGTTTTTTACGTCTTGGTCAAAAAAATGATACACACGTAAATAGCGTTTCGGATCTTGGAATTCCAATAGACCTTAAAACTGGTGAATTTGATGCGTTTGGATATGACAATTACTGGGGGCCAATGATTAAACACCCTGATACTCAAGTATTATTTGCCAATAAAATAATTCCGCAATTTGATAAATGTCTATCAACTGCATTAGAACTTCAAAAATCTATGCCTTTGGTTAGATGTATTGGCTGGGATATGATTGTAGACAAAAATGAAAAAATAAAGGTCATGGAATGGAATGGTTATGATACTGATATCAAGTTTTCTGAAGCTACACAAGGCCCTTGTTTTAAAGACTTAGGTTGGGAAAATTTGTGGAAAAAATAAATCGAGTGATGATAGAATT
Organism: Lutibacter sp. HS1-25; assembly: GCF_004121075.1. Classification (GTDB taxonomy): domain Bacteria; phylum Bacteroidota; class Bacteroidia; order Flavobacteriales; family Flavobacteriaceae; genus Lutibacter. Next base: position 50,089 of record NZ_RHLN01000014.1, read on the forward strand.
ATTAAAAAAAACAAATCGATTTTACGAAACATTAAGTTTGGGTTTATTAACCTTTTTATGTTTTTCATTTTCAGTATTTAGACTCTATTTTTCTGAAGATCCTGAAGTTATACCTCGTTTAAACTGGAATTTATTTTTAGCTTTTATTCCTTGGTTTTTGACAAGTTTTTTAATGATCAATTCAAAATATAAAAAGAATAAAATTGTTATAGGAACCTTGCTGTTTTTTTGGCTGTTGTTTTTTCCAAATGCACCTTATATTCTTACAGATTTGATTCATTTAGAAGGCAAACAAAGTGTACAATTATGGTTTGATTTAATTTTGATTTTATCCTTTGCCTGGACTGGTTTGTTATTTGGGATACTGAGTTTAATGGATATCGAAAAATTATTAAACCAAGTAATGTCTAAAAAACGAGTCAATTTTATCATTGTTATCCTATTATTTATTGGCAGTTTTGGTGTTTATTTAGGTCGTTTTTTACGTTGGAATAGTTGGGATATTATAAGCAATCCTTTTGGTTTGATTTCTGATATTGGTCTCAGAATTATCAATCCGTTTGAGTTTGCAAAAACTTGGGGAATGACTATTTTTATGGGACTTTTTCTAAATATGGTTTATTGGTCTTTAAAAATTATTCAACATAAAAATAATAACTAATTATTTTAAGAAGTGTTATTTTTATCTAAAACCAATTAAATTATGAGTTTAATTACCATAAAGACATCGCATTTTGAAACAGAACTTATCATACTTCGTAGTCGATTAGAATCTGAAGGTATCAAATGCTATTTAAAAAATGAATTTACAACCCAAATTATGAATCATATGGCAACTTTTGAAGTAGAGCTTCAAGTGTCTGATTTGGATGTTGAGAAAGCCAAAAAAATATTGTCAGCTATTGAAAATAGCTCAATTTAATTCCTATTTCAAATACATTTAGCTAAGAAAAAACAATAAAAAAACCCGTTTAAAAAGATTCTTTAAACTGGTTTTTTAATTAAATATTGAATATTATTGATTTCCTAAAATTATTGGTAAACCATCTTTACCACTTCCAATAACAATTACTTTACTGTTTGGAGAATTAGACAACTGCATTGTAGCTTCTATTCCTTTATCTTGTAAAATTTTATCGGTTAAAGAAGCACTTAAAATTTTATTTGCATCAGCTTTACCTTGTGCCTCAATAATTTGTTTTTCAGCTTCTTTGGCTGCAGTTACCAATCTAAATTCGTATTCTAACGATTCTTGCTCTTGTTTTAATTTACTTTCAATAGCGGTTTTAATGGTAGTTGGTAATGCAACATCTCTAACTAAAATCGAATTTAATTGAATAAATTGTGGTTCTACAATTTTTTTAGTTTCTTCATAAATTTCTGCCTGAATAGCATCTCTTTTTGTAGAATATAATTGCTCTGGCGTATAACGTCCAACTACACTTCTGGTTGCCGATCTTACTGCTGGAACAATAACACTGTTTAAATAATCTGTTCCTCTTGTTTGATGTAATAATCCAACTGTTACAGCTGTAGGCTGATATAATACAGAAGCATCTAATTTAATTTCAAGACCATTTGAAGAAAGTACAGACATATCCTTTTCTAATAATTCCTGTTGTCTTACGTTATAAACATATACTTTATTCCAAGGAGCCACAATGTGAAAACCTTCACCTAAAGGAGCTTCTTTTGTTACTACACCGCCATCAAAAGTTTTGTAAAGTACACCTACTTCACCTGAACCAATTGTAACTGCAGATTTAAATAAAAATATAATTACTATAAAACCTACTATTATTATAGGAATCAATGTTTTTGGAAATTGTAATTGTGCGTTATTGTTCATTTTTGTATTTAATTTGTTAATTTATTCAAAAATACGAAACTATGTGCATTAAAATTACTTTTAGCTGTTTTTATTGATGCTATTCATCACTACCCGCTTCAACAGGAATAAAAGCTCCTTTTATTAAAATATCTTTATCTTTTAAAGTGGCTTCGGCATCTAAAATCTCAGTCCATTCTTCATCTTTTAAACCTATTTTAACCAACATTTTCTCAAAATAATAATTTTTTTCATCACTTTTATTTAACACCAAAATATAATATTGACCATTTTCTTCCAAAGCAGCTTGAGAAGGTATTGCTATTTTTTCAATTTCATCAGTCACAATTTCGGCTTCAACAAACATACCCACCAAAAACGATTCATTTTCTTGTTCTAAATGTCCGTGAACTTTTACTGTTCTGTTTGTTTCATCAATTGCTTTACCTATTAAATGCACTTCACCGGTAAACGTTTCAGCAGAATTTTCGGGTAAATTAAATATTATTTTCTGCCCTTCTTTTACTTTTAAAACATCCTTTTCAAAGATAACCAACTCAATATGTTTGTGTTCATCATTAATAATTTCAAGCAATACATCGCTTTCATTCATAAATTTCCCAACACTGGTATTTACTTTACTTATTGTACCATTAATAGGCGCATAAATAGCAATGGTACTGCTAAACTTGCCATCTTTAACTGTTGAAGGATTGATATTTAACATTCGTAATTTATGTTCCAATCCATTGTATTTAGCCAAAGCTGTTTTATAGTCACTTTCTGCTTTTAGATAATTTTTTTCTGAAGTAATTTTTTCATCAAATAAGGTTTTCTGACGCGTATATTCACTTTTTAGATAATTTAAAGATACTTGAATTTCTAAAAAGTTTTGCTGAATTTCAATAAAATCTGGGTTTTCTAAAGTTAAAAGCAATTGTCCTTTATCAACTTTATCGCCAATAAGTAAATTTGAAACCTTTACATAACCACCAATAACATTACTTACCATTGCTTTATTACTTGGAGGCACATCTATAAAACCATTGGTTTTTATACCTTTTGTAAAATTATGCGCACTTATTTTTCCCAATTCCATATGCATATATTTAAATTGTTCTGCTGAAATGGTGATTGAATTAGAAACTACTTCATTAATTTCTTTATTTTCGTTTGATTTTTTTGATGAATCACAAGCTGTAAAAACAGTTGCAATTAATGTAAAAAACAAGATTTTAAATATATATTTTTTCATTTTTATAAGTTTAAATAATTGATATCCAATACTATTTGATTGTGTAAGTTTAAATTTGTTAAATAATCGATATTGATTTTGTTAGCAGTTTCTATGCTTTGTATGTATTGAAAAAAATCTATTTCACCATTTTTATAACTTTGCGTGGCAGTTTTTAAAATTTCTAAAGACAATTTTTTTCCACTTTCATTATAATAAGATAGCTCTGCCTTACTTCGCTCTAATTTTTGCAATAAATTATAATACACAGTCTGTAATTCAATATCAATAGCCAATGCAGTTTCTTGCGCAATATCCTCTTCAATTTTAGCTGCTGAAATTTTTGATGAATTTCCGAAGAAAAACAAAGGAACACTTATACCCGCCTGAAAACTATTGACCGAATTATTTAAATTTAAATTTCTGCTGTTGAAATAATTAAAATCTAAATCGGGTAACAACTGCTGATTTTCAACTCCTTTTTTTGCCTTTAACAATTGACTATTTTCTGCATAATACTGGTTTATTAAATGTGAACTTAACTCAACTTCCTGAACATCAAGCTTGTTTAATTTTTGATCCAAAACAACAAACTTTTCTTCACTTTGAATTAAAGTGTAAAAATCTTGATAAGCAATATTGATATCGTTTTTAAGCTGACTCAATTGTGTTGCATACTCTTTGTATTTAGATTGAGCAGTAATCATTTCTAAATAATTTGTTTCGCCCAATTCAAATTTTCTTTTACTGGCATTTGAAAAATTTTGATATAAACTATCTATTAATTTTATATAATTCAGTTTTTCATTTAAATAAACAACATGGTAATAAGCTTTAGAAATATCTTTTATCAGGTTGTTTTTAGAAATTTCAAAAGCAATTCCCTCCATATTGGTTTTAATAATGTTCGTTTTTTTACGAGCAAAATAAACCGAAGGAAACTCAATACTTTGCGAAACACCAAAAGTTTTATAAGGTTCACCGCCAAAGGTTAAATTTGTTTTATCGTCTAAATAATAAACTTGGGTTTTATTGATATTAAAAGCACTGTTTTTTAATTTATCGCTTTTTTCAACCTCTAACTTCGCTATATTTAATTGTTTATTATTTTCAATACCCATTTTAATAGCTTCATTTAAGTCAATAAATTTTGCTTGAGAAAAACCAACAACAGGCATTAAAAACAGCAATAATATCAAGGTTTTTGGACTTCCTTTTCTACTCAGTTTTATTTTTTTTGTTTCAAACAAAGCATACAAAACTGGTAAAACAACTAAGGTTAAAACTGTTGCTGTAATTAAACCTCCAATTACAACCGTGGCCAAAGGCCTTTGAACTTCAGCACCTGCATTGGTTGATATTGCCATTGGCAAAAATCCCAAAGCCGCAGCAGCAGCCGTTAGTATCACTGGTCGTAAACGCTCTTTAGTACCTTTTAAAATTCGTTCGTAAACATTATCCATACCATGTGCTTTTAATTCTTTTAAATGTTCAATTAATACAATACCATTTAATACCGCAATACCAAATAAGGCAATAAAACCAACCCCTGCTGAAATACTAAAAGGCAAACCTCTTAACCATAAAAACAATACACCACCCACTGCTGATAAAGGAATTGCTGAAAAAATCATCACCGCATCTTTTATAGAGTTAAAAGCAAAATGAAGCATGATAAAAATTAAAAACAATGCAATAGGAACAGCCAATTTTAAACGGGCTTTGGCACTGTTTAAATTTTCAAACTGTCCGCCATATGAAACCGTATAACCAACAGGTAATTTAACACTGCTATTAATAATTTTTTGTACATCTTCAACAACAGATTGCATATCTCTGTTTCTAACATTGATACCTATCACAATACGTCTTTTAGTTTGATCTCTTGAGATTTTTGCAGGACCTTTGGTATAGGCAATATTGGCGACTTCGTTTAAAGGAACTTTTGTACCAATTGGAGTATCTACATACAGATTTTTAAGGTTTTCAATATTTTTTCTATAATCAGCATCTAACCTAACAACCAAATCAAATCTGCGTTCACCTTCAAACACATTTCCAATAGTTTGTCCGGCAAAAGCCATTTGCACAACCTGATTCAAATCTTGAATATTTAATCCGTAACGCGCTACTTTTTCACGATTGTAAGTAACTGTCATTTGTGGCAAACCATCAATTTTTTCGACAATAATATCTGAAGCCCCTTCAACATTTGAAATTTTTCCTTTAATTTCATCGGCCAATGCAGCTAAAACACCTAAATCTTCACCAAAAATTTTCACAGCAACATCTGCCCTTACACCTGTAATAAGCTCGTTAAAACGCATTTCAATTGGTTGGGTAAATTCATAATCAATTCCAGGAATAATGGCTAATTTTTCTTTGAATTTATCGGCCAATTCATCTTTTGAATCAGCAGAAACCCATTCAGATTTTGGTTTCAATTTTATAATAATATCACTTTCTTCCATAGACATAGGGTCTGTAGGAACTTCAGCGGCACCAATTCTTGAAACTACTTGGTCTACTTCGGGAAAATTTGCCAATAAAATTTGTTCAATTTGCGTAGTTATTTCAACAGTTTTACTTAATGAAGTTCCTGTTTTTAATACAGGTTGAATCACAAAATCACCTTCATCTAAAGTTGGAATAAACTCACCACCCATTCTGCTAAACAAAATTACTGTTGAAACCAATAAAACCATAGCTGCTGTTATCACGAATTTTTTATGATACAAAGCCCATTTAATTGTAGGTTCGTATAACTTATAAAAGAAATTCATAAGTCGTTTAGAAACATTGTTTTTAGTTTGTTTTTCGGGTTTTAAAAAGATAGAAGAAATTACCGGAACGTAGGTAAAACACAAAAACATGGCGCCAATTAAAGCAAAACTAAATGCCATAGCCATTGGTTTAAACATTTTACCCTCAACACCACTTAGCGAAAGAATTGGAATAAAAACGATTAAAATAATTAACTGTCCAAAAATTGCAGAAGTCATCATTTTAGAACTACTTTGATATGTAATTTTATCAATATTTTCTTGCCTTTCTTGTGAAGATAACAACATCAATTCATTTCTATTATTGGTAATTTTATAGGCAATATATTCTACAATAATTACAGCTCCATCAATTATAATCCCAAAGTCAATAGCACCTAAACTCATTAAATTGGCGTCAATACCAAAAATGTACATCATAGACAATGTAAAAAGTAAAGACAAAGGAATAACGGATGCCACTACCAAACCAGATCGCAAACTGCCCAATAATAAAATAACCACAAAAATTACAATAATAATACCTATAATTAAGTTTTCAGAAATTGTAAATGTTGTTTTTTCAATCAGTTCACTACGTTCTAAAAAACCGTTGATAAAAACACCTTCTGGCAATGTTTTTTGAATTTCGGCTACACGCTGTTTAACAGCTTCAATAACTTTGTTTGAATCGCCATCTTTTAACATCATTACCTGCCCTAAAACCTTCTCACCTTCTCCATTACCTGTAATTGCACCAAAACGGTTGGCATACCCGTATTTTACTTCGGCAACATCTTTAATTAAAACAGGAACACCTTCAACATTTTTAATTACAATGTTTTGAATATCTTCAACAGATTTTATCAAACCTCCACCACGAACAAAAAAACTTTCACTGGTTTTTTCAATATATCCGCCACCAGAAACACTGTTGTTTTTTTCCAAAGCGTCTAAAATTTGAACTGAAGCAATGCTCATAGATTTTAACTTTTCAGGATTTAAAGCAACTTCATATTGCTTTAAAAATCCACCCCATGTATTTACTTCTACAACACCTGGTATGCCTGAAAGTTGTCTTTTAACAACCCAATCCTGAATTGTTCTTAGCTCCATAGGCGTGTATTTGTCTTTATACCCAGGCTTTGTGTCTAGAATATATTGATAAATTTCACCCAAACCCGTAGTAATTGGCCCCATTTCAGGTGCTCCAAAACCATCTGGTATTTTTTCGGCAGCCGATTTAATTTTTTCAGCAATAAGTTGCCTTGGTAAATACGTACCCAAATTATCATCAAAAACAATGGTTACAACCGATAGTCCAAATTTTGAAACCGATCGTATTTCTTGTACACCTGGTAAATTAGCCATTTCTAATTCTACCGGATAGGTAATAAATTGCTCAACATCTTGGGTTGATAAGTTTCTGGAAGTTGTTATTACCTGAACCTGATTATTTGTAATATCTGGCACAGCGCCAATTGGAATTTGAGTAATAGAAAACAGACCAAACCCAACAATGGCAGTAGTAATTAAGATAACAATAAGCTTGTTATCAATGCTTAGTTTAATAATTTTTGTTAACATAATTGATTTAATTAGCAATAATAGGATACTGATAACCAATATTTTGGTTATCTAATTTATTAATAAAAAAATAGAACTATGTTACTTTTGTGGTGGTTGAAAAAAACGAGTCGTATAACTGTTTATAAATGTTTTTAGGTAGTGAAAATTTCTATCTTCAAATATTTTTGTTGAAGACATTATTTCTAAATTACTAAAATTTAACACATAAACAGGGTGAAAATGGGAATCACAACATTGATGTTTAAAAGGAAGTTGTTTGTGTTGATTGTGCTTGTTTTTATGAATTTCAACACGACTTCCATAGTGTAAATCCATAAAACTCGCTAAATTATCTCCCTCTTCTATATGACAAGAAATGTGTTTTATTAAAGTTGGAAATTTAGCAATATCATTAAACTCTATTCCAAAACTTTGAAAAAGAATTGTAAACGATAACAATATTGCACTTAATTTACCCATTAATAAATTTAGAAAATTAAATGTAAATTTGATTAAAAATACAACTATTAAACAAGTGCTTATAATAGTTATTTTATATATGGCTATCAATTTTAATGATAGTAGTAAAAATAAACCCTAAATTTTACCTACATATTTACGTGTAAACCACTCTAAACTTAAGCAAAATACAATAAAACCCAATAGCCATTTCCAATTTATTAAAGGTGTTTTTAGTGTACTAGATTTTTGAATACTTTTAAAACGTTTATCCTTTACTAAATCATTTATAAAAACAGTTTGATCTGCATCATAATAAACTTTTCCATTAGTTGTTGAAGCCAGTAATTTTAAATCTGCATCATTAGACTGTGTAAATTGTTGTTCAATTTCATAAGGTAAAACCTTAAAAGCTCCTGAAATTGTTTCATCGTGATTTTCGACAGAAACGCTATACAAATATTCACCTGAGGCAATATTAGACAATTGTGCAACAAACCCATTATTTACAAGAGCAAACGGAATTTTAGTTTGCTTTTTATCTTCCTTATTGGTAATTGTTAGCCAAATTTTAGCACGGTTGTCTAAATTTAAATTTTCATCTAAATAGTTTGCTGAAATTTGAATTGTTTCATTTGAAAAATAAATAGGATTAACCGATGCATTTAACCTGTTATTATTATTGTTTGAAGCTAAATATTGCATTAAGTTAGCTATAAATCCATCAAAATATTCAAAGGTTTTGCTTTCACTAAAACTACCCATTCTCCAGCGCCAAATATTTTCGCCAAATAAAACAGCTCCTTTTTGATTGTTATTTTCAAACGTTGCAAGTAATGGTTCCTCTGTTTGTACGCTTCCTATTTTTTGAAAAAGCAACGTTTGATAAGGAACCGAAAAAGTAATTGACCCAAAACGATCTTCTAATGGCGCGAAAGTAGAAAATCCTATATCCGAATTTAGAAAACTACTGTAGGAATTGTTAAAAACAGCATTGTAATTTTCACTTGAAGAAATGACTTTTTTAGTGAAATTAGATTGTGCTAAATTTAAAAAATTCCAGTCTGTACTTAAACCTGAAACTATAAAATAGTTCATTTTTTTTGTTTGAATCTCATTCAACACATTCTTAAACTTATTATTTGGTTGGTATAATATAATCAACTGGTATTTAGCTGATTCTGACTTATATTTATCAATATTTAAAATAGTTACAGAACGTTGTTTATTACTCTCAATCGCCTTTTTAAACATTCCTAAATCTGGATGTAATACAGCTGTCAAAATCAATATTTTTGAAGTATCTTCAATAACATTAATACTAAATTCTTTGGAATTATTGATGGTATTTTGCTCGTTTATAAGTTCGTCTATTTGAACAGTATAGTAATTAATTCCCTTATTTTTTGAGGTTAAAAACAACGATTCTGTATAAACATTTTGAGTTTTTGAGAAGTTTATTTTCTTAGAAAACACCATTTTCCCATTGTTAAAAACACTTAAATTTTTACTGATATTTTGATTTCCTGTGTAATTCACAAAAACTTCAACAGGAAACTGATTGTTTACAAACGTATTTTCGTTTACGTTTAATTGCTGAATAAAAATATCTTCAACAGTAGTTGTGTCTCCAACAACAAACGAATATACTGGACTTTTATAATTTGAAAAAGCAATAGAATTTCCGGCAGTTTGATTGCCATCTGTAATTAAAACCAACGGATTTATACCGTTATTAAAAACTTTTGACAGCTTATTTAAAGGGTCAAATAAGTTGGTATATTGCTCATTAAAATTAAGTGAATCTAGCGGTTTTAGCTTTGTACCAAAGCTAAAATATTCAATATTAAATTTTGAATTTAGTTCAGCATCATTTTTAATTGTTTCAACTAAATTCTGAATATTCTCAGCTTTTGATTTGAATTTAATGGATGAAGAATTATCAACAGCTACCACCAAATTTGGTTTAATAATTTGGCTCGTTTCTTTTTTTATGGAAGGGTTTATAAGCAATAAAAATATGCTGAATAAACTTAGAAATCTTAAAAAAGAAAGCCAATAATTAAATTGGCTTTTCTCTTTATTTTGAAAAATATATTGGAAAATTGATAAAAATAAAGCTACAAAAACAGCAATAATAATGTATAATAAATTGGCTGTTTCCATTGTAGTTTTTAGATTGTTAGATTAAACTTCATAAGAAAAAATAATCCAAATAATTTCCAACTTTTAAATTTTAACTAATTTTAGGTTAACATTCCACCGTCAACACTTAGTGTTTGACCTGTAATGTAAGCACTCATATCAGAAGCTAAAAACACACAAGCATTAGCAACATCTTCAGCAGTACCACCACGTTTTAAAGGAATTGAATCTCTCCAACCCTGAACAACTTCAGGATTTAATTTTTCTGTCATTTCAGTTTCAATAAAACCTGGCGCAATGGTATTACAACGAATATTTCTTGAACCCAATTCTAAAGCTACCGACTTGGTAAACCCTAAAATACCAGCTTTTGATGCAGCATAATTTGCCTGACCAGCATTTCCTTTTAAACCAACTACAGAACTCATATTGATAATAGATCCGCCACGTTGTTTCATCATTGGTCTAATTACAGCTTTTGTTAAGTTGAAAACAGATTTTAAGTTTACTTCAATTACAGAATCAAAATCTTCCTCAGAAATACGCATTAATAAATTATCTTTTGTAATTCCTGCGTTGTTTATTAGCACGTCAATAGAACCAAATTCTTTTAAAACATCAGCAGCTAATTGTTGTGCAGCATCGTAATTAGCAGCATTAGACTGATATCCTTTAGCTTTTATACCATAAGCTTCCAATTCTTTTTCAAGCGCTTGAGCAGCTTCCACAGATGCGTTATAGGTAAATGCTATATTTGCACCTTGTTTAGCAAAAGAAGTTGCTATACCTCTACCAATTCCTCTTGAAGCTCCTGTAATTAAAGCTGTTTTATTTTCTAAAAGTTTCATATGATTAATTATATTCTTTAATTTATTTATTTTGAAAAATCAAATATACACAATTTATAAAAAAAGCCTCCAAAAAGGAAGCTTTTCAACTTGTTTTGTTATTTTTTTAGCCTAAAATCTCAGCGACTTTTGCACCAATTTTAGCTGGAGAATCCACAACGTGAATACCATTTTCTTTTAAAATTGCCATTTTAGCTTGAGCAGTATCATCTGCACCACCAACAATAGCACCTGCGTGCCCCATTGTTCTTCCTTTTGGAGCTGTTTGACCAGCAATAAAACCTACAACTGGTTTTCTATTACCATCAGCTTTCACCCAACGTGCAGCTTCAGCCTCTAATTGTCCGCCAATTTCACCAATCATTACAATACATTCAGTCTCAGGATCGTTCATTAACAATTCTACAGCTTCTTTTGTAGTAGTTCCAATAATTGGGTCACCACCAATACCAATTGCAGTAGTAATACCATAGCCTTGTTTTACAACTTGATCTGCAGCTTCATAAGTTAAAGTTCCGGATTTAGAAACAATACCAACGTTTCCTTTTCTAAATATAAAACCTGGCATAATTCCAACTTTTGCTTCTTCAGGAGTAATAACACCTGGGCAATTTGGACCTACCAACCTACAATCTTTATTTTCAATATAAGCTTTAACTTTAACCATATCTGCAACAGGAATACCTTCAGTAATACAAATAATTACTTTAATTCCGGCAGCAGCAGCCTCCATAATTGCATCTGCAGCAAATGCTGGTGGCACAAAAATAATTGAAGTATCGGCACCTACTTTGTCAACAGCATCTTGAACAGTATTAAAAACTGGTTTATCTAAATGCAATTGTCCTCCTTTACCAGGAGTAACACCACCTACAACGTTTGTACCATATTCTATCATTTGGGTTGCGTGAAAAGTACCTTCACCACCAGTAAAACCTTGTACAATTATTTTTGAATTTTTATTGACTAAAACGCTCATTAAATTTTTATTTATTAGTTAGTATTACAAATATAATTTTAAAAATGTTTTTAATGTCTAAAACTATGCTTTATTTTGATATTTTAATAACATTGAAAGTTTTGCTAATTCTTGCATCTTTTTTCGAGCTTCAGAAGCAGGAGTTCCAAAATAGGTTTTTCCACCTTCCAAAGATTTAGCTGCAGCACTTTGTCCAAGTAATACAGCTCCTTTTCCAATAGTTATTCCGCTTATCAATGCAGATTGACCCCACATTGTTACATTGTCTTCAATAACACAACAACCTGCTATACCAACTTGCGCTGCCATTAAACAATTTTCTCCAATAATAGTATCATGTCCAACCTGAACCTGATTGTCTAATTTAGTTCCTTTTTTAATTGTTGTATCTCCAGAAACACCTCTATCTATGGTACAAAGCGAGCCAATATCAACATTATCTTCAATTACAACACTTCCACTTGATATTAATTTATCGTAACCTTCAGGTCTTCTTTTATAATAAAAAGCATCAGCACCAATAGTTGTACCTGCGTGAATTGTAACATTGTTACCAATTTTACAATTATCGTAAATAACAACATTTGGATGAATTAAACAATTATCACCAATAGATACATTATTACCAATAAATACATTTGGTTGAATAATAGTATTTACCCCTATTTTTGAAGTTTTAGCAGTTGATTCAACCGCTTTTTGAAAGGGATTAAAATATTTTGATAATTTATTAAAATCTCTAAATGGATCATCTGAAATTAAAAGTGCTTTTCCTTCAGGACAAACGACTTCTTTATTTATTAAAACGATGGTTGCATTAGATTTTAACGCTTTATCGTAATATTTTGGATGATCTACAAAAACAATATCACCTTTTTCTACAACATGAATTTCATTAAATCCTGTTACAGGAAAATCTTCAGAACCAACAAAAGTAGTTCCTATTATTTCAGCAATTTCTTTTAAAGTATAAATACGAGGTAATTTCATTCAGCTAAATGTATTATTCTTTAACTCGCTCTAAGTAAGCACCTTTAGCTGTATCTATTTTAACTTTATCACCTTCATTTATAAATAAAGGAACATTGATATTTGCACCAGTTTCAACAGTTGCAGGTTTAGTAGCATTTGTTGCTGTATTTCCTTTAACACCTGGTTCTGTATGTGTAATTTCTAAAATAACACTTGCAGGCATATCTACAGAAAGTGGCATATTATCTTCAGTATTAAAAATAACCGTTACTATTTCTCCTTCTTTTAACAAATCTGGAGCATCTAACGTTTCTTTTGCCAAAGTAATTTGGTTGTAATCATCAGTATTCATAAAATGATAAGTATCTCCTTCAGGATATAAAAACTGATATTTTCTAGTTTCAACTCTAATATCTTCAATTTTTCTACCTGCTGGAAAAGTATTTTCCAATACTTTACCTGATGAAAGACTTTTTAATTTTGTACGAACAAATGCTGGTCCTTTTCCAGGCTTAACGTGTAAAAACTCTATAATTTTATAAATATCATTATTATATCTTAAACATAATCCGTTTCTAATATCTGATGTAGTTGCCATTTTATATGTGCTTTTTTAAATTTTAATTTATTGACTCTATTATTTATGCTAATAATTTGTACTTAAGAATTAACTACCTGTATATCCTTTCATAATTCCACGTTGGGAATTTTTAATGAACAAAATAATTTGATCTCTTTCTTTTGTTGCTTCCATTTCGGCTTCAATTTTTTCTGTAGCCTGAGAATTATTGTAGTTTTTTTGATATAATATTCTATATATATCCTGAATTTCTCTAATTTTTTCAGTAGTAAATCCTCTTCTTCTTAAACCAATTGAATTAATTCCAACATAAGACAAAGGCTCTTTACCTGCTTTTGTATATGGTGGCACATCTTTTCTAACCAAAGAACCTCCTGAAACTAAAGAATGTTCTCCAATATGAATAAATTGATGTACGGCTACCAATCCACTTAAAATTGCATAATCACCTACCGTAACATGACCTGCAATAACAGATCCATTTGCCAAAATACAATTATTACCAATAACACAATCGTGTGCTATATGAGATGAAGCCATAATTAAACAATTATCACCAATTTGAGTTTTACCTAGTGCTTTTGTTCCTCTATTTACAGTAACACACTCTCTAATAGTCGTATTATCTCCAATAATTGCCAACGAATCTTCACCGTCGAATTTTAAATCTTGAGGAATTGCTGAAATTACAGCTCCTGGAAAAATTCTACAGTTTTTACCAATTCGAGCTCCTTCCATGATTGTAACATTTGAACCAATCCAAGTTCCTGAACCGATAGTTACATTGTTATGAATTGTTGTAAATGGTTCTACTACTACATTGGTAGCGATTTTAGAACCTGGGTGAATGTATGCTAAAGGTTGATTCATTATTCTTTTGGTTTTCTGGCAATTTGTGCCATTAATTCTGCTTCTACAACTAATTTACCATTTGCATATCCATAAGCTTGCATATGACAAATTCCGCGTCTAATTGGTGTAATAATTTCTGCTTTAAAAATTAAAGTATCACCTGGAAGCACTTTTTGTTTGAACTTTACATTGTCCATTTTCATAAAATAGGTCAGGTAATTTTCTGGATCTGGAACGGTACTTAATACCAAAACGCCTCCACATTGAGCCATTGCTTCTACCTGTAAAACACCAGGCATTACAGGAGCTCCAGGAAAATGTCCTATAAAAAATGACTCGTTCATAGTCACGTTTTTCATCCCAACAACATGTTTATCAGACAACTCTAAAATTCTATCAATTAATAAAAATGGTGGTCTATGAGGAAGAATATTCATAATTTGATGAATATCCATTAATGGTGGTTGGTTTAAATCAAATTTAGGAACGTAGTTTCGTTTTTCTTGTTTGATTATTTTTTGTAATTTTTTTGCAAAAATGGTATTTACCAAATGTCCTGGTTTATTTGCAATAACTTTACCTTTAATTCTAGTTCCAACCAAAGATAAATCACCAATAACATCTAGCAATTTATGGCGAGCAGCTTCGTTTGTCCAACGCAAAGTTAAATTGTCTAAAATTCCGTTTGGTTTTACTGTTAAATCTGCTTTATTGAAAGCTTTTTTAAGTTTCTCCATAGTTTCAGCAGATATTTCTTTATCTACATAAACTATAGCATTGTTTAGGTCGCCTCCTTTAATTAGATTGTTATCTAATAACATTTCCAATTCATGTAAAAAACTAAAAGTACGTGCATCACAAATTTCAGCTTTAAAATCGGATAAAGAGTTTAATGTTGCATTTTGAGTACCTAAAACTTTGGTTCCAAAATCGACCATTGCAGTTACTTGGTATTCATCAGATGGCATTAAAATAATCTCACTACCTGTTTCTTCATCTTTGTATGAAATAACTTCTTTTACAACATACTCTTCTTTTTCAGCATCTTGTTCACAAATACCTGCTTTTTCAAGTGCTTCAACAAAATGTTTTGACGAGCCATCCATTATTGGAGGTTCTGGAGCATTTATTTCAATAATAATATTGTCAATATCTAAAGCAACAACGGCGGCCAAAACATGTTCAGATGTATTAATAACAACCCCTCTTTTTTCAAGATTAGTTCCTCGTTGTGTATTTACAACATACTCTGCACTTGCTTCAATAATAGGCTCACCCTCTAAATCAATTCTTTTAAACACATAACCATTATTTACAGGGGCAGGTTTAAAAGTCATTTCAACTTTATTACCTGTATGTAAACCAACGCCCGATAGCGTTACTTCATTTTTAATTGTTTTTTGTTTGTTACTCATAGTTAGTTTTTATAGCTTTTAATTCTTTCTCTAAATCATTAATTTTGTTTGCTAATTTTGGTAAATTTTTAAAATAAACATAAGATTTGTTCCAATCTGTATAACCAAAGGCCGGAGATCCTTGAATTACTTCGTTATCTTTGATATTTCTTCCAATACCAGATTGTGCCTGTATTCGAACATTATTACCTATTATTAAATGGCCGGCAATCCCTACTTGCCCACCAAACATACAATTTTCACCTACCTTAGAAGAACCTGCAATTCCTGTTTGCGCAGCAATTACCGTGTTTTTTCCAATTTCAACATTGTGACCAATTTGAATTTGGTTGTCTAATTTTACACCTTGTCTAATAATTGTTGAACCTAATGTTGCTCTATCAATAGTAGTTGCTGCTCCAATATCAACATTGTCTTCAATAACAACATTTCCAATTTGAGGAATTTTACTATAAACACCTTCTTCATTTGGTGCAAAACCAAAACCATCAGCGCCTATAACACAACCAGCATTAATTATACAATTTTTACCAATTACGGTCTCAGACATAATTTTTGCACCTGCAAAAATTATGGTATTATCTCCAATAGTTACATTATCTTCTATGTATACATTTGGATAAATTTTTACATTATCTCCTATTTTTACATTGTTGCTAATGTATGCAAAAGAACCTACATAAATATTTTCACCAACTACAGCACTTTGAGCAATGTAAGAAGGCGTTTCAATACCAAATTTATTTAGTTTTGCTTGGTTGTAAAACTCTAATAATTTTGAAAAAGCTTTATAAGCGTCAGGTACTTTTATAAGTGTAGTTTGTATTTCAGATTCTGGCACAAAATCTTTATTTACAATAGCTATGGAAGCTTTTGTAGTATAAATATATTGTGTATATTTTGGGTTGGATAAAAAAGTTAACGAACCTTCTTCTCCTTCTTCAATTTTAGATAGTTTATGTACTTCTACATTTTCGTCGCCAAAAACAACACCTTCTAAAATTTCTGCTATTTGGATTGCTTTAAATTTCATTGTCCACAAAAGTAAAAAAAAAGTTGAATTCTACCTATTCTTTGGATAACACATGTAATATTTATAAACAGGACTTGCCAATGCCTGAATGTTTAATTGGTCTGAAGCTTCACTAATATCTTTAATATCGCCATTTTTAAATAAAATTTTGATATTATCCTTGGTTGTATCATACGCTTGATTTTTAACTTTACCCGTAAAAAAAACATAATCTAACTGGGTTTCAGACAGTTTAATTTTTGATGTTATTTTTTCACAAGCTGCTGTTATTTCTGTTTCAGAAAAAGGATCTCTTTGAAGAATTACCTTAGGAAAGCGTCTGTTAATTAATGATTCTGACAATTTAGAAAGCAATTCATCTTCATTTGAAATCCAGTCTTTTATTGCCGAAAGTACATCGTAATCATCTAATTTTGCAAAAGTTTTTAATTTTTCAACAGAAAACTGTGCTGTAGCTGTTTGGTTTTTTAAAAAATATTTAAATGCTTTACTTGCTGGTAAATCAACACCTTGTAACACCAACTCTTTGGCTCTTTTTAAAACCCGTTCTAATACTTTTTCGGCTACCAAACCTGTTTTATGTAAATATACTTGCCAGTACATCAATCGGCGGGCAACTATAAATTTTTCGACAGAATAAATTCCTTTTTCTTCAACAACCAATTCATCATTTACAACATTTAGCATTACTAGTAATCTTTCAGAATTTATATTACCTTCAGCAACTCCTGTGTAAAAACTATCACGTTTTAAATAATCGAGCCTATCCATATCTAACTGACTGGATATCAGTTGATAAAAAAACTTGCGATGGTATTCTGCTTTAAAAATGGTAATTGCCAAGCTTAATTGACCATTAAATTCTTCATTTAAAGCTTCCATAAATTTTAATGAAATATCTTCGTGATGAACACCCTTAACAATACTTTGCTCTAAAGCATGTGAAAATGGTCCGTGACCAATATCATGCAGTAAAATAGCAATATACAAGGCATTTGCTTCTTCATTTGAAATCTCTATACCTTTAAATTTTAAAACATCTACCGCTTTTTGCATTAAATGCATACTGCCAATAGCATGATGAAACCTAGTATGATGCGCTCCTGGATATACCAAATAAGACAAACCCATTTGAGAAATTCTTCTTAAACGCTGAAAATAAGGATGTTCTATTAAATCGTAAATTAATGCGTTTGGAATAGTAATAAATCCGTAAATTGGGTCGTTTAGTATTTTAAGTTTATTCAAAATAATTAATTTTTACAAAAGTACAACAAAGATAAGAAGTATGAGTGATATAAACATTTTATGGGTTGATGATGAGATAGATTTATTAAAACCTCACATTCTTTTTTTAGAAAAAAAAGGATATAAGGTTACCAAATGTACCAACGGCGCCGATGCAATTGATATGTGCAACGAGCATAATTATGATATTGTTTTTTTAGATGAAAATATGCCAGGACTTACTGGTTTGGAAACATTGACCGAAATTAAAAGCAAGCAATCTAACCTTCCTATTGTAATGATTACAAAAAGTGAGGAAGAGTATATTATGGAAGAAGCTATTGGAAATAAAATTGCCGATTATTTGATAAAACCTGTAAATCCGAATCAGATATTATTAAGTTTAAAAAAGAATTTAGACCATTCGCGATTGATTTCAGAAAAAACAACCTTAAACTATCAACAAGAATTTAGAAAAATAGCAATGGATTTGGCTATGGTAAATTCTTATGAAGAATGGGCTGCTATTTATAAAAAATTGATTTACTGGGAACTAGAACTTGAAAATATTAGCGATACAGGTATGGTTGAAATCTTGGAAAGTCAAAAACAGGAAGCCAACTCTTTGTTTTTTAAATTCATCAAAAAAAATTATGAAGATTGGATTAACGATGATGAAGATGCGCCTGTTATGTCTCATAATTTATTTAAAAAATTAATCATTCCAGAAGTTTTAAAAGCCAACGGAACACTATTGGTTGTTCTTGATAATTTGCGCTATGACCAATACAATATAATTGAAAAAACCATTGCCAAATATTATAAAAAGCAAGAAGAAACTGCTTATTGTAGTATTTTACCAACTGCTACTCAGTATGCTCGAAATGCTATTTTTTCTGGCTTAATGCCTTTGGAAATGGCACAAAAAAAACCAGATTTATGGAAAGATGATGTAGATGAAGATGGTAAAAATTTGTTTGAAGAAGAATTTTTACAGGCTCAATTAAAACAACATTTACGACAAGATATTAAGTTTAGTTACCATAAAATCACCTCGTTAAAAAACGGAAAACAGTTAGCTGATAATTTTAACACCTTAAAAGAAAACGACTTAACCGTTATTGTTTATAATTTTGTTGATATGCTTTCTCATTCTAAAACCGAAATGGAAGTAATTAAAGAATTGGCAAGTGACGATAAAGCTTACCGCTCTTTAACAAACAGTTGGTTTATGAACTCTCCACTGTTAGAAATGATTCAAAAAGCACAAAATCTTGGTTTAAAATTAATTATTACTACAGACCACGGAACAATTAATGTAAAAAATCCAACAAAAGTTATTGGCGATAAAAACATTAGTGCCAATTTAAGGTATAAAACAGGACGCAGTTTAACTTATGAAGAAAAAGATGTTTATGCTGTAAAAAATCCGAAAGACATAAAACTACCTGCTATTCACATGAGTAGTTCCTTTATTTTTGCTAAAGAAGATTTGTTTTTTGCCTACCCAAATAATTTTAATCATTTTGTAAAATATTATAAAAACACATATCAACATGGAGGAATTTCATTAGAAGAAATGATTATTCCATTTGCTGTTTTTGAACCCAAATAGTATTTTGTCTAAAGTTGGAAAGTCAAAAATCAGCATACTGAATTCTGAAGGTTTTAAAGTAAACAAATCTTCTCTTATGAGGTTTTTAGATCTGTTTTAATTCGCAATTAAAAATTTGTAATTCATTATTTATTCTCGGTAATTCATTATTTTTGAATTTTAAATTTCGACCTATACAAATATGAAAAAAAATTACACTTTAGATCAATTAAGTGAGGTTGCCAAAGAAGTAATTTCACATGCTGAAAATAAAGTAATGCTTTTTTATGGCGAAATGGGTGTTGGAAAAACAACGCTTATTAAAGAAATAGCAAAACAATTGGGTGTTTTAGACAATGTTAGCTCCCCTACTTTTTCATTGGTAAATGAATATTATTCAGAAGAAAATGAAAAAGTGTACCATTTCGATTTTTATCGTATCAATAAAGAAGAGGAAGCTATGGATATGGGAGTTGAAGAATATTTTTACAGCAATTGTTGGTGTTTGGTTGAGTGGCCAAATAAAGTTGAAAATTTACTACCTTTAAAGGCTGTAACAATTAACATTACAGCAAACAACAATCAATTACGAACTATTGAACTAATAAACAATGGGTAAACAAATGTCTTCACCGTTTAGTATTCAAGAATTAATTCCGCAAGAGGAAAGATTAGAAATTACCAAAGAAAAAGGTGCACTGGTAATTGGTATTCCTAAAGAAACACATTATCAGGAAAGACGTGTTTGTTTAACACCTGATGCCGTAGCTGCACTCACTGCGCAAGGCAATGAATTTGTTATAGAAACTGGTGCTGGTGAAGGGGCAAATTTTTCAGATAGCGAATATTCAGAAGCTGGGGCAAAAATTTCATATGATGTAAAAGAAGTTTTTGGTTGTCACATTATTTTAAAAGTTGAACCACCTTCGTTAGATGAAATCAAAATGATCAATCCACAAAGTATTTTGTTTTCAGCTTTACAATTAAAAACACAAACAAAAAAATACTTTGAAGCTTTGGCTAGTAAACGAATTACCGCCATTGCTTTTGACTATATAAGAGACGAACATGGCATTTACTCTGTTGTAAAAGCTTTGAGTGAAATTGCCGGAATTGCATCTATTTTAATTGGTGCAGAAATTATGAGTTCTGTAAACAAAGGTAATGGCTTGCTTATGGGAAACATTAGTGGGGTTCCTCCTACTGATGTTGTAATTTTAGGCGCTGGTACAGTTGGCGAATTTGCTGCTCGCTCTGCCATTGGTTTAGGTGCAAATGTAAAAGTTTTCGACAATTCGTTAACCAAATTAAGAAGCTTACAACAACGTTTAGGTCATCCAATTTATACCTCTACCATTCAACCAAAAACATTACAAAAAGCCTTAATGCGTTGCGATATTGCCATTGGTGCTATACGCGGACAATCCAGATCTCCTGTTATTGTTACTGAAAGTATGGTTGAAAACATGAAAGACGGCGCCGTAATTGTAGATGTTAGTATAGACAGAGGTGGTTGTTTTGAAACTTCAGAAGTAACAACTCATAAAAACCCTACAATTCAAAAACATGGGGTTATACATTATTGTGTACCAAATATTCCTTCGAGATATTCCAGAACAGCCTCAGTTTCAATAAGTAACATTTTTACGCCTTATCTATTAAATATTGCTGAAGAAGGTGGTTTTGAAAATGCTGCGCGTTTTGACAAAAGTTTACAAAAAGGAATGTACTTTTACCACGGAATTTTAACAAACAGAACTGTCGCCGATTGGTTCAACCTTCCTTTTAGAGATATTAATTTATTGTTTTTATAACATATGACTTTTAAACAACGTTTACCTTATTTTTTAGGCGGATTAACAATAGGAATTATTATTGTTACCTTTATTTTTAATAAAAAAAATACCACTTTTGAATATGGTCCAAATGCCAGGGTTTTAAAAAACTTAAGAACAAAAGAGCGAATTATCTCTAAAGAAGCTATTTCTACTTTGTCTTTTTACAATTTAGATACTGCTGCAATATCTAAAATACTTACATACGGCGATGTTGATTTGTTAAATAAAGTAAAATTAGATACTTGTTTGTATCAATACACCATTCAAGGAAAACAAGAATTAGAAAACGTTTCAATCACTATAAAAAATTGTGATTCAACCATTTATATTGAAAAAATTATACTTAAATAGTATTTTTAGAATAGTAGTCTTCTTTAATTTTTTGAATACTTTTAATCGATTTTTCTAACCATTCCAAATACAATTGGTTTTTATCTTGTTCTGGCAGTTGCCATTTTACAGCAGATTTTTTAAGTCTTTCTGTTACATTTTGAAGTACTATTGCTGCTGCTACTGAAATATTTAAACTTTCGGTAAAACCAACCATTGGTATTTTTAAAAATCCATCGGCATTGTCCATTACATCTTTTGAAAGTCCTTCTTTTTCTACACCAAAAAAGAAAGCTGCCTTTTGATTGATATCAAAATCTTGTAACAAACACGATTCGTTGTGAGGTGTTGTTGCAATAATTTTATAACCTTTACTTTTTAAATCTGCAATACAATCTAAGGTATTGTTAGTTTGACGTTTATTATATAAAGAAAAATTTAACCATTTTTGAGCACCTTTAGCTACTTGATTTGAAGCATAAAACTGATAATTACTTTCTATCACATGCAAATCCTGAACACCAAAAATATCACAACTTCTAACAACCGCACTCGAATTATGGGGTTGAAAAATATCTTCAATTGCAACTGTAAAATGTCGGGTACGCTCATTTATTACCTGCTGAAATAAATTTCTTCTGTTTTCAGTTACAAATTGTTCTAGATATTGTATAAATTTGGCATCTACCATAAAAGGTTGGTTTTTTTCAAAGATAAATGATACAATTGGATTATGAAAAACATAGTAGTACTTACTGGCGCTGGAATTAGTGCCGAAAGCGGTTTAAAAACTTTTAGAGATGCCGACGGACTTTGGGAAGGTCACGATGTCATGGAAGTTGCTTCTATTGAAGGATGGCGACGCGACAAAAGTATAATACTAGATTTTTACAACCAACGCAGAGCACAATTATTAGAAGTAGAACCAAATAAAGGACATCAAGATTTATCTGCATTAGAAGCTAGATTTAATGTACATATCATCACTCAAAATGTTGATGATTTACACGAACGAGCTGGAAGCACTCAAGTTATTCATTTACATGGCGAATTATTTAAAGTGAGAAGCTCTTATGATTCAGAGTTAGTTTATGAATGGAAAAAAGATTTAAATATAGGTGATGTTGGCGAAGATAATGCACAATTAAGACCTCATATTGTTTGGTTTGGTGAAGAGGTACCATTACTTAATAAAGCCATTAAAATTGTAAAAGATGCAGATGCTTTACTAATAATTGGAACTTCAATGCAAGTTTACCCAGCAGCAAATTTGGTTTATTATCTCAAAAATAATGTTCCTATTTATTTTATAGATCCAAGACCATCTATTGCTGAAAATAGCTTTTCTAACTTAAAAATAATTGCCGAAAATGCTTCAACAGGTGTTGAAAAAGCAATTACTGAATTAATTGACTTATTGCAGTAAATAGTGCTCCTTTTGAAATCTCACTGCCTTTTTCAATCAATTCAAACAATTCAACATTGCGTTCTTTTGAATATTTTTTTACTGCTTTAAAATATTCAAAACTATCATCTAATGGATTTTGTTGAAACCATTTAAAATCTTCAGCATTTAAAAAACTTTTATTTAAATCTTTTAACTGAATATAAATTCTAATAATTTCTTTTGAATTACATTTAAATAAATTGATGTGATTATCTGAAAAATGCTCTAAAAAATCGGTTTTACTCAACACACCTTCCCATACCAAATCACTAAAAATATTTAGTTCTTCTTCAGCAACAAGTGGTTTTTCTTTTTTTATAATCTCCCACTCTTTTACATCAATTTGCTGAGTTGCTAAAAACGTGGCAAACTCTTTATGTAACTCTAAAAACTGTTCTTTTGTAAGTTGTCTGTATTTCATAAATTCTTTTCAAAATAAAAGCCCACAAAAAATGTGGGCTTTATAATATGTTTTAATACAAATAAATGTATTAATTATGCTTCTGCAATAATATCAATTGGCAATTCAAAAACAACCGCTCTGTGTAAACGAATAGTTGCATTGTATTTTCCAAGTCTTTTAATATTACCACCTTCAACTTTAATGTATTTTTTGTCAATTTCGTGACCAGCAGCAGCTAAAGCTTCAGCAACATCACTATTATTAACTGATCCAAATAATTTAGAAGAATCGGCAGTTTTTGCAGAAATTTTAATTTCTAATTCTTTAATTGCATCTGCAATTTTAGTAGCGTCTTTTATTAGTTTTTCTTCTTTATAAGCACGTTGCTTTAAAGTTTCTGCTAATACTTTTTTTGCTGATGTTGTTGCTAGTGCAGCAAATCCTTGAGGAATTAAATAATTGCGACCATAACCGTTTTTTACAGTTACAATATCGTCAATAAACCCTAAGTTTTCAACATCTTGTTTTAATATAATCTCCATAATACCTTCCTCTTTTTATTTTAACATATCGCCAACGTAAGGCATTAAAGCTAAGTGACGTGCTCTTTTAATAGCAACAGAAACTTTACGTTGAAATTTTAATGATGTACCTGTTAAACGACGTGGTAAAATTTTACCTTGCTCATTCACTAAGTATAATAAGAAATCTGCATCCTTATAGTCTACATATTTAATACCATTCTTTTTGAAACGACAGTATTTTTTTACTAATTTAGTATCAATATCTAACGGAGTTAGGTAACGAACATCACCTGTTTTTCCTCCTTTTGCTTGTTGTTCTATAGTAGACATATCTCTTATTTTTTAACAGCTTTTGATTTGTTTCTCTCTCTTCTTTTCTCAGCCCAAGCAACAGCATGTTTATCTAACGCAACCGTTAAATAACGCATAATACTATCATCTCTTCTAAATTCAAGTTCGAAAGGAGCAATTACTTCTCCAGCAACTTTGTATTCAAATAAGTGATAAAACCCACTTTTTTTGTGTTGAATTGTATAAGCTAATTTTTTTAGCCCCCAATCCTCTTTTGATATCATTTCGGCACCTTTAGAAACAAGATAGTCCTCGAACTTCTTTACTGTTTCCTTTATCTGTACATCAGATAAAACGGGATTCAAAATGAAAACAGTTTCGTAATGATTCATAATTTAAAATATTTATTTTTATAAGGCTGCAAATATACAGTTTTATAACTATCTGACAAACCTTTATTTAAAATATATTTATAAATTATTTTGATGCGTTTTAAAAAGAAATTAAATGTAATTTAAAATACTATTTTACTATTGGCAAGGTAAATATAAAAGAACTGCCCTTACCTAATTCACTTTCTACCCAAATTTTACCACCTTGGATTTCAACAAAATCTTTACAAAGAATAAGACCTAAACCTGTGCCCTTTTCATTATTAGTTCCTCTTACCGACAATTCACATCCTATTGAAAACAAATTATTTAACTTTAATTTTTCAATACCAATACCTGTATCTAAAACTGTAATTAACACCTCGTTTTCTAAAATTTTAGTTTCAATTTTCACCAAACCTAAAGGATGTGTAAATTTTATTGAATTTGTTATTAAGTTGCGTATAATTGTATTTAACATTTGTATATCTGCAACAACTGAAATAGGTTTTTCTACATTTATTTCTATCGAAATGTTTTTTGAATTCGCAAAAGGACGGCATAACTCTACTACAGTTTCAATAGTTTTATTTAAATTAATAGTATTAAAAACCGGTTCTATTTTTCCTTTTTGAAGGTTTGACCAAGTCAATAAATTTTCTAGAAGTTCAAAAGTACTTTGAGCAGATTTAAAAATATTCATGGAAAACTTTTCAATCATTTCTGGTGAATACTTTGATATATTTGATGAAAGCAGCTCACTAAATCCTAAAATTGAATTAAAAGGACTTTTTAAATCGTGTGCAATAATTGAAAAAAATTTATCCTTTGTTGCGTTTAACTCGTTTAACTTAGAATTTGCTATATTTAATTCATTGAGCGTTTGTTGCAATAAGTATTTTTCTTTAATTAATTTTCGTTGTAAATTATTAATTTCAACATTTAAAAGATGCATTGTAGAATTTTGCTCTAATAGCTGAAGCGCACTTATTTCACCTAAGATTAAAATTTTATTGTTTTTTCTAAAAATTTTAGCATCAATACTCGAATTAATTGAATTGATATTTCCAATTGTTAATACACCTTCAAAAATTAGCGAATCTTTGGTATTTATTTGCAGCAACTTTTTAAAAGTAGGATTTATCAAGCTTTCCGTACCCCTACCATCCAAAAGTGTTGTCATAGCATCATTAGAAAATAGCAACTCTTCAGCACTATCAAAAAGTGCAATACAAAAATTTTTAGATTTATTTAAAGTAACTTTAAATTCATCTTCAAAATCTAAAAATAAATGCAATACACCTTCTTTTAACATCTTCTTTAATTATTTGGAGATTCTAACATTTCATCAGATAACTTAACAAAAATAGGAATATTAACCTGCATCCATTCATAAAGTGGAAGCACTTCATTATATGATGCTACAGTTAATTCACATTCAATTAACTGAACCCAGGTATTTAATTGAGCAGCCCAATAATTGGTTGAAAAGCCACGACTTCTATACGCTCTAAAAACCCAAAGAATAGTTTCAACCAATACTTCTGAATTAAAATCTTTTAAAATAGAAGTTATAAACCGAATATGATTTGAGTGATTATCTTGCATCATTGCTAGATTTTCTTTTCCAACCAACGCTTCAATATCGGGTCTTGCTAGCATTAAAACATTCATTTCTGAAACTAATTTATTGGCTTTTGAAGCATATTCCATAGCTGCTGTTTCAGAAACTTGTTTTAATTGATTACAAGTTTGTAGAAGTTGTGATTTATTCATAAGCATTCATTTTTTTTATAAATAATTCAGTACTTAATATATCTGGCAAAAAAATTACGTTATGATATTTTAATAGTTTCTCTTTCCCACCGTGTATAAAAGCCTGCCCACCAACCAAAATTGTTGTTTTAGGAAAATTTAATCTGAATTTTTCAATTAACGCAATAAGCTCTGGTAAATGGGCATAAATACTTATTGAAATAGCAATAACATCAACAGAAATAGTTTTAGAAAATAAAATAACATCTTTTGCAGGTACATTGGAACCTAAAAAGAAAGAAGTCCATCCATTTATTTCAAATATATCGCTTATCATTTTTACCCCTATTTGATGAAATTCATTTTGAACACAGCAGAGTAAAACATTTTTATTTATTTTTTCTTCAGAAATAATTTGTAAATAATTTTCATTTAAGATCGACTCTATAATTGCAGCTGACAAATGTTCTGTAGCTACACTTATTTTATTATACTCCCAAAGTTCACCTATTTTATACAATGAAACTTTAAACAAATCTTCATAAATTAGCTTAATTGGAACATTGTTACACAGCAATGTATTTACAATTTCAGAGCATTGCTTTTTATTACCAATAAGCAATTGGTTGAAAAAATCCACTTGTATTTTATTGGTAATTTGTAGCATTAAAATTATAGAATTGATTTTTAAATATAAAAAATTAAATAATAAAAAAAGTAGATTTATATTTTATTATTTTAATAATTATCTACATCTATGGTTAATTTTATAGAACGGTAATCACTAATGGCCTGAAAAGCATTTACAATCCTAATAACCAAATCTTTAGTTCCTTTTAACGACTTGTTTTGTGGAATCTTTATTATAATATGTCTAATATAATAATTTCTTATTTTTGAAATACCTGGTGTAGTTGGTCCTAAAACATTGTCTTTAAACACGGAAGTTAATGATTTACCCAACCAATTTGCACCACCTTCAACCCTATTAAAATCTTTATGACGCAGTGTAAGTTTTATAATTCGATAATAAGGAGGGTAATGATATTGCCAACGTTCATTTAGCTGTTCTTTATACATTTCGTCAAAAGAATTTGTTGAAACTTGTTGCAATATTTGATGATACGGATTGAATGTTTGTATGGCAACTTTTCCTCTTTTTTTGTCGCGCCCTGCTCTACCAGCTACTTGTACCATTAACTGATAACTACGCTCATGCGCTCTAAAATCTGGAAAATTTAACATATTATCGGCATTTAAAATACCAACCAATGAAACATTCGCAAAATCTAGCCCTTTTGAAAGCATTTGAGTACCTACCAAAATATCTATTTCTTGCGCTTGAAACTCGCCAATAATTTTTTGATAACCATATTTACCTCGTGTCGTATCCAAATCCATTCGACCAATTTTATGGTTAGGAAACAACTCTTGTAATTCTATTTCAATTTGTTCTGTACCAAAACCTTTGGTATTTAATTTATTACTTCCACAAGCATTACAATTATGAGGCATTGCCTGTTTATAACCACAATAATGGCAACGCAACTCTTTTCTGTAACTGTGAAAAGTTAAACTTACATCACATTGCGGACATTGAGGTGAAATACCACACGTTTCACATTCAACCACAGGTGCAAAACCTCTGCGATTTTGAAACAAAATAACTTGTTCTTTTTCATCAAGAGCTTCATTAATCATAACCATTAACCTGTCGGAAAAATGACCTGTCATTCGTTTTTTACGGTGCTTCTCTTTAATATCAATCAGTTCAATTTCAGGCAATTGCACATTACCAAATCGTCTATTTAAAGTTACTATACCGTATTTACCTTGTTGCGCATTGTAATAACTTTCTATGCTTGGAGTTGCAGAACCCAATAAAACCTGAGTGTTATGCACATTTGCTAAAACTATAGCAGCATCTCTAGCGTGATATCTTGGCGCAGGATCAAATTGTTTAAATGAAGGCTCATGTTCTTCATCAACTATAATGAGTCCTAGATTTGAAAAAGGCAAAAACAATGAAGATCTGGCACCTAAAACAAGTCTCGCTTTTGAATTATTTTCAAGTACGTTGTTCCAAACTTCCACGCGTTCATTCATGGAGTATTTTGAATGAAAAACTGCTAAATATTCACCAAAATAAATCTGTAAACGTTCTATTAATTGTGTTGTTAAAGCTATTTCTGGCAATAAATACAATACCTGTTTTCCTTCATCAAGTATTTGTTTGATTAATTTTACATAAATCTCGGTTTTTCCACTACTTGTTACTCCTTTAAGTAAAACAGTTTGTTTTGTTTCAAAAGCTGTTTTTATACTTTTATATGCAATTTCTTGATCTTCACTTAACTCTTTAATATCTGAAGTTTTACCTTCAAAATTAATCCGGTCTTTTTGAATATAATAAAATTCGAATATTTCTTTATCTACCAAAGATTTTAATACCGCCGAAGATGCATTTGATGCATCCAACAATTGATCTACTTTTATTGGTTTTTTAGTAGTTTGCAATTGAAAAAAAGTTAAAACTACTTCTCGTTGTTTTTTTGCCCTATCAACCAACGCTAACAATTCAGGTAATTTTTCAGCACCACTCCAAACCTGGCTTAACTGAATATATTTAACTAATTTTGGTTTGTATTGTTCGTAAATTTGCTCTTTAATACTAATTACTTCTTTCTCTAATAATGTTTTAATAATTCCAAAAACACTTTTCTTGCCCAAAATTTGAACCACTTGATGTATGCTCAATCTTGGCTGATGTTGTAAAGCTTCAAAAATTAAAAACTCTTCATCATTCAATATTTCTTCTTCAGAAAATCCGGAATTAACTAAAATTTCTGTTTCACTTTCTAATAAAAAAGCTGAAGGCAATGCAGCCCTAAAAACATCACCTAAAGAACACATATAATAAGAAGCTATCCAATCCCAATGCTTCAATTGAAATTCATTAACCACAGGTATTTCATCTAAAATTTGATGAATATCTTTGGCTTCATAACCTACAGGAGCAGTTTGATGCACATTATAAACCAGCGCGGTATATATTTTTGACTTACCAAATTCTACAGCTACACGCATTCCTTTTTTAATAAAAGTAGCTTCAGCTTCGGTTATTTTATAACTAAATAACTTTTGTACAGGAATGGGTAATATGACATTTATGTAATTTATGACTATTGCGTTTTTAGTTATTATTGATTTGTTACAAAAATACTTATTTGAATATGGTATTACATAAAAAAAGTAAAATTTAGCTGAAATAAAAATTAGTTCTAATTGATTTTAAGTATCTTACTAAAAATCATTAATTTAGAACTGTTATTGCAATATAAATACTCCAATTATAGATTCAATAAAATTACTAACTAAAAAATTAAATTATGAAAGTAAATGCCTTTGCAGCTCAAAAAGCTGGTGAAAAATTGACACCTTTTCAATATGAATTGACCAATTTAGGAAGTGAGCAAGTAGATATCAAGGTTCATTATTGTGGTATTTGCCACTCAGATCTTAGCATGTTAAATAATGAATGGGGAATGACACAATACCCTTTTGTACCAGGTCATGAAATTGTTGGCGAAGTGGTTGCCGTTGGAAGTGATGTGAAAAACTTAAAAAAAGGAGATTTGGTAGGACTTGGATGGTTTTCAGGATCGTGTATGCACTGCAACCAATGTATGGATGGTAGTCACCATCTTTGCGATTCTTCAGAACAAACAATTGTTGGAAGGCATGGTGGCTTTGCAGATTATGTTCGCGGACATTGGTCTTGGGCTATTCCACTTCCAAAAAGTATAGACCTACAAAAAGCAGGACCATTACTTTGCGGTGGTATTACGGTTTTTAACCCAATTATTTTGGCAAATGTAAAACCAACAGACACTGTTGGTGTAATTGGTATAGGTGGTTTAGGACATATGGCACTTAAATTTTTAAAACATTGGGGATGCGAAGTTATTGCATTTAGCTCTAATCCGTCTAAAAAAGAAGAAATTTTAGCGATGGGAGCTTCAAAAGTTATTGATTCTACTAATCCTGCTGAATTAACAAGTATTGCAGGAAAATTAAACTTTATATTAAACACAACCAATGTTACTTTAGATTGGAATGCCTATTTAGGTGTTTTAGCTCCAAAAGGAAGATTTCACAATGTAGGAGCAGTTTTAGAGCCTATGGCCATACCTGCATTTACCTTAATTGGTGGAGAAAAATCGGTTGCTGGAAGTCCTTTAGGTAGCCCTGCGCTTACACGTACAATGCTCGATTTTTGTGTAAGACACAATATTTATCCTACTATTGAAGAATATCCTTTAGAAAAAGTAAATGAAGCATTGGCTCATTTAGAAAGTGGAAAAGCACGATACAGAATTGTACTAAAAGCTTAAAATCAATGACATAAAAAAAGCCTATCAATATTGATAGGCTTATACATTCAAAAGTTATGTATTTACTTAGATCACTTTTACGTTAACTGCGTTCATTCCTTTTTTTCCTTCTTTCAATTCAAATTCAACTTCATCACCTTCACGGATTTCATCGATTAATCCTGAAATGTGTACGAAATGTTCGCTGTTTGAACCATCTTCTTTGATAAAACCAAATCCTTTAGTTTCGTTGAAGAATTTTACTGTTCCTTTACTCATGTTAAAAATTTATTATATTATATAAGTTGCAAACTTAAAACATATTAATGTAAATACATAATTTATAGTCACTTATTTAAATATTTTCTACATTTTAATATAACAAGGCGCTATTACTTTTATATATTTTAATATTTTTAAAGTTCAAATTATTGAATTAACCAATCATTTTAACATTAACTTTGTTAAAAACACAAAATTAAGATCCTAAAAGCGCTTTATTGATTTATTTAAATAATAATTTTTTTAAAATTCATTATAAAACCATCTAAAATATCAAAAAATAAAAATTCAACAATCAATAGCCTAGACCTTTAAATACTTTGTTACTTTTGCGAAAAATAAAAATCACTTAATAAGGGTAGTTATAAAATGGAATTAATTACAAAACAACGCATTGCATTAAGTACCTATTTCTTTTTATCGGGCTTGTGTTTTGCTACTTGGGCTTCTCGTATACCAACTATTAAAGATTTTTTTAATTTTAACGAAGCTGAATTAGGTTCTGTTTTATTGGCAATGCCAATAAGTTCCCTTATTGGATTGCCATTTTCAGGTTGGTTAGTCTCAAAATTTGACAGCAGATTTCCATTAATTGTATCTATTTTCTTTTTTACAATTGCTTTAACCTGCATAGGATTTGCAACTACTCCTTTTTTATTAGTTGCTTCATTGTGTTTATTTTCATTTAATTCACGCATTTTAAACATTGCAATGAATACACAATCTATTACCCTTCAAAAAAAATATTCAAAAAAAATAGTGGGATCTTTTCACGGACTTTGGAGTACTGGCGGATTGTTAGGTGTGGGCTTTTCGACCATTATGGTAAAAGAAAACATTACTTTACACATACATTTATTGATAATAGCTTTATTTACCATCATAATTTCATTGATAGCTTTTAGATTTACTTTAAAAAATGATAAATCTACTTTTGGTAATAAATTAATTTTTGGAAAGCCAGATCCGTTTATTTTATATTTAGGGATGTTGGTGTTTTTTGCTGCAGTTTGCGAAGGAGGAATGTTTGATTGGAGTGGTGTTTATTTTAAGGATGTAATTAAAGAAGATGTATTTACCTATGGTTATTTGTTGTTTATTGCTTCAATGGCAATTTCAAGATTTTATTCTGATAAATTAATGGATTTAATTGGCATGCAAAAAACGTATATTTTAAGTGCTGTAGTTATTGCTGCAGGTATATTAATTGCAATTACATTTCCTTATTTTTATCCTGCACTTTTCGGATTTTGTTTGGTTGGGTTTGGTACTGCAGCTATATTTCCTATGACATTTATGTTGGCAGGTACATCAAAAAAATATTCTCCAGGCATGGCAATTTCAATTATAACAACTTATGCCACTTTAGGTATGCTAATTGGACCTCCATTGGTTGGCTATGTTGCACATGCATTTGGATTAAAAAATGCCTTTTATATTTTTGTTATTTCAGGATTGCTTTTTATTCCTGTTTCTCAGCTTTTTTTCAGATATCAAAAGCAACAACAATAATTATTTTTAAGTAGTTACAAAATGTTTTTTAGGCTTTTAATTTTGACAAATCCATCAGATATTCAGGTTCATCTGACCATAAAGGAATTGTAAAAACAAACTCACTTCCCTGACCTTTTACACTACTCACCATAATCTTACCGCCATGTTTTTCAACAAAATCTTTGCACAAAATAAGCCCCAAACCTGAGCCCATTTCGTTGGCTGTTCCCACATTTGTACTTTTTTCGTCCATACTAAATAATTTATCAACTTCCTCCTCAGTCATACCCACTCCATTATCTTTCACACAAATCTCAACCATCTTATCTTTTACTGTTGAAAGAATTTTAATTTCACCTTTAGCGTTTGTAAACTTAATGGCATTAGAAATTAAATTTCTTAAAATAGTATTCAACATGTTAACATCAGCATTTACAGATAAATTATGATCTATATTGTTATAAATATCTATTTCTTTTTTAATTGCCTGAATTTCAAGAAAAGAAACAACATCCATTACATGTTTAACAAGTTCTATTTTTTGAGGTGTAAATGTTAAGTTACCCGATTGAGAGTTTGCCCAAATAAGTAAATTGTTTAATAAAATTGATGCTTTATTGGTTGAGTCTTTTATAATTTTTAAAAACTTAAGACGTTTTTCTTCATCATAAGATTTATTATTTTCAATCATTAACTCCGTAAATCCTTGAATTGAATTGAATGGATTTTTTAAATCATGTGCAATAATAGAAAAGAATTTATCTTTTGTTTTGTTCATGCTTTTTAAATCATCACGTTGAAGCTCAATTTCAGCATTCATTTTATTAATTTGATAATTTCTGAACTCCAACAAATTATATGCTTTTTTCTTAGCCGCTTGCTGATAAAATATTAAGACTAAAAAGAAACCAAACACAACAATACTAATTATTAAAAAATAGGATATTTTTTTTTCAGTTTCATATTTCAACTGTGCAATTTCATTTTTATTAGCTAATTCGTCTATGGTATAATGTGTTTTTTCAAGTTCATTTAAAGCATTAAATAGCTGCACACTCTTACTTTTGTCTGCACCCAATATACTATCTTTAATTTTGTTGTGTTTTTTAAAATAATCCAATGCTAAACTAGCGTCACCTTTTGCTTCGTAAGCATTTGCTAGTAACATTAAATTATCTAATTGTAAATCTAATTTTCCAGTTTTCTGGCTAATTGACAAACTTTTTTGAGCTGTTAAAATTACGTCATCATAATTACTCCACCTTCCATAGACATCAGCCATATTTAAATATACAATAGCTAATAAATCATCATCTTTTAATTCTTCAGCAATTTTTAATGCTTTAACAAAATATTCTTGGGCTATTTTATATTTTTTCTTTTGAATATAGCAATCACCTAAAT
The DNA here is from genome assembly GCF_004121075.1 of Lutibacter sp. HS1-25. Classification (GTDB taxonomy): domain Bacteria; phylum Bacteroidota; class Bacteroidia; order Flavobacteriales; family Flavobacteriaceae; genus Lutibacter. Next base: position 84,098 of record NZ_RHLN01000014.1, read on the forward strand.
TGTTATAATTAGTAGCAATACCCTCTAAATCATTTATTTCTTCTTGTAAAATAATAGATTGTTTAAAATAATCAATACCAAAATCTATTTCATTTCCATCGGCTAAGGTATTTCCAAGATTTGTATAACTAGATGCAATACCTTCTTTATCTTCTAATTTTTCATAAATTGTTAAAGCATCTTGAAAATATTTTTTTGCATCATCAAAATTTCCCTGATCATAGTACAAGTTTCCTATATCATTATAATTCATAGCAATACCATCATCATCATTTAATTCTTTATAACCTTTTAATGATTTCAAATAATACTCAATAGCCTTATCTTCAGCATATAAATTAATATAACAGTAACCAATGTAATTGTTAATTTTGGCAATATTTGATGCATCTTTTAATTCTTCATAAATTAAAACTGACTTTTGAAAATTACTAATTGCAAATTCATAATTATAGTTATTTTCAAAATTAATACCTAAATCATATAACTTTTTTGCCAATTGTGGTTTATAAAAATTTGTTTTGGCTAAATCAAGGGCATTATTAAAATAAGTATGCGAAGAATCATTTTTAGATAAGGTGTACTCGTTATAAATTTTTAGATTTAAATCAATTTTAACTGTATCAATTTTTTCAAATTGTAACTTACTTTTTAAATTTTGAATAATAACAGATTCCTGTCCATTCATATTTAAAAATAAAATAAAAAAAATAAAAAAAATAAAATTATTTTTCATTAAATGCTTTTTGGGGTCAAAAAATAACTAACCTAACAACTGATAATTAATCTAATACGATTAACAAATTTACCATTATTTTGTGAATTATTAAAATAAGCCTCTAATTTTTAAAAGACTTCTAAATTTTAAACAATTCACTTTTCAAAAAATGAACATTTTAGCCATTGTATAATGTAAACCTACATATTTAATATCAAATGAATTTCCTTTTATAGCCATTCCAAGTTTTTTATAAAAAGGAACTGCGTTTGTACGGGCATTACACCACAAACAATCAATTTTTAAATTTACTAAAATTTCAAAAGCTGTTTCCATCATTAATTTACCTGCTCCTAAACCTTGAAATGCTTCTAAAGTTGCCATACCTCTTAATTGAAATTGATTTCCTTTAAATAAATTGTTACTGGTTTTCATATAACTAGAAACAGCTATTAATTGTTCATTTTTAAAAGCACCTAAATGAAAAGTGTCATTGTCAAAATCACCATCAAACTGATATGGTAATGGAATATTTTTTCTTAACACCTCTAAACGTATTGGATAGGTTTCTTCAGCTGATATTTTTTTTATTTGTATCATTTTCAATAATATATAAAACTGCAGGTTGTTGATGGTAAATAATATTTTTTTTAAAATTGAAATTACATTTTGCTAAAACGTTTATAGATGCCTTATTTACAACATAAGCACGTCCTATAATTTTTGTTAAATTTAATTCTGAAAACCCATAATTTACACAAGCTAATGCTGCCTCTGTGGCATAACCATTTTGCCATTGATTTTTAAAAATTCTAAAACCTAAGTCAACTTCATTTGTTTTTAAATCTTTTTTTAGTCCACACCAACCAATAAAATCATTAGAATTTTTTAAACAAACTGCCCAGCGTCCAAAACCATTTATTTTATAATCGCTATAATTTTTAATAAAAAGAGTTGCTTCTTCAACAGAATTAAAAGGAATATCTCCTGTATATTTTAAAACTTCTGGATCTTTATTTAAATGATAAAAATAAAAACCATCATTTAACATAAATTCTCTTAAATACAACCGTTTTGTTTCTAAGATTATTTTCATATTATTGTTAGGTTTATGCTAAATTACTATTAAAATGGAAATTATTGAAATTAAATTAATTCCAACTAAAAATATCTTAACTATTATACCATTGTTAAAACAACTCAATAATTATACTTCTGAAAGTATTTTAAAAAAACGTGTTTTAGAAATGAGTAAGCAGCATTATAAATGCGTTGGAATGTATATAAATGAAGAATTAATTGGTATTGCTGGACTTTGGTTTTTAACCAGACATTATTGTGGTAGTACTATTGAGCCAGACCATGTTATTATAAATAGTGCTTTTAGAAATAAAGGATATGGTAAAAAGTTATTTAATTGGATACACAATTACGCTCAAAATATTGGTTATGAGGCAGCTGAGTTAAACACCTATATTGAGAACATTTCATCTCATCGTTTTTATGAAAATGAGGGTTATAAAAAGCTTGGATTTCACTATTTAAAAATTTTTTAATTTTTTTAAAAAAAGACTTGCAGAATTGTAAAAGGATTGTATATTTGCACCACCAATGCGAGAGTAGCTCAGTTGGTAGAGCTTCAGCCTTCCAAGCTGACTGTCGCCGGTTCGAGCCCGGTCTCTCGCTCAAAAAGAAGCCGTCTCAAAATTAAATTGGGGCGGTTTTTTTTATTTTTAATTTCTACCGATAATTTTAGGAGGTTTTAATTTTTGGCAAGAAGTTGCCATTTATTAGGCGCATTTCTTTCTTATATTATGCGCTAATGCGTGTAATCCGAACTCTAATTCAGCTTTTTCTATTCCTTTATGGGTAAATCGTTTAAAATTTCGATTGGATTTTATGTGTGCAAAAACAGGTTCTACATCGGCAGTACGCTGTTTGCGTTTTAGTTCACCTATTTCGCTAAGCAAATTCCTTCTTGCTTTTTCCTTGTATGCCTCTAGTTTGTGATTCCGCTCTACAATTCTATTTCCTTTTGCCTTAAAACAAGCGCCTCGCAATTGACAATCTTGACAGTTTTGTGCGCTATATATACTACTGGTTTGTGCATAACCTGATTTGGTTTTTCTCTTTCGCTCACCTATTTTTTTCATAGTTTGACCCATTGGACAGATATAGTGGTCTTGCTCTTGGTTGTAATATAGTTT
>NZ_RHLN01000015.1 GCF_004121075.1 Lutibacter sp. HS1-25
ATACAAAATGACCGGTTTTTATACAAATCATTTAATAAAAAAACCGCCTCAGGTTATGAGACGGCTTCTTCTTTATTCTCAATCGGGTTTAATACCTCGAGGCTTGCCTCGTACGAAAAAAACAGTAATCTTTGAGCATGAGCTCAAGTATTCACATCCATAAGCGCCACAATGTTTCACTTCTTTTGTATCATCTAGTATGTTCAACAAAGTATCGTCGATTAGTTCTAAGTCCAAAAGTGGATAGGATTTTAAAAAAGACGTGTTTAGATATTCAAGATAGATACGAAATACATTTTTTGGAAATAGGAACAGACAAAAACCATGTACATTTTTTAATTCAGAGCGTTCCGACCTACAGTCCAACAAAAATTGCCAGAACCATAAAAAGCATCACAGCACGGGAGATATTTTTAAAAGCACCAGGTGTAAAACGTGCCTTATGGGGTGGTTCATTCTGGGGAAGTGGTTTTTATGTTAATACGGTTGGGCGCCATGGTAATGAAAAAATTATAGCGGCGTATGTAAAGAATCAAGGGCTAGAAGATGAATATGACGTTTTACATAAGGATTCACAGCTAAATTTATTCTAATAATAATGCCCCGTGGGCTTGCCCCGGGGATTATTTACTTTTTTTCACTTTAAGTGATTTTGTATATTTTGTCTAAAAAATGGTGTTAAATTTTAAATGTAAGTACAGGTAATTTTGCGTGGTTAGCTAAATCTTCAGTAATACTTCCTGAGAATAGGTGTGCTAAACCAGAGCGTCTATGGGTATTTATCAATATAACATCAGCATCAATTACTTTTGAAAAATTAAGTACTCCAGATTCTATAGATACATCATTATAAATGTTAAGTGTGTAATTGTTTAAATCAAAATCGTTGATAAAATTACGAATAGCATCACTAGAATCTTTAGTGGTTTCAAAATTATGGATGGTATTTATTTTTAATAGGTGCAATTGCGCGTTAAAAATAGCTGTAAAATCTAAAATATGTTGAAAAGATTCTCTAGCGTCCATATTAAAATCAGAAGCAAAAACAATATTTTCAATTTTAAAGTTTTCAATTTCTTTTTTAATTACTAAAACCGGAACCTCAGAATTTCTAACAACTTTTTCAGTATTAGAGCCAACCAGCATTTCTTCAAGACCAGAAGTACCTTTAGATCCCATTACAATTAGGTCTACATTGTGTTTTACACTTTCATCAATAATACCATCATACGCCTTGTGAAATTGAACAGAATCTTCAATTTCAATACCTTCTAAAAAAGGAAGTTTTTTAAAGTCTTCAAATTTTTCATAGGCTCTTTTTAAAAAAAGTAGTGCCGTTGGTGTGTTGCTTGATGTGCCATAACTAGCAGGGTCAATTACTCCAACAGGAAGCTCCAGCATATGAAGTAAAAAAATCTTAGAGTTATTAAGCTTGGCAATACTTGCGGCTACTTTTGCTGCATACTCTGCTTGTATAGAAAAATCTATGGGAACTAGTATTCTTTTCATAAAAACCGTATTTAGGATTTTGACATGTAGAATGTAAAGTTAATGTTTTTAAATTAAAATAAACAATGAATTTTTATCATTTCAAAAAATGTTACTATATTTGCATCGAATTTGAAACAGTTTAGAAGGTAGGAGGGGACAATGAGTCCCCTCTTTTTATACTAGGATGGATAAAGAAAAAGTTATAAATTTGTTGAATACCGCGCTCGAAGAGAATTTGAGCTTGTTTTTAATTGAATTAAAATTTCAAGCTGAAAACAAAATTTATGTTGAAGTTGATGGTGATAATGGTGTGTCTTTAAACGAGTGCATTAGAATTAGCAGGGTCATTGAGCATAATTTAGATAGAGAGGAAGAGGATTTTTCATTAGAAGTTACTACTCCAGACATTGCAAATCCGTTAAAAGTTAACAGACAATATAAAAAAAATATCAATCGTGTTTTAGAAATAAAACTTCACGATAATACTAAGGTTGAAGGTTTGCTTAAAGCTGTAGGCGATGATTCTATTGAATTAGAGTGGAAAGCTAGAGAACCAAAACCAGTTGGGAAAGGAAAAGTAACGGTTGTAAAAAATGCAACAATACCATTTTCAAATATTTTAGAAGCAAAAGTGAAAATAATATTTTAATTTAGAGAGTGCATGGAAAATATAGCATTAATTGAGTCATTTTCAGAATTTAAAGGAGATAAAAATATTGATAGAGTGACGCTTATGGCTATTCTTGAAGAGGTTTTTAGAGCTGCTTTAAAGAGGAAATTTGGGTCTGATGATAACTTTGATATAATTATAAATCCAGATAAAGGAGATTTGGAGATATGGAGAAACAGAGTTGTTGTAGCCGATGGCATGTCGGAAGATGACAATGAAGAGATTGAGCTTTCAGAAGCACGTAAAATTGAACCAGATTTTGAAATTGGTGAAGATGTGTCAGAAGAAGTAAAACTTATAGATTTAGGTAGACGTGCAATTTTAGCATTACGTCAAAACTTAATTTCTAAAATTTATGAACACGATAGCACAAATACTTTTAAACAATTTAAAGATTTAGAAGGAGATATTTATAGTGCAGAGGTTCACCATATTCGCCATAATGCTGTAATTTTATTAGATGATGAAGGTAATGAAATTGTATTGCCAAAAAGCGAACAAATTCGTTCAGATTATTTCAGAAAAGGAGATTCAGTAAGAGGAATTATTAAAACGGTTGAATTACGTGGAAATAAACCAGTTATTATCATGTCTAGAACGGCGCCTGAGTTCTTGGTTAAATTATTTGAACAAGAAATTCCTGAAGTATTTGATGGTTTAATTACCATTGAAGGTGTTGCTAGGATTCCAGGTGAAAAAGCAAAAGTAGCGGTTGATTCATATGATGATAGAATTGATCCTGTTGGAGCTTGTGTTGGTATGAAAGGATCTCGTATTCACGGTATTGTTCGTGAATTAGGTAATGAAAATATTGATGTGCTTAACTACACTAAAAATACCCAGTTGTTTATTGCTAGAGCTTTGAGTCCTGCAAAAGTGGTTTCTATGAAAATTCACGAAGAAGAAGGAAGAGAAGATGGTAAAAAAGGACGCGTTGATGTGTTTTTAGCGCCAGAAGAAGTATCTAAAGCCATTGGTAAAAATGGTGTAAATATTCGTTTGGCCTCACAATTAACTGGATACGAATTAGACGTTCAACGCGAAGGTGTTGAATTGGAAGATGATGTTGAATTAACCGAGTTTTCAGATGAAATAGAAGCTTGGGTAATCAATGAATTTAAAAACATTGGTTTAGATACAGCTCGCAGCGTACTAGACAAAGATGTATCAGAACTTGTAAAGTTAACCGATTTAGAGGAGGAAACTATTTTAGAGGTTCAAAAAATATTAAGAGAAGAATTTGAAGATTAATCTTTAAAATTCAAAAATAATAGGCTTAAAATTAATTATATGGCTGACGACAAAACATTGAGATTAAACAAAGTATTACGAGAATTAAACATTTCGTTAGATAGGGCTGTTGAGCATTTAGCTAACAGTGGTATTGAAATTGAAGCAAGACCAACAACAAAAATATCTAATGAAGAATATGAAGTTTTACTTGATGGTTTTCAAACAGATAGAAGTAAAAAAGCAGCTTCAAAAGAAGTAGGTGAAGAAAAACGCAAAGAAAAAGAAGCGTTGAGAATTGCCTCTGAAGAAAAGGCTGAAAAACATCGTTTGGATGAGGAAGCAAAAAAAGAAGTTGTAAAAGCCAAAGCTGATAAGCTAGAAGTAAAAACTGTTGGTAAAATTGATATTGAGCCAAAAAAAGTTGAACCAAAAGTAGAACCAAAAATTGAGCCGAAGGTTGAACAAAAAGTTGAGCCAAAAGTTGAACCTAAAATAGAGGTTGAAAAGCCTGTTGTTGAAAAAATTCAAGAAAAGCCTGTAGCTCAAGTTGTTAAAGAAGAAGTGGTGCCAGAGCCAGTGGTTGTGAAAAAAGATGTTGAAGTTAAGAAAGAGCCTGTAAAAGCTGAGCCTAAAGTAGTTGCTGAGGTTAAAAAAGAAGAAGTTAAAACAACTGAAAAGCCTGTGAAAGAGATTAAATCTCAAGAGGTAACTAAGCCTGTAGAGAAGGTTCAAACAAAGGAAAAACCTGTAGATCAGCCAGTTGAAGAGCCTTCTGAACCTCAAACCATTCAAACGCAATATAAAGTTTTGTCTGGTCCAAAAATTATGGGTGAAAAAATTGACTTAAAGCAATTTGAGAAAAAACCTAAGCCTAAAAAAGTTGATTCTGCTAAAAAAGAATCTGCTGATGATGCTAATAAAAAGAAACGTCGTAGAATAAAGAAAGCACCTATTCAAGGTGAAAGAAAACCATATGCTAACGGATTACCAGGAGCAGCAGGTCAAAATAAAGGAGCAGCAGGAAGAGGGCCTCAACGTGGTGGACCAAGAAAACCAATTGTTAAAGAAGAACCATCTGAAGCAGATGTTCAAAAACAAGTTAGAGAAACCTTAGAAAAACTTCAAGGGAAATCTAAAAAAGGTAAAGGAGCAAAATATAGAAGAGATAAAAGAGATTTACACCGTCAACAATCTGAAATCGATCAAGAGCTTCAAGCAGCTGAAAGCAAAATACTTAAAGTTACAGAATTTGTTACTGTAAGTGAAATAGCTACCATGATGGATATTCCAGTAACCAATATTATTTCTACTTGTATGACATTGGGAATGATGGTGACTATGAACCAGCGTTTAGATGCTGAGACATTGACAATTGTTGCTGAAGAATTTGATTATACAGTTGATTTTGTTGGAGCTGAAGTTGAAGAGTCGATTGAAGAGCATAAAGATACTGAGGAAGAATTAGAACCAAGAGCCCCAATTATTACGGTAATGGGACACGTAGATCACGGTAAAACTTCATTGTTAGATTATATTCGTGAAGAAAATGTAATTGCAGGAGAATCGGGTGGTATTACACAACATATTGGTGCTTATGGTGTTCAACTTAAAAATGGTCAAAAAATTGCATTTTTAGATACACCAGGTCACGAGGCTTTTACAGCGATGAGAGCTCGTGGTGCTCAGGTAACAGATTTAGTTATTATTGTTGTTGCAGCTGATGATGACGTTATGCCGCAAACAAAAGAAGCTATTAGCCATGCGCAAGCTGCTGGTGTGCCAATTGTATTTGCAATTAATAAAATTGATAAACCGCACGCAAATCCTGAAAAAATAAAGGAGCAACTTTCTCAAATGAATTTGTTGGTTGAAGATTGGGGTGGAAAAATTCAATCTCAAAATATTTCAGCAAAAACAGGTGAAGGTGTATCTGAATTACTTGAAAAAGTATTATTAGAGGCTGAAATGTTGGATTTAAAAGCAAATCCAAATAAAAACTCTGTAGGAACAGTAGTAGAAGCTTTATTAGATAAAGGTCGTGGTTATGTATCAACAATTTTGGTTCAAGAAGGAACATTGAAAATTGGAGATTATATGTTGGCTGGAAAACATAGCGGAAAAGTAAAAGCGATGTTTGATGAAAGAGGAAAGAGCATGAAAAGTGCAGGTCCTTCAACTCCAGTTTCAATATTAGGATTAGACGGTGCGCCGCAAGCAGGTGATAGATTTCACGTATTTGAAGATGAAAAAGAAGCAAAACAAATTGCATCAAAACGATCTCAATTACAACGTGAACAATCTGTTAGAACACAACGTCATATTACATTAGATGAAATTGGACGAAGAATTGCACTGGGAGACTTTAAAGAGTTGAACATTATATTAAAAGGTGATGTTGATGGTTCTGTGGAAGCATTAACTGATTCGTTCCAAAAATTATCTACCAGTGAGATTCAGGTAAATATTATACATAAAGGTGTAGGTGCAATTACAGAATCTGATGTTTTATTAGCTTCAGCATCTGATGCTATTATTATTGGATTTAACGTAAGACCTTCAGGAAATGCTAGAACTATTGCTGATAATGAGGAAATTGACGTAAGAACTTATTCTATTATTTATGACGCAATTAATGATTTGCGTGATGCAATGGAAGGTATGCTGTCTGCTGAAATTAAAGAAGAAGTTACAGGTAATGTTGAGATTAGAGAGGTTTATAAAATCTCTAAAATTGGAAATATTGCTGGTTGTATGGTAACAAGTGGTAAAATATTTAGAAACTCTAAAATTAGAATTATTAGAGATAGTGTTGTAATTCATTCAGGTGAATTAACTTCTTTAAAACGATTTAAAGATGATGCTAAAGAAGTTGCTAAAGGTTACGATTGTGGTATGCAATTTAAAAACTACAACGATATTGAAATAGGAGACGTTGTTGAAGCTTATCAAGAAGTTGAGGTTAAGAAAAAACTAAAAAGAAATTAGTATCAAATAATATTGAATTAAAAAAGGCGTGCAATTTTGCACGCCTTTTTTAGTTATAAAACATAGTAATTGGTTTTTTTAAATTTTATCTTCTAAAACAATTGCGCCTGCATAATCTCCATTAATAATTAATAAAACACTATCAGCTTCTAAGCGAGTTTTAAATTTACCTACATGAGTTTTCCATTCAGGTGCATTGTAAATAATATCTATGCTATACTCAGGGTAAAGAGCAGTAAAATTTTGCTTTACTTTGTAAGCATCTTTTTCATTACCATTGTATATTTGAATCTTATATACAGCTGAAGTTTTATTTTTTTCGTTATATGTTATTTTTTGGGAAATTAAATTATTGATTTTGCTTTGTTCGCTCTGCGAGTAGGAATTGTAGATTCCTAAAAACAACATTAAAACAAATGTATATAAAGTATTTTTTGATATTTGATTCATGGTTTATTTAAATTTTTTTCAAATTTATAGTATTCTATGAATATTCAATAATAAGTCATCTTATTTAGAATCATTATAAATTAGTATAATCTTAATTTTAACTTTTTGTGATTTGCTTTTAAATACTACTTTTGTTAAATCGTTTAAAAATGATTTAAGTCATATATTTTTACATGAAAATATTGTACCGAACAACAATGAAAAGATTTTTTTAAGTATGAAAAGTGTGAAACAACACAGTCCTTTATCAAGATTAATAATAAGTAGTCTTGCTTTCCTTTTATTTTTTTCGCTTAATTTATCGGCTCAAGAAGGTGATGCTGCTAATGGAGAGAAAATCTTCAAATCAGTCTGCGCTGCTTGTCATAAATTAGATAAAAAGTTAGTAGGCCCTGCTTTACAGGGTGTTACTGAAAGAAGAGATCAAGATTGGTTAATTGCCTGGATTAAAGATAGTCCGGGAATGATTAAATCTGGAGATAAATTAGCAATTCAAGTTTTTGAAGAAAACAACAGGTTGCCAATGACAGCTAATCCTCAATTGTCTGATCAAGATATTATTGATGTGTTAGCGTACACTAAAGGTGATTCTGCAGCTCCAGTTGCAGCTGCAAGTCAACAGGCTGCTGATCCAGGAGTAGAACTTGGTAAAGCTGTTTTTAAGGCAAATTGTGCAGCATGTCACAAATTAGAAGGGAAGTTAATTGGTCCTGAGCTTTTGAAAATTACAGATAAGCGTGAGTTGTCTTGGTTGAAATTATGGATTAAAGACAATAATGCTTTAGCTGCTTCAGGTGATAAATTAGCAATTGAAGTGCAGGCAAGTAATCCTGCTGCAATGACACCTTTTCCTCAGCTTTCAGATGAGGATATTGACAATGTGTTAAAATACCTTGCGGTTGGTGATGTAGAGCAAGCTGTAGCTTCTTCAGCATCTTCAACAGATCAGGAAATTTTTGACAACCCTGGTTTTGGGGTGTTACCAACTTTAGCATTAACTATATTGGCATTTATACTATTGTCTGTTATAGTTGCAGCAACTACAAATAAAAAAGTTGTAGAAGGAGAAGAGTCTACTCCAAGTATGTTGAAAACAATGATTTTCAATCCATTCCTACGTTTCTTAGTGATTATTTTTGTATTGCTAGGTGGTGCTTGGATGGTGTTTGGTTATCTTTTTCAAATAGATGTTAATGAAGGGTATCAGCCAATACAGCCAATTGCTTTTTCACACGCAGTACATGCAGGTGACAATAAAATTGATTGTCAATATTGTCACTCTTCAGCAAAACACAGTAAAACATCTGGAATTCCTACTCTTAATGTATGTATGAATTGTCATAAGTCTATTTCAGAATATAATGGAGCGTTATTTGGTGATTATTCAAAAGAAGATTTAGATAATGAAATTCAAAAGATTTATGATGCAGTAGGTTGGGATAAAGACAACGTAGCTTATATTGAAGGTTTTGAGCAAAAACCAATTGAGTGGGTACGCATTCATAACTTAGCTGATTTTGCTTATTACAATCACGCTCAGCACGTAACAGTTGCTGGTTTAGATTGTCAAAAATGTCATGGTCCAGTTGAAACGATGCACGAGATGAAACAATTCTCACCATTAACAATGGGTTGGTGTATAGATTGTCATAGACAAACAGAAGTTGATATGACTGAAAATGGTTATTATAAAAATATTCACGATCAGTTATCTAAAAAATACGGTGTTGAAAAAATTACTGAAGCTCAAATGGGAGGTTTAGAATGTGGAAAATGTCACTATTAATAAAAACAATAAACGATTAATAAACTTAGATAAGTAATTATTCATTTTTATAATCTTTCAATAATAAATATAAAAATCAATGGCATCAAACAAAAAATACTGGAAAAGTGTTGAAGAGCTGAACGAAACAAGCTCTATTGTTGATACGTTAAAAAATAACGAGTTTGTTGAGGAAATTCCTACTGATGAGTTTTTAGGGAATAAAGAAAGTTTAGAAACTTCATCAACAACACGTAGAGACTTTTTAAAGTATGTTGGATTTACCACTGCAGCAGCTTCTTTAGCGGCTTGTGAAGGTCCTGTAATTAAATCGATTCCTTACATTATTAAACCAGATGATATTATTCCTGGTGTTGCAGAGTATTATGCAACAACTATGGCTGATGGTTTTGATTTTGCGAATGTTTTGGTTAAAGTTAGAGAAGGACGTCCTATCAAAATTGAACCGAATAAAGAAGTAGGTGGAGCTACAAATGCTCGTGTACAAGCTTCTGTACTTTCATTATATGATAGCCAACGTTTAAAAGCTCCAAAAGCAAATGGGTCAGCTATTTCTTGGGCAGATGCTAACAGTCAAATTATTTCTAAATTAAATGAAGTAAAAGAAGCTGGTTTACAAATTGCTGTTTTAACAGGAACTTGTGCAAGTCCTTCAACTAAAAAATTAATAAATTCATTAAACGATACTTATGGTAATGTAAATCACGTTGCCTACGATGCAGTTTCAGAATCAGCAGCGTTAGATGCGTTTGAAACCATGTACGGAACAAGAGCATTGCCTGATTATAATTTTGAAAAGGCTGAAGTAATTGTTTCTATTGGTGCAGATTTTCTTGGAGATTGGCAAGGTGGCGGTTTTTCAGCAGGTTATGCTAAAGGTCGTGTTCCTCAAAATGGAAAAATGTCTCGTCATATCCAGATAGAATCAAACATGTCTTTAACAGGTGCAAATGCAGATAAGCGTTTAATGGTTAAACCATCTGAACAAATAACTGCATTGGCTAGATTGTATGCTACTATAACAGGTGGAGGTGTTACTATGGAAATGACTCCATTAACTGATACAGTTTCTAATGCAGCAAAACAATTGCAAGCCGCAGGTAGTAAAGCTGTTGTTGTAACGGGTATACAAGATAAAAGCGCTCAGTTATTAGCTTTAGCAATTAATAAAGCTTTAAATAGCGAAGTGATTGATATTAAAGCTACAAAAAATATTAGAAAAGGGAATGATGCAAGTGTGTCTCAATTAATTACAGATATGAATGCTGGATTGGTTGGTGCTGTAATTATCAATAATTCAAACCCTGTATATACTTTACCTAATTCAGCTGAATTTGTTGAAGGATTAAAGAAAGTAAAATTATCTGTAGCATGTTCTATGCAAGATAATGAAACAGCAAATGCTGTTCAATATGCGTTGGCTGCACCACATTATTTAGAGTCTTGGGGTGATGTTGTTATTAAAAAAGGACAATATAGCTTAATGCAACCAACAATTAAACCGTTATTTGATACACGTCAGTTTCAAGATGTTTTATTAACATGGACAGGAAACAGCGCTTCTTATTACGACTTTTTAAAGGAAACTTGGAATGCTGATATTTTAAACGGTACTTCTTGGAATCAAGCTTTGCACGATGGCGTTTTTGTTACCCCAGTTGAAGATATTGAAATTGCAACTTTAGAAGTTGATATGGATGCTATTTTAGGAGGATTAACGTTTACTGCTTCTGATTTTGAACTTAACTTATACACAAAAACGGGTATGGGTGATGGTCAAATGGCAAACAACCCTTGGTTACAAGAATTTCCAGATCCAATTACAAGAACTTCTTGGGATAATTATTTAACAATGTCTAAAGCAGATGCCGAAGCATTGGGAGTAATTAATTACCATGTTGCCAACGGTGCCTTAAATGGTAGTTTAGTTGAATTGACTGTGAATGACGTTTCAGATGTGTTACCTGTTTTAATTCAACCAGGTCAAGCAAATGGATCATTAGGTTTGGCGCTTGGTTATGGAAGAAAACAAGGTTTAAAAGCTGAAATGCAAACTGGTAAAAACGGTTATCAATTTTATAAAGGATTTAATAATTTTCAAAGTAATGTTACTTTAAAAGTAGTTGAAGGTGAGCATGAGTTTGCTTGTATTCAGTTACACAATACCTTAATGGGTAGAGGTGATATTATTAAGGAAACAACGATAGAAGATTATAATACTGTTGATTCAAAAGAATGGAATAAAGTTCCTGTGGTTTCAATGGATCACAAAGAAGTAGAAGCCAATTCAGTGGATCTTTGGGAGTCGTTTGATAGAACTACGGGTCATCATTTTAATTTATCGATAGATTTAAACGCTTGTACTGGATGTGGAGCCTGTGTAATTGCTTGTCACGCTGAGAATAATGTACCAGTTGTTGGTAAAGCAGAAGTAAGAAAATCTAGAGATATGCATTGGTTGAGAATTGATAGATATTATTCTCACGAAGAAGATTTTGCTGGTGACGTTGAAAAGAAAGAAGCTGGTAAAGGAGTTATTGGTTATAAAGATACAATGGCTGAATTAGAACATGCATCTGAAAATCCTTCAGTGGCATTTCAACCAGTTATGTGTCAACATTGTAATCATGCGCCTTGTGAGACAGTTTGTCCTGTAGCAGCTACATCTCATAGCCGTCAAGGTCAAAATCATATGGCTTATAACCGTTGTGTAGGTACTCGTTATTGTGCAAATAACTGCCCTTATAAAGTACGTAGATTTAACTGGTTTAATTATCCAAATAACAGTGAATTTGATTTTAACATGAACGATGATTTAGGAAGAATGGTTCTAAATCCAGATGTTACAGTGCGTTCTCGTGGTGTAATGGAAAAATGTTCTATGTGTGTTCAAATGACGCAAGCTACTATCCTAAAAGCTAAAAAAGAGGGAAGACCTGTAAAAACCAATGAATTTGAAACAGCTTGTTCGAATGCTTGTAGTACAGGAGCAATGATTTTTGGTGACGTAAATCACAAAGAAGATACTGTTGCTGAATTAGTAGCGGATAAAAGAGCTTATCATTTATTAGAACATATTGGTACAAAACCAAATGTAGTTTATCATGTAAAAGTGAGAAACACACAAGAAGCATAAAAATATTATTAATAGATTATAATTAAAAAGAATTATGTCGTCTCATTACGAAGCACCTATTAGAAGACCTTTAATTGATGGAGATAAAAGCTACCACGATATTACGGTTGAAGTAGCAGCCCCAGTTGAAGGTAAAGCAAATAAATTATGGTGGACAGCCTTTGCAATTGCACTTACAGCATTCCTTTGGGGATTGGGTTCAATTATTTACACTATTGGAACAGGAATTGGAGTTTGGGGATTAAATAAAACAGTTGGTTGGGCTTGGGATATCACAAACTTTGTTTGGTGGGTTGGTATCGGTCACGCAGGTACACTTATTTCCGCAGTACTTTTATTATTTCGTCAAAAATGGAGAATGGGTATCAACCGTTCTGCAGAAGCAATGACTATTTTTTCTGTTGTTCAAGCAGGTTTATTTCCAGTAATTCACATGGGACGTGTTTGGAATGCACACTTTGTATTGCCAATACCTAACCAATTTGGGACACTTTGGACCAACTTTAATTCACCATTATTATGGGACGTTTTTGCAATTTCAACTTATTTGTCGGTTTCATTGGTTTTCTGGTGGACTGGTTTATTACCTGATTTTGCAATGTTACGTGATAGAGCTGTAAAACCTTTTCAAAAGAAAATTTATAGTTTATTAAGTTTTGGATGGAGCGGTAGAGCAAAAGACTGGCAACGTTTTGAAGAGGTTTCATTGGTGTTAGCAGGTTTAGCAACTCCATTGGTACTTTCAGTACATACCATTGTATCATTTGACTTTGCAACTTCTGTAATTCCAGGATGGCATACAACAATTTTCCCTCCTTACTTTGTTGCTGGAGCTGTATTCTCAGGATTTGCAATGGTAAATACCTTGCTAATTATTATGAGAAAAGTTTCTAACTTAGAGGCTTATATTACATTACAACACATCGAATTAATGAATATTGTAATTATGATTACAGGTTCTATTGTTGGATGTGCTTATATTACAGAGTTATTTATTGCTTGGTATTCAGGTGTTGAATACGAACAATATGCTTTCTTAAACAGAGCAACGGGACCTTACTGGTGGGCATATTTATTAATGATGAGTTGTAACGTATTCTCTCCACAATTTATGTGGTCTAAAAAATTAAGACAAAGTATTACTTTCTCTTTTATCATTTCAATTGTTGTAAATGTTGGAATGTGGTTTGAGAGATTTGTAATTATAGTAACATCATTACACAGAGATTATTTACCTTCATCATGGACTATGTTCTCTCCAACTTTTGTTGATATAGGAATCTACGTTGGAACCATCGGTTTCTTCTTTGTACTATTCTTATTGTATGCAAGAACATTCCCAGTAATAGCTCAAGCAGAGGTAAAATCTATTTTAAAATCATCAGGTGAAAATTATAAAAAATTAAGAGACAGAAATCATGAGTAATAAAGTAATACAAGCAATGTATAACGATGATGATGTTTTAATGGACGCAGTGAAAGAAGTTCGTGCGGCACATTATCATATTGATGAAGTTTATACACCATTCCCAGTTCATGGTTTAGATAAAGCAATGGGATTAAAAGGTACACGAATTGCAATTACTGCATTTATGTACGGATGTGTTGGTTTTTCATTTGCAATTTGGATGATGAACTATATGATGATAGAACAATGGCCTCAAGATATTGGTGGTAAGCCAAGTATGAGTTTCTTTTTAAATATGCCAGCATTTATTCCTATTATGTTCGAATTAAGTGTGTTTTTTGCAGCGCATTTAATGGTAATTACATTTTATATGCGTAGTAGATTATGGCCATTTAAAGAAGCTGAAAACCCAGATCCAAGAACTACTGATGATATGTTTGTAATGGAAGTAGCTGTAGATGGTAATGAAGCTGAATTGGTTTCATTCCTTGAGAAAACTGGAACTGTAGAAATTAAAGTAACTGAAAAGCACTAATTAAAATGAAAAGCATTTTAAAAATAACAATTGCATTGGGTTTTATAATGACTTTAACGTCTTGTTGGACAGATAAGTCAAAAAGAAACTACCAATATATGCCAGATATGTACAAGTCTGTTGGTTATGAGACTTATTCTCAAAACCCTAACTTTGCAAATGGAATGACTACGCAGTTACCTGCTGAAGGAAGTATTGCTCGTGGTCAAGTACCTTATGATTATCCAAATACAAATGAAGGATATGAAGATGCTAAATTAAATTCTAAAAACCCTTTAGAGGTTAACGAAGAAAATTTGGCCAACGGTAAAAAAATGTACGATATCTATTGTATTTCTTGTCACGGTCAAAATGGTGCAGGTGATGGTGTTTTAGTACAACGTGATAAGTTTTTAGGAGTTCCTAACTATAAAGATAGAGAAATTACAGAAGGAAGTATTTACCATGTAATTATGTATGGTAGAAATATGATGGGTTCTCATGCTTCACAATTAACTGCTAAAGAGCGTTGGGAAGTAACCATGTATGTGGAACAATTAAGAACTGAATTATTAAAATAAGACTTTTACTAAGATAGAAATTTATAATATGTATACCTTTTCAAGTAAATTAAAAACACTTTCTTTCGCCTTAATGATTATTGGCTTTTTAGGTGTTGCTTACGGTTTTTTAACTACACCAAGTTCAGTAGAAGATGTGAAAGTAATGTTGCAACAAAGTCATGATGCTCATGGTTCTGAAGCTTCAGCACATGAAGTTACTGTAAATGAACATGGTTCTACACAAGCACATGAGGTTGATGCTCATGCAGAGCATGTTTTTCATTCATTGAAAAACAAACCTTGGTCTGCTTTATATGTAGCTTTGTTTTTCTTTTTTATGATTTCATTGGCAACATTGGCTTTTTATGCTATTCAACATGCAGCACAAGCAGGTTGGCCAGTTGTTTTGTTTAGAGTTATGGAAGCAATTACTGCATATTTACCAGTTGGTGGTGTGTTATTATTTGTGTTTTTTGTACTTTCATCATTACATTTAAATCATTTATTTGTTTGGATGGATCCAGAAGTTGTAGCTCATGATGAATTAATTCAAAATAAATCAGGATACTTAAATGTACCTTTCTTTTTAATTAGAGCTGCTATTTATATTACAGGTTGGGTTGTATATCGCAACTATGCTCGTAAATTAACTTTAGCACAAGACAATTCAACAGACTTAACTAATTACACTAAATTATTTAAAAGTTCTGCAGCATTTTTAGTGTTCTTTTTAGTTACAGAATCTATGATGTCTTGGGATTGGATTATGAGTTTAGATCCACACTGGTTTAGTACCTTATTTGGATGGTATGTTTTTGCAAGTATGATTGTTTCTGCAATTACAACTATAGCTTTGGTATCAATTTATCTTAAAGGAAAAGGATATTTAGAATTTGTAAACAATAGCCATTTACATGATTTGGCTAAGTTTATGTTCGGATTCAGTATTTTTTGGACATACCTTTGGTTTTCACAATTTATGTTAATTTGGTATGCCAATATTCCTGAAGAGATTACTTACTTTGCAACTAGATTTAACGATTATAAAATACCGTTTTTAGGTATGTTAGGTTTAAACTTTGTGTTCCCATTTTTAATATTGATGAATAGTGATTTTAAACGTGTGCCTTGGTTTATTGTTTGTGCAGGGATCGTTATTTTATTAGGTCATTATGTAGATATTTATGTAATGATTATGCCAGCAACTGTTGGTGATCAATGGTTTTTTGGAATTTCAGAAATAAGCTCGGTATTATTGGTGTTAGGATTGTTTATATATGTTGTATTCTCGGCATTGTCGAAAGTACCTTTATTAGCAAAAGGGAATCCTTTTATCAAAGAAAGTGAACATTTTCATTATTAAAATTAAAAAATAACTATAGAAAATAGTCCTGAATACAATTTATTCGGGATTTTTTTTATATTTGGAACTACTATTAACAACTAACTAAAAAAATGACAGCAATACTTTACGTTTTACTGGCAATTGTTATTGCCGTGGCCATATGGCAAGTAACAAGTATCTTTAATTTAAAAGAAGCAATAGCTACCGAAAAAGACAACAATACGCAAGGGATTATTTTTGCGATTTTTGGAATCTTTTTTTATGGTCTAATGCTATTTTCATTTTGGAAATACTCTGTAATTTTATTACCAGATGCGGCCTCAATTGAAGGTGAAAGTTACGACACCTTGTACCTGGTAACTATGGTACTAATCTTATTTGTACAAGCCATTACACAATTTTTATTATTCTTTTTTGCATTTAAATACCGCGGAATTAAAGGTAGAAAAGCATTGTTTTATGCTGATAGTCATAAACTTGAAATGATTTGGACAATTGTTCCTGCCATTGTTTTATCTGGAATCGTGTTATACGGATTGTCTGTTTGGAACAATGTAATGGACACTTCTGATGCTGAAAACCCTTTAATTGTTGAAGTTTATGCCAAACAATTTCAATGGGAAGCACGTTATGCTGGTGAAGACAATGAATTAGGTTTGGCCAATGTTCGTAATATTAAAGGCATCAATACTATGGGTGTTGATATGACAGATAAAAATGCTTTAGATGATGTTCCTGTAAGAGAATTACGTTTGCCTAAAGGAAGAAAAGTAATCTTTAAATTTCGTTCTCAAGATGTATTGCACTCAGCTTTTATGCCTCACTTTAGAGCACAAATGAACTGTGTTCCTGGGATGATAACTCAGTTTGCATTTACACCTAGTATGACCACTGAAGAAATGAGATTGAATGATGAAACCATTGCAAAAGTGGAAGGTATCAACAAAATTAGAGCCGAAAAAGGGGAAGATCCTTACGAATTTGATTATTTACTTTTATGTAATAAAATTTGTGGTGCTTCGCATTATAATATGCAAATGAAAATTATTGTTCAGGAAGAAGCCGAATTCAATGCTTGGTTGAAAGATCAAAAAACAATGGCGCAAGTTGTTGTTCAATAAAAACTAACTATACTACTACTAACAAAATATAATTATGTCAGATCATCATCATAAAGAAACATTTATAACTAAATACGTATTTAGTCAAGATCATAAAATGATTTCTAAACAGTACTTGGTAACAGGTATTTTTATGGGAATAATAGGGGTGTTTATGTCTATGTTATTCCGTTTGCAAATTGCTTGGCCAGAACATTCATTTTCTATTATTGAAGCGTTTTTAGGACACCATCAAGATGGAGGTGTAATGTCACCAGATATTTACCTTGCTTTGGTTACCATTCACGGAACAATCATGGTGTTTTTTGTATTAACAGCTGGTTTAAGTGGAACGTTTAGTAACCTTTTAATTCCATTACAAATTGGAGCTCGTGATATGGCATCTGGTTTTTTAAATATGGTTTCATATTGGTTGTTCTTTTTATCGAGTGTAATTATGGTATTGTCTTTGTTTATTGAAGCAGGTCCTGCTTCAGCTGGATGGACAATTTACCCACCACTGAGTGCCTTGCCACAAGCAATTCCTGGATCTGGATTGGGTATGACAATGTGGTTGGTTTCTATGGCTATTTTTATTGCATCATCATTAATAGGTGCCTTAAACTATATTGTAACGGTATTAAATTTAAGAACTGTTGGAATGAAAATGACAAGATTGCCTTTAACAATTTGGGCTTTCTTTATCACTGCAATTATTGGTGTGGTTTCTTTCCCAGTATTGTTATCTGCAGCTTTATTGTTAATTTTTGATAGAAGTTTTGGAACGTCATTTTATTTATCAGACATTTTTATTCAAGGTGAAGTATTACATTACCAAGGTGGATCGCCAGTTTTGTTTGAACATTTATTTTGGTTCTTAGGTCACCCTGAAGTTTATATTGTATTGTTACCTGCATTGGGTATTACTTCTGAAATTATTTCAACAAACTCTAGAAAACCAATTTTTGGATACAGAGCCATGATTGGGTCTATTATTGCAATCGCATTTTTGTCAACCATTGTTTGGGGTCACCATATGTTTGTATCGGGTATGAATCCTTTCTTAGGGTCTGTATTTACTTTTACAACCTTATTAATTGCGATTCCTTCAGCAGTAAAAGCATTTAATTACATTACCACACTTTGGAAAGGAAATTTACAAATGAATCCTGCGATGTTATTTTCAATCGGATTGGTTTCAACATTTATTTCTGGTGGATTAACAGGGTTGGTTCTTGGAGATAGTGCATTAGATATTAATGTTCACGATACGTATTTTGTTGTTGCGCATTTTCACTTGGTAATGGGTGTATCTGCAATTTACGGAATGTTTGCAGGTGTATATCACTGGTTTCCTAAAATGTATGGTAGAATGATGAATAAAACTTTGGGTTACTGGCACTTTTGGTTAACGGCTGTTGCTGCTTATGGTGTTTTCTTCCCAATGCATTTTATTGGTTTGGCAGGTTTACCTCGTAGATATTATGCAAATACTGCTTTTCCATTATTTGATGATGTTGCCGATGTTAATATTGTTATTACGATGTTTGCAATTTTAGGTGGTGCGGCACAGATCATTTTCTTAGCAAACTTTTTTATAAGTATTTATAAAGGTAAAAAAGCAACTCAAAACCCTTGGAAGTCTAACACTTTAGAATGGACGACTCCTGTAGAGCACATTCACGGAAACTGGCCTGGTGAAATACCAGCTGTACACCGTTGGGCTTATGATTATAGCAAACCTGGTTATGATGAAGATTATGTTTGTCAAACCACACCTTTAAAAGATGGGGAAGACCCAACATAATAGTGAAAAATTAAAATATATAAAAAACCTTTCTAAATATTAGAAAGGTTTTTTTATGCAAATCAATAATTTTTTCAAAATAAAAAAGCACCTGAAAAGGTGCCTTCGAAATTATTCAAACAAATATAATTAAGCCATAACGGTAGCTTTTTTAGATTTTCTATAGGTGTAAGAATTAAAAATATTTCTTCTACCAAAGTTACTCATCGATTTGCTGTTAATAAACTTTAAAAATAGATTTTTATTCACGCCAAAATACTCATATGTAGTTCCATCGGTAAATGTAACCTCTAATAACATACTTTTATGATGATAATCGGCAACTTGTGATTGTGTAATTGTTGTTGTGTATTCTTCTAAATTAGATTCTTTTGTTTCAGGAGCAATACTAACTAAAAAGTGATAGGCTTCAATTATGCGTTTACTAACTTCATCAGCTTCATCCTTTTTATCTTGATCCAAAAACTTATCTGGATGCCACTCTTTTACAAGTTCTCTATATGTAGTTTTTAAGGTTTTTAAATTTATTGCTCCTTCAACCTTATATAACTTTTTAAATTCATTAATACGCTTCATTTCTCCATTTTTAATTAAGGGCGCAAAAATAGAATTTATTATTGGATAACAATGTAAAAACTTGATTATTTAATTGTTTGATAACCAAATGATAACGAATTGTGCTTTAAGTCTAAATTAACGGGGTTTATTAGCTTAATCAGTTTATAAATAACCCCCGATTAATTTTTATTTCAAAATGAAAAATTTATAAAAAGAATTAATTACTTAACTCGTGCATTTTAAATAAGTCATAAACTTCGCTATTAAATGGGTAATCCCAACAACCCATTCTATGAAAAAGATCTCCTCCAAATCCTTTTTTGTACACATGGATGCCTCTTAAAGGATGTTTTTGATTTAAATTTGGCGCCGATCCAAACATGTCATATTGCGTACAGCCCCAATTTTTGGCTATTTTTAGCGATTCCCATTGAAGGGCGTAACTAGCCATCATATTTTTATTTTTTGATGAAGAGGCTCCATATAAATAAGTTCCTCGTTTATTTGATAAAACTAAAAACATGGAAGCTAAAAATTTTCCTTTATAATCGGCCATAAGCATTTTTACGCTTACTCCATTTTTAGAATTGTCTTGATTTTTTAAGATTGATGAAAAATAAGCAATTGTTTGAAGTGGTAAACCTTGACGTAATGCCGTTTCTTTGTATAAATTGTACCAGCTTTCTATATGTTCAATACCGTATTCTTTTACTTTAATACCTTTTTTAGCTGCGTTTTTAACATTGTATCGAGTATTATAGCGCATATTTTTAAGAAGCTCCTTTTCGTCCAATGATAGGTCTAAGAAAAAGGTGTTTTTTGGAAGTACATCATTCGGACTTTTTTGTAAGTTCCAATTTTCGGTTTTAAAATTAACTCTAAATTCTTGTACTTGACTTTGAGGCGGGCCAATCCAATTGCCATTTTCATCAAAATATTCTTCATCAACCGACCATTGATTTTTCCACATTAAATCATATCGAATAAAAACACAATTATCGGGTAATTCAGGTTTTAAAGCTTCAGATAAGTTTTCTAGAAAAACACCGTGATTTTCAAAATCTGGTTCAATTTTTGGCCCATAAGGTACATAGGCAAAACACTGCTCTCCATCAATACTTTTTATTAGCACCAAAATATCGTCTTTTATTTCTGTTGCTGAATTCACAGAATTGAATAACAACTCTTTAGAAACTGTTAGTTCAAAACCTAATGGAATGTAGCCTTGTTTGCTTTTTAATCGCCCCCAAAAAGGTGTTTGAGGTAAAATATGTGTTGGTTTAAGCGCTTCTAGATCCTTTTTCTTTATGCTACAAATCATCAGAATAAAATTTCTGCAAAACTAAAAAAATCATTTTTTTATCTAAAATTTTACAGTATTAATTTTAATTATTCATTTTTCAATTAATAATTATTTTACTTCATTATCTTTGTTTTTATGAATGAAAACCTGAATCCTGATAAAAACCATTTTTCTTCTGAAGAATTAGACGTTGAAAAAAAATTACGTCCACTTACCTTTAATGATTTTACAGGGCAGGAACAAGTTTTAGAAAATTTAAAAATATTTGTTGAAGCTGCCAATTTACGTGGTGAAGCTTTGGATCATACTTTATTTCACGGCCCTCCAGGATTAGGAAAAACCACTTTGGCTCATATTTTAGCCAATGAATTAAACGTAGGTTTAAAAATAACTTCGGGTCCTGTATTAGATAAACCGGGAGATTTAGCGGGTTTGTTAACCAATTTAAGTGAGCGAGATGTTTTGTTTATTGATGAAATTCATCGATTAAGCCCTATTGTTGAAGAGTATTTATATTCTGCAATGGAAGATTATCGTATTGACATTATGATTGAATCTGGTCCAAATGCACGAACGGTGCAAATAGATTTAGAACCATTTACTTTAATTGGAGCAACTACACGATCTGGGTTGTTAACAGCTCCAATGCGTGCACGTTTTGGTATTAGCAGTCGTTTACAATATTATAATACCGAATTATTGACAACCATTGTTCAGCGAAGTGCCATTATTTTAAATGTTCCAACTTCTATGGAAGCTGCAGTTGAAATTGCAGGAAGAAGCCGAGGAACACCGCGTATTGCCAATGCGTTGTTGCGTAGGGTGCGTGATTTTGCGCAAATTAAAGGAAATGGTACCATAACCATTGAAATTGCAAAATATGCTTTAAATGCCCTTCATGTTGATGCGCATGGTTTGGATGAAATGGATAATAAAATTCTGACAACAATAATAGATAAGTTTAGAGGTGGCCCTGTGGGTATTAGCACCTTGGCAACTGCTGTTGGAGAAAATTCGGAAACTATTGAAGAAGTGTATGAGCCTTTTTTAATTCAGGAAGGTTTTATTATGAGAACTCCTCGTGGACGAGAAGTTACCCATTTGGCATACAAGCATTTGGGTAGAATAAAGGCTGAAAATCAGGGAGAATTATTTTAATTTCTATATGTAATCTAAGTCACTTTACACAAACTTGTTTGCTGTAATTTTGTATTGCAACACCTATAACTCTGGAAAATGAATTTTAAAAAAGCAATTCCTATTTTAAATTGGCTTCCTAACTATCAAAAAAAATGGTTAAAAGGTGATGTAATTGCGGGTGTAACAGTTAGTGTTGTACTTATTCCACAGGGATTGGCATATGCAATGATTGCCGGATTGCCACCTATTTATGGCTTATATGCAGCTTTAATACCTCCATTAATTTATACAATTTTTGGAACCTCTCGAAATATTTCAGTTGGGCCTGTTGCAATGGATTCAATAATTGTAGCAACTGGAGTTTCTGCCATTGCAGCTGTAGGTACTGAGCAATTTATTAATTTGGCAATTTTACTGGGTTTTATTGTTGGAGTGATTCAACTTTTATTTGGGCTGTTTAAAATTGGTTTTCTAGTCAATTTTATTTCTAAACCTGTAATTAGTGGTTTTACTTCTGGCGCAGCAGTAATTATTGCTTTAAGTCAAGTTAAATATATTTTAGGTGTTCAAATAGATAAAAGTAACGGCGTAGGTGAACTTGTGCCAGCCATTATAAAAGTTGTTGGAAATACCAATATTTTCGATTTATTTATCGGACTTTCAACAATGGTTTTATTAATTGTTTTTAAAAAATATTTAAAAAAATTACCGGGTCCACTGGTTGTAGTTTTTATTGGAATAGTCATTGTTAAGTTTCTTGGTTTACAAGTTTTTGGAATTTCAATTGTTGGAGCCATTCCTGAAGGTCTTCCAAAGTTTACCGTTCCTAGTTTTAATTATAACACTATTATAGATTTACTGCCTTTGGCATTGACTTTGGCGATTATTGGATTTATGGAAACTTTTTCAATTGGAAAATCAATAGAAAAAAGAGAAGACAATGCTAAGATTTCTGCAAATAAAGAGTTTACGGCTTTAGGTTTAAGCAATATAGTTGGTTCGTTTTTTTTAAGTTATATAGCAACATCAAGTTTTTCAAGATCTGCGGTAAATAATAACGCCGGAGCAAAAACGCAATTGTCGGCCATATTTTCGTCTATTATTGTCGGATTTACATTGTTATTTTTAACGCCAGTATTTTTCTTTTTACCAAAAGCAGTAATTGCTTCAATAATTATAGTGGCTATTTTAGGTTTGGTTGATTATAAAACGCCAGTAAATTTATGGAAATACGATAAAAAAGATGCTGTTATTTTAATAATTACCTTTTTAGTAACCATTGTTTTAGGTGTTACAGAAGGAATTTTAGCCGGCGTTATTTTATCATTAATTATGGTTATTTACAACTCAACAAAGCCACATATAGCAGTTTTAGGACGTATTCCAGGTACAAATATGTATCGAAATGTTGAGCGTTTTAAAGAAGTTCAGGTTGAAGAAGATATTTTAATTATACGATTTGATTCACAATTAAATTTTACAAATAGTTCGTATTTTGAAGATACTATTATTGATAAGGTAAATGAAAAAGGTGATAAGCTAAAGTTAGTAATTATCAATGCCAATAGCTTAAACAATGTGGATAGTAGTGGTATTCATGTGGTAAAAGAGGTATTCTTATTTTTAAAAAATAAAAATATTGAATTGTATTTTACAGGTATGATAGGTCCTGTTAGAGACACCTTATATAAATCAGATCTGATGTCTGATATCAAATTTGAAAATTGCTTTTTAAGCGTTCAAGCTGCAGTTGATGCCTTTGAAGCGCATAAAAATAGCAGAGAAATTGGGGGCGATAATTTTAAATATGTGCAGCAAACCAATAGTTAAAATTTTCAGAAATTTGATTATAATGTGATTTAAGTTACAGATAACAAAAGAACTATCTCGTAATTTTGAAATACTTCAAAAAAAATAACAGAATTAAATTCCAATTATTATGAAAGTAGAACAATTGTTTACGGGATGTTTGGCAGAAATGGCTTATTATATCCATTCTAATGGAGAGGCAGCAATTATTGACCCTTTAAGAGAAACCGAACCATATATTGAAATGGCGAAAGCCGATGGTGCTAAAATTAAATATGTATTTTTAACGCATTTTCATGCCGATTTTGTATCAGGACAAGTAGATTTGGCTAAAAAAACAGGTGCAACCATTGTTTTTGGTCCAAATGCAGATCCTTCCTATGCTATTCATCAAGCAAAAGATGGTGAGAAATTTAAAATAGGAGATTTAACACTTCAGTTAATTCACACCCCTGGCCATACAATGGAATCTTCATCGTATTTGTTAATTGATGAAAAAGGAAATAAACCTTATGTTTTTACAGGTGATTGTTTATTTATTGGTGATGTAGGTAGACCAGATTTGGCTGTTAAATCAGATTTAACTCAAGCCGATTTGGCAGGTCATTTATTTGATTCATTGCGAAATAAAATCATGACTTTGCCCGATGATATTATTGTATATCCAAATCATGGAGCAGGTTCTGCCTGTGGTAAAAACATGAGTAAAGAAACTTTTGACACCCTAGGAAATCAAAAGAAAACAAATTATGCTTTAAGGGCAGATATGACCAAAGAAGAATTTATAAAAGAAGTTACAACTGGTTTAATGCCTCCTCCACAATATTTTGGCAATAATGTTAAAATGAATAAAGGCATTAATGTAGGTATTGATCAAATTTTACACCGAGGTACTACGCCTATTGATGCAGACACATTTAAAGATATGAGCCAACAAGATGATATTTTGGTAATTGATACCCGAAATATGGCAGATTATAGAGATGAAGGTACTGTGCCAGGCGCTTGGTTTATTGGGTTAGATGGTACTTTTGCTCCTTGGGTTGGCGCATTGATTAGCAATATAAATCAAAAAATAATTTTTATTGCTGAAGAGGGTAGAGAACAAGAAGTAGTTACGCGTTTTTCACGTGTTGGTTACGACAATGTTTTGGGGTATTTACGTGGCGGTATTCACTCTTGGAAAGCAGCAGGGCACCAAGTTGATACGCTAGATTCTATATCTGCATCTCAATTTGCAAATAAATTAAAAGATGGAACTGCAGCAATTCCATTAGACGTTAGAAAAGAATCTGAGTATTTATCGGAGCATGTAATTGGTGTAGAGAATTTTCCTTTAGACTATATTCATTCAAATTTTGCTGAAATAAATCCTGATAAAGAATACTTTTTACACTGCGCAGGTGGTTACCGTTCTTTAATTGCAGCATCAATTTTTAAAGCAAAAGGCGTTAAAAAAGTAACAGATGTTAGAGGTGGTTTTAAAGATATTAAAGATACTGGTGTAGCACTTACAGATTATGTTTGTCCTACAACATTATTGTAACATTTTTTTAGGTTGATTATTTTTTTAGGTCGAAGTTGAAAAATTTCATCAGAATTTATTCTTTTTTGAATTAGTTATTTCAAAAAAAACGAATAATCTCCTATATATTCTGTAAATTTATAGTAATAAAAAATCAAAAATGAATCGTATTTTAAAATTCACATTTTTAATGTTTGTATCGGTAGCTGTTTTTGGATGTAACAATTCTAAACCTTCAAAAACAATTACACAATTTGGCGAAATCAATGTTATTTCTCCAGCTGATTTTAAAGAGAAATCAGCAAATCATACAATTATTGATGTGAGAACGCCTGGAGAATTTTCAGAAGGCCATATTGAAGGAGCTATTAATATTAATTTTTTCGATAAAAATTTTTTAGAGCAAATGGCAAAATTCAATACAAATGAACCTGTTTTTATTTATTGTAAATCAGGAAACAGATCTTCATCAGCAATTAAAAAGATGTCAGATTTAGGATTTGTGCAAGTAAATGAATTGCAAGGCGGTATTTTAAATTGGCAAAAAAGTAACCAACCAATCATAAAATAAGATGTTTAAAAAAGTAATTTTTTTATCGGTTTTAATCAGTTTTTTAGCTTGTAACTCTTCTTTATCAACAAAAGAGATTGAAAATTATACTGTTAAAGGAAAAGAAATTACTGAAGCTTCATTTTTGGAGCTAAGCAATAATTTAATGACGCAAATGAAAATGGGAGGACCTTCACAAGCCATCTCATTTTGCAATTTACAAGCCATTCCAATTACAAATCAATTGTCCGAAAAATACAATGTGACAATCAAACGAACTTCAGATAAAATAAGAAATTTAGATAACAAATCAACCCAAAGAGAATTACAGCTAATAGACAATTATAAAAATGAAATAGCGAAAAATGCCGAATTAAAACCAATTGTTGAAGTTGACGATGCTAAAAAAATACATTTTTACGCTCCAATTATAGTTCAAGCAAAATGCTTGACCTGTCACGGTAAATTAAATGAGACAGTTAACGTGCAAACCGACTCAATTTTAAAATCGTTGTATCCAAATGATAAAGCATTTGGATATGAGGAAGGCGATTTGAGAGGTATTTGGAGTATTACGTTTAAAAATTAAATATTATGGCAAAAGTAGTGGTTTTAGGGGCAGGAATCTCTGGACATACCGCTGTGTCTTATTTAAGTAAATCGCTTAAAAAAGACCACGAGGTTGTAATGATTTCTCCTAACAGTAATTTTCAATGGGTACCTTCAAATATTTGGGTTGGTGTTGGTTTAATGACCACAGATCAGGTGAAGTTTGAGCTGGCTCCGGTGTATAAAAAAATGGGGGTAATCCATAAACAGGCACTGGCAGTTGCTATAAATCCTGAAGGTGATTTGGAACATGAAAAAGGTTTTGTAACCATAAAATATGTTTCAAAAGATAAAAAAGATATTGAAGAAAAAGTTACATACGATTATTTGATAAATGCAACAGGCCCAAAATTAAATTTTGAGGCAACCGAAGGTTTGGGGCCTCAAAAATTTACAGAATCTGTTTGTACCTATGACCATGCTTCTCACGCTTGGGCAAAATTGGAAGCGTCTTTAAAAAAAATGGAACAAGGCGAACCACAAACTTTTTTAATAGGTACGGGGCATCCAATGGCAACTTGTCAAGGTGCAGCTTTTGAGTATGTTTTAAACATCGCTTTTGAAATAAATAAAAGAAAACTGAATCATTTGGCTGATTTATGGTGGATTACCAATGAATATGAATTGGGAGATTTTGGTATGGGTGGTGCTTATGTAAAACGAAATGGATACATAACGCCTACTAAAATTTTTACCGAGTCTATTTTAAAAGAATACGGTGTTAAATGGATTAAGCAGGCCGGTGTTAAAAAAGTTGAAAAAGGAGTTGTTCATTACGAAACTTTAGATGGAAAATTAGATTCCAAAGCATTTGATTTTGCTATGTTAATTCCTGGTTTTTCAGGGGTAGATATGAATGCGTTTGACAAGCAAGGAAATGATATTACTAAAATTGTTTTTGCAGCAAATGGTATGATGAAAGTTGATGCAGATTACAATTTAAAACCATATGAAGAATGGAAAGCAAAGGATTGGCCTTTGATTTATCAAAGTTCAACTTATAAAAATATATATGCTGCCGGAATTGCATTTGCACCACCACATGCAATGTCTAAACCAATGCAAAGTCCAAATGGAACAAAAATATTTCCAACGCCACCACGTACCGGAATGCCTTCGGGTGTAATTGGTAAAATTGTGGCGCAAAATATCATTCATCAAATAAAAACAGGTAAAGACGATCATCCGCATCAGGCTTCTATGGCAAAAATGGGTGCTGCATGTATTGTGTCAGCAGGATACGGTTTTACAAAAGGACAGGCAGCTGTTATGACGGTAAAGCCAATTGTACCAGATTGGGAAACATACCCTAAATGGGGTAGAAATATAGATGATACTGTTGGTGTTGTTGGTACTGCTGGGCATTGGATGAAATTATTTATGCATTATATGTTTATTTATAAAGCAAAAGCAAAACCTTTTTGGTGGTTAATTCCTGAATAAAAAATTAAAGTTATGAGCACAAGTTTAGAAAAAAATATCCCGTATAGCAATATGTCTTATGGAACCGAACCAACTAAAATGGTAAAGTTTATGAGATCTTGTTTTTTAATTCAACTATTTAATTTTTTTAGATTAAATTTGAAAGTAATGAAAATAGTTGTAAAGGGTCACTCTTAAATACGACTAATAAAATAAAACAATGACAACAATAGAAATATTAAACTTAAAATGTGGTGGATGTGCAAATTCCATCAAAAAAGGAATTTTATCCATAGATGGTATTGATGAGGTTTCGGTTGAGTTGGAAACTTCAAAAGTAACAGTTAACACTTCAAACGAAGATTTACTTTTAAAAGTAAAAGAAAAGTTAGCTAGTATGGGGTATCCAGAAGTTGGTGACGCCAATACAATTTTACATAAAGCGAAATCTTTTGTAAGTTGTGCAACTGGGAGAATGACTTCAGAATCTTAATTAGTAATAAATAAAACCGTTTATCATGAAAAAAACCGTAGGAAGTATAGATAAAATTATCAGAATAATTTTAGCCATAGCTGTTGGGTATTTTGCATACTCAGCAAGTATTGAAACGCAGTGGGTACAAATTGTACTTTATGTAGTTTCAATAATTTTACTGGTTACCGCTTTTACAGGATTTTGCCCTTTGTATTCAATACTTAAAATAAATACTTGTAAAGTAAAAGAGTAATAAATTTAAAGTTCTTATTAAAAAAATACTCAATTTGATAAATTTCAAATTGAGTATTTTTTTAAGATAAATAAAAGGGTTATAAGAAATTAGTCTGTTTGTTGTGGTGTTACAAAATTTGCCATTAATTAAATGCCAAAATCAAAACTAAACCAAATCGGCACTATAAAAACCGCCTTTATTTTCTTTTCGGTTTTTAGAAAACTGTGTAATTAAATAAGCAGTTGTAATTAGATTTCTCAATTCACATAAATCTGTTGAAAGTTCAGAATAATCGTATAAACGTTTATTGTCTTCGTACAAGCCTTTTAATCTTCGCTCAGCGCGTAATAAACGCTCGTTAGAACGCACAATTCCAACATAGTTACTCATAATGGTCTTTACCTCATTTCTGTCGTGTGTAATTAATATTTTCTCCATGTTTTTAACTACACCACTATCATTCCATTGAGGAATATTGGTAGGGCTTTTTATTTTAGGAAAACGTTTAATTAAACTTTCAGCAGCATTGTGTGAAAATACCAACCCTTCAAGTAATGAATTTGAAGCCAATCTATTGGCTCCGTGTAATCCAGATCGGGTTACTTCACCACTTGCATATAAATTTTTGATGGAGGTTTTTCCTTTTTTACTAACATTTACACCGCCACAAATATAATGTTGAGCCGGACAAACAGGAATGTATTTTTTTCTAATATCAATGCCAAGCGACAAGCATTTTTCGGTAATATTTGGAAAATGCTTTTTAAAGGCGTTGTAATCTATATGTGTACAATCTAAATATACATTTGGAGTACCATTTTTTTTAAGTTCACGGTCTATTGCTCTTGCTACAATATCACGCGAAGCCAATTCTTCTCGATCATCGTAATTGTGCATAAAACGATCTCCGTTGTAATTTCTTAAAATAGCACCTTCACCACGTACCGCTTCAGAGATTAAAAATGCAGGATATTCGCCTGGATTGTATAAAGCTGTTGGATGAAATTGAATAAATTCCATATCAGAAATTTCAGCTTTTGCTCTGTAAGCCATGGCAATTCCATCGCCAGTTGCAATTACAGGATTGGTAGTTGTACTATAAACCTGACCATTTCCGCCAGTAGCCAACATGGTTACTTTTGCTGAAAATGTTTTAACACAATTTTTTTTCTCATCTAAAACATACGCGCCATAACAAGTTATTTTTCCTTTTCGTTTGGTTTGTTTTTGTTTTAATTGATGTTCTGTAATTAAATCAATTGCGTAATGGTAATTTAAAAAAGTAATATTTTCAGTGTTTTCTACTTGTTGAAGTAATGCACGTTCAATTTCTGCTCCGGTAATATCTTTATGATGTAAAACACGATCTTGCGAATGTCCTCCTTCTCTTCCTAATGAATAGGAACCATCTTTTGTTTTGTCAAATTGTGTTCCCCATTCAATCAATTCTCGCAAACGATCTGGAGCACTTTCAACCACCATTTTAACTACTTTTTCGTCACAAAGACCATCACCAGCAATAAGTGTATCTTCAATATGTTGTTCAAATGAATCGACTGTTTTATCCCAAACTGTTGAAATTCCGCCCTGGGCATATTTGGTATTACACTCGTTTTTTTCGTTTTTGGTAACTATAGTAACTGTGGCGTTTTTAAAGTTATTTGCGACTTTAAGTGCAAATGATAAACCAGCAATTCCAGAACCAATAACTAAAAAATCTGTTTTGTGTATTTTTTTTTCAGCATTCATTAAAAACAGTTGTTATTTTGAAAGTTCTAACATGCGCTCAATAGAAACAAGTGCTTTTTTGCTTAATTCAGGGTCAACTTCAACAAAAGGCAGTTCATGTTTTAGACATAAATACAATTTTTTCATGGTATTCATTTTCATATAAAAACACTCGCTACAGTTACAGCTATCGTCTTCAACAGGAGCTGGAATCAAAATTTTACCAGGAGATTCTTGTCTCATTTTATGTAAAATACCAACTTCAGTAGCAACAATAAATGTTTTAGCTTTGCTGTTTTTTACATAATTTAATAAGCCAGAAGTAGAACCTACATATTTGGCAACTTTTAATAAATGCGCTTCAGATTCTGGGTGAGCAATAATCTCAGCACCTGGATTTTCAGCGTATAATTGTAATATTTTATCTATTGAAAAGGCTTCGTGAACCATACAAGCTCCGTCCCAAAGCAACATATCTCTACCTGTTTTTTTAATTAACCAAGCACCTAGATTTCTATCTGGAGCAAAAATAATTGGTTGATCTTTTGGTATAGAGTTGATAATTTTTTCAGCATTTGAAGAAGTACAAACAATATCGGTCAATGCTTTAATTTCTGCTGAAGTATTTACATAAGAAACCACCAAGTGATTAGGGTGTTTCTTTTTGAAAGCTGCAAATTCTGAAGGCGGACAAGAATCTGCCAAAGAACATCCTGCTTTTAAATCGGGTAACAATACTTTTTTATCTGGATTCAATATTTTTGCAGTTTCGGCCATAAAATGTACACCTGCAAAAACAATAATATCAGCGTCTGTTTCAGCTGCTTTTTGAGCCAAAGCCAAACTATCTCCCACAAAATCTGCAATATCTTGTATTGCATCTTCTTGGTAGTAATGTGCTAAAATAACAGCGTTCTTTTTTTTGCGAAGTTTTTTTATTTCTTTAACATAGTCAATGCTTTTTGCAGTTTCTATGTCTAAAAATCCTTTTTCTTGAATGTTTTTTTTAGCTTCTTGTAATGTGTTCATAATTGGTTTTTTTTATTGGCTCAGGCCAAAAAATATACCAAACAATCGGAGGTAAGTCCGATTGTTTAAGCAGTTAATATGTTAAAATTCAATAATCCGTGTATCGTTTTATTTTACTTTATATCTCCAGCCAAATTTATCTTCAGCTTTATTTCTTTGAATATCTGTTAAACCTTTTTTAATAATTGAAGCATAAGTATTTTCAATTTTTGGCAATTCAAAATTTTGGTCTTTATGTGCAAATCCTAAAATTGGACTTACAACAGCTGCAGTACCTGCACCAAACATTTCTAATAATTCACCTTTTTTAGCAGCTTCAATAATTTCAGTTACTTTAATTGGTCTTACTTCAACTTTTATACCTTTGTCTTCAAGAAATTGAATGATACTTTTACGCGTAACACCATCTAAAATTCTTTCGCTGGTAGGCGCAGTTAACAAGGTATCATTTATTCTAAAAAAGACATTCATTGTACCAGCTTCTTCTAAATATTCATGGGTAGAAGCATCTGTCCATAAAACTTGCTGGTAACCTTGCTCTGCAGCTAATTTTGCAGGATAAAAAGAAGAGGCGTAATTACCTGCAGCTTTAGCAAAACCAACACCACCGTTAGCAGATCGACTGTATTTATCGGCAATTAAAACCCTAACTTCTCCGGCATAATAAGCTTGAACAGGAGAGCAAATAATCATAAATTTATATTTTGTTGATGCCGATGCCGATACGCAATTTTCTGTAGCAATAACAAAAGGTCTAATGTATAACGAGTTTTCACCGCCTTTTTTAATCCATTGGCTGTCTAATTTTAACAATTCAGTCAATCCTTCAAAAAAGTAATCTTTTGGAAAAGCAGGCATATCTAAACGTTCTGCAGAGATATTTATACGTTTTTGATTTTCATCTGGTCTAAATAACCAAATATCATCATTATCATCTTTGTAAGCTTTCATTCCTTCAAAAACCGCTTGTCCGTAATGAAAAACTTTTGCAGATGGATCAAACAGAATAGGTTGATAAGGTCTAATTTTAGGAGTTTGCCATTCGCCATTTTCAAAATCGCATTCAAACATGTGGTCAGTAAAAATTTGACCAAATTTTAAAGTACTAAAATCAACTTCTGAAATTTTTGATTTTGTTATTTTCTCTATATGTAAAGCCATAGTAAACCGTGTTTTAATTTTGCAAAATTACTTATTTTTTTAATATGTAATTTTATTATGTTTTAAATGTGCTGCCTTAATTTTTTAATATATTTGGGTAAAAATATTCAATTAAATAATAACAGGGAAATAAAATCACATTATTAGTGTAGTTAGTGATTGTTGTTTTGTTGTTTTTGAATAAGTTAAAATCAATGAAATTCCATATGTTGCTGAAAATCAGTAAATTGAAGTTTTTATACTTTAAAAATATCTCAAGTCAGAATTTCAAATTAAAAAATAAATATTTTTGGAGAGAAAAGTAGTTTTAACAGCCGATGGCTCGTCAACCATCCATTTATCCGAGTGGGATGAGAATTATCATTCAAAACATGGCGCCATTCAAGAAGCCATGCATGTTTTTATAAAAAGCGGATTGTCTTTGTTTTCAGATAGTTCAATTTCGATTTTAGAAATTGGTTTTGGAACAGGTTTAAATAGTTTTATTACTTTTTTAGAGGCTGAAAAATTAAACTTAAATGTCGATTATGTTGGAGTAGAAGCTTATCCGGTTTCTTTTGATGAAATTGATAAATTAAATTACATTTCAGAATTAAAAGCCGAAGATTTTACACAGGTTTTTAAAAATATGCATACCCAAAGTTGGGATCAAAAATCAGAGTTGTCTTCAAAATTTTTATTGACAAAAAGAAAGCAGTTTTTTCATGAAATAAATGATGAAAATAGTTTTGATTTGATTTATTTTGATGCTTTTGGTGCAAGAGTTCAGCCAGATTTATGGACTGAAGAAATATTTGAAATCATGTATAAATCCTTAAAAAAAGGAGGTGTATTGGTTACTTATTGTGCAAAAGGAAGTGTTAGAAGGGCGATGTTAAAAGTTGGGTTTTCTGTCGAAAAATTAGCTGGACCTCCAGGAAAAAGAGAAATGTTACGTGCAACAAAAAATTAATTTAAAAAGTATTTATGAGTCAGCAACGATTTAAAAAAGGCAAAAAACCAAATAAAATGAGATTGTTTATTTTATTGCTATTGTTAGTGTTAATAACTTATTTATGGATGCATTCTGAAAGTATTATTAGCAGTTTATTTAACAGTAAATAATTATTTTTTAAAGACTCTTCCTTTCCATGTATAGCTTTTAAACGTTGAAGAAATTCCGACGTAAGTAATAAAAAAAGGATATAAAAAAGCTACTAGTAAAAAGTATTTTAGCGAATTATTGTTTATTAAAAAATCACTTGTTTTTTTAATAAGTATAAAATCAACGATTGTTTTTTGAATGAATATTACTAAAAAATATTTCCAAAAAAACGGATTCAAAATTGCTGAAATAAAAAGCGAAAGCACTAAAAGATTGGTTGATAAAACTACAATACCAACAAACTTTGAAAAGTTGCTATTGTATGCTGTTGATTTTGAAGCCCATCTTATTTGTTGATTTAGGTATAAACTCCAGTTTTTTTCTGAATTGGTGGTGACAGTAGCTTCTGCCGATTTTAAAAATAACACTTGTTCAGGATAATTTTTTACCATTTTTTCTAATAAAAAAACATCATCACCACTAGCAATTGATGTGTTTCCTTCAAAACCATTTACATTTTTAAATGCTGTTTTTTGATAACACAAATTAGCCCCATTGCACATAAAGGATTTTTTAATTCCAAAACTTCCAATGGTGCTGCCCATTAAACTTATAAAATTCAAATTTTGAAAATGAAATAACAACGAATTTTGTTTTTTAAATATTACAGGTGCAGCTATCAAAACTGGGTTTTTAGCTTCAATAAACTGATTGAATAGTTGTAACCAATAAATTGACACAATACAATCTGCGTCTGTAGTAACAATCCATTCAAATTTTGAGCTTGAAATTGCGGTGTTTATGGCATCTTTTTTGGGTGAATTTGTAGTTCTATTGTTTTGTAAAAGATTGGTTTTTATATGCGGAAATTGTTGCTGAAAATTTTCAATAACTACACATGAATTGTCTTCAGAAGCATCGTTTACAAATAAAATTTCAAACAAATGTGTCGGGTAATTTAACTGCTCAAATGAATTTAGTAATTGGGGTAAATTGGCAGTTTCATTTCTAAAAGGTACAACAACTGAAAATGTTGTTTTTGGGGGTAAATCTGTTTTTTTGATTGTTTTTAATTTTTGAAAACCCACAAAAAAACCAATAATTAATACCGAATAAATTAAAGCAATAAATAAAAACACAATAATCATAATGAATTGTTGGTTTTAAAATTTAATACAAAAATACTTCCAATAATGGAAGGTATTGCAAAATTGAGTATCCACATAACAGTGGTTACGGTTACTACCGTTAATTGGTTTAAACCAACAAAGCCAAAAAGCCAAATGGCAATAGAACCTTTAATAACCCAATCGAAAATGGCCAAACTTGGTATAACAGATGCCATAAAATACATACAAAAAATAAGGCTAATTAGTGTAGGGTAATCGGTTTCAATACCCATAATTTTTAGTAAAAAGTAAAATTGATGCGAAAAAACCAAGTATCTCAAAAAAGAATAAAGAGCTGCTTTTAGGTATATTTTTTTCGAAATATTTTTTAAATAAACGCTTATTTTGTTGAGGTTTAATTGTTTTCTGAAAAAATAAATCAAGGCGAATATTAAAAAAATTAAGCCAACTTTTAAAAGGTCAATTTTCGGAATTTCAGCTTTAAAATTCTTCATAAAAAACAGAAAACCATACAAGCCAAATAAACATGTAATGGCTAACTGAATTAAGTTTCCAACCAAATTTAAAGTCATTATTTTTTTGCGTCTTCCAGCTTCAAAAAACAAGGCTTTTGCACCATATTCTCCAATTCTGTTTGGGGTTATTAAAGATACTGTTAAAGATGCTAAACTCTGCTGATAAGCTTCTAAAAAAGTGATTTTTTTTTCAACAGAAACCAATGTTTTCCACTTAAATATTTCTAAAAACCAATTTATATCTGTTAGTAATAAAACTGAAATGATAACCCAAATTTTTGCCGAAAAAAGCTTTGAAAGCCGCTCGTTTAACTGTTGAAAAGATAAAAGTTGATTGCTAACTAATTTGGTGTACATTAAATAAAAAGCGATAACAACAATTGTTATTTTCACTATAAAAAATAGGAGTCGTTTATATTTAACAGAGATATTGTACATTTGAATTTACAAATTAACAATAAAATTGGGTTCAGAAAAAATCATATTAGGCATAGATCCAGGAACTACCATTATGGGTTTTGGACTGATAAAAGTAGTGGATAAAAAAATGGAATTGATTGTTTTAGACGAATTAATGCTAAAAAAATACGATGACCATTATTTAAAGTTGAAATTAATTTTTGAACGAACAGTACATTTAATAGACCAATATCATCCCGATGAAATTGCAATTGAAGCGCCATTTTTTGGTAAAAATGTGCAGTCTATGTTAAAATTGGGTCGTGCACAAGGAGTCGCTATGGCAGCTGGTTTGTCTCGTGAAGTTCCAATTACGGAGTATTCTCCAAAAAAAATAAAAATGGCTATTACTGGCAATGGAAATGCTAGTAAAGAGCAGGTTGCTAAAATGTTACAAAGTTTGCTAAAAATGAAAGAATTACCTCAAAATCTAGATTCAACCGATGGTTTGGCAGCAGCAGTTTGTCATTTTTACAACAGCGGAAAAGTTACTGTTGGTAAAAACTATACAGGTTGGGCTGCTTTTGTAAAACAAAATGAAAAAAGGGTGGTTAAATAAATATTTTAACAAAATTACTTTTCAATTATTGCTAAAATATTTGGTTTAAAATAATTTGGACCTTTCATTACTTTACCATCTTCACGGTAAATTGGTTTTCCATCGGCACCTAATTTACTCATGTTACTTCGTTGAATTTCATTAAAAACTTCTTCAATTTTGTATTGCATGCCGTGTTCTAAAATGGTGCCGCATAAAATGTACAGCATATCTCCCAAAGCGTCGGCAACTTCAACCAAATCATTGTTATTGGCTGCTTCTAAATATTCTTCATTTTCTTCAGCCATTAAATCAAAACGCAATTTTAATTTTGCTTCATCTAATTTTGCGATAGGTTTGTGTTGAATTCCCAATCCAAAGGCTTCATGAAATTCTTTTACGGCGTTTAATTTATTCTTCATTATTGTATTATAACTTTTTAATTGTTAAAAATATTTTGGTCAGTTGCTTTCTAATGTAAGCAACGTTACTTTTATTTCTAACTAAATTTTATGTACTTTTGATGATAAATATACACATTTAATATGTTTAGTAAAGGACAATTAATTTTTGCTGGATTTTTTATAGTTGCATTTACCATTGCTATGGTTTGGAGTTACAGAAAAGATATAAAAGTTCATAAAAAGTATTATAAAAACACGTTTTTAATTTTAATTGGTGTTTTTTTAATTATTGCTATTTTTACGTTGATTACTTTTTCTTTGCATTAATCTTCCATAGCGGTTAAAGTACTTAGTTTTTCGTGATCTAATTCAACAAAACCATCATTGTTAAAAGATGTTGGTGATGCAAATTTCACATTATATTCTAAATCTTCCTGAGTGTATGAATGAATTTGGTAAACCTTTTGAGAAAATGATTCTTCGTGATATTGAGCTAAAATATAAAATTCTATATCCAACTTTTTAATTTCAGATTCACTCAAGTTAAACAAAGGACTTTCTTCGTCTATTTCGTGAACAATTGTCCAGGTTGTTGATAAATATTTTATGGCATTCATTTCTAAATTTAACCTATAAAATTCCCTTTCATGTTTATTGTTAGTTGTGATTTTTGTAATTGACATTGTTAATGAAATTTCAGAATCTATCATTATACTAGTTCTATTGTTCATAAGTCTAAACATTAAAGCTTTTCGGTCATTAAAATTTCTAAAAATTATATTTTTACTAAAGCGAATGGATGCATTTGGTTTAGAAAAACGCCCATATAACAATCCTGTTATAAATGAAAATGTTAGTAAACCAATTAAAGCCTCAAAAGACGAAACAATATTTGCTAAAAGACCATGAGGTGAAATGCCACCATAGCCTACAGTTGTAATAGTTTGAGCGCTAAAAAAAAAGCCGTTTAAAAAATCTTTAAAAGTATTACCAGACAATGTGGTAATTTCTTCAATTCCAACAAGAGTGTAAATAATGCCAAAAATAATATTGATTAGCAAGTAACTGCAAAATACAAGTAGAAAAAATTTTGGCCAAGATATTTGAATTAAATAAGTGTAAGTATCTTGAAAATTAAACTTCTTGTTTAAATGTATGATGGTTGATTCTCCTTTTTGATTAACTAAACGTTTGGCATTTATTTTTGAAGCATATCCAAATCCAGGATCTTTTATTTTATTCATAAAAAACAATTAATTCTCTAAAGTAGTGAATATTTATAAATTAAAATAGGCTGTTTTAAAACCAATTTATTTCTTAAATTAGCAATGCAAAAAAAACACGCTCTTATTTAAATGAGATCTTTAAAATATATATTTTTCTTTTTTTTAGCTTTAATTATTGGTGCATCTGTTTATGTTGCAACACTAGACGGTAGTTACAATATTAGCGTTTCTAGAGCTATGAAAGTGCCGGCTGAAGTTATTTTTAAAAATGTGAACAATTATAAAAATTGGGAACTTTGGAATCCTTGGCAAGAGCTTGATAAAACAACTGTAACTTCTTATCCCCAGCAAACTTCGGGTGTTGGTGCATCTTTTACTTGGACAGGTATTGGTGGATTGGGTTCTGTAAAAACAATTTCAACAACACCTAATCAAGCTTTAATTCAGGAAATTGATTTAAGAAAAGAGCGCAAATCTGAAATGTATTGGGAGTTGTTAAAATTTAACGATAGTACAAAAGTAACTTGGGGCATAAGAGGAAATAATAATTTTAGCGAAAAAATAAATTGGTTGCTAAAAGGTGATGTTGAAATTGATATTGCCCAAAAATTAACGCGTGGATTGGAACTGTTAAATGAAGCAGTGTTAAAAGAAATGGATGTTTACTCGATTGATTATAAGGGTGTTGTAGATTATGGTGGAGGTTATTATTTATACCAAACTGTTGCTTGTAAAAATGAAGATGCGCCAATTAAAATGACAAAAATGTTTTCGGCAATAACCAGTTACATGACCGCCAATCAGTTGTCAGCTTCAGGTAAACCGTTCACATTAAATCACCAAATAGACACTGTAAATGGTACTGTTTTG
Organism: Lutibacter sp. HS1-25; assembly: GCF_004121075.1. Taxonomy (GTDB): domain Bacteria; phylum Bacteroidota; class Bacteroidia; order Flavobacteriales; family Flavobacteriaceae; genus Lutibacter. The sequence continues at coordinate 38,259 of NZ_RHLN01000015.1, forward strand.
TTCTCGGCTTGTGTGCCTGTTAGAGAGCGAATTATTACAGAAGGTGATGTTTTAACAGGTTATTTAGAACCTGTTACTGCTTATAAAATTATTTTTAAAGGCAATTATAAGTTTTTACCAGCTAGCTGGCCAAATTTTTATAAAAATTTAGAAAATGATGGACATATATCTGTTGAAAAGGGACAATCTTTTGAAGTTTACACCATCAATCCAAATGACAATTTGAATCCAGCAGCATGGCTTACTGAAATTTATATTCCAATAAAAACCGATGAAGTTTTAGAGGATACAACCATCCAAAACCAACCACCTGTTTTAAATGAATAGTTTTACAATATTCAATTTTTGCTCGCTGTTTTGGGCATTCCCTGCGGGTCGGGCTTTCCGCTATATCTTTTTTGCAATTTCACTGCGTTACATTGCAAAAAAGGATGCCGCTGCAATCCCTAATGCAAAAGCAAATCAACTTAAACCTGTTTATATCTAAAACAAGTTGTTATATGATCGTTTACCATTCCGGTTGCTTGCATATGCGCATAAATAACAGTAGAACCAACAAACTTAAATCCGCGTTTTTTTAAATCTTTTGAAATTACATCTGAAAGTGCTGTTTTTGCAGGTAAATCTTTTAAATCTTGCCAATTATTTTTAATCGGTTTTTTGTTTACAAAGTTCCAGATGTAAGTCGAAAATGAACCAAATTCTTCCTGAATTTTCATAAATGCAACAGCATTAGAAATGGTTGCTTTAATTTTTAACTTATTTCTAATAATACCAGCGTTTAAAAGCAATTCTTCAAACTTGGCTTCATTGTAATTGGCAATTTTTTTATAATCAAAATTGTCAAAAGCAGTTCTAAAGTTTTCACGTTTTCGCAATATGGTAATCCAACTCAATCCAGCCTGAAAGGTTTCTAAAATTAAAAATTCAAACAATTTGGCATCATCATAAACAGGCACACCCCATTCTGTATCATGATACGCTATATAAAGCGGATCGTTTCCGCACCAAGCACAACGTGTTTTGTTCATTATTAAAAAATCAGATTACAATTTAAAAATATATTATTAACATCGGTATAATTTTTGTAAATTTAAAATACTAAAATATAAGGGCATGAAAAATCTATTTTATTTTTTTATTGTTGCTTTGTTTATTATTAGTTGCACATCTACGTCAAAAACAATTGTAAATAACAAAGCTAAACTTCCAGAAGGAGCAGTTAGAATTGCAAACGACTCTTTAGAGTACGAAATAATTATTTTTGATACAGGTTATGATTATTACTTAAAATCCATTGCAAAACCAGAGTGGTACTATTCACTAAATTATTTAGAAACAAGAAACCGTTTTTATGTTACAGAGTGGAATATAAGAGCACAAAATCCTTTAAGATACAATGCTGCAATCTATGGAAATGTTATTGATTATGATTTTAATACCAAATACGGATTTGAGGTAAACTACAAATTGTTTAACTATTTTAAATTTGTGGAGTATAAATATAAACAGGTTTTTTAATTACTCTTCAATTGGTTTTAATGTAAAACGCAAAACCAAATACCCTAAAATACCTGCAACTAAAGAGCCTATAATAACCCCCATTTTTGCAGCTGCAATTAACGCATCTTCAACATAAGCCAAATTGGCTATAAATAAAGACATTGTAAATCCCAATCCGCCTAATAAACTAACACCAAATAATTGTATAAAACTTACATTTTCGGGTAAATCTGCTAATTTAAATTTTACGGCCAAGGTTGCCAATAACATAATACCAATGGTGTTACCTAAAACCAATGCCAAAGCAATGTTTAAACTAATATGACCAAAATCTCCTAAACCACTAAAGCTAATAACAACACCCGCATTTGCCAAAGCAAAAATTGGCATAATTAAATAAGAAACCCAACCGTGTAGAGTGTGTTCTAAGTTTTGAAGTGGCGAATATACTTTCTCAGTAATTTCTTCAATTGAATCTATGGCATGAAGCTGATCTGAACTTAATAATTCATCAGATAAAGGTTCGCTTGTTTTAAATATTTTAAATTCTTCAGTTACCAGTCTTATATATTCTTTAATTTCTAATTTACGTTCAATAGGAATTGTAAATGCCATTAAAATACCTGCAATTGTTGGGTGTACACCAGACTTTAAAAATAAAAACCAAACGATACAACCAATTATAAAATATACATATTGAGAGTATAATTTTTTGTAGCTTAAAAAAGCTACAAAAGCATAAATAAGCATGGCATATCCTAATAATTCCCATTGAATATTTGAACTGTAAAAAATGGCAATTACAATAACAGCCCCAATATCATCAACAATTGCAAAGGCTGTTAAAAATATTTTTAGTCCTAATGGTACACGTTTTCCTAGTAGTGTTAATATTCCCAAAGTAAAAGCAATATCTGTTGCCATAGGGATTCCCCAACCTTCAGCACCCACTTTGCCTGAATTCATAAAAGTGAATATCAACACAGGAAATAACATGCCGCCAATAGCTGCAAAAATTGGCAACGATGCTTTTCGCAGCGTTGTTAATTCTCCTGCTAAAATTTCTCTTTTAACTTCCAATCCTATAACAAAAAAGAAAATAGCCATTAAGCCATCATTTATCCAAAGTATCAATGGTTTTGAAAGATGAAAACTATTATCTGCAAAACCAATAGTAAATTTGTGATGCCATAAATCTTCGTATAAATATCCATACGACGAATTTGCCCAAAGAACTGCAAAAATGGAAACGACGAAAAGAATAATGCTAGATGATGTTTCTAATTGTATAAATTTTTTAAAAGGGTCACTAACTCGTCTCATGTTTTTATTTGGATGAATGAATTATGTAATTAGCAAAAATAAACAAAAAAAAGGTAGTAATTAAAAACCACTACCTTTATATCATTAATTCTTTTGCGCTATTAAAGTGTGTTTCACATTGTTTTATTCTAATTGTGGTCCAGCCGAAATCAACGCTTTTGCTTGTTCATTGTCGCAATATTTTTCAAAATTATTGATATACAATCTTGCCAGTTTTTTAGCTTTTTCTTCCCAATCTGCTACACTGTTATATGTATGTCTTGGATCTAAAATATCACTAACGTTTGGTACAAATTCAGGAACTGTTAAATTTAGATATGGTATGTTAATTGTCTTCTGTTTCTCTATAGATCCATCAAGTATTGCATCAATAATTGCACGGGTATCTTTTAATGAAATTCTTTTTCCAGTTCCGTTCCATCCAGTATTTACTAGGTAGGCTTTGGCATTGTGTTTTTTCATTTTTTCAACCAATACTTTTGAATATACTGTTGGGTGTAATGTTAAAAATGCTTCTCCAAAAGCAGGTGAAAATGATGGTTGAGGTTCTGTAATTCCTCTTTCTGTACCTGCTAATTTAGACGTAAATCCACATAAGAAATGATATTGAGCCTGGTCTTCATTTAAAATAGAAACAGGAGGTAATACACCAAAGGCATCAGCAGATAAGTAGATAATTTTACTTGCGTGACCCGCTTTTGATGGCAATACAATTTTGTTAATATGGTATATTGGGTAAGAAACTCTTGAGTTTTGTGTAATTGAATGATCGTAATAATCTACTTCACCATACTCATTAACAACTACGTTTTCCAGCAAAGCATCTCTTTTTATAGCTCTCCAAATATCAGGTTCATTGTCTTCACTTAAATCAATTACTTTGGCATAACATCCACCTTCAAAATTAAATACGCCATTGTCATCCCAACCGTGCTCATCATCACCAATTAAATAACGTTTTGGATCGGTAGAAAGTGTTGTTTTACCTGTTCCTGATAAACCAAAGAAAACAGCCACATCACCATTTTCGCCAACATTTGCAGAACAATGCATTGAAGCTATGCCTTTTAATGGTAAATAGTAGTTCATAATAGAGAACATTCCTTTTTTCATTTCACCACCATACCAGGTGCCGCCAATAATTTGAACTTTTTCAGTTAAATTAAAAACAACAAAATTTTCAGAATTTAAGTCGTACTCTTTCCATTTTTTACTTACCGTTTGTGATCCGTTCATCACAATAAAATCGGGTTCGCCAAAGGTTTCTAATTCGTGAACAGAAGGTCTAATAAACATATTTGTTACAAAATGAGCTTGCCAAGCAACTTCCATTACAAAACGCACTTTTAACCTTGTGTTTTTGTTGGTTCCACAAAAAGCGTCAACTACATATATTTTTTTAGATTTAGATAGCTGTTTTAAAACCAGTTTTTTAAGTTTTAGATAAATTTCATTGGTGGTTGGTAAATTTACTTTACCATCCCAATTAATAGTATTTTTTGTAATGTCATCTTTTACAATGTATCTGTCTTTTGGAGATCGACCTGTAAAAACGCCTGTTTTAACAGCTACGGCACCGCTTTCTGTAATTGCGCCTTTTTCAAATCCTTTTGTGTATGGCGAAACTTCGGCTTTGTATAATTCTTCATAGGAAGGGTTGTAAACTATTTCATGGTATCCTGTAATACCAAGGTCGTGTAACTGCTGAATAACTTTAATATTCTTCATAATGAAGCTTTTATTGTTTATATTCTTATTTATTACTTAAAAATCACTTTAATTTAAATCGCTAAAAATCAGTTTTTTATTGTAATAAATATATGGCTAAATGTTTAAGTTCACAAACAGTTTATATGCAGTTTTAAAACAAATATTACCCAAAATCACTTCCTTAAAAAAGAAATCCCCATCACTATCCAGCCTGTAATAAATAGCAAACCGCCTAAGGGAGTTACAAACCAAATAGTTTTAGCACTTACACCAAAAGTAATGGCGTATATAGAACCCGAAAAGCAAACAATACCAGCAAAAAACAAATAGCTAATAATTTTTTTTGTTTTTATTGAAAATTGCCCATACATATTAACAATTAACAAAGCAATTATATGATACATTTGATATCTAACACCAGTTTCAAAACTTTTTAATTGAGTATCGCTTAGTGTTTCTTGTAAAGCATGTGCTCCAAAAGCACCTAATACAATTGTTATTGCTCCTAAAAAAGCAGTAATGCTTAAAATTTTATTCATTTTATTGAAATTTTGATGCTTAAAGATAAAATTTAAGATGCAAACAATTATAATAATTTGTATATTTAAGTAAAAATTATAGATATGAACAAACATGCAAATAATTTAGTTACTGTTTTAACAGCTAGTTTAATTCACCAAATTCACATTGCTAAAACATTACTTGCAAGTCAAGGTATTGAAAGTTATATTTTTGATGAAAATATAGCAACTACTATTGGTACTGCTTTTGTTGAAGGTTATAAATTAGAAGTAGATAGCGCCGATTTAGAAAAGGCTAAAAAAATACTTGCTGAAATTGAAGAAGAAAATAGCTAGTTTGTGTTACAACAAACAAGATCCATTCTGTTAAATTTTTGAATATGAGAAATGTTTTGGTAATTGGTGCAGGTAAGTCTTCTTCGTCTTTAATTACGTATTTACTTCAAAAATCTTTTGAAGAAGACTTGCATGTTACCGTTGCTGATGTTTTTTTAGAACTTGCACAAAGCAAGCTTAACAAGCACAAAAATGGATCGGCCATAACTTTTGATATTCTCAATAAAACGGAACGACAAATGGCAATAAAAAATGCCAATATTGTGGTCTCCATGTTGCCTGCTCATTTACATATCAATATTGCTAAAGATTGTTTAGAATTTGGAAAAAGTTTGGTAACTGCTTCTTACATTTCAAATGAAATGAATAGTTTGAATGATCAAGTGGTTAAAAAAAATCTTGTTTTTATGAATGAAATAGGATTGGATCCTGGTATTGACCATATGAGCGCAATGCAAGTAATAGATTCAATTAAAGAGAAAGGCGGAAAAATGCTCTTGTTTGAATCGTTTTGCGGTGGATTGGTAGCACCTGAAAGCGATGATAATTTATGGAACTATAAATTTACTTGGAATCCAAGAAATGTGGTACTTGCCGGACAAGGTGGTGTGTCTAAATTTTTACAAGAAGGAACCTACAAATACATACCGTATCACAAATTATTTAGAAGAACAGAAATTCTTCAAGTTGATGGCTATGGAAAGTTTGAAGCCTACGCTAATCGAGATTCATTAAAATACAAAAGTGTTTATGGTTTAGACAAGATACTAACACTTTACCGAGGTACAATTCGTAGAGTAGGATTTTCAAGAGCTTGGAATATTTTTGTGCAATTGGGTATGACTGACGATAGTTATACAATTGAAAACTCAGATAAAATGAGTTACAGAGATTTTACCAATTCTTTTTTAGCATACAGTCCAAGCGATTCAGTTGAATTAAAATTACGCCATTATTTAAAAATTCCACAAGACGATGTTATTTGGGATAAATTGGTTGAGCTTGATATTTTTAATGCCAATAAAATGGTTGAACTAAAAAATGCAACACCTGCTCAAATTTTAGAAAAAATATTAAAAGACAGTTGGACTCTTAAAAAAGATGATAAAGATATGATTGTAATGCAGCATCTTTTTGGATACCAATTAAATGGCGAAAAACATCAAATTGTAAGCAGTATGATTTGTATGGGTGAAAACGAAACGTATACTGCAATGGCTAAAACTGTTGGCTTGCCTGTTGCTATTGCTACTTTAAAAATATTGAATGGTGAAATTACCAATCCGGGTGTGCAAATGCCAATTAAAAAGGAAGTATACCAACCTATTTTAAAAGAATTGGCTGAAAACGGGATTGTTTTTACCGAAAAAGAAATGCCTTATTTAGGATATAATCCTGAAATAATTACAGCATAGTATTACATTTTTAAATAAAAATCTTTTACTAAATTGATGTATTCTGAAGTGTATTGATGGCGTTCAATTTCAATGACCAATTCATTAATTATTGTTGTGTTTTCAGTGAACGAAAATTGTAAAAGACTTCTTTTTATTGGTGAATTTTCAGTTCCTTTTACACGTGTAATTCTGTTTGGAAATAACTTTTGCTGTTTGGCCAGTTCAATAAAATACGCTTCTTCTGAAAACGGAATTATAAAAGCACAACTACCTATTTCAGACAATAATTTTGAAGTTCCTTCTAACAATTCATAGTATGTTAAACTTTCAGTATGACGCGCCATAGCTCTTTCTTCTGAAATTTCTTTGTATGTTGAAGTGTAAAATGGCGGATTGGAAATAATCAAATCGTACTCATCATCAATTTCATCAACAAATTCTTGTAAAGAAGCGTGGTAACAAAACAAACGATCACCCCAACTACTTCTTTCAAAATTATCAACGGTTTGTTCGTAAGCATCATCATTTAATTCAATAGCATCAATCACTTCAGCATTGCTTTTTTGAGCAACCATCAATGCAATCAAACCTGTTCCTGCTCCAATATCTAAAACACTAAAAACTTCCGAATTTACTTGAACCCAAGCACCCAATAAAACGCCATCGGTTCCAACTTTCATAGCTGTTTTATCTTGTTGAATGCTAAATTCTTTAAATTGAAAAGGTTTGTTAGACATGTGTTTTTAATAATTTTTCAGTTAAACTCCATAAACGTTCGCCATTTTCTGGATTTGAAGCCAATTCATCAACAGGTTTTCTGCTCATTAAAAACAAATAATCAGTTGGCTTTCCTTCAATAGCTTTTGAAGCTGTCAAATATACAACAGGTGCTGCAGCTTTTTCGGGAGAATTAAAAAAAATTTTAAAAACCAATTTCATAACAGGCTGTACTAATTTTGGAGCTTCACGCGCAATATTTGAGTTTACAGGGCCTGGACATAAGGCAAAAACAGAATAATTGGTTTTATCAACATTCAATCTTCTTGATAATTCTTGAGCAAAAGTGGTCATTAATAATTTGTAATAACCATATCTTTCAACTGTTTTAGCCATTTTATGTTCTTGAAATTTACCAAAAGTATCCCATTCAAAAGCTGTTGGATTTCTATGACTTTCAGAAGAAACAAAAACAATTCTTGGAATGGTATTTCCTTCCGTATTAAAACAATTTTCTTTCAATAAACCATTCACCAAAACAAATTTTGATAAATAATTTACGGTAAACATTTCATCAAAACCAGCAGAAGTTTTTCGGGCTTCACTTACAACCACAGCAGCATTACAAATTAATATATCAATTTTTTTAACCTTTAATTTTACTTCTGTAATTAGTTTTTTTATAGCGTTAAAATCTGATAAATCTACATATAACATTGTTACTTTATTGCTTCCAGAAGCTTTTTTAACTTCTTCTCCTTTTTCAGGAATACCGCTTCTTACTGCCATTATTACTTCAGCACCCAATGCTGCTAATTGTTTAGCAGTTGCCAATCCCAAACCAGAGCTAGAACCTGTAATTAGTACTTTTTTACCTTGTAAATGGTCGTTTTTTGTAAGTGAGCCAACGCTTTCTCTTTTTTTAAATAAATCTAAAATACCACTTATGGTTGCCTGTAGCGGACTGTTATATTTTTTGGTTGTCTCACTCATTAGATGTCTAATTTTTGTTGAAATTGTTCGTATTCTTTTGTGAATTTTTGAATATAAGCCTTGTCAACACCAAAGTCTGCTAAGTTGTATTGATGAACACCGTATTTCCCTTTCGGGTTTTCGTTGTTAGATTTTTGAAAAATAGCTTTTAATTCGGGTGAAATAATTTCGCCTCTATCGGCATAAATTTGTTCAATAGTAGCTAAAGAATCTTTTATCAATGCTTTGTATGAAATGTCTGTAAATAAGATATTCGGATTATTTTTAGAACGATATTCCAAGGCCTTTTCTAGCATAAATCCATTTTTACGAATCCAATGTTTTGCTACATTTTTTTGGGTAACTTCTTTGCTGAACAAAATTCGAGCATATGAAACCATACTTAAAAAAGATGGAATGCATTCTTGTACGTCTCTGTGTGTCCAAATAAATTGCACATCTCCAAAATATTTTTCAGCCAATTGTAAAAACTCCAAATGATGCGGTGTTTTTAAAACCCATCGTTTTGCAGGTCGCTGCCACTGTAATAATTTTAACAACTTCACCATATACTCATAGGCAGGTGATTGGTCTGTTTTTTCTAGCCAAGCAGCATAGGTTGGTACATTCATAGTTGCTTCTGTAGTAGTGCTTAAAAATGAAACATCTAACAACAACACATCTTCTTCAGGTGCTTCAGATTCTACAGGATGAATGGCAAAAAAACCAGGCGACATATATTTTAAGGCTTCTACGCTTGTTTTTGCAATTTTTATGCGCTCTTTTCCTGTTTTTGTATCTTCTTTTATGGGTGCAGGATTTAAAGCTTCCCAACTTAAAATAGCTCGGTTATTAGGATCAGCAGCTAACAATCTTTGCAATTTTGTGGTTCCAGTGCGTTGTAAACCTACAATTACCATACACGGATACAATTCTTGCGCTAAAATTTCAGGGTGTTTTTTAAAATAAGCTTCGGCTCTTAAGCGCACCGACAATAAATTGATAATGCGTTTGCGTGTAATAAATTGGCCAATTGGATGTAATTGCGCTTCTTCATTAATAGATTTCAACATGACCTTTAATGGTTCTTCCCAAAAATCACCAAAATCAGATAATCCCGTAGCTTTTTGAGCTGCTTTTTTTAAGCTCTCAATTTCTAAAGTAGATTTTGTTCCTAACGGATAGGTCGATTTCCAAATACTGTTGATGGCCGTAAACCAACCAGGCTGCTGTTTGTATTGGTTTGAAGTATATGTGTTTTCTGCCTTCATAATTATTTTAAGCTTTCCCATTTTACAACCTCACAATTGGGTTGAATTTCAGTTCCTACTTTATCCAATCTGTACCAACGCCAACACATGGTTCCTTCTAAATGATTGCAAGTATTTAGCCAATTTTTTAGACCAGGATTTTTATGTGCAACAATAATTTTTAGATTTCCATCGGGTTCATATTTTGCAGTGCCTTTGCTAATGCAAATAGTGTGATAACGGTAATCCAAAGATTCCATCCAATAATTGTTTAACTGAAAATTCCAGCTATCACAAACAGGTGGTTGAACTGTAATAACCAAAGCTTCGTCTTCTTTTAAATTCCAGTAACTATGGTAATAAATAATGTTTGCATCACCACCAGCAGCATTTGAAACTTTTGGGTCGAATTGTGGTAACTGATTGGGGTGCTTTTTAAAACCATTTACCCAACGTGTAAACAAAATTGGAGCGCCAGCCACAAACATAGCAGCCATTTTTAAACCTTCGTCTATCATTTTTGGAGTGATGGCATCAGGTGATTTTCTTCCGTCCAGATTTTCAATTTTTATTTCAGCAGGAACTTCTTCAAAACGATTTAAAAAAGTTTGACGAACCATTGCCAAGCCAGTTTCATTTTCAATTTTTAGCCAGTTTTTTCCTTGTTTTTCTTTGCTTAAAATAATCTCAAAACTACCATCTTCTTCCAATACCAAATCTTTTCCTTCCAAAGCGCCACAAGGCGATAAACCTCCTGTAGATCCATAATTTCCATTCTGCGTAAAAAAACCAATATAATGTACTGAATTTTTTTTTCCAGTGATTTTATATTCAAAATTGCCACTAATTTGTGCGTTGAAATAATAATTGTCTGGATTATCGGCTCCCATTTTTACGGTTTCGTGTACCATTCTTTTAAAAATTGGAAATGATGGGTCTGCATATTCTACAAAAGCTTCTAATGAAACTCGGGTCAATCGGGTTAAATAGCGAATACCTTCAGCTTGATTAAATGCATCTTGCGGAGTGCCTGCAGCTTTTAAATTGGTTCCTGCCAATTTAATTTGGTCGCAAAAATCTTCCCAAGATTTTCCAGAAACAATTCGCTGCTTATAGATATCATCTTCAGTTTTTCCAGAAATGGTTAGTTTTATTTTTCTGAAAAAATTCGAAACATTTAAAAAGACAAAGAGTAATTTTCGCATTGGAATAAAAATGATGTATTTTTAGTTTCATTAAAAGTAAGTAAAATTTGCAAATTATGAGTGATAGCACTTTTAAAAACAACTATGGTTATTGGGTAATTGTGGTAGGGTCTGCTGAAGGCTTAGGTGAGGCATATACCATTGCTTTGGCTAAAAGAAAAATGAATCTGATTTTGGTAGACAATCAGTTGAATTTACTTGAAGCAATTTCAAAAAAAGTTGAAACAGATTTTGGTGTTAAAACTGTAAAACTTTACTTGGATTTAAAAGATGTAAATGCAGTTGAAAAAATGATGTTGGAAATTGAAAAAGTAGATTGTCGTTTGTTAATTTACAATGCAGCGTACAGTTTGGTGAAACCTTTTTTAAATCATAATGAAGTTGAATTAGACAATTATATTGATGTAAATACCCGAACACAACTTAAATTAGCACATCAATTTTCAAAATTATTAATTTGTAAAAAACAAGCTGGGGGTATTTTATTAATGTCGTCTTTGGCAGGTTTGATTGGAATGCAATTGGTTTCAACCTATGCAGCAACAAAGGCTTTTACTTGGAATTTAGCTGAAGCTTTGCATTACGAATTGAAACCAAAAAATATTAAAGTTATGGCTTGTATTGCTGGTGCTACAGCAACTCCGGCTTATTTAAAAACAAAGCCTACTTATGGATTTATAAAGCCGCAAATTATGAGCCCAATTGATGTGGCCGAAAGTGCCTTGCAAAATTTAGGTAAAAAAGCCTTATTAATTCCTGGATTTTCAAACCGATTCAATTACTTTATTTTAACCCGTTTATTGCCTCGAAAAATGGCTGCTTCAGTAGCCAATAAAACAATGCTTACTATGTTTCAAGAGCAAAGTAACAGTTAACTTTTAATAATATATTCAGCAGTTAAATAAGTTTCAATGGTGCCATAATCTATAAATGATTTGGTGTCGGTATATACCAAAATCATATTTGGAATCATTTTTAAAATACCTCCAAAAAACTTGGTTGGATTTAGCAATTCAGTTTTTGTTTTGCAATGTTCTTCAACAATACCATCCCAATTTTCTTTGTTTTTTGCCCAAGGTTCTTCAACAACATTTCTATTGTAATGCGTTAGAGGATGAATTTTTAATGAAAGCGGTGTGTGGCTATTGTGCCAACGATTTATAAAAGTGTTGTAATCAATAGATTTTTTTTGGTTGAATAAAGTTAGCAGGCAAACTCCAGGTGTAGTTTCACCATCAGCCCAATTTTTATCATATGCTACAGGCAAAGCTTCAGTAACTTCAAAAAAACCGGCAAAACCAAGTTCGTTTTTAAGTTCATTAAATTGGTTATTTTCATTCGATTTTATTGAAATTGAAGCAATTTTATCTTTTTTAAATGGGATGATTGAAATTGAAGGTGGTGCTTCTTTTGTTAAAACAGCTTTTATTAAAATTGATGGGTATTTTTTGGCCAAACTATTTGTCAATTTTAGTATTCGGTTGTTAAAACCTTTGTAGCTTTCTGTTTTATCACCTCTTATTAAGCATATTGTTTTTTTCATTTTCAAAACCAATTATAATCACTATTTTAGTACAGCTGATTTAGAGCAAGATACTAAAAAAAGATTCATTTTAATATGGCAAAAAAACAACCTCATATATTTTTAACCGGAGGATCGGGGTTTATAGGAACTAGAATTGTTGAAGAATTATTAGATAAATCTTCACCTTTAAAACCATCAAAAATTACCATTTTTGATATTCAGCCATATCAAGGAATTAAAAATGAATTGATTGAGTTTATTCAGGGTTCTGTTTGTGATTTTGAAGCATTAGAAAAAGCAAGTAAAAATGCCGATGTTGTTATTCACACCGCAGCAATTATAGATTGGGGTACAAAATCTGAACAAGAAGTTTTAAATATCAATGTTAATGGTACTAAAAACATGATTAGAGCCTGTAAGTTAAATAATATCAATTATTTGGTTTACACAAGTTCTTTAGATGCAGTTTTTACAGGAACGCCTTTGGTTGATATTGATGAAAATCAACCGTATCCAAAAACACATCATACGGTTTATTGTGAGTCTAAAAAATTGGGAGAATTGGCTGTTTTAGAAGCGCATTCAACAACTTTAAAAACCTGTATTTTAAGACCTTCGGATGTTTATGGCGAGGCTGATCCTTATCATATAGACTCGTTAATTGATATGGCTAAAAGCGGGTTTTATGTGCGTTTGGGTAATGGAAAATCCAATTGTCAGCACGTTTATGTTGGTAATATGGCTTATGCACATGTGTTGGCGGCCAATGCATTGTGGACAAATAACAGTAAGGTAGAAAAAGAAATCTACTTTATTACAGACGGAAAAGGTTCTAATTTTTTTAAATTTTTTGATAAAGTTGTGGAAGGTGCAGGTTACAAGATTTTTCCAAAAAACGCTTGGATTCCTAAAACATTGGCTTATTCAATTGGAAGTCTTTCTGAAGCCACTGCCATTTTAATGCGACCAATTAAAAAATACAACCCTAAATTTAGTCGGTTTGCAGTAATTTATACTTGTACAGATTTTACGTTTTCATCTAAAAAAGCTTCCGAAGATTTCAACTTTCATCCAAAATATTCAACTGAAGAAGCACTTCAAAAAACAATTAAATTTTATTCAAAAAACAAATAAATGGCTCACGGACGTTTTGATAACCCAGTAGTTGCCAGTATGACTGGTATTTTAGATATTTTTAGAAAGCAAAAACTATCAGAAAGATTGACAGATAATGATAGGATAGATGGCAAAACTTGTTTGGTTACTGGTGCAAATACAGGTTTGGGTTTTGCTATTGCAGTAGATTTAGCTAAAAGAGGTGCTAAGGTAATTATGGCTTGTAGAAGTCAAATTCCTGAAGCTGGCGAGAAAGTCAAAAAAATATCGGGTTCAGATAATGTAGTGATGAAATATCTTGATTTAAGTAAAATTGATACAATTCATAGTTTTGTAGCCGATTTAAAAAATGAAAACATTACTTTAGATTTTACGGTTTTAAATGCAGGAGTGGCTTTGCCTAAAGCAAAAAAAACAGCTTCGGGTTTGGATGAAATATTTTTGGTAAATTATTTATCTAATTTCATTTTATTGAATTTATTATTGAACAATGGAATTATTCCAAATTCAACGATTTCAAAAAATAAGAAGTTAGAAGACAAGCCATCAAGAGTTATTTTTATTTCTTCAGATTCTCATCAAAAATCTTCTTTTATTGACCATGATGAATTTGGTCGTTATTTTGAGTACGGACTTAAAAAAGGGATGAATAATTACAGTTATTACAAACTGGTTTTAAATACTTTGGCTGTTGAAATTTCAAAAAGAATGAATAAGGATACAGCAAATCCAGATGTTTCATTTAATGTTATTTGCCCTGGACCAGTAAATACCAATATTGTTAGAGATGCTCCTTGGTTGATTAGAATGCTATTAAAAGGTATTTTTTCAATCTTTTTTCAATCTCCTGAAAAAGCAGCAAAAGCAGTTTCGTACATTACTATTTCTAATGATTTTGAAGGCAAAACGGCTGCTTATATGCATATGTTTAATCCAAAAGAAATGGATTATAAAATTTATATTCCTGAAGAAGGAATTAAATTATGGGAGCATTCTGTTGAAGTTTGGAAACGTGTTGATGAAAATGCCGTCTTAAATATTTAAACAAAATTTTATAGAAATCAATCAATTTAAAATTGTAAATTATTGATATGTAGGTTTTTGAAAATTAATTTTAAAGATCCGACACAACATGTCGTATACTTAATGATCTAAACCCCATAATTTTACTTTATGTTAAAAACTAATAAAATAAAATTATGAAGACAATTACAAGAAACCTATTTACGCTTATTTTAATAGGTTTTATATCAACATCAATTATTGCACAAGAAAAAGAAAAAAAGAATAAGAAAAGTCCTGCTGAAGAAAGAGCTGAAATTGATAAAATGACCAGTAAAGCACTTGCTGAATTATACAAAGTTCAACCGCAGGCCAGAAATGAAATTGCAAACTCAAAAGGCTATGCAGTTTTTGGTAACTTTGGTATGAACTTGTTTTTACTATCTACTGCAAATGGCGCTGGGAAAGCAGTTAGTGGAGGTAAAGCAACATATATGAAAATGTATTCAGCAGGTGTTGGAGTTGGTATAGGTGTTAAAAAATTCAATGGTATTTTTATATTTAAAACCACAAAAGCATATCAGAATTTTATAGAAGAAGGATGGCAAGGTGGCGGGCAAGCAGATGCTGCTGCAAAAGACAATAAACAAGGAGGGGCAGTTGCTGGTGCAATTAGTATTTCGCCTGATATTACGTTTTACCAAGTCACCAATAAAGGGTTAGCGGCTCAAGCTACAATCCAAGGAACTAAATATTGGAAAGACAAAGATTTGAACTAAAAATAGTTTTAATTGATTTATTATAGATTCTTAAATATAAATTTTTATATTTAAGAATCTATTTTTTTTTAAATAGTTTGATTATGAAGTATATTTAAGATTAAATTAGTGCTTTAAAATAAACATCTTTTTTTTGAAAAATAAATATGTCATAATTATTATTCTTTTTGTAGTGACGCTAATTTCTATGTCAAAAATTAGTGCGCAAAAAACTGATACCATTTATCATATAAACGGAAACATTTTAACGGGAGACTTTAAAAGTTTAGTCTATGGTGTTGTAATTTGGAAAATGGAGGGTATGGGAACTATAAATTTAGAAGAGGTTAAAATTAATACCATTATTTCAACAAAAGAATTTGAAATAAAACTGAAAAATGACCATATTTATTTTGGTTCTTTTGGTGCATCTAAAACCAAAAGAACAACTTATATTATAGATGGCGACAAAAAGACACTTGTAAAGATTGATGATATTATTGAAGCGTATCCTATTAAAAACAATTTTTGGAGTAAAACAAGTGGTAATTTTAGTTTGGGTTTTAACTATTCAAAAGGGAGTGGTGTAGCAACTTTGGCATTTTCGGGTAATCTTAATTATAGAAAAGAAAAAAGTTTTTATAGTTTTAATTGGGATGACAATAATACTTATCAGGGTGATACCTTAAATTCAAGCTACACAAATTTTAATCTTACTTGGCAACGTTTATTAAATAATGGATTTTCTACGCAGGCAATTATTGGTGGAGGTCAAAATACCGAATTAGGAACTAAATTTCGCTGGGAGCTCGATTTGATGGGTGTTAAAGATATTTCTTATAATAGTTGGAACCGGCTATATGCTGGTACTGGATTAAGTATTACCAGGGAAAAATCTTATGGAAATGATGGTACACAAGACGATATTGCCGGAATATTTCAGTTGGTTTGGAAAGTGTATAAATTTACCAGTCCAAAAATATGGGTAGACACAAGTATAACATACTTACCTTATTTTACTGATGGAGGCAGGTATAGAGCTTCTTTTAATTTAAATCCGAAAGTGAGTGTTTTTAGTGATAATTTTAAAGTTGGATTTAATTTTTATTTC
Organism: Lutibacter sp. HS1-25; assembly: GCF_004121075.1. GTDB lineage: Bacteria > Bacteroidota > Bacteroidia > Flavobacteriales > Flavobacteriaceae > Lutibacter. The sequence goes on from NZ_RHLN01000015.1 coordinate 54,705, forward strand.
AATTACGATAGTGACCCACCTTCAATTGAGGCTTTCTCTACAAATGATTACGGCTTAAATTTACAATTGACTTATTATTTGCATTAGTTTGTAAATATTAAAGATAAATTTAAATTATCCCAACCAACCTTCTCTGTCTAAACTTCTATATTGAATTGCTTCTGAAATGTGTGTTGAGTTGATATTTTCAATTCCTTCTAAATCGGCAATAGTTCTTGATACTTTTAAAATCCTGTCAAAAGCTCTGGCCGATAGATTTAAGCGTTCCATAGCAGTTTTTAAAAGTGTCATACTTTCATCATTTAAATTACAAAACTTACGAATTTGTTTTACGCCCATTTGAGCATTGTAATGAATGTTTTCGTAATCTTTAAATCGTTCAGATTGAATTTCTCTGGATTTTGTAACACGTTCTCGTATTTGTTTACTTGGTTCGCTTTGTTGTTTTTCGGTTAATTTTTCAAAGGGAACAGGATTTACTTCAATATGAATATCAATTCTATCTAATAACGGACCAGAAATTTTACTTAAATAACGTTGCATTTCTGCAGGAGATGAGGTAACTGGTGCATCTGGATCGTTAAAATAACCACTTGGGCTAGGATTCATACTTGCTACCAACATAAAGCTACTAGGGTAAGTAACCGTAAATTTTGCACGTGAAATGGTAACCTCTCTGTCTTCTAAAGGCTGTCGCATAACTTCTAATACAGTTCGCTTAAATTCAGGTAATTCATCTAAAAATAAAACGCCATTGTGAGATAAAGAAATTTCTCCAGGTTGTGGATATTGACCACCGCCAACCAATGCAACGTCTGATATGGTATGATGAGGTGATCTAAATGGGCGTTGACACATCAATCCTGTGTCTTTTACTCTTCCTACAACCGAATGTATTTTGGTGGTTTCTAAAGCTTCTTGTAAGGTCATAGGTGGTAATATAGAAGGCAACCGCTTGCTTAACATTGTTTTACCACTTCCAGGAGGGCCAACTAAAATAATATTATGACCGCCAGCTGCTGCAATTTCCATAGATCTTTTTACAGATTCTTGACCTTTTACATCGGCAAAATCAAATTCGGGATTGTCCAAATTTTTGTTAAATTCTGCATGGGTATCTATTATTGTAGGCTCTAAAGTTGTTTTTCCTTCAAAAAATTCAATAACCTCTAATATGTTTTCAACGCCATAAATTTCAAGATCATTAACTATGGCTGCTTCTTTGGCATTTTGTTTGGGCAAAATAAAACCTTTAAATCCATCTTCAAGTGCTTTTATAGCTATTGGAAGCGCGCCTTTTATGGGTTGTAAGCTTCCGTCTAGCGATAGTTCACCCATAATTACATAGTCGCCAACTTTATCTGATTTTATTTGATTTGAAGCAGATAAAATTCCTATTGCCAAAGTTAAATCATAAGCAGATCCTTCTTTTCGCAAATCGGCAGGAGCCATGTTTATGGTGATTTTTTTGCCAGGAAGATGGTAATTGTTGTTTTTTAGAGCGGCTGATATTCTATAACTACTTTCTTTTATGGCATTGTCTGGTAAGCCTACCAAATGGTAGCCAATGCCTTTGTCAATATTTACTTCAACGGTAATAGTGGTGGCTTCAACGCCAAATACGGCGCTGCCAAAAATTTTCACTAGCATATTTTTTTCTTTTTTATAAAAATAGAAAAAAAATGAATGCTAATGATAAACTATTTAGGAGTTATTTATAAAGTTTAAAACTTGATAAACATTTTTTTAGTTGAATCGCGTTCTACCAATTTGGTTTTGATAATTTCAGTTACAATATCGTCAAATGGAATTTTTTCTTCAATTTTATCAATCAATCTTTTTGCGGCAACTTTTCCAGTAGTATGTGCAAAACGATTTACACTTGTTAATGGAGGTGTGCTGTAGCGAGATAAAATTCCGTTTGTAAATCCAATAATTGAAATTTCTTGAGGAATTTTTATGTTTCTTTTGTTTAGTACTTGTGTTGTAATAGCTCCAGAAATTTCATCAATGGTAAAAATACCATCTACTTTATTTTCATCAAGCATTTTATTTATTGCATCCTTCAGATTTTCTTCATCATTGTAACGAATAATTAAATCTTCATTAGGTATTACATCGTATTTTCGCAAAGCTTTTAAATAACCATCAACCCTAAATTTACCAATATCTAACCCTTCTGAAGTTGAAATCAATGCAATGTTTTTACATTCAGAACGCATTAAAAAACGGGTGGCTTTATAAGCACTTTTAATGTTGTCTGTTACAACTTTATCACAATTTATTTCGGCATGTACACGATCGTATAAAACAATTGGAGTGCCATCTTCTAAAATATTTTTGAAATGATCAAAATTTCCAATTTTTAAAGTTTCTTCAGAAATACAGGCAATAAAACCATCAATAGTTCCATTTGACAGCATTTCCATTGTATCAACTTCTTTTTTGTACGATTCGTTGGTGATACAAGTTATAATATTATATCCTTTTTCGGTAGTAACTTCTTCAATACCTCTAAGTACTCTAGCGTAATAATAAGTTAAAATATTAGGCAATAAAATACCAATGGTTTTGGTTTTTTTATTTTGCAAACTCAAGGCCAAAGTATTTGGTTTGTACTTGTGTTCTTTGGCGTAATCCTGTATTTTTTTCTTGGTTTCTTCGCTTATTTCATAACTGTCGTTTAAGGCTTTTGAAACAGTAGAAATAGAAACATGAAGTGCCGCTGCAATTTGCTTAATTGTGATTCTCTTACTCATTATTAGTTAGTATTGTTAGTTTTGTTGAACTTGATATGATCTCCTCTTTATTCAATTTCATTTTTCTAAAAGTTCCGTTGTTGTACATTTCAGCCTGATCTTTGTAATGTGTGCTAAACGGATTTCCAGATTGACCAGTTGGTAATATACTTACGCTATTTTCAATATCCGAAAAATCAATGATTCTTCTTGTTGATGGTCCAAGTGTAATATTGTACATTCCAAATTCTATTTTATCAAAATCGTAACTGGTGTTATTGATAACTTCACTTGCACCGTTTAAAGGAAAAGGACCAACATTAAAATATTTTCTTAAAGCATTTACCGTTCCCAAAGGGTGTTGGTGCTCTAAAGTATGCACTTTTCCCCAAGTCCAAGTAGTCATTTCATTTCCTAATTGGTTTTCTAATGCTGCAACTGTTTCAATCAATGATTTTGATAAAATATCTTTTTTGGTTTCAATAACTTTTGAAGTAATGCTGTTATCCCACCAAATAGAGGTGTCTTTTTTAAGTTGAACAGCAATTGTACGTTTCATTAAAGTAGTTTTTAAAAATTGGTTGAATAGTTTTTCGCCCATTTCATCTTCAAAAGTATTTTTCAAAAATAAATAAATCCATTTGTTGTAAATAGTTGGTGCAATATCGTCAATATTATTTGAACCATCCCAATGTTTTAGCACTTCAATAGCATTTTTTTCTTTTTCTGAAAATGAATTATTGTCTATAATTGAAGTGAATTCTTTAATGTTATTTAATGCAACTGTTGAAGTTACGTCGTTAATCATTGTTTCAAAAGTACTTTTATCCCAGTTGTTTTTTGGGGCTAATAATTCAACAATTCGTTTGGCTCTGTCTTCGGGTAGGTAATAACCAGCATAATACATATTTGCAGTAGTATCTGGCTGATTGTTTGCAGAATAGACATATTCCCATGAAGGATTTTCGGCCATTGGATTTTTGCTGAAATCTAGATATTCAACAATGTCATCTTCACCAGAAGCGCCATTTAAAATTAATTTGGTGTTTACATGTGGCTTGTGCTTGTATAATTTTGCGGCTGCCCACCACGCAATATTTCCTTTAACATCTCCATACATAAAATTTAAACCAGGTGCGTGAATCATTGAAACGCCCTTTTTAACATCTTGCATTTCAGTTGCATGAGAAATTGAGTGTAATGCATTTAAAACTTGCCCTTCTAATTGTGTGTATGCCCAAAATAGCGCAATAGGGTTGCTGTCTGAAATTTCTTCAATAACATTATTTACAATTGGACCGTGTCTGGTATTTTTTACTTCAACAGTTACATCTTCATCATCTTTTATTTTGATTGTTTTTGAAGTGATTTGGTAAGTTGAATAACCTTGTGGTGTTTTGTAGCTATTTTTGTTTGAAGGGTGATTTTCTTCATTATAAAAATCCATATCATCATTTTCAAACATGGTTAAACCATAAGCATAGTTGCGATTGTGGCCCAGTAATGGAAAAGGAACACCAGCAATATAATAGCCATACATCTCATAGTTTGGTGTTGAAATATGAGCTTCGTACCATGTGCCTGGCTGCGAATATTCAATATGAGGATCGTTTGCAAAAAGCACGCTTCCTGTTGATGATTTTTTAGGTGAAACTACCCAGCTGTTGCTGCCAACAAAAGAAGGTATTGGAGACTTTTCTAGAATTTGGTCAATATTTGAAATTAAATTTTCAAAATTTTCAAGATCTTGGTTTGTTGTTTTTATAAGAGTTGAACTTGGATTTATAGCAATATCCAATGCTTTTAAATAATCAATTCCTAATTTTTTTTGAATGATACTTAAAAAAGGATCTGTTTTTTGAGCCATAGCAAAGCTAAAAGACATATAGCCTAAAATATTATATGTGTCAATGAGTTCAAATTTTTCTTTTTCAATACCAATAATTGTAAATTCAATAGGAGTAGGGCCTTTTTCAATAAATTGATTGATACCATTTAAATACGCCATTGCTAGCATATAAGCTGGTCCGTTTTTATCTAATTTTTCAATGGCTTTTTTTGAAGTTTCTTCAATGCCTAAACTCACAAAAAAATGGTCGTTTTTAAGCATGTCTTTTCCAAAAATTTCAGACAATCTTCCAGGAGCTATTCGTTTAATTAACTCCATTTGCCACAAGCGTTCTTGTGCGTGTACATAACCTAGTGTTGTTATGGCGTCTAATTCATTTTCAGCATAAATATGCGGAATTCCAAATTCATCATAATAAACTTGTGTTTCGTTCTCAATATTTGACAGTTTTATTTCACCAGAATAAGATGGCTTTAGATAGATAGTATACATCCACCCACTTGCTAATATCAATGCAATTAACACAAAAATAATTAAAATGATTTTTTTTAAAATTCGCATTAAAAAAGTATCTTTTTTTGTTTGCACAAATATAGTGAAATCTTTTAGAAAACGTTATAGTAATAAATACTTGTCTAAATGTAAAAAAAACTTTACTTTTATAAAATTGTAAAATATTTTTTTGTGATATTTTAAGTTTTTTTACAGTAAAAAAAGTATTAAAAAATGAAGAATAATTTAAAGGTAGAACGGGCTATTCACAATTTAACACAAGCCCAATTGGCTGAGGTTATTGGTGTAAGTAGGCAAACAGTAAACGCAATGGAATTATGTAAATATGTACCATCTACTGTGTTGGCTTTAAAAATATCAAAACTTTTTAAAAAGCCTGTAAGTCAAATTTTCTTTTTAGAAAAAACAGATTAAAGATATTTTTCTTTAATAATTTTTAAATGGTGTATTTGGTGTCCGGCAATTATAAAACCCAAAGCTCTAACTGTCATGTCGCTTCCGTTAATAGAACCTGATAGCGTAAACATTTCTTCGGTAAAACTTTTAAATAATGAAATATTACTGTTTCTAACTTGTTCAAATTCAGTTAATAGTTCTGTAAAATCTCGTTGGTTTCCATTGGAGTTTTCAACATACCAATCTTCATCAAAAGCTTGTAAATCAGTAGCATCATTTCTTGAAAAACGCAAAGCTCTGTAACTTAAAACTCGTTCAGCATCAATAATATGCTGAACAAGTTCTTTAATTGTCCACTTATCTTCATCATATTGGTAAAGTTGTTTTTCTTCCGAAATATTTTGAAGTGTTTTTAGTAAATCTTCTTTTGAAGAAACTAGTATTTCAAATAAATTTGCGAAACCAAGCGCCTTAATATAATTTTTATAAAAAGGCGCATATTCGTTTTCGCTAATTTGTAAAGTAGTCATGTATTAAGCTGAATTTCTACTTGCGTTTATGTTTCCAAATAATGAGCGAGTTACCATTTTTTCATACACTTTTATCAATTCTGGATCTGTATTTGGATCTTTTTGCAATTGTTGTATGTTGATTAACGCAAATTGTTGAATGGTTAACAAAGGCAATACAATGTTTTCACGCATTTGAATAGAAGCTTTACCTACTTTATTGCTTTGCATTAACTCTGTATAATCGGTTAATTTTAAAATCAATCGTTTTGTAGTTAAGTATTCTTCGTAAATTATTTTCCAAAATTCACCAAACTCTTCGTCTTTTTCCATGTATTGTGTCAGTTCAAAAAATGATTTTGAAAGTGACATCATACAGTTTCCAATCAAAGTTTTAAAGAAGTCTGAACTATTGTATAAATTTTTAAGCGTGTCAAAATCACCATTGTCTTCATATTTTTTCAAAGCTGTACCAACTCCGTAAAAGCCAGGTACATTTTGTTTTAATTGACTCCAAGAACCTACAAAAGGAATGGCTCTTAAATCTGAAAAATTAAGTTCATTACCACTAGAACGTTTAGATGGGCGACTTCCAATATTTGTTTTTGCATAATATTTTAAAGTACTCATACGCTCTAAATATGGTAAAAATTTAGGGTGATTTTTAAAATCGCAATATGATTGGTAGCTGGTAGTTGCCAAATCGGACATGATTTTAGTTTCCTTATCTGTAACAATATGCTTAGAATTGCTAAATAATTCGTTTGAAATACCAGCACTTAATAATTGTTCAATGTTATATTGTGCAGCGTCTTTGGTTCCAAAATTAGAGCTAATTGTTTGTCCTTGTACCGTTAATTGAATTTCTTCATTTTCAATTGTTGGGCCTAATGATGCATAAAACTGATGTGTTTTTCCACCACCACGTGCAGGAGGTCCTCCACGACCATCAAAGAAAATAACTTTGATACCAAATTCTCTTGCAATTTTAGTTAAGTTTTCTTTGGCTTGAAATATAGCCCAGTTTGCCATTAAGTAGCCACCATCTTTAGTTCCGTCAGAAAAACCAAGCATTATTGTTTGCTTGCTTCCACGTTCTTTTAAATGTGACATGTATGCTTCGTTTGTATATAATTTACGCATTACACCTTCAGCATTTACTAAATCGTCTACAGTTTCAAAAAGTGGAATAATATCTGCAGTTATGTTGTGTTTAAATCCACACAAATTAAACATTGCAAATGTTTCCATTACGTTTACTGCTTTTTGGTTGTTGCTAATAATGTATCTGTTAGCTCCACGCACACCATTGTTTTGTTGTATGGTTTTTATGGCGTGTATAGATCCTAGCGTTTTTGTAACCATTTCATTTTCAAAAATGTTGATATCTACATTGTCTTCAACTTTTGAAAGAATTGATATTTGCTCATCTTCAGTAAGTTCTAGGTAATTTTTTGGAAAAATTGTACTGCCATTATTGATTAAAGTAGTTACAATTTCACTAAATACATTGTGGTGAACTCTACTGTCTTGACGAATATCTAAAGTAGCAAAATGATAACCAAATAAGCGTACTTTGTTTATGTAATCTGTAATTTCTTCTAAGTAAATTGATTGATGTTTTGTAATTATAATTTCTCTAATTACTTTTAAACGTTCAATAAATTCATCAAGAGGAATCATAGTGTTTAAATCAGGATTCACACTATTGTCAAACAATAATTTTTCTAGTTCGTTTATGTGTTGTTCAACACCGTTAAATGTTAAACGTTTCTTTAAAATACGAATATCTTTATAGTAATTTTTAAGAATCATTTGTTTTAAACGTTTTGCAACGTTTAAGGTAATTTCAGTGGTAACAAATGGGTTTCCATCTCTATCTCCTCCAGGCCAAAAGCCTAAATTAATAATATCGTTATCGATTTCTTTTCCGTCAAAAATATTACTTTGAATGTAATTGTAAGTATTTGATACAGAGTGGTAAAACACATTTTCTAAGTACCATATTAAACTTACGGCTTCATCAAATGGAGACGGTTTTTGGTGTTTGAAAAAAGGAGTTTTTCCTAATTGAGCTAATAATTTATTAATTAAAAGCAGTTCGTTTTTTTCAATAGCATGGGCAAGTTCTGTGATAATTCCTAAAACAGGACCTGGATAAAATTGTGTTGGATGTGCAGTTAATACAATTCTAACTTTAAAATCTTCTAAATGCTTTTGAAGTGCTTCTTTTTTATTTTCTTGTGCTGCAGTTTCTTTGGTATTTCGCATGGTTCCAACACCATCCATGTTATTTACATCGGCAAAGGCAGCATCTTCAATTGCGTCAAATAAAACAACTTGACGTTCAATATATTGTATAAAACGAAATAATAGTTTCGTTTTTTCTTCATCGGTTAAGTTTTGCTGATAGGCATTAAAAAAATCTTCAACAATTTCTGTTGGATTTTTTTTATTTGCAAATCCGTTTTCACATTTTTCGTGAAATAATGGTAGTAAAACACCAGTATTTGTTATGGAATCAAACGGAAGTGAAGTAAAAATACTGTTGTAAATTTGATATTTAGACAGTACGTTTTCAGTAAAACGTGTGAATTTTGGTTGTTTATGCATATTTTTTTAGTTATATAGCGGTAAATTTACAAAAGCTTTGTTTAAATTAAAGTATCTGTAGCCTTAATTTAACGAAATCGATTTTTTTGTAAATTTTTTTACAGCGTGTAAATCAAATATTTTTTTTGATGAATTTTAAAATAATTAGGCTATAAAAAAATGAAGTAGTAGTTTTTTTAACAATTTGAACTTCATCAATTATAAGAAATTAGATTTTAATTTTTAATATACTTGAAGTTGTTTTTGAAACTTTAAAACGATCGTCTAAGCGTTTACCAATAACCCACACAATATCATTTTGAGAACACAATAACCAAGTATTTTCTTTTTCAACTAACGATAGTTTTTCGTCTTTAAAAAACTTGCTTATTTTCTTTTTGCCATTCAATCCAATTGGGTAAAAGAAATCTCCTTTTTCTTTTTTTCTGATGGTTAAAGGGAAATTAATTTTATCATAATCAATTGAAATGGTGTTTTTTTCGTCTAAAAATAATTCGTCAAAAACTTTGTTGAAATGGTTTTTAGTATCAAAAGCAATGTCAACTTTTTCAAAATTTAAAGCAATAGGTTTTGTTATTGATGAAGTGTTTTCAGCAATTTCAAAAATGCTTGTTTCTTCAGTTGAAACAATGCTAGATAAAATTAAAATATCACGATTTTTTAGCAATCTGTGTGTTTTGCTAAAAACATGTTTTCCGCTTTGAGCATCCAACAATTCAACAATATCATCCCACTCGGTAAAGCCGTATTCATTTAATAATTCGTACAAATATATTTTTGGATTGCTTAACTTTTTAAGTTCAGAAATTTTTAAATGAAGTGTATTTTGGTGCGAGCTAACAACGTTTGTTTTTACAATTTCAATATAATCTGCAATAATTTGTTTGCTTCCTTTTAAATTATCAAGTGTGTTGCTAAACGATTCTAATAAATTAGGATTTAACTCTTTTAAAAATGGTACTACTTTGTGTCTTATTTTATTACGAACATATTTAATAGAAGAGTTACTGCTGTCTTCTCGCCAAGTTAGTTTTTTCTTAGTGGCGTAAATTAAAATATCATTTCTAGAAAAAGGTAACAATGGTCTAACAATATTGCCGTTTACAGCAGGTATGCCTGTGAGTCCTTCTAAGCCAGTTCCTCGGGTTAAATTAATTAAAAAAGTTTCTATAACATCATCTTTTTGATGCGCGGTAACAACATAATCAATTTTATTTTTTTCAATAAGTTGTAAAAACCATTTGTAACGCAAATCTCGTGCTGCCATTTGGGTAGAAACGCCCATTTTTGTTGCGTACTCTTCTGTATCAAAGCGAATAGTATAGGTTGGTATTTGTAAACTTTCACCCATTTCCTTTACAAATTCTTCGTCTTTATTGCTTTCTTTTCCGCGCAGCATAAAATTGCAATGCGCTAAGGAAATGTCAAATTCTAAACGGTGAAAAATATGTACTAAAACACGGCTATCAATACCGCCTGATATTGCAATTAATATTTTTTTACCTATTAAAAAAGGTAAATTTTGATTGATATGTTTTTGAACAGCCTTTCGCATTTTTTGTGGTAAATATAATTAATTAGTGTTTAATAAAACTTGTTTCATAGCTTTTGCCTTCAACAAACATTCTTCATATTCTTTTTCAGGAATTGATTGTGCTGTAATGGCACCACCAACAGAGTAAGAAACATATTTTTTTGTTGCATTGTATAAAATGCTTCTTATAATAACGTTAAAATCAAAATCTCCTTTGGGAGTAAAATAACCAACAGCACCTGAATACAAACCGCGTTTGGTTTCTTCAAGTTCTTCCATAATATTCATTGCTGAAATTTTTGGAGCGCCTGTCATACTTCCCATTGGAAAAGTGTTTTTAATAATTTCAACAGGATGTGTGTTTTTTGATACTTTACAAGAAATGGTTGAAATTAGTTGATGAACTTGTTTAAAAGTATAAACTTTACAAAGCTCGTCAACTTTTACACTTCCTTTAATTGCAGCACGAGAAAGGTCGTTTCGCACCAAATCTACAATCATAATATTTTCAGCTCGTTCTTTTGGGTTTTTTTCTAAAGCCTTAATTAATTGTTGATCTTCTTCTATAGTTTCGGCTCTTTTTTCGGTACCTTTTATAGGTTCAGAAATAATGGTTAAACCTTCTTTTTTTAAATAACGTTCTGGCGAAGCAGAAAGTAAAAACTTATCGTTAATTTTTAAAAATGTTGCAAATGGTGGTTTTGAAATAGCATTTAAATTTTGGTAAATTGCTAAAGGATTGATAGTTGTATTTTTGCTGTAAAATTCCTGACAAAAATTGGCTTCGTAAATATCGCCACGATGAATGTGGTTTAAAATGGTATTTATTTTTTCAAAATAGGCATCTTTATGAATGCGAAGTTTTATTTTAACTTGGTTGTTGCTTGTTGGTCGCTGGTTGTTGGTTGTTGGTTGATTGATTTCTGAAATATCCGAATCAATCTCTTGTTGAAAATCAATGATGTATTTTATTTCAACGGTATTTCCTTTTATAAAAAAAATTTTTTTTGGTTGAAAAAAGTATAAATCTGGAAAATGAAGATTGTCAAAATTTTTGGATGAAATAGCTTCAACATCATTTTTTAAATCGTAACTTAAATAGCCAAAAATGTAATCTTTAACACGGGTTTGATATTCTTTTAATTTGTTGAAAGCGCCAAAGTAATTGGTTTCAATTTCAGAAAAAACATCAACAGCCAAAACTGCATCAAAACTACTGTGGTTTAGCGGATAATTGTTGCTATCTAACCAAACCACTTTTTTAAATTGCTGCGCCCAAATTAATAGTTGCGTTTTAAAAACAGCAATATTCTGAACTTGAATTTTGTGATTTGTTCGTTGCACTTTTTTAAATTACGAATTACAAATTGTCAATTATGAATTGTCAATTTTAAATAAATGTTATTGATTGTAGGCAATAGCATTTATTTAAAACAGACTTTAATTTCTTAATTTTCAACTTAAAATTAACTATGTATAGCTCTGTTATTTACGGCCAAACAAGCTTCTTTAAAAGCTTCGGTAAAAGTTGGATGTGCGTGAGACGAGCGAGCAATATCTTCAGAAGAAGCTCTAAATTCCATAGCTATTACAGCTTCAGCAATCATATCTGCAGCTCTTGCACCAATCATATGAACACCTAAAATTTCATCAGTATCAGCATCGGCAAGCACTTTTATTTGTCCGTCTAAATCCATACTAGCTCTTGCTCTACCCAAAGCGCGCATTGCAAAAGTACCCGATTTGTATTTAGCGCCAGCTTCTTTTAATTGTTCTTCTGTTTTACCAACACAAGCAACTTCTGGCCAAGTATAAACAACACCTGGAATTAAATTGTAGTTAATATGTGGTTTTTGACCAGCAATTAATTCGGCAACCATGGTTCCTTCTTCTTCAGCTTTGTGAGCAAGCATTGCGCCTTTTACCACATCGCCAATTGCGTAAATATTAGAAACGTTTGTTTGTAAATGATCATTTGTTTCAATTTGACCTCTTTCAGATACTTTGATGCCAACATTTTCCAATCCTAAGCCTTCGGTATATGGTTTTCTTCCAACAGAAATTAGCGTATAATCGCCTTTAAATTCAACCGGATTTCCTTTTTTGTCATTGGCAATTACTAAAACCTCATTGCCTTTATTTTCAACTGAAGTTACTTTATGATCTGTGTAAAATTTAATTCCTTGTTTTTTTAAAGTTCTTTGTAATTCTTTAGAAAGCATTGCGTCCATTCCAGGAACAATGTTTGGCATGTATTCAATTACAGAAACTTCAGCACCTAAGCGGCTATAAACCGATCCTAATTCTAGGCCAATTACACCGCCTCCAATTACAATTAAATGTTTTGGAATTTCAGTTAAACTCAATGCTTCTGTTGAAGTAATAACTCTTTTTTTATCAACTTTAATAAAAGGTAACGTTGATGGTTTTGAGCCTGTAGCTATAATTGTTTTAGCAGCTTCAATTTTTTCAACAGTACCATCAGATTTTGTAACATTAATATGTGTAGCATCGGTAAAACTTCCAATACCCTGTAGTAAAGTGATGTTGTTTTTATCCATTAAATAATTAATGCCGCCCGATGTTTGCGCTACTACTTCGTTTTTACGAGCTATCATTTGTTCAAAATTTATTTCTAAACCTTTTACATTTATACCGTGAGTTTCAAAATGTTTTGTAGCATCGTAATAATGATGTGAAGAATCAAGCAATGCCTTTGACGGAATGCATCCAACATTTAAACAAGTACCTCCTAATGTATTGTATTTTTCAATAATTGCTGTTTTTAATCCTAATTGTGCGCATCTAATTGCGGCAACATATCCTCCAGGTCCTGAGCCAATTACGGCTACATCAAATGTATTCATAGTAGTTTTAACTAAAGTTGAAATGCAAAAATAGAATTTTTTATGAATTAGCCCGCATATAGTGGCTATACTTTAGAAGAAAATTGAATATCATTTGAATTAAATGAATTTACTTGTAATAATTTGGTTTTTAGTTGGTTATGGTGTTATTTGGAGGGTTTAAATCTAATCTTGTGCTTGATACATTGAAATTTGAACCATTTATTGATAAATATCACCCATTCGTTAAATTGTTGTAAAATAGGTGTTAAGAGTCTGTGATTTAATGTGTTTCTGTACTATCTTTGTTATTGAATTGAGAAAATGGTCCCCACAGATCCATTTATATTATATATTAAAATACCACGATAAGTAATTATTGTTAATTAACCTATTTTTTATTAAAGGTTGATTTAATGATTGATGTTTATGTGGCAATGTGTCTAAAACTTAGTTTTGGGTTACTGTTGTAAAAAAATTAAAAATTAAAATATGAAAAATAAAACTACTTTGAGTTGTTATAACTTTTTTCTAACTTTTGTTGTCTCGTTCGTTTTTATTTGTAGTGTGAAGGCTCAAGAGGTGAAAGTATATGAGATATTTAATCATAATCCTCAAGAAAATTTAGTTCCGCAAAATAAATCTACTAAATCTGCCAAGACTACATTGGCCGCTGTTGAAAATAATTCTTACGCTGCGGATTTAAATAATTTTTATGATTTAAATTATAATTTGAAACCTACAATTTATATTGCTAACAATGCAATTGCAATGGCGCCAGATAATCAAAATCCTGTGAAGGTGATATTAGAGGATGTTAAATCCTTGAATATTTTAAAAACTATAAATCCAGTATTTCAAACAGTTGAGTTAATTGAAATTAATGTTGAAAGTTTAAGTGAGTTAAATACTATTTTTGATGTTGCTACTCTTCAAAGTTTTTCTAGTTTGAAATATATCTACGTGCAGTGTAATCAATTTAGTACATCGGTTGCTCAAATGCAGCGTTTTGTGATTAATACTGGGTCTAGTATTACTGTTTATTTTATGACAATAAACCCTTCATAAATTAGACTAACTTTTAATAAAATAGGATATGAAAAATAATTACACCTCAAAGTTACAAGCTAAAGTTCTTATTCAGTTAGTGTTGTTTATAGCATTTCTTTTGGTAACAGGCTTTAAAAGTTATAGTCAAGTTCGCAAAGAATTCGAACCTAGGGTGTCAACTCAAATAGCAAATCCACCTACAACATATAGTATTAAAGGAGACTTTACCATGATTGGTAATACAAACTTAACATATGCCGGAAATGATATAAATGGAAATGCTAATAACAATATTCAAAACGGTTACAATGTAATGAAGTATGTTGATATCGATGGAGATGCTTCTACTTGGAACTCTTCAAGAGCAACATTGCAATTTAAGGATGAGAATGGAGTGTCGCTTGCATGTTCGGATATTGTATATGCTGGTTTATATTGGACTGGGAGATCAGTGTACAAGCAAAACGTTTTTGAGGTTACTCAAAATGGAGTGAAAAAAACGTTCGATAAAAAGAAATTAAAAATAAAAGGCCCTAATGCAACTTCTTATAAGTCAATAGAGGCAGAAGATGGAGCAGATAATGATTTAAGTACTGATATTTATTATCCTACTGATGATAGTGATTATATGTTTGCTGGTCATGCTGATATTACGCAGTATGTTAAAGATCATGGTTTAGGTGACTATTATGTGGCAGATATAGCTTTAATAGAAGGTAAAGGTGATGGTACTGGATATTATGGAGGATGGAGTATTGTTGTAGTTTATGGTAATTCAAGTTTAAAATGGAGAGATATTACAGTTTTTGATGGATATGCATTTGTGTACGGAGGAAGAAATTCGAATACTTATCAAATTGATATTTTGAATGGTTTTAATTCAGCAATAAGTGGTGATGTTAGAGTGAAAATGGGCTTTATGGCTGGTGAGGGAGATAGAGGTATTGAACGTGATTATTTTAGAATTAAAAATGTTGCTGGAAATTGGGTGTCTTTAAAAAATTCTAGAGGAGCAGAAGATAACTTTTTTAATTCAGATATTAGCACAGGTGGAAATCCCCGTTATCCAAATTTTATCAATAATAATGGATTAGATGTCTTGATGTTTGATATTCCAAATGCCAATAAAAGTATAATTAAAAATAATCAAAAATCCGTATCTTTTCAATACGGAACAAATGGGAATTCATACATCAATGGGGATACATACAGTATATTTAATTTAACTTTTGCTGTAGATGCGTATGTTCCTGAGGTTGAAGCTGTTGTATCAACATCTCCTGTTGTTAACTCAACTGTGTTGCCAGGTGAGGAAGTTGAATTTACGATTGATGTTAAAAATTTAGGAACTGAAGCTGTTAATGATATGATATTGACAATTCCAATTCCATATATGTCAACTCATGTTTCAGGTAGTTTAATTTCTGAAGTTTTTTCACCATTAGTTTCAACTAATGATGCGCCAAAAATTGTTGGAAGCAATATAGTTTGGAATATTGGAACATTGCCTCTTCCAGTTGATTCAAATACAATATTAGCTCGTTTAAAATTTAAATTATCAGCAACAAAAGATTGTGCATTATTATTAAATGCTAGTTGTGGTTCTAATATTTCTTTGACTGGATTTATAAATGGAGTAGGTCAAAACTCAGGTGTGTCTATTAAAAACCATTCAATTATACAGGGATATGATAATGTTAATTGTTCTGGAGTGGCAATACCTACACCATTAGTAATTAATATCAATACTACTAATTTTGATTGTAGTGGATATTCTTCAATTAGAGACTTTTATTATTGTGACGCAAGTGCAGTTCCTGTTTCAGATATAAGTGGTTATTTTCCTCCTGCAGCGAGATTTTACAATACTCAACCAGTATCAGATTCTTCTGTGAGATATACAAAAAATTTTCCAGGTCCAGGTACTTACTATGCTTATCCACCAGGTTCAACATCTGATTGTTATTTTGCGTTTACAATAAATACAGCTCCACCTATTAGTATTGATAGTGTTGAAACTACCAACTTAATTTGTTCAGAAACAAATACAGGTACTCTAACAGTTTCAGCTAGTGGAGGAGCAGGTGTCTTAGGATATGATTTATTATATTCAGCTACATCAAATGGATCTTTTGTAGCTGTAAATATAGCTGATGGTGATGTTGATGGAAGTTACACTAATTTAAGTGCGGGTTTTTATAAGGTTTTAATCTCAGATGCGTCAAATGATTGTTCTGCTGAGACGAATGTTTTTGAAATTTTAGCTGGAGATATATTAGCTCCTACAGCTTCAAATCCGTTGCCTATTAATGTTCAATGTATAGGGGATGTTCCTGTAGCTAATATTTTGGTTGTAACTGATGCGTTTGATAATAGTGGTATACAGCCAATAATTGCTTGGGTTAAAGATGAAAGTGATGGAAATACAAATCCAGAAGTTATAACAAGGACATATAGTGTTACAGATGCTTGTAATAATACAAAGAATGTTACTCAATTGATAACTGTAAAAGATACAGAAGCACCAGTAACACCTATTTTATCAGATGTAATAGTTGGAGAATGCAGTGGAACACCAATAGCGCCAACAACAACAGATGCTTGTGCAGGTACTATCACAGGGACTACAACTACAGTTTTCCCAATTACAACTCAAGGCACTACAATTGTAACTTGGACATTTGAAGATGGTAATGGAAATTCAACAACAGCAAAACAAAATGTTATTGTAAAAGATACAGAGGCACCTACGTTTACAGCACCTGCAAATATTACTATTTATAGTGATGTAAGTTGTGGATATAACTCAAGTGTATTAGTTACAGAAGCACCAGTAACACCTATTTTATCAGATGTAACAGTTGGAGAATGCAGTGGAACACCAATAGCGCCAACAACAACAGATGCTTGTGCAGGAACTATCACAGGGACTACAACTACAGTTTTCCCAATTACAACTCAAGGTACTACAATTGTAACATGGACATTTGAAGATGGTAATGGAAATTCAACAACAGCAAAACAAAATGTTATTGTAAAAGAGAGATGTAACAAATGAGCTTGATAATTGTGGTGTAGGAGAAG